>JARXRR010000009.1:0-84075 GCA_033792355.1 Chromatiaceae bacterium AAb-1
GGTATACCATAAAATTAAATCAATAAATAACAATACCTTATAAAAGCATCTCTTTCACCTCAGTTATAAAAGTGGTAGCTTCCACCATTATTTAGTCAATTTGAGCAATATTGCTGTGTCAGACGCGCTTCGTTTACTGCAACAGGTTGCAGAACAATTACACACCGAAGGAAAAACGCCCAGCCTTGCTTTGTTTAAAGCCCGGCTGGCCGGCCAGCTTCCTGCACCGGTACTTTTTTCTGCCTATCAGCAATGGCGTAGCCATGCAGGTGCAAATCATGCCGCTACCAATAAAGAACAGATAGCAGAACAAGCCGGCAGCAGCAAAACAGCCAGCGATAGCAAAACAGAAAGCACTCCGGCAATAAACAACGAATTACAGCAAACACTGGCACGTATTGAAGCTAAACTGGATATTCTGCTCAGCAGAGGGAAACTCTGACCATGTATCTGGCAGAACTCCGCTTTCGCATTGTTGCAGACACCAGTTACCCCGACGCTGAAAAAGCTATCAGACAATATATTGAAGCGCTGATTTTTAACGGTCAGATTCTGGGGCGTGAATTTCCGACTGCGCTGTCAGCAGATACTTTCTGCAGCCGGGTTGTAATACCTGAAGAAAATGCATTGCACCCCTCTTTGCATAATGCCCGCGCTTTACAGGCTCAGCAGGAGTTAATTGCTGCCGGTCTGGCGTATCCTTCGCTGGAAGTGCTGGGTATGGATCTGATGTCACAACATACCAGCCCATCGCAGGTTTCCGAATACTATATCCTGTTTACGACTTTTGCTGATACCTGCTCGCCGGTTCGCTGCAGTGAATATCTCAGCCCGGTTCCGCTATACCGGCTGAATACCGGCAGCCACCAGGATCATGAAGCTTTAATTCGCTGGCAGCTGCAATATCAGGCTCTGGATGAGATACAAATGCAACAACAACGGGTTTTGCATAAGACCGCAGAAAACAGCCTGCAGCAACTACACAGTACACTGAATCGACAGGGCAGAAAACTGGCCCGCCAGTTGGAACAACGCACGGGCAAACCATTCTTTTATGCTCTGTATAGTGGCAGCAGCCCGGATTGTGCGGCAGAACCACATAAAAGCTGCCCCGGCTGCGGTAACAACTGGCGCTTAACAACCCCGCTGCACCAGTTATTCGACTTTAAATGCGATCATTGCCGTTTACTCAGCAATATTGCCTGGGATTGTCAGAATCCTTCATAGGCTGCCGGCGTTAATCCGCTGATAAAATCAGCCAGGTTATCGGCCAGCTTTTCCTTTACTTCCTTTCCGGTATGTTCCAGAAAGACTTCTCCGGTACTATTCAACACTGACAGCATGATACTGTCATCATCCGTCACAGCAAAAAACACCGTTTCCTGCTGTTTTAAACGGCGTTTCATCAGGATATGGCCGATAATATTTTCCTGTAACCGTACTAAATCATCCTTATTCCATACCATCAGCAATGCCAGCCGGCCTTTCGGGTGTTCAGCCGCCAGCCCTGCGCCATAATACAGGCTGTAAAATGCGGTGATATCAGGGTGCAGTACTAGCTCCAGTGCCTGTTCAACATTAGAAAAATCTGCCACCGGCTGCTGTAATACCGGCTTCCAGTGTACCTGCCCGTCAACTGCTTCTCCCTGCTGACAGGGAGAAACACTGGCAGGATCAGCCCAGGTGAGCAGCGGGAGCCGGTGTTGCTGATGCCATTGTATCGCCCGCTCAATAAAGGCTGTATAAATATGCGAAAACTCCAAGCGCTTATCCGTCCGTAATTATGTTAAGATTGCAGCATTGTAACCGGATCATAACTGAGATGACAAAAAGCCACGCCGACGTGCTTGCCAGTCTGACACTGGGCAAAGCGACAGAATATACGGATACCTACAGCCCGGCATTACTGCAACCGGTGCCCCGCACACTTGGCCGGGATGCTCTCGGGCTGACACAGCAACTTCCATTCAGCGGTCAGGACATCTGGCATGGTTACGAATTATCGTGGCTGAACAGCAAAGGCAAGCCAGTGGTAGCCCTGGCAACCTTTATCGTTCCCTGTGACTCACCCAATCTGATTGAATCAAAATCGTTCAAATTATATCTGAACAGCTTTAACCAGACCCGTTTTGATGATTTAAGTATTGTGTATCATCACCTGAAACAGGACTTGTCTGCCTGTGCCGGAATGCCGGTGCAGGTAACGCTGCATAATGTGAACGAGTTACAGACTTTTCAGCCAACCTGGTTACCCGGACATTGTATTGATGAACAGGATATCGAGATTTCACAGTACCGGTACGACCCGGATTTGCTTAAAAAATCAGCAAAAAATGAAATAAAAGAAGAAAGGTTACACTCACACTTACTAAAATCAAACTGCCTGATCACATCACAGCCAGACTGGGCAAGCGTGTTTATTCATTACCGCGGACCAGCTATTGATCATGAAAGCCTGCTCCGTTACCTGATTAGCTTTCGTGGCCATAATGAGTTTCATGAACAATGTGTTGAGCGTATTTTCTGTGATATACAGCGACAATGTCAGCCTGAGTTTCTGACCGTTTACGCCCGTTATACCCGTCGCGGCGGGCTGGATATTAACCCTTTTCGTAGCAGTAAACCATACGATATTCCGTTTATGCGCCTGACCAGGCAATAACCAGAAATGTAATGACAAAATAAATATTACAACATGACTTTCAAAAAAAGACGTTTTCTGTTTTAATAAACCAGTCAGGCAGATGAGCTGCCTGACTGTAACTGTGATGATGGAACGTCGGATATGCAATATCTTACCTCTACAGAAGAACAGTCATGGTTACCTTACTATCTGTACAAGTAACCAGACCCTATATAAAAACATAGTCCCCTTACAGCGAGCTTCGGCTCGCTGTTTTTATTCCGGTATTGCCGATATAATAAACAGCAACGTAATTCCATATTCCGACATCAGGTGGCATCTTGCAGGATACTCTTCAGCAGCAATTGGCCAATGCGGTAAAAGCCCGAAAATTACTGGAAGATACATACGAACACCAGTTCAAACTGCTGGCACAGTTTGTATCGCGGCTGTCTCTGGCCTGTAAAGGAACCGATCTGGATCTGGACAACCGCCTTGCCAGATTACGGCAGGAGCTGACCAGAGGCACCGATCTGGAAAAATTGCTGCCTTTTATCGAGCAAACCACAGAGAATCTGAAACACTTGGAGAATCAGCAGCAACAAGGTATTAAGCATATCCAGCAGGAGTTGACAGAAGCCGGTAAGCAACTGCAAAAGCAGCGGGGCTTACCAGATCAGTTGCGACGGGATCTGCGCCAGTTACTGCATAATATCGAGCAACCTGCCGCCACCATATACAGCTTTCTGCCCTACCTGACACAACTGGCATCGTTGTATCAGGAAGCCCTGCAGGCCAGCCAGCAGCTGATAAACAGTGATGAAACCCGCTATGCCCATACCTGCCGGCGCATCAGTAACGAACTGGAAGCCTTGCTGGAACAACTGACACTTACCGAATACCCGGCCGAACACCTGACCGATATCCGCCAGTTGTTACGTGAAACGCTTTCGATAGACTCCCTGCTGGATGCCTGTATAAAAACCATCAGCATGATTGTCAGCAGCGTACAGAACGAACGCCAGTCTGCTGAACATTTCTTACTGAAACTAAATAGTGCATTATCCAGCGTTCAGCAAAGCGTTCTGTCTTCGCTTAGCAGCAACCAGCAGCAACAGGAACGGGTTAATACATTACGGCAGCAGATAGAACAAAAAATTACCCACCTCAGCCAGGAAACTGAACAGGCCACTACACTGGAACAGCTGAAAACGCTGGTCAATCATAAGTTGCTGTCAATTACCGATTCACTGCGGGAAAAAGAACAGCTGGAACAACAACAGCACCAACAGTTATTTCAGACCCTGCAAACGATGGAAGTACGGCTGCACGAACTGGAGCGGGAAGCGTCTTCCTTTCAGAGCCGGATTGCAGAGCAGCGTTTTCGCAGCCTGCAGGATGCACTGACCGAAATTCCGAACAGAGCGGCCTTTGATGAGCGTTATCAGCTTGAAATATCACGCTGGCAGCGTTACCGTAAACCCCTGACTCTGGTTGTCGCAGATGTAGACCATTTTAAACGTATCAACGACAACTACGGTCATAGCGCAGGTGATAAAACACTGAAAGCCATTGCAAAAGCACTGAAGCAAAGCCTGCGTGAAACAGATTTTATCGCCCGCTATGGTGGTGAAGAATTTATTATGCTGTTTCCTGAAACCACACTGGAAGACATTGAGATACCGTTGAATAAAATCAGGACAAAAATCAATAATATTGCATTTAAATTCAAAAATCAGAGCGTACCTATTACGTTATCTTTTGGCGCTACCCAACTGAGAAATGATGACAGCAGTCGCAGTGCATTTGACCGTGCCGATGAAGCCCTGTATGAAGCTAAAAAAGCCGGACGAGACACCATTGTATTTAAAGCATGAAATCGTCTGCTGTCGGTATTGTAATCAACTATCTGGAGAGTGCACATGCACGTGCAATTAAACCCGCTGGGTTCAATGGATTTATTATCACAGCTTGAAGTTGACCGTTTAAAACTCAACACCCAGCATGAAGCATTCCGGCTATTCAGAAATTGCTGTCTGGCGGTATTGAACGTGGGCAGCCACACCGACAGCTCAGCCGAAATTTATGATCAGTTTAAAGACTTTGAAGTCAATTTACTCAGCCGGGAACGCGGCATAAAAATCGAGCTGTTTAACCCGCCGGCCAGAGCCTTTGTCGACGGCAAAATAATTAAAGGTATCCATGAACACCTGTTTGCCGTATTACGGGACATCCTGTTTTACCACACCCGTCTGGGAGCAGAAGCAAACCCGCTTGACCTGCATAACAGTGCACATATTACCCACACCGTTTTTGATATTCTGCGTAATGCCAGGGTAGTTGATGCCAGCAGTGAACCGAATATGATCGTTTGCTGGGGCGGCCATTCAATTAACGAAACAGAATACAAATATACCAAAGAAGTCGGCTACGAGCTGGGTTTGAGAGGGCTGGATATTTGTACCGGCTGCGGCCCCGGTGCCATGAAGGGCCCGATGAAAGGTGCCACCATTGGTCATAATAAACAACGGATCAGCAATGGCCGTTATCTGGGGCTGACAGAGCCCAGCATTATCGCAGCAGAGCCACCAAACCCTATTGTTAATGAACTGGTGATTCTGCCGGATATTGAAAAACGCCTGGAAGCCTTTATCCGGGTTGCTCATGGCATTATTATCTTTCCGGGTGGCGCGGGTACGGCCGAAGAACTGCTTTATCTGCTGGGAATTATGCTGCATCAGGATAACCAGCAGCAAACATTACCGGTTATTCTTACCGGCCCGAAACAAAGCGAACCTTATTTCCGTGAAATTGCCAGCTTTATTGAAAATACACTGGGCGAAGAAGCGCTGAACCTGTTTGAAATTATTATCGATGATCCGGTTGCCGTAGCACGCAAGCTGAAACAGGACTGTGGTCAGGTACGGGAATACCGTAAAGCCGTGGGTGATGCTTATCATTTTAACTGGACCCTTAAAATTGATGCTGACTTCCAGCATCCGTTTATTCCGTCACATCTGAATATGGCAGCACTGGATTTACACCTGGATCAGGATAAGGCCCGTCTTGCCGCCAACCTGCGCCGGGCCTTCTCCGGTATTGTTGCCGGCAACGTAAAAGACGAAGGTATCCGGGCAATCAGGCAACACGGCCCTTTCCGATTATCGGGTGAACCAGCCCTGATGAACATGATGGATACGCTGTTACAGGCTTTTGTTGAGCAGGGCCGGATGAAACTACCGGGCTCGAAATACGAACCCTGCTACCGGATTATTACCTGATGGCTCATCTGGTTCTGATCGATGCACTTAATCTGATCCGGCGTTTATACGCAGTACAGGAGCGCCCCTACCAACCTCTGGCAGAGGATGTTGCAGACGGAACCAGACAGCAAATTATCAGCAATACCCGGCAAATGTTAGTTCAGGCTATCGAGCGCTTACGTCAGGAGCTTTCGCCTACTCATGGCCTGCTGGTGTTCGATGGCCGCAACAGCCAGTGGCGTCGTCAGCTATACGCCGGCTACAAAGCAAACCGTAAGCCGATGCCGGATATTCTGGCAGCGGCATTGCCGGATCTGGAACAAACGGTAAAACAGCATAACTTCCACTGCTGGCAGCAATCACAACATGAAGCAGACGATATCATTGCCACCCTGGCCAGTAAAATGGCGCAATATCAGCAGCAGGTTACCATTGTCTCAAGCGACAAAGGCTACCTGCCACTGTTAAGCCAGTATATTCATATCTACGACCCTTTCAGCCGCCAGCAGCAAACACCCGAACTGGTGATACAGAAATTCGGAGTACCGCCGGAACAACTGGTACGTTTATGGAGCCTGACCGGAGACAGTACCAATAATATTCCCGGCGTTGTTGGTATTGGCCCCAAAACAGCGCTGGAGCTGATGGCTATGGGCAATACCCTGACTGAAGCGCTGGAACATCCTGATTGCCATAAAAAAGTACGTGAAAAGATTTTGCAGCACAAAGACGACATAAAATGCTTTATGCAGGTACTCAGTCTGCAAACTGATCTGCAATTAGGTATAAACTTACAAACTATCAGACTTAACGGTTCATCATGAAGGCACCAGTGAAACCATTTATCAAGCTGAAAACACTGTTTATGTTCGCACTGGGAGGATTAGGCTACGTTCTGCTGATGTTGTCGGTCATGTTGTTCTATAAAGACGACCCGGAACAAATGAACTGGCAGGATCGAGAAGCTTTTAATGCCAGAATTATTAATAAACTGGATCCGCAAGAGCAACACCTGCAGGATGACATTATCAAACGGCTGGGGGTGCCTGATATTACTGCTGCGCTGAAACAGCAAAATACCATTTACCAGTTACTGTACTATCGCACCCATTGGAAAGTGGCCGATGGTATCACCACAGCCGATGAATGCACCCCTCTGTTATTCCGGGATCGTAAATTAATCGCGAAGGGTGATGCAGCCATTGAGCATTACAAATCACTTGGCGCTGTCAGCATCTTCTGATGATTAAGGCACCAGAGAATGTAGTTTTATTACGACATTCATCCGCTTTATATTCTGTATTTACGCAATTTCTACCGTAAAATTCCATCAAACTGGCTTTAAAAGGCAAAAAATGGTATATTTTGCCCCGTTTCAGGCACAAAGCCTTCCCTTCTCTTTTACATTTACAACTAAGGATCCAGATGAGTACCCAGACTATTACCGTCATCAAAGGTGATGGCATTGGCCCAAGTATTGTTGAAGCAGCCATTCAGGTTTTAGACAAAGTTGGGTGTAATTTTAATTACGAATACGTAGACGCAGGTTTAACCGCTCTGGAAAAAACCGGTGAGTTACTGCCTCAGGCAACACTGGACGCCATCGCCCGTAACAAAATCACCCTGAAAGGGCCATTAACCACTCCGGTTGGCGAAGGTTTTACCTCAATCAACGTAACACTGCGTAAGAAATTCAGCCTGTACTCTAACGTACGCCCGGTGATTTCTTTTAAAGGCACCAAAGCCCGTTACGAGAATATTGATATTATTACCATTCGTGAAAACACCGAAGGTATGTACTCAGGCCATGGTCAGGTAGTATCCGCTGATGGCCAGAAAGCAGAAGCCACCAGTATCATTACCCGTGAAGGTGCTGAACGTATCGCCGTATTTGCCTTTGAAACGGCCCGCCGGGAAAAGCGCAAAAAAGTTACTATCGTACATAAAGCCAATATTCTGAAATCCACTTCCGGTCTGTTCCTGAAAACCGCCCGTGAAGTTGCGGCACGTTACCCGGATATTGAAGCCCAGGAAATGATTGTCGATAACGCCTGTATGCAGCTGGTGATGAACCCGCAGCAGTTCGATGTTATCGTTACCACTAACCTGTTCGGCGATATTTTATCTGACCTGTGTGCCGGTCTGGTCGGTGGTCTGGGAATGGCTCCCGGTGCCAACATTGGCCAGGACTGTGCTATTTTTGAAGCAGTACACGGTAGCGCACCGGATATCGCCGGTAAAAACCTGGCTAACCCCAGTTCGGTGATTCTGGCGTCAATACAGATGCTGGAATATCTGGGTATGAAAGATAAAGCAGATAAGATTCTGGCGGCATTACGTGATGTAATTGCATCAGGCGACCGTACTACCCGCGACTTAGGCGGCAACTTCGGTACTACTGACTTCACAGCCGCAATGTTAGAGCGTCTGTAAATCTTTCGCCGATAATAAAAAACCACCTTATTCAGGCTAATGCCGGTGAACTATTAAGCAGGAATCAGCTTACTCTAAGCTAACCGTTGGAGCCCCGGACGGGCGGAACCGAGCCTACATGGATGTATTTACGGCGTGTTAGCGTGAGTAAGGTGATGGATGCTTGACCAGCATTACCTCATTCCGGTGGCTTTATTTTTGGAACTGATCAAGGTGTCTGATATGACAGAACAACCTAAAAACCCGCTACATGGCATCACACTGGAACAACTGCTGACCCGGCTGGTCAGCCATATGGGCTGGCAGGGCCTGGCGCAGCATATCGATATCAACTGCTTTAAAACTGATCCATCAGTCAAAAGCAGCCTGAAGTTTCTGCGTAAAACCCCGTGGGCACGGCAGAAAGTAGAAGCACTATTTATTGAACAACAGCTTTATAAACTGCCCTGATCACTTTTCTGCCAGCGGTTTGCTGTAGGCCAGTTCCATATCCCACGGCAACTGGATCCAGGTATCCTGTTCAATGTCAGTGATATAATGGTCAACCATCGGTTTTCCCTGTGGTTTGGCATAAATTGTCACAAAACAGGCTTTAGGAAAAAGCTGCCGCAACACTTTTGCGGTTTCACCGGTATCAACCAGATCATCGACAATAAGTAACCGCTCGCTATCCTGTAAATTGGCATGTTTCAGAATATTCAGTTCACCCTGCTGATCATGCTGATAACTGGCAATACTGATGCTGTCTACCACCCGGATATTCAGCTCCCTTGCCAGTATGGCAGCAGGCACCAGCCCGCCACGGCTTACCGCGACAATGCCATTGTATTGTCCGTCCAGTAAGCGATGCGCCAGCTCTTTGGTGGCGCGATGAAATGCTTCCCATGACACATAGAACATTTTATTACTCAGTAATGACATAACGGCTCCAGGTTCAGGCCAGTGACAATGCTATTTCGACCATGTCATTAAAACTGGTCTGGCGCAGCTCTGCACTAAGTGATTCACCGGTACGGATATGGTCGCTTACCGTCAGAATAGCCAGAGCATTAATACCATACTCAGCTGCAACACCGTATAAACCGGCAGCTTCCATTTCCACAGCCAGAATGCCGTATTTTTCCAGCGTATCAAACAGGGTATCACTGGGGTTGTAGAATAAATCGGAGGTAAATACATTACCTACTTTAACCGGGATCTGTTTAGCACGGGCTGCTGCCACTGCCTGTTCCAGTAAACCGAAACTTGCTGTCGCGGCAAAATCCAGTCCTCCCAGACGATTACGGTTAACCATGGAGTCAGTGCTTGCTCCCATGGCTATAACCACATCACGCACTTTAACTTCCTGTGGTAAACCACCACAGGAGCCGATACGGATAATATTTTTTACCCCGTAAAATTTCACCAGTTCAGTGGCATAGATAGAAATAGACGGAACGCCCATACCAGAGCCCAGCACACTGACTTTTTTCCCTTTATAGTTACCGGTATAACCCAGCATATTGCGCACTGTATTCACACAGACAACATCAGTTAAAAAGGTATCGGCAATATGTTTAGCCCGTAAAGGATCACCCGGCATCAGCACTGTGCGGGCAAAATCACCTTCAGCGGCATTAATATGAGGAGTCGGCATAAAATTCTCTTTTAAAATAACTTACTTGGTTAGTTGAGGCAGGAAAGACTGGCCGTACTCCAGTTTATCCAGCTTAAAATAGTCAGCCAGCGTCTGGCCAATATCGGCAAATGTTGCCCGCTCGCCTAAATCGGCAGCCTGCATTCCAGGTAAATAAGCCAGCACCGGAATATATTCACGGGTATGTTCTGTACCATGCCAGGTAGGGTCGCAACCGTGATCGGCAGTCAGTATCAACAAGGTGTCTTCTGAGCAGGCAGCAATAATTTCCGGCAGACGCTGATCAAAATATTCCAGCGCTTCACCGTAGCCGACAGGATCACGGCGATGTCCGAAGTTCTGGTCAAAATCGACCAGATTGGTAAAAATCAGGCTGTTGTCCTGCTGCACTGCCATTTGCTGCAATGTAGTATCAACCAATGCCTCCAGCCCTGTAGCTTTGAGCGCTTTGCTAATACCTTGATGGGCATAAATATCGGCAATTTTACCAATACTGATCACTTCACCACCCGCCGCAGTCAGTTTATCCAGGACGGTCGGTGCCGGTGGTAATACCGAGTAATCCCGGCGGTTTCCGGTCCGGGCATAGTTATCCGCAGCATTACCCAGAAAAGGCCGGGCAATTACCCGGCCGATATTGTATTTATCAAGCAGTTCGCGGGCTGTCAGGCAAAAATCCAGCAGTCGCTGTAACCCGAAATGTTCTTCATGTGCCGCAACCTGAAAGACACTGTCAGCAGAGGTATAGCAAATCGGCATACCGGTGCGGACATGCTCGTCCCCCAGTTTCTTCAGAATATCAGTACCCGATGCGTGGCAATTTCCCAGAATGCCCTCAACACCGGTGCGCTGACATAACTCACTAATCAGTTCCGGCGGGAAGCTGTTGGTTTTTTCGTGAAAATAACCCCAGTCAAATAACACCGGCACACCGGCAATTTCCCAGTGTCCACTGGGAGTATCCTTACCGCTGCTCAGTTCTTTTGCATAGCCGTAAGCGCCGGTCACCGCGTCGGTATCAGTAACGGCAGGAGCCTGGCGGCCAGCAGCAGTTGCCGCTTTTACCAGCCCTAACCGGCTTAAATTTGGTACGGCCAGTTGCCGGCCTTTTTGTTGCAAAAACGTTCCGGCAATACTGGCAAATGTATTGGCGCCTTCATCACCAAAGGTGGCGGCATCCGGTGCACTGCCAATACCAAAACTGTCCAGCACCAGTATCACTGCTTTTGCCATAAATTCAGCTCCTGCAGCAGACAACTGTTGCTGCATATAATCTATATCGTGCTGTTATTATGGGTGCTGCGCCTGCGGCAAACAACACCCGGAAAAGGAAAAAGCTGAACGGTATATTCAGAGGCGGTAGTCACCGGCACGTTCCGGCTGGTAAACGACGTCGACAATTTCGACTTCTACCTCGGTATTATTTGCCATAGGCCAGCTGATTTTCTGTCCGACCGATAACCCCAGTAAGGCGCTGCCAACGGGAGTAAAAACAGATAAATGTTGCTCGCTGGCGGCAGCATCTTTCGGATAACACAATACTTTCTCGAATACTTTATTATTGCCAGCCATAGCAAATCGTACTGTGGAATTCATAGTAACCACATTGTCCGGCATATTTTCAGGTTCGACAATAGCAGCACGATCCAACTCTTCCACCAGTTGCTCAACTTCCGGGCTGAGCTTTGGCATTTTGTCTATCAGCGCTTCAATACGATCCATATCCAGAGTTGATACTGTGATAGCAGGTTGCACTAACATTCAGGTCTCCTGTAAAAGAAAAAAACCCGCCGGCATAACCGGCGGGAGATCATCTGTAAACTGTAACGCCCTTTATGCCAGTTCGTGACATTAAAAGCAAGAGGCAGCTTACGGTAGCTGGGTATATCCCATGTTAAACAGCGTAAAACTGAAAATATCCGCCGTTTGTTCAATCTGTTTTGATACCGGTGTACCGGCACCATGACCGGCATTGGTTTCAATACGGATCAATACCGGGTTTACGCCGGCATCTTTTGCCTGTAACTCGGCAGCAAACTTGAACGAATGCGCCGGCACCACCCGATCATCATGATCGGCAGTTGTAATCAGGGTTGCCGGATAAGCCGTATCAGCTTTTACATTATGCAGCGGCGAATAGCCTTGCAGATAACTGAACATTTCCTGGCTCTGCTCTGCCGTGCCATAATCGTAGGCCCAGCCTGCACCAGCGGTAAAGGTATGATAACGCAGCATATCCAGTACCCCAACGGCTGGCAGGGCTACTTTGACCAGCTCCGGCCGCTGCGTCATTACCGCACCGACCAGCAGGCCACCATTTGAGCCGCCACGAATAGCCAGCTTATCGCTGCTGGTATATTTTTCAGCAATCAGATATTCCGCTGCCGCAATAAAATCATCGAACACATTCTGCTTTTGCAACTGTGTTCCGGCATTGTGCCAGGCTTTACCATATTCACCACCGCCACGCAGGTTTGCCACAGCATAAATACCACCTAAATCAAGCCAGGTTGCATTGGTAATACTGAAATTAGGGGTCAGGCTGACATTAAAGCCGCCATAGCCGTACAGAATGGCAGGCACAGAACCGTCGCGTTTAATACCTTTACGGTAGCTGATAATCATCGGTACTTTAGTACCATCTTTTGAGGTATAGAATACCTGCTCAGATACATAATTATCCGGATTAAACGACGCGCCGGATGTGCTGTAAACATCTGACTGCCCATTTGCCGGTTTAAAGGCATAGATGGTTTGCGGCGTAGTATAGTTGGCAAAGGTGTAATACAGCGTATCTGCTTCCCGTTTACCGGCAAAGCCCCAGACACTTCCCACACCCGGTAAGCTAACATCACGGATAAACTTACCGTCGTAGTCATACTGTTTTACCTTTGCGATGGCATCCTGCATATATTCCGCAAAAATATAGCCACCGCCGGTAGCCGGGCTAAGTACATTGTCAGTTTCAGCAATCAGATCCTGCCAATGTTCAGGTTGTGGCTTAGCTGCATCCACCACTACCACTTTGCGGTTGGGGGCATTCAGATTGGTAACCAGATACAGCGTGCTGCCCTGATTATCCAGTAAGTCGGTATCAGAATTTGTATGATCAACAATCGCCACAAAACCGCTGTCTGGCTTAGTCAGGTCTTTCAGAAACAGTTTATTACCTGAAGTGGAAATAGCTGCAGACACCAGCAGATAACGATCATCTTCCGTAACCGAGGCACCAATATAGCGGTGCTTCTGTTGTTCTGTCGCACCAAAGATTACCGGGTCATCTTTTTGTGATGTGCCCAGTTTATGGTAATACAGCTTATGCTGATCCGTTTTGGCAGAAAGCTCGCTGCCTTCTGGTTTATCATAGCTGGAATAGTAAAAGCCTTCGTTCCCCACCCAGGAGATACCGCTGAACTTCACATCAACCAGTGTGTCTTCCAGCGGTTGTCTGGTTTCAACATCAATAATGATGATTTTACGCCAGTCACTGCCACCTTCCGAAATCGCATAGGCCGCTATACTGCCATCCCGTGAAAAACTTACCTGAGCCAGTGACGTAGTACCATCACTGCTGAAGGTATTCGGATCAAGAAAAACTTCGGCTTCACCATCACCTTTCTGACGATACAATACCGACTGATTCTGCAAGCCGTCATTTTTATAGAAATAGGTGTAATCACCTTCAGTGAATGGCGCACCTACTTTTTCATAATTCCATGAATCAGCCAGTTGCTGCCGTATTTGCTCCCGGTAAGGGATCTGCTCCAGATAACCGAATGTCAGGGCATTCTGAGTTTTCACCCAGCCTTCTGTTTCAGCACTGCGATCATCTTCCAGCCAGCGGTATGGATCAGCAACCGCCTGCTCAAAATAATGATCAACCACATCGGTTTTACGGGTAACAGGATAACTTACCTGCAATTGCTGCTGAGTTTGGGTTGCCACATTCTGCTCCGATACACTTTCCTGATTAACACCACCACAGGCAGTCAGAACAACTGCAGCCAACAGGGTAATTCCGTGCTTCATCTTGTATAAGCTCCATTATTTTTTTATTTTGACCTTATCTAACGGTTACCCCGGTGAGCAGTAACCACATCAATGACACCAGGCTGAGCATAACAAAGATGCCGGAGTTTGACTATTTGACAAATAGCAATTTCAGGTACGGAATGCTACCGCTGCACCATCTGCCGTATCAGACTGGTGCATTTTTGCACCATTATAATGCCTGCACGCATACCACCGGCAGAGAAAATCTGGTTTTATCTTTATTTTCCAATAAGTTAAAAAACTGGCAATAATCATGCATTTTTAACATGCGCTATAACTTATCGCCGGTTAAGCAACCGGCAACACAATTTCAGAATACCTTGCAGTAATAACGATTAAGGTATTAAGGCAACGAAGCCCACAGCCCCTGCCATATGGCAGCAGGCTGTGGGCTTTTTTGTTTGCCCCGTACAAAGTTAATTACTAAGGGAAAGGAGCATCAGATGCACTTATCACAACATATTCTGGTTATCGGCAATGGGATGGTGGGACATCATTTTGTTGAGCAATTACGTGCCACTGCACCTGCTGCCACTATCACCGTGCTTTGCGGCGAGCCCCGGCTTGCTTATGACAGAGTATACCTGTCCAGCTTTTTTAACGATAAAACCGCTGACGAACTGATGCTTACCAGCGAACAACATTACCAGCAGCTGGGCATTCACTATCAGTTAAACTGCTGGATTACCCGCATCGATACGGCCAGCAAAACCGTCTTCAGCAGCAGCGGCGACAACTACCACTACGATAAGCTGATTATTGCTACCGGCTCTTACCCTTTTGTCCCACCAATCCCCGGTCACGAACAGCCACATTGCCTGGTATACCGAACGATTGAAGATCTGGAAGCTATCAGACAAAGTGCAGCAGACAGCAGAGTGGGAGTTGTGATTGGTGGCGGTTTGCTGGGGCTGGAAGCTGCCAGTGCCTTAAAGCAGCTGGGGTTAATCACTCATGTAGTAGAGTTTGCACCGCAACTGATGGCCGTACAACTTGATCAGAGTGGCGGTAAACTGCTGCAACAAAAAATAGCAGCCCTTGGCGTCGGCGTCCATACCGGAAAAACCACTGAACATATCGTTGCCGGCAGTCAATGCCGCTACCGGCTACAATTCGCTGACGGCAGTAATCTGGAAACCGATCTGATCCTGTTTTCGGCCGGCATCCGCCCTTATGATCAGATAGCACGGGATGCCGGTCTGGCTATCGGTGCCCGAGGCGGTATTGTCATTAATGACCATTGCCAGACATCAGATCCCGACATCTATGCCATAGGGGAATGTGCGCTGTGGCAGAATAAACTGTTCGGTCTGGTTGCCCCCGGTTATCAGATGGCCAGAGTGGCGGTCAGTCATCTTACCGGCGGACAACTGGCCTTTAACGGCGCAGATATGAGCACCAAACTCAAACTGCTCGGCGTCGAAGTAGGTTCTATCGGGGATGCCCACGGCAGCACCAGCGGCGCCCAAAGCCTGATTTATCAGGACCCGTTGCGTCAGATATATAAGAAACTGGTCATTAATGGTGACGGCGACACCCTGCTGGGCGCCGTACTGGTCGGTGATACCGGCGATTATGATACCTTGTTGCAGTATTGTCTGAATGCACTGCCTCTGCCTTCAACCCCCGAAAGCCTTATTTTGCCACAGCAAAGTGGTCAGGCAGTATCTCTTTCAGGCAGTGCACTGCCTGACACTGCCATGATTTGCTCCTGCCACAATGTTGCCAAAAGTGATGTTATTGCCTGTGTTGAACAGGGGCTTTATGACCTGGGTGAGATAAAAAGCTGCACCAAAGCCAGCACCGGTTGTGGTGGCTGTGCTTCATTACTCAAATCCGTTGTTGATGACGAGCTGAAACGCTGCGGTATCGAAGTTAATAATCACCTCTGCGAGCATTTTGCCTATTCCCGCCAGCAGTTACTGCATCTGGTACAGGTGGAACAACTGACCAGCTTTGAGCAGTTATTACAGCAACACGGTAAAGGGCATGGCTGTGATATCTGTAAACCAACCATTGCCTCGATACTGGCTTCCGTCTGGAACGATTATGTGCTGGACAGCAAACATGTGGCATTACAGGATACCAACGATACTTTTCTGGCCAATATGCAAAAAGACGGTTCTTACTCTGTCGTGCCCCGGATTGCCGGAGGTGAAATTACCGCCGATAAACTGCTGGTCATTGGTCAGGTAGCAAAAGAATTTAACCTGTACTGTAAAATCACCGGCGGTCAGCGTATCGACCTGTTCGGAGCCCGGCTTGAACAATTACCACTGATATGGCAGCAACTGGTTGATGCCGGTTTTGAAACCGGCCATGCCTATGGTAAATCCCTGCGTACGGTAAAATCCTGTGTTGGCAGTACCTGGTGCCGTTACGGTGTGCAGGACAGCGTTGGTCAGGCGATTGCCATTGAAAACCGTTACAAAGGGCTCAGATCACCACATAAGATCAAAATGGCCGTGTCCGGCTGCACCCGTGAATGTGCAGAAGCACAAAGCAAGGATATTGGCATTATTGCGACGGAAAACGGCTGGAACCTCTATGTCTGTGGCAACGGCGGTATGCGCCCCCGCCATGCGGATCTGTTTGCAACCGATCTTGATACCGCAACACTGATCCGTTATATCGACCGCATTCTGATGTTTTACATCCGCACTGCAGACCGTCTGCAGCGTACCTCCGTCTGGCTGGAAAAACTGGAAGGCGGGCTGGATTACCTGCGTCAGGTAATTATTGACGACAGCCTGGGGCTGGCTGCTGAGCTTGAACAACAGATGGCGGCCGTAGTGGGAACTTACGCCTGTGAATGGCAGCGGACACTGCAAAACCCGGAAGCACTGAAACGCTTCCGGCAATTTGTAAACAGCCCGGAGCAGGACAGCAACATTCTGTTTGTGCAGGAACGTAACCAGATCCGCCCGGCAACCGAGCAGGAAAAACATCAGCATTACCAAAGCACTGCTATCCCGGTAAAAATCATTGCACAGGAGGAGCAAAACGATGTGCTGGCGTAAAGTTGCGACATTGAATGACATCGTGATTAACAGCGGTGTCTGTCTGTTAGTAGAGGGGCAACAGGTTGCATTATTCTGTATACCTGCGGGCGGAAAACCACATTTCTTTGCTATCGGCAACTATGATCCTATAGGTAAAGCCAATGTGTTAGCACGTGGTATTACCGGCTCTGCCGGGGAACGGCTGGTGGTAGCTTCACCACTTTATAAGCAGCATTTTGATCTTCAGACAGGACAATGTCTGGAGTATCCCGATATCTCGGTGCCGGTTTATCCGGTAAAACTGACCGGGCAACAGATCTGGCTGGATACAGAGTTGTTATCAGGCTCTCTTTCATTATCCCCTGCCCGGCACGGAGCAACATTATGAGCGTACTTACTTTTTTATTCCGGCCGGTCAGTAACTGGCTCATCCCCGCTAATGTCAGCAGCTTCGGCAGCCGGGCAACTGCCACAGCGACCAAACCGGGTAAAGTATATCTGATAGGTGCGGGGCCTGGCGATCCGGAACTGCTGACCTTAAAAGCCCATCGCCTGCTACAGCAGGCAGACATCGTACTGTACGACTGGCTGGTTTCCGGGGAACTGCTCGCAATGCTGCCAGCCCGCACCAGAAAGGTATTTGCCGGTAAACGCGCCGGTCAACATTCGCTGTCTCAGGCTGAGATTTGCCGCTTACTGGTTGATTACGCCCGGCAAGGACTCACAGTAGTACGCCTGAAAGGTGGTGATCCCAGCATTTTTGCCAGGGTAAGCGAAGAAGCTGAAGTGTTACATGCTGCGGCAATACCTTTTGCGATAGTACCGGGTATCACCACCGCCTGTGCTGCGGCAGCTTATACAGGTATTCCGCTGACAGCCCGTAACCTGGCCCGCAGCGTCAGCTTTATTACCGCGCAGTTTGCTGATCCGGCACAACAACCTGACTGGCAGCAGTGGCGTTACCACTCAAATGGTGATAACCCAACACTGGTGGTTTATATGGGGCTTGGCAGATTATCGCAATTATGTCAGGGGTTAATGCAGGTTGGCTGGCCAGCCAAAACCCCTGTCGCATTACTGGAAAATGTCAGCACCCCGGAACAGCGAAACCTGACGGGTAATCTGGCCACTATCGAAACCAGATTACAGCAGCAGCCACTATCAGGCCCAACCTTAATCATCATCGGTGAAGTCGTTTCCCAGCAAATGGCCGTTGATTGCAGCCTGTTGCTGCAACACACCACACCATTGATCCGCACAGCATGATTTATATCAGCCCCGTAAACGGGGCTGAACGCTTTACTGTATCAACAGGTACAGCATATACAGATTGCTGAACAGCAGCACCAGCGACACTAGCTGCCAGAAACGCAGCGGATCACGCTGTATTAATGGCCGGTAAGGTAACTGCTGATAAGCCGGGTTTGGATAGTTTAGATCATACAGAAACACCGACAGTTCCTGATAGCGCTGCTCTGGTTGCATCTGCAGCGCTTTTTTCAGGGTTTCATCCAGCCAGCGTGGTATATCACTGTGATCATCACAAACCGACAGATACTGCAACCGCTTTTGCTGGGCCAGTGTATGGCACCGTGCCACTCTGGTGCCATAAGGAAACCGCCCGCTCAGCATATGATAGCAAAGCACTGCCAGCGAAAATAAATCAGAACGTTCTGTACCGGCCTCTCCCAGAAAATACTCCGGAGCGGCATAAATTGCAGTACCCAGCCCCTGATGGTTCATTTCACCATGCAACTCGGCAAGCCCTGCCACCCTGGCTGAACCCAGATCGATAATCTTAACCCGGCCATCAGCATCGATCATAATATTCTCCGGGCGGAGATCCTGATGCAGGATCTCCGCCCGGTGCAATGCCTGTAAACCTTTGCCAACCTGGGCAATAATATCCCTGACCTGCGATAAGGAAGGCTGCGGATGGTCTGAAAGCCACTGCCGCAGAGTCTGGCCTGCTATATATTCAGCCACGGTATAAATATAGTGACGTGGACGCACCGCCGGTATGGCACGGATCACATGCTGGCTGTTTACCCGGCGGGCAATCCAGTCTTCCAGCATCAGGCGCTGCAGATAAGCTTCATCTGCCGCCATATCAGTGGCCGGGGCTTTCAGTACCATCTGCTGCCGGGTCTCACTGTCCTCTACCAGATACAAATGGCTGCGATGACTGGCATGTAAACGGCGGATAACCCGATAACCGTCAAACAACCTGTCTGGCTGTAATTCTCCCGGTACTGCCAGTTGTGCATCCAGTACTGGCATTCCTGATGTTACCACGGCCAGTTGCTGCACTTGTACCAGCATCGCCGTGAGATTATCGTCACTGCCGGCAGCAGACGCGGCGGCCGTCAGCATGCTGGCGGCATAAGATAAATCAGCCTGATGCTGCTGTACCAATTGTAGCAACTGCGCTTCATCCAGCACGTCAGATATACCATCGGTCAGTAACAGCAATATATCTTCTGTTTTTAACAACAATTGCTGATAATCGATGCTGACATCAGGTGCGGCACCCAGTGCCCTGCTGAGATAACTTTCCTGCCCGGCCGCAGCCTGCCGGTGATCACGGGTCAGTTGCTGCAACCGTCCGGCACGTAACAGGTAAATACGCGCATCCCCGATATGAAACAGATGGGCATGCCGGCCTTTGATGACCAGTGCACTGAACGCACAAACATAACCTTTATCCGGATTACCGCGATAAGGGCTTTGCCGGTTCTGGCTGTCAAGCCAGGCATTGGTAGCCTGCAACACCTGACAGCCAGCCTGGCGGACGCTGGCACTGTCAGAAGTACAGAAATAATCTTCCAGAAAACTGGTCACTGCCGTTTCGCTGGCCACATGGCTGACACTGCTGCTACTGATACCATCTGCGACAGCGAAAGCGGCACCTTTTATGGTAAGCTCCGGCTCCGGTGGCACTCTGGCAGCAGCAAAATCCTGATTAAGCGGTTTGGTGCCGGCACAACTGTGTATTCCCAGCTGCAGTTGTAATCCGGCATGTATGACCGTTTGCTGTTCAGACATTAACCGGCTTACCATCAACCGTCAGCTGACGTTTCGGCGCAGTTTTATAATGGGTGCTGTACAATGTCAGGCCGGTAAATGCCAGTCCGCCAACCAGATTTCCCAGGGCAGTTGGAATTTCATTCCAGATCAGATAATCCATAATCGAAAAATCCCCACCCATCAGGATCGCATACGGAAATAAAAACATATTTACCACCGAATGCTCAAACCCCATAAAAAAGAACAGCATAATTGGCATCCACATGGCCAGTACCTTACCACTGACATGGGTGGAGATCATCGCACCAACCACCCCCAGAGACACCATCCAGTTACACAACATGCCCCGCAGGAAAATCGTCAGCCAGCCTGCGGTGCCGTATTCGGCATAACCCAGGGTACGGGCTTCACCAACGGTGGCAATTTTTTCACCGACACTGCCACCATCTGTATTAAAACCCATAGTAAAAACAAAGGCTATCATCAGGGCCACCGTTAACGCACCGGCAAAATTACCGGTAAACACCAGCCCCCAGTTACGCAGTACCCCCTGCACCGTTACTCCCGGCCGGCGATCCAGTAACGCCAGGGGCGTCAGCACAAATACCCCCGTTAATAAATCAAACCCCATCAGGTACAGCATGCAGAAACCTACCGGGAACAATGCCGCCCCCAACAGAAAACTGCCGGTTTCCACAGCAACCGTAATTGCAAATACCGCCGCTAACGCCAGAATTGCACCGGCCATAAAAGCCCGGATTAGCGTATCGCGGGTAGACATATAAATTTTTGCCTCACCGGCATCAACCATCTTCGTTACAAATTCTGCAGGTATTAAATAAGCCATTATCTTCACCTCATAGCGCTGTTGTTATCAGTCTTTGTCAGGGTAAAGTGCATGCAGTACCCCACAACCACACAGGCAAAAAAAAAGCGCCACTCCCGGCCTGTATAACAGGTTGGAAGTGGACGCCTTTGTCCTCAGTAATGTGATTGTTTTGATGCCTTTACGGCTCAAATGACAGCAATAATCAGGCAAAAAAAATGCCACCCTGCCAGATTAGGATATAACGCGATATATAACAAAACGTTATCCAAATCAGGCAGCAGTATTTATTGACCCGGGTTGTTGCATAAATGTGCAGGCATTACCATTTCGCACCAATACAGGGCAATTTATCCATCTGACAGAGCCACCTGTTACAGGCAGCTTCCCGGATTATCTGCCCTGACTCTTTGTAATAACAACACGCTACGGCTAATACACATCAATGGAACAGTGCTTGCTAAACAAAAGGTATATCCACTCAAAAAAACAACAATACCGATGAATATACATTTCAGTCAGGCAACAGAACGCTTTCTGCTGGCAGCCAAACAAGCTGAAACCGAAGCACTGCGCCAGCTTACTGCCAGTTGCCGGGTGGTTGCAGCAATCAGTGCCCTTATTCATCAGTTACAACGGGAACGTGGTATCAGCAATATCTTTCTGGCTTCCGGCTGTGAACGTTTTCAGGCCCAGCGTCAGCATCAGATCCAAATATGTACCGATACAGAACAACAGCTGCGGGATCTGCTGTCTGAACATTATCTCGCGGTATCCCAACATCACAGCCGGGTACTGCATCGTATAAGTTTCAGCCTGCAGGGGCTGGATACCCTGCCCTGGTTACGTCATCAGACTGCAGAGATGCAGCTTAACGTGCTGGAAATTACCCAGGCCTATTGCCGGCTGATTGCCAGCTTACTGGCACTGGTTACTGAAGTGGCAGAAACCTCCGGTGAGGCCAGCATTACCCGGTTGCTGGTGGCGTTATTTAATCTGATGCAGGCTAAGGAGTACGCTGGCCAGGAACGTGCATGGGGAGCCGTAGGCTTTGCCGAATCACAGTTCGATGTCAGTCTGTGTGAACGATTACAGCAATTGCAGTATGCTCAGCAGGAGCATCTGAAAAATACGCATGAACTGGTCACGGCTCCCTGCAGCATTGAGATCAGTGCAGATATGCTGCACGGCAGTGCTCAACTACAGCAAATGCGTGCTCTGATACAACGGCTGGTTGATGGCAGCCCGGTTGCGGCACAAATAAGTGAGGTCTGGTACGAACTGGCAACCAGTCGTATTGATCTGTTATATCAGGCAGAGCAACAACTGACTGCTCAGTTGTTATCGCTGACACAACAACGGCTGGCTGATACAGAAAATATGCTAAAGCAGCACCAGCGCCAACTTAAATCTCTTGCCGAACAACAGCCAACCGGAAAACCCGCCAGCCTGCTGTTTGACCCGGCGCTACCCGGCCTGTTTGGTGCAACCGGCCAACAGGATATCCCGGTGATGCCGACAACAGACGGGATGCTGAACCATACCTTTTATGATTTACTTCAGGAACAGGCTGCCCATATCCGGCAAATGAATGAACAATTACAGGAAGCGCGGCAGGCACTGTATGAACAAAAGCAAATTGACCGGGCTAAATTATTACTGATGCAACAACTGGGGTTAAGCGAACAGCAGGCCTACCGGCAGTTGCAGCAAAAAGCCATGAGCAGTCAGCAACGACTGGCGGATGTTGCCAGCCAGCTTATGCAGCAGCTAACCTGACTGGCGATATTTTCCCTGCCAATACTTTGCCTGAAACTAAAAGCAAAAAGCCTGACCAGTTGGTCAGGCTTTTTAACTATGGTGCCCAGACCCGGAATCGAACCAGGGACACGCGGATTTTCAATCCGCTGCTCTACCGACTGAGCTATCTGGGCAAAACTATTACTGCTGTTGTTGATTCCGGATGGATTATTCATCCGGTTACTAAACCGACTGAGCTATCCGGGCAAAAACTATCGCTTTTGTTTCTTTTACAACAAATGGTGCCGCTTATCCGAGTCGAACGGATGACCTACTGATTACAAGTCAGTTGCTCTACCAACTGAGCTAAAGCGGCTACGGCAATCTTTATAAAACTGCGGTGTCACAAAGTGCAATTTTATTCTGGTATTCAATGGTGCCCAGACCCGGAATCGAACCAGGGACACGCGGATTTTCAATCCGCTGCTCTACCGACTGAGCTATCTGGGCAAACTTTTTTTGCTTTTCTGCTTCCGATTATTCATCCGGTTACTGAACCGGTTGAGCTATCCTGGCAGCGCGGGGGGTATTAAACGGATTTTGCCAGATTAAGTCAACAGAAATTTTTATTTGCCAATCCGATAGCTTATAACTTGAACAAACTGTGCTTAACAAGAGCACCACCGCCCGGGCTATGGTGCTCTGAACCCGTTATCAGCCTTTAAGAACCGTAGCAACGGCTTTGGCAAAGTAGTCGATATTGCTATGGTTCAGACCCGCAATACTGACCCGGCTGGAACCTACCATATAGATACTGAATTCGGTACGTAACCGGTCAATTTGCTCTTTGCCTATCCCCAGGAAGCTGAACATACCGTGCTGGCGGGTAATAAAGCTGAAGTCCTGTTTAATGCCTTCGGCAGCAAATTTATCAATAATCAGCTGCCGGTACTGATTAATACGATCCCGCATTTCAGCCAGTTCTTCCAGCCATAACCGGGTCAGCTCGGTACTGTCCAGAATATGTGCCACGATAATGGCTCCATGCGCCGGAGGCATAGAATAAATAGCCCGTACCACATTCAGCAGGTTTGCCTTGGCAATGTCTGCGGTTTTAGGATCTGCCGCCACAATACTGACCGCACCGATACGTTCACGATACAAGCCGAAGTTTTTAGAGCAGGAAGTACATAACACCAGTTCATCAACCTGTTCTGCCAGATAACGCAAGCCGGCGGCATCTTCATCAAGTCCGGTGCCAAACCCCTGATACGCCATATCTACCAGCGGAATGAACCCGCGCTCTTTTGCAACAGCGGTAAACTTTTTCCACTGCTCAAAATTCAGATCCATACCGCTGGGGTTATGACAGCAGGCATGTACCAGCACCACATCACCAGCCGGTATCTGCGCCAGATCGGCAAACATCGCCTCTTCGTTCAGGGCTTTAGTGCTGTAATCGTAATAGGCATATTCTTTTACGTTAAGCCCGGCCGCTTTAAACAGCGCAATATGATTGGCCCAGGTTGGCGTGGTAACCCAGATAGTGGCATCCGGGTTAGCCCGTTTTATAAACTCAGCGGCTACCCGCAAGGCGCCGGTGCCACCAGGAGTATGTGCAGTAGCAACCCGGCCAGACAGTAAGACTTTATGGCCGTTGCCAAATGCCAGTTTCTCAATATGGCTGTTAAAGCCCAAATCACCAGCCATGCCAATATAGGTTTTGGTATCTTCCTGTTTCAGGCGCAAAGCTTCAGCCTGTTTAACACTTTTTAATACCGCAGTATGCCCCTGCTCATCTTTGTATACTCCGACACCCAGATCAACTTTGTTCGGATTTGGATCTTCTTTATAAGCGGCCATTAACCCTAAGATAGGATCAGTAGCAACTGGCTGTAACTGAGAAAACATAGCATTCTACCTGGTTAGATTGTTGCAGTTAAAAGTTCGTACCCGTTGTTACGGTAAATATGCCGGTATAGCCAGACATACAGCAACCAGCAATGCCACAGCGTCAGGTGTAAAAACCTGTGGTCTGAAA
This sequence comes from Chromatiaceae bacterium AAb-1, assembly GCA_033792355.1. Taxonomy (GTDB): domain Bacteria; phylum Pseudomonadota; class Gammaproteobacteria; order Enterobacterales; family Alteromonadaceae; genus Alishewanella. Next base: position 24,645 of record JARXRR010000009.1, read on the forward strand.
TCTTCAGCATCAATAATGCCGGCTATTGTGCCTGATTGGCTAAACAGAGGCAAACAGGCTTCGGCCTGCACTTTGGGGTCGCAGGTATAGTATTCTCCACCCTCGCGTAAATAAGCACTTACATCATTAATTACCCGAGCTTTACCGCTAAGCCCTACAGTACTGTTATTACTGATCAGTGCAAATTCCGGGGTCAGCGGAAACTCAGCCCGCGATGCGGCACCATAATAGGCCAGCTTCACCAGCACAGGTTCATCTGTCGTATTATGACGCGCCTGATAAATACCAAACCATGCCAGCCCGGAATGCTGCTGATAAAAGCGGGTAATCAGGGTAAGCATTGCTAATGCCTGCTGTGCAGCGGTAGTTTTTCCACCAAGAATAGCGGTTAAATCGTAAGGCTCAGCGGCCAGTTGCCCGAACAGCGAACAGGCACCGCCTTCACCCAGCTCAGGCACCCGGTATCGCCAGCTCACATCCGGCAGGGAATGCCCGGCCAGATACTGCTGCAATAAACGACTGTAGTGCTCTGTTTGTGGGGTTAAATCACCATAAAGAGATAATAAGCCGCTACGTTCAAGGTAAGTCACAGGAGAGAAAACCGACATCAATACTCCGGGCTGAACAGCCATCCAGATATCTGAAAACCATATTCTAAACAGATGCTGCTGAAAAACCAACAGGCCGCCGGAAAAACTTGCTGCCGGCATAACAGCTGGTTAAGCTTACCGGACAATAGTATTCATCACTGCACAGTAAAATGTTATGGCCTCAGATAAACTTTCACTTGCCGACTGGCAGGCACAGTTAAAACAGCAGACAGCAGATCACCAGGAAACACCCCCGCAATCGCAGAATGCTGATCTGGTTTACTCTACCGACAGCGGCAGAATTACAGCCGATAAACCAGAGAAAACCGGAGGCGCAGCTTATACTGACGGCGCACTGCGTATTCGCCGTGAAACAAAAGGCCGGGGAGGCAAAGCTGTGCTGACGATCAGCGGCATTGCACAATCTCACGAAAAACTGACAGAAATTGCCGCCTTACTAAAGAAAAAGTGTGCCTGCGGTGGCGCAGTAAAAGATGGCATTATTGAAATTCAGGGTGATAAACGCCAGCAGGTAGAACAGTTACTGCAGCAGTTGGGGTATAAAACCAAATGGGCTGGCGGTTAATATTACCATTAACCATATCCACCATCTGCAAGCCGGTTAAGTCAGCTCCGGCCTGCAGTGGCGAATCAGCAGCTTATGGCTGAACGGCAACGTCCGTTTCACGGTTATAGCTCTGGCCGACAGCTTCGGCAAAAAAGCTTTCGGTTAACCAGTAAGGCCGCTGCTCGGTGTTTGCAATATCCAGTGCGATATTAAAATTAATATCGGCAAAAACCGCTCCAAAGTCATAACGAACCGCCCCATATTCACGGGTTAACGCTTCGATATTATCCGACGGTTTATGGTAATGCTTAGCAAAAAAGCTGCCCCAGATTTTTGCCGCATCCTGCGATGAGTCCTGAGAAGTAAACCCGGTCATCAGGAATACCGCCGGTACGCCTTTTTTCACCAGCGTATAGTGGTCTGAGCGGGTAAAAATAGCCTGTTCCGGCATAGGATCGGCACTGAGTTTAATGCCTTCTTTTGCTGCGGCCTGCTCTACCACTTTACCCAGTGAAGAGTGATTAGCCCCAAAAGCGATCATATCGGCAAACGGATACAGTAATACCGGCATATCCAGATTGACATTCGCGACCAGTTTATCCATTGCTTTAAGCGGATAATGTGCAAAGTAATCAGCACCCAGCAGGCCTTTTTCTTCACCTGTCACGGCCAGAAACAGAATTGAACGTTTCGGTGCCTGTGGCAGGTTAGCAAACAAACGGGCGGTTTCCAGCAGAATAGACATACCTGCGGCATTATCCATCGCACCATTATTGATTTTATCGTCAGTACGCAGATCGTTACTCAGCCCAATATGGTCTGAGTGAGCGGTGATCACTACAAACTCATTTTTCAGTACCGGATCAGAACCTGGCAGTATCGCCGCAACATTCGGACTATGCAGGTTTTCATGCACAGACTGACGGCTTAACGTGGCGGAAACACCCAGTTCAAAACCGGCAGGAACCAGTTGCTGATCTGTTTCAGCAAAAATTTCATTCAGCGACTTCGGTGCAGTAGCAAAAAATGGTACGGCAGCTTCATAGTGCACATAGGCAGAACCTTTCAGTGCCGGCTCGACGCCACCGGGTGTACCGTCTGCATGCACCCACTCCATCGATGGCGTATTCAGGTACAGTAAACTGCTGGCATAAGGACGGATTTTCTCACGCTCCGGCGTATGCAGGGTAATAATCCCGACGGCTCCCCGCTCGGCAGCATAGCGTGCTTTCAGGCTGCTAAGGTGCGCCGCTTCTTCGCTGGGTAACGATTGTGGCCGGCCGGTCAGCATTACCACAATTTTGCCCTGTACATCTAATCCGGCATAGTCATCCAGCCCGAATGCTTCAGACACCAGACCATAGCCAACAAACACCAGCGGTGCGGTAATGCTGGAATGGGTATCCAGCAAGTCAGGGCCGGTAAAAAAGGCTTGAGGGTAAGCCAGAGCAGTATCCTGTCCGCCATTATGTACTGTCAGTCCGACGCTGCCCGGAACTAAACGCGCCTGACGCAAAGGCACCTGCTGGAAGTAACTACCATTATCTCCGGCTGGTTGCAGCCCCAGTTGCTGTAGCTGAGTTGCCAGATACAATGACGCGATCTGATGCCCGCGACTGCCGGTATCACGCCCTTCCAGTTCATCAGACGCCAGAAAACGCAGGTGCGCTTCGATAGCATCAGCACTGGCTTTTTGCTGAACAGCAGGGTGGTTGTGTGCAACCGTGGCACAACCAATAAGCCCCGCCAACGATAAAGCGGCCAAGGCAGAAAATGTTAACTTCATTCTTATTCCTTAAAAAACACTACCAGCCAGCCCGTTGTCATACGGGACAGGCTGGTATTCCGTACTACACTGTCAGTTTATTCAGACTGCTGATAACGCTGCTGATATTTATCATGCAGCTGTTTGTTGCGGTTATTCAGATCAACCGCCCGGCCATCAATCCACATATAGCGGACTTTATGCGTCAGGTAGTCAAAAATATCACCGTCAGACACTACCAGGCTGGCAGCTTTGCCTACTTCAATACTGCCAATCCGGTCGGCTACCCCGGCAATCTGCGCTGCATTAATCGTCACAGAACGCAGTGCCTGCTCAGGTGTCAGCCCAAACGCCGTTGCCTGTCCTGCCGCGTACACTACGTTACGGGTATCCCAGTAACCATCCAGCGACAACGCAAAGTTCACACCGGCCTGTGCCAGTACTGCCGGCGTTCTGAACGCCTGATTATAGGCTTCGTCTGCCCGGGTCGGCAGACCATAAGGTGAAGTGTAAATTACCGCTACATCAGCGGCTGCCAACTCTTCAGCCATCCGCCAGCTGTCACGGCCACCGACAATATTCAGCTTCAGCCCGTATTCTGTTGCCAGCAACATTGCCTGGCGGATCTGGCGCTCGTCATCCGCGTGTACAAAAAGTGGCAGTTCACCTTTAAATACCGGGATCATCGCCTGCCAGCGTGAATCCACGCCACGGTTAAGTCCGGCCTGCTCAGCATCAAAGTAAGCTTTGGCATTTTTGAAATGCTGCTGTAACTGTTTCAGCTTCTGCTCATTCTCTTTGCGTACTTCAGCCGCCGGTTTAGGATTCCAGCGTGACCCCAGGCTGCCGGCATTCGGCCAGCGCACATGCATCCCGGTTTTGTCACTGACAACCGCATCCAGATAATTCCAGGCATCCAGCTGCATCAGTGCCGACTGCCCCATCAGCATTTCCCCTGCCGGATAAATCAGGCTGTAGCTGAAACCATTACTGCGAATGGTAGGAATAACCTCTGAATCAGCGTTATAGGCTACTTTGGCCCGGATATCCGGATTAGTCTGGGTAATTTCAGTGGTATCGTTAGTTGAACGTACGGCTTCAATTTCAATTAACCCCAGTTGGTTTGCACTGGCGATCAGCCCCGGATACAGATGTTTACCCTGCAATTCCAGAACCTCGGCTCCGGCCGGCGCACTGAGGTTCTGGCCTATAGCGGTAATTTTACCCTGCTCAAACAGCACATCGGTTTGTTCCTGCACCCCGTTAGTCACGGTATGTACCGTTAACCCTTTCAGTAATACCGGTGCAGTCTGTGCTTTTCCCGGGATCAGATCGTGAGCTGAAGCACCGGCAGCAATAACGGCCAGTAAACTGGTCAGAGATAAGACTTTCTTATTCAGTGTCATGTTGCAGCTCCTTAATCAGTGAGAAAAGCCAAGATGCAGCCAGTCGGCCTGATCATCACAATGCCAGATCGGTTCATCTTTCTTGTAAGTACCTTTACTGCCCTGTCTGGCACTTTCACCTGCTGCCAGCACTTTCTGGATCAGTGCCTGTTTTTCTGCCTCGACCTGTTGTTGCATCAGGGCATCCTGCCCGACATCAAAATATCTGGTGCCGTCGATCCAGGTTTGCTGGGCATGGCTGTATACCGACAGCGGATGACCGCTCCACAGTACAAAGTCTGCCTGTTTACCCACTTTGACTGAACCGGTTTTATCATCAATTTTCAGTTGCTGCGCCGGGTTAATCGTGACCATTTTTAAGGCTTCATGCTGGTCCATACCGCAATAAGCCACTGATTTGGCCGCTTCCTGATTTAAACGCCGCTGTAAATCAGGACTGTCAGAGTTGATACTGACATTCAGCCCCTGCTCTGCCATCATGCAGGCATTAGTAGGAATGGCATCCTGTACTTCCATTTTATACGCCCACCAGTCAGCAAACGTAGACACGCTGGAGCCATGTGCCTTCATTTCTTTTGCCACTTTGTAGCCTTCCAGAATATGGGTAAATGTGGTTACGCTGAAACCGGTTTCTTCTGCTAATTCAATCAGCATCAGAATTTCAGAAGCAACATAAGAGTGAGTATGGATAAACCGTTCTTTATCCAGAATTTCTACCAGCGTCTGTAAACGGTAATCAATGCGCGGCGGTGCAATATCTGCCTGCTGACGGCGGGACAGCTTGTTATAAGCCTGCCAGCTAGCTTTATACTCTTTGGCTGCCTGGAACGCGTCACGAATAGTGGTTTCCACCCCGATACGGGTTTGCGGGTAACGAATGGTAAAGGCCTCACCCCAGTTTGATTGTTTTACGTTTTCACCTAAAGCAAACTTGATACTGGCCGGCGCATCTTTAAACTTCAGTTTCTCTGCGGTTTCACCCCAGCGGTATTGAATAATCTGGGCCTTACCGCCGATAGGGTTGGCACTGCCATGTAACAGCTGAGCGGTTGTAGTACCACCTGCCAACCCACGGTACATGCCAATATCATCAGCATTCAGTACATCACCAATATGCACTTCAGACGTTACCGCATCTGTACCTTCGTTTACGCCCATTTCAATTGCAACGTGTGAGTGTTCGTCAATAATGCCCGGGGTTAAATGGCGGCCGGCACCATCAATCACCAGATAACCGCGTGGCGTTGCCAGATCTTTACCAATCCGCTCAAACCTGCCGTTACGCACCAGCACATCGGTATTTTCCAGAATACCGCTTGCTTCGGCAGTCCATACCGTGACATTTTTGATATGTACGTTCTGTTGCTGCGGTACAGCGGCTAAACCAAAAGCCCGGTTCGGGTAAGTCAGCTGTGATGCAAATTCAGCAGGCTTTTTCACTGCTGCTTTTTTGGCTGCTCCATTGGTTAATGGCTGACGTTCGGCACTAAGGGCAGTTACCGTGCCGGCAGCGGCCAGTTTGCCGCTCAGGGTATTGTTCTGTAATACACCGCTGAACTGGGCATACTGTTTTTCGCCGGTCAGCTCAGTTAAATCCAGTGCAAAATGCAGTTGCTGCTGGTGCGTATGCACATGCTGCAGTTTTACCTCCGCATCTTTATCAGCGCTGCCGGCAATGCGGGCATGTCCGGATAATTTGTTATCCTTACCGGTCAGGGTCAGCTGTATCGCTTTACCTGATACTTCAACCTGATATTCACCGGCAAAACCGACAGGCTGTAATGCTTTGAACTGTTGCTGTTGTCCGCGTACCCAGGTAGCCACAATTTCACCGTCAGCAAATAAATTACCGCTGGCAACCACCAGATCAGCCTGATAACCAGCCGCTATTTTACCCAACTGGCTGCTAAGTCCGGTTAAACGGGCAGGTACGGTGGTCAGTGCCGCCAGGGCGCTATCTTCCGGCAGCCCGTACTGTACGGCTTTACGCAGGTTTGGCCAGAACTGGTCTTTTTTATCCAGCTTATAGGTGGTCAGTGCAAAAGGTACACCGGCTTTTGCCAGTTCAGCGGTATTGGCAGGAGCACGCTCCCAGTGGCGTAAATCGGCCAGCGAGACATCAAGTTGATCCGCCAGCTGATTAACTTCCGGTGCCGCCGGAAAACTTAATGGCAGAATCAGGGTCCGGCCGGTGTTCTTTACTGCCTGCAACTGGGCATATTCATAACCGGAACCGACGATAGCGGCATTTTTAATATTGAATTCTTTCAGCAGGTTATCAGCTCTTAACAGCGCACGTTCATCCGCACTTTCAAAAACCATACTTTGCTGCTCAGGATGACTGAGACTGGCCAGCGCGGCGTTATATTCCACCGGCGCCCCCAGGTAACGGACGTCGGTCTTACCATAAGCCTGCTGATACCATTGTGCATCGCTCAGTGTCTGCCGGATAAGGGCTATACTGCCCATCAGCGATGACGGATAACTTTGTACCGAACTGCCCTTACTGAAAGACATAAACTGGCTGCTGTCGGTTTTCAGGATCAACTGATTGGCAATACCTTCGCCCAGAGAACTGACAAAAGCCCTGCCACGGAAAATACCGTCCAGCCTGGCAGACTGTACTGCGGTAAAACCCAGTTGCTGCAGGGCTTCAGCTTCTTTTTTATCCGGCACAAAGTCGCTTACCCAGCTGCGCTCAGCGTGAATGGCACCATTACTGGCATTGCCACCTTTGCGCTCATTCTGGTAAACCGGCTTGCCCCGGCCACGGGCCTGTTCCGCCGCTTTCTCAGTTTTAATACCGTACTGGGTATAAGGATCGATAAAGCCAGGATAAATATAGTAGCTGCTGGCATCTATCTGCTGATATCCGGCCGGCACATGAATACCGGTGCCAACCTGGACAATGCGGCCATCAGCAATTAATACCGTAGCATCATTAAGCCGTTTTCCCGGCTCGGTGATCACGGTTGCTCCGGTCAGAGCAACCAGGTTTGGTGTAATATCGCGAATTCCCTGCAACGGCGAAGTCTGATCAGCATAACTGGCAGCACTCACCAATAACGCCGCGCTGAGTAACGACAAACGGGCTGAAGTCATAACAAATTCCCTGAATTAAAAATTATTAATTATAAAGTTCAGGTAGCTAAGCTCCTGCTCTGCCAGTGGCATACTGAAGTAATAGCCCTGAACCTGGTAGCAAGTATTTTGTCTTAAAAACTCCACTTGTTCAGCCGTTTCCACGCCTTCGGCGACCACACGCAGGTTCATTTTCTGCGCCATGGCGATGATCGCAGCAACAATATCCATGTCGTTGCGATCTTCCGGAATATCTTTCACAAAGGAGTGATCTATTTTTAACTCGTCTACCGGAAAACGCTTTAAATAATTAAGCGAAGAATAGCCTGTACCAAAGTCGTCAATAGATAAAGCCACTCCAAGTCGTTTTAACTGATTTAACTGGTTAATAGCCGCATCTGTGTCACCCATCAGCATACTTTCTGTAATTTCAAAAATTAAATGCTGTGGATTCGCTCCGGTACGTTTAAGAATTTGTTCAACAATATCAGGCAGGTTTTCATCGTTAAACTGACGCGCCGATAAATTTACCGACAACGTAACATCATGCCTCCGGCTATGCTGACGCGACAGGAAACGGCAGGCTTCAAGCACTACCCATTCACCAATCTGTACGATCAGGCCGGTGCTTTCTGCAACCGCCATAAAACGGGCTGGCGGTACCAGTACATTATCAGGACGCAACCAGCGCAGCAGCGCTTCGTAGCCAACTATCGTTTCTGTACGGATATCAATTTTCGGCTGAAAATACAGCCGGAACTGGTTTTCACGGATAGCCTCTCGCAGTTCGTTCTCAATCAGCAAACGTTCTTTGGCCGCTTCGTTTAAATCATTACTGAAAAAATGATAGGTATTTTTGCCTCTGGCTTTGGCTTCGTACATCGCCAGATCAGCATGTTTAAGCAGCATTTCTTCTTCTGCAGCATCCTCTGGCGCTACGGTAATACCGATACTGGCACTGATAGATACCTCATGCGTACCCAGTTTTACCGGAGCCGCAAATGCCTGTTGCAAATCGGCTGTCATCGCCGCTGCCTGTTCCCGATCGCTGATCCCGCTTAAAATTATCGCAAACTCGTCACCGCCAAGGCGGGCAATGGTATCTTCCTGTCGCAGCAAACCAATTAAACGCCGGGCCACTTCTTTCAGCAGCTCGTCACCGGCATCATGTCCCAGGGTATCGTTAATCCGTTTAAACTCGTCCAGATCAAAATACAGCAGTGCAAAGCTGTAATAACCACGCTGCGACATCGCAATTGACTTACGCAGCTGATCGCGGAAATAACTGCGGTTCGCCAGGCCGGTCAGTACATCGTAGTATGCCAGTTGCTCCATCTGCTTCTGGCTTTGTTTGATAAAGGAAATATCCTGCATGGCGCAGACATAGTTACTGATTTCCCCGCGCTCATCACGGATTGGCGCAATAGCCAGCGACACCCAGAGCTGCCGTTCCCTGTACTCCAGCAATATATCGCCACGCCAGTGCTGGCGCTCAGCCAGGGTCTGTACAATATCGGTGCTGACATAGTACATCTCTTCAGCAAACAGCGTATTGAGCGGTTTACGGATAAAGGCTTCTGCATTGCAGCCAATCATTTCTGTCAGAAAGGGGTTGATATATTCCACCGCCAGAAACTGATCAGTAATCACAATGCCGGAGCTGGAAAAGGATACCGCCTTGCTTAATTTTCTGGCGGCACGCTCCGCCTGTTCTTTCTCTTCTATTCTGGCATTAAGCCCGGCGACAAGCTCGGCGATTTCAGCAGCCATCCGGCCAAAAGCCCGGTTCAGCATACCTATTTCATCTGTGCGGCTGTCGAGCTGAATAACGTCCATTTCTCCGCGGCTAAGCCTGGCCACCCCTTCAGACAAACGGTTAAGCCGTTTCAGAATAAACTGATAGGAAAAAAACTGCAGGCATAACGCCACCACTATGGCGACGAACACAAAAACCGCAATTAAGCGATTACGGAACTGGCTTAACTCCGACACGATATCGCTTTTGCTGGCATATATTGCCACAAACCAGTTCAGCTGCTTTACCGGAGCTGCGGCAATAAGCTGTTCAGACAACATATCAGAGATATCTGCTGCCTGAGCAGAGTTCCGGGCTACCATTTCAGCAAAACGATACAGCACCGGCTCAGCCAGTACCTGCCCGCTGGCGCCCGGGTAAACGGCAGCATCGTGTTGTTCTGCGCCAATAATAGCGCCGTCCTGATCAAACAGAAATGCATTGTTATTCTGGTTCCATAACGGAACATCCTGCAAATCTGCCAGAATATCAGTTAAGCGATAATCGGCACCGGTAATACCAATAAATTCATCATTCAGATATACCGGCACCAGCAGGCTGATTACCCATACTTTGCTGATACTGCTGTAGTAAGCAGATGTCCATTGCGGTAAACGGGAAGGATTCTGCCCGGGGTCTGCCTGTGTATAAAAGGCATCAAAGCGATAACTGGCCGGTAATCCCCTGACTGGCTCTGCCGGTGCCACCCGCAAAAAATGATCACGCGAGACAAAATAAAATCCTGAAAAATCCTGTAGCATTAGCGGGGCCAGCTGTTGCCATAACTGTCCGGTCTGTACAAAGGCATGCTGCACCTGGCGGAAATTACCATAGCGGTTAATAAACGCCCCGGAATCCGGCGTAATTATCCTGATACTGCCATCGTCTCCCGGTTGTGGCATATCGCCGGCAGCTACTTCATTAACAGGTTGCTCCAGCGCCCGGATAACCGCCTCGCTAACCGCAACGACTTGCTGTTCTTTTTGTTGCAGCATTTGTTCAAAACGTGATGCATAGCGCTGTACACTGTATTCGATACCCTTTTGCTGCTGACTTAACAGCGTAAACTCCTGCATCCACATCACTGCATAGCCAATCAGCACTCCGGCAAAAACGGTAGCCAGAAAGACCACAATGGAGAATTTCAGCCCCAGTGAATTCATCCCTGTTGGTTTCGAATAATTGACTTCCTTCACTAGACAACCTGATATTTGTTAAATGCGCTGATTCTTGGCAAGATACTATACCGCGATACCCGATAACTCTAACATTATCGCATGACAATCAACCAGAAGAGAATGAACATATGAAAAAACCACTGTTACTTCTTACAGTTGCAGCAATACTGAGTAGCTCAGTCTATGCAGCCAGTGCCTTTACCGACGCCAAAGATGCGGTAAAATACCGCCAGTCCGGCTTCCAGCTGATCCGCCACAATATGGCTGATATCGGCGATATGTTAAAAGGTGATGTCAGTTATGATGCCGAACGGGTGAAAAAACGCGCCACAGCTCTGGCAACTCTGTCCACCCTGCCGTGGGAAGCCTTTACCGTACCAGGTGCAGAAAAAGGTGGCGGTGATGCTAAAGATGCTATCTGGAAAAACCTCAGTGATTTTACTGATCGCGGCACAAAATTAGCCGCTGACGCCGCCGCACTGCAAACGGCAGCTGACAGCGGCGATCAGGCAGAAATCCGTAAGGCTTTTGGTACTTTTTCCCGCAACTGCAAAGCCTGTCACGATAAATATAAAAATTAAGACGTCTGCACTGGCATTGCTACAGCAATGCCAGTAGCTTCTGGCCCTGCCAGAAATAAAAAATCACCAGCAACAGTGCCATTACCACAAAATACCCGATACTGTTTTTCAGTTGAGGGGCAGCTACCGGCGCCTTAAAGCGGGCTGAGCCCGTAAACATAGCACCAATCACATTCTGATGACGCCAGCTGTGCCATAACGCGGCAAGCACATGTATGGCAACACCCGACAAAATAAGATTAATATTCAGCTTATGAAAATCTGAAGCCGCATCTACCCAGGCAGACGGCAGGTAAGATACCAGCGGTCCATCACTCATATAACTGTTGTCAAACGTTGCCAGCCCGCTTAATAACTGTAACAGCACCAGTAAAATCAGAGCGATAATCATATAAAAAGATGCCGGATTATGCCCTGCCACCGCATGCCCCTGCCTCAGATAACGCACAGCCTGTAGCGGGGTGCTGGCAAACTGGCTGAAACGGGCCGTCTGACTGCCACAAAACCCCCAGATAATCCGCGATAATAAAACCGCGGCCAGTGTATAAGCCAGCAACTGATGCCAGGCCATCATGCCCTGTTCACCGGTGTACCATAACCCTGCCAGCAGCAACACCTGACTCCAGTGAAAAAACCTTACGGCAAAATCCCAGATTTTTATTTTCTGTTGCATTACGCTTACTCCCTAGTATGCTAACTTTTTGATTTTAGACTAATGAGCAGCAGATATGAACTGGATAAAATGGTTAGTGTTGACCTTATTCACTTTGTTTATTCTGGCCGTTGCCACATTATATGGCGCCCTGCGGCTGAGTTTACCTGACTATCAGGGAGAACATACCGCCGCGGTTGCCAGTAACACCTTATTGCAGCGTGATCAGCTGGGTTATCTGACAGTTAAAGCAGCAGACCGCAGCGATGCAGCCTATGCCCTGGGTTATGCGCATGCACAGGAACGTTTTTTCCAGATGGATTTATCCAGACGTAACGCTGCCGGGGAACTGGCAGAACTGTTTGGCAGTATTGCCCTGCCGGCAGATATCAGACAACGCCAGCACCGTTTCAGGGAAAGAGCCCGGCAGGCGCTGGAGCATTTCACTCTGCCAGAGCTGGAATTACTCAGCACCTATACCCGGGGAGTTAATGATGGCCTGAGCAGCCTCACGCTGCCCCCTTTTGAATACTGGCTGCTACAGCAGCAACCGCAGCCCTGGCAGGAAACCGATTCCCTGCTGATAATTTACAGTATGTATCTGGAATTGCAGGGCGAACTGGGACGTGACGAATATGCCATGACCCTGTTAGAAAACACTCTGCCGGCAGAATGGCTGACTTTTCTGCAGCAACACAGCGCCGATTGGCAGGCAGCCATTGATAACAGCACAGTACAACCAATACCCGTACCTGATACTCCCTACCCTTCGGTACTGCGGGCGCTTACTGCCTGCCATGACTGCCTGTTGAAAGACAGCACAGATATCGGCAGTAATAATTTTGCCGTCAGTGGTCAGCTGACACCTCATGGTTCTGCTATTCTGGCTGATGATATGCATCTGGGGATCCGCGTTCCCGGCACCTGGTATAAAGCCCAGCTTAACTGGCGTGAAAATTCGGTATTACATCAGGTCACCGGCCTGAGTATGCCCGGCACCCCCGCCATAGTGGTCGGCTCCAATGGCAAGATCGCCTGGGGATTCACCAACAGTACGGCAGACTGGCATGATCTGGTAAAAGTGACATTATCTGACGACGGCAAACGCTATAAGACTGCTGATGGCTGGCAGCCATTAATTTACCATTACGACAGCATAAAAGTTAAAAACGGCCCTGATCATGCCCTGCAACTGCCCGAAACCCAATGGGGGCCTTTGCTGAAATTTGGTAACGGCATGTCTTATGCGCTGCACTGGGCAGGTTATGCCCGTACCGCAGTAAACTTTAAGCTGATGCAACTGGAAAAAGTCACCAATGTGGCCCAGGCGCTGGAAATTGGCCCGGCAACAGGTATACCGGCCCAGAACCTGCTGGTCGCTGACCGGCAGGGCAATATCGGCTGGACCATTATGGGGCAGATCCCCAGACGGCAGTTAACTGACTGGGATACAGCACAAGACTGGACTGACAACCAGAATTACTGGGATGGCTATATAGATCCGCAACAGCAACCCAAACTGATAAACCCTGAATCCGGCAGATTATGGACCGCCAACGCCCGCACTGTTGGTGGCGACATGTATCAGTTACTGGGTAACGGTGGTTACGACTTAGGCGCCCGCAGCTGGCAGATCCGTGACGGCCTGTTTGCTCATGATGTACTTGATGAGCAGTTGCTGCATAAAATACAACTGGATAACAGAGCCATAATGCTGGAACGCTGGAAAAAACTCCTGCTCAGTATCCTGACTCCGGAAATCATCCAGGAGCATCAGCTGCAGCAATACCGGCAGTTTATTGTACAAAGCTCGCATGCAGCAGCTACCGATGCCGTTGGTTATACCCTGGTAAGAACATTCCGGGAAACTACCCTGCAATTACTTTTTGCCCCCTTATCGGCTTATCTGGAACAACATGGCAGCCGCAGTCTCGATCTGAAATATTCACTGGAAACACCAGGCTGGGCTCTGCTGCAACAACGCCGCCCCGATACCCTGCCCGAACAATTTTCTGACTGGGACGAATTACTGCTCACCGCCTTACTGCAAAGTCAGGCCAGACTGCAACAACATGACACACCGCTGAAACAGGCTCAGTGGGGCAAACAGAATCTGGCCAATATTAAACACCCGCTCAGCTCCGCTATTCCGGTGCTTGGTGGCTGGCTGAATATGCCAGCCAGCGAACTGGCCGGAGACAGCCATATGCCAAGAGTTCAGCGTCCGGCCTCAGGGCAGTCGCAACGTATGGTAGTGGCACCGGGACAAGAGCAACTCGGTATCCTGACAATACCGGCAGGTCAGTCAGGACACCCGTTATCTCCTTTTTACCGGGCTGATCACCAGTACTGGCTGAACGAAGTACCTCTGCCATTTTTGCCCGGAGAAAGAAAATACCAGCTTACTTTAGTGCCACGGGGTTGACTTTAGCCATCCAGACGGAATATTGTAAGCAACATGAACATGATTAGCCGCGCTGTTAACTTTTTTAGCTTTACCACCCAAAATGGGAGGTGGTGAGCTGCGCGCGCAGAATTTACCGGAAAACCTCCCCCACGGGAGGTTTTTTTTTGCTTACTGAACACTTTTGTACAGAGGATTCAACCATGGAATTAACCGAAATACGACAGGCCATCAGTGATACAGATCAACAGCTGCTGAACCTGTTGTCGCGCCGCCGTAAGCTGGCACTGGCCGTTGCCGATGCCAAACTGGCCCAGAACAAACCGATACGCGATCAAAAACGGGAAGAAGAACTGCTGCTGTCACTGATTGAAAAAGGCAAAACACTGGAACTGGACGCCCAGTACATTACCCGTATTTATCACGTCATTATCGAAGACTCGGTATTGCAACAGCAGGCCAAAGTTCAGGGCCAGCTGAATGGCGAACAAGGACCGGTATGCCGGGTGGCATTTCTGGGGCTCAAAGGCTCTTACAGTTACCTGGCCACCCAAAAATACTTTACCCGCCGGGCTGAAAAACTGATTGATATCAGCTGTGACAGTTTTAATGAAATAGTGCAGGCGGTAGAAACCGGCCATGCCGATTATGCGGTATTGCCGATAGAAAACACCTCTTCCGGCAGTATCAATGAAGTCTATGACTTATTGCAGCAAACCCGGCTGTCGATTGTCGGAGAACTCACCCAACCGGTAGCCCACTGCTTACTGGGCTTACCCGGAACAGATCTGAGCAAAGTGCGTAAAATTTGCTCTCACCCTCAGGTTATTGCCCAGTGCAGTTACTACCTGCAGGGGTTGTCAAATGTGAAAATAGAATACTGCGCCAGTTCATCTGATGCTCTTAACCAGGTAAAACAACAGCAGGATCCGACAGTGGTAGCCCTAGGCAGCGAAGAAGGCGGCAGAATTTATGAGCTGGATGTACTGGCCCGTGATCTGACCAACCAGAAAGATAATGTCACCCGCTTTATTATCGCTGCCCGCAAAGCGGTAACCGTTGCCAAAGCAATTCCGGCCAAAACGACCTTTATTATGTATACAGGCCAGCAGCCCGGGGCATTAGTTGAAGCGCTGCTGGTACTGAAACAACATGGTATCAGCATGAGTAAACTGGAATCCCGGCCAATTCCCGGCAACCCGTGGGAAGAAATGTTTTATGTTGATGTCTTTGCCAACCTCAGCGATTACGCCATGACCAGAGCACTGGAAGAACTGAACCCCATTACCCGTTTTGTCAAAGTACTGGGCTGTTATCCAAGCGAAGATATTGAAGCGACTCCGGTTAATCCGGCATAACATATCCGTATCTGACTGATGGCTCTGCCATCGTCAGATACTTTAAAGCTGATAAAGCTCCAGCGGCAGGCCGTCCGGATCCTGAAAGAAGGTAAAACACTTACCGGTGTAAGGATCTGTACGGATAGGTTCTACCGTAATCCCCTTCTCTGTCAGATAGTCAGCAAACTGCTGCACATTTGCCACCTTAAAAGCCAGATGGCGCAAACCCTGCGCTTCCGGCCTGCCTGGCCTGGCCGGGGCACCGGGAAAACTGAACAACTCCAGTTGGCTGCCATCAGGCAGTTGCAGATCCAGCTTCCACGAATCACGCTCTGCCCGGTAATTTTCTGCCAGCACCTTAAACCCCAGTACCGTGGTATAAAATTGTTTCGAACGCGGATAATCACTGCAAATAATTGCAACATGGTGAATACCGGCTAAAACCGGAGCTGTCATAAAAACTGGCCTATAGCAATATGGGCTTCAATCTTATCAGATATACCAGCTTTATATTAGTTGTTACATGAAACAAATAGCGCTATATTACGTTTCATGTAACAAGGGAGGATCCCAATATGCCAACTGTAGCAACACGAGTTCAGCAACACAGAGAGCGGCTAAGGAAGGCTGGGTTGCGCCCGGTACAAATTTGGGTGCCAGACACCAGAGGCGCAAATTTCGCCGCAGAATGCCGCCGACAAAGTCAGATAGTGGCTGCCAGTGATAAGGCTGACGCTGAGCTGACGGCAATAACAAACGATGCGCTGAACGATATTAAGGGCTGGGAATGAAGCGTGGCGATTTAATTACTGTAGCCGTTCAGGGGGATTACGGTAAGCCACGTCCGGCACTGGTTATACAATCGGATAACTTCAGTCAGCATCCAAGCATTACTATTTTACCCGTAACCTCAAAAATAGTTGATGCCCCGCTTATCAGAGTAACTGTTGAGCCAGCCGCAAATAATGGCCTGACCCAACAATCGCAGATCATGATAGACAAGGCTTTAACCATACCCAGAGAAAAAGCGGGTAAACATCTTGGCAGCATTGATTATGTAACGGCACAAGAAATAGACCGCTGTTTAGCAGTATTCCTGGGAATAGCAAAATAATTCAGCAGTACTTACAGCTCAATAACATCACCTTTAGCCGGGATATGGGCCGTAATACCGGACTCTGCCAGTTTCTGCTGTAATACCTGTTGTGCCTCCTGCTCGCCATGCACCAGATAAAACACCGGATTACCATTAATCGCTGTTGCCCATTCCAGTAATTCTGACTGCCCGGCATGTGCAGAAAAACCACCGATAGTATGGATCCGGGCTTTTACCACGATATCCTGCCCAAACAGTTTAACCCGTTTCTCACCATCAACCAGCCGCCGCCCGAGGGTTCCCTGTGCCTGAAAGCCGACAAAGATCAGGTGATTAGTGCTTTTCCATAAGTTATGTTTCAGGTGATGAACAATACGACCGCCGTTACACATACCGCTACCGGCAATGACGATAGCACCACCACTGATGCGGTTTATGGCTGCCGAATCCTCAGCGGTTTCAGACAGCCGCAGAATTGGCAGAATCTGCTCTACTGAATTACGCCCTCTGCGTAATACTTCCAGATCCTTCTGATCCAGACTCTGGATATACTCATCATAAATACGGGTGATACTGATTGCCATCGGGCTGTCCAGAAATACCAGCCGCTGTTTCAGGCGGCCCTGACGGTATAGCACGGCCAGATAGTAGATAATTTCCTGTGAGCGCCCCAGTGCAAAAGCCGGAATAAACACATTACCGCCATCTTCGTATGCCTGTTCAAGTGCTGTGGCAAGTTCTTCCAGGGAGCTTTCGACGTTCTGATGATCGCGGTTACCGTAAGTACTTTCCATCAGTACGATATCAGCCTGTTCAATACTGACCGGATCATTCATCAGCACCGTTGCCGGATTACCAAGATCGCCGGAAAATACCAGCTGACGCATTGCCTGTTTGCCTTTGAGCCACAGCTGGGTAATAGCCGAGCCCAGAATATGCCCGGCATCAGCAAATTCCAGCTCCATTCCCGGTAACGGAAAAAACCGTTGTTTGTATTTCACCGGCTGACACAATGCCGCTACCCGCTCAACATCCCGTAACGACAGGACCGGATCAACCATCTTTCTGCCTGATCTGGCAGCTTTACGGTTCTGCCACTCCAGATCTTTCAGATACAGGTGCACAGAATCTTTCAGCAATACCGGTAGCAAAGCGGCAGTACCCGGCGTACACAGAATCCGCCCGCTAAACCCCCTGGCAACCAGTAACGGCAACAAACCGCTGTGGTCGATATGGGCATGTGACAAAATGACCAGCTCAATCTGTTCCGGCCGGAAAGCAAAACGGAATTTATGCCATTCCCGGATCTGATCAGCTCCCTGCACCATACCGCAGTCGAGCAGAATTTTACTGCCGTTAAATTCCAGCAGATAGCAGGAACCGGTAACCTGTTGTGCGCCCCCGATAAACTGTAAGGTTGCATTAACTGGCATTATTATTCTCCTCTGAGACAGGTGCAGCAGGCTTATCTAAACGGTTTTTAAGACGCCCGAATACCAGCATCGCCTTTGTCAGTTGCTGATTAAAACGGCGTAATTCAGCATGATGAATTAACTTATCACCCACTTGATCATTACTGAGGTGTTCACTCAGCACCTGTTTGTACAGTGCCTTTTTATGCTGTTCACGCCACTTCGATAATTCACGGTAAATCTGCCTTACTTCTGCCGCATCCTCCGGCAAGCTGACAGTTTCCAGGCATTTCCATAATACCTGTTCCGGCTCCAGCGCCCCCGGCTCTCTGCGCTGATGCTGAACCAGATGAGGCATTAACTGCACCACCATATCCAGCCGTAACTGGCTCTGAACCAGTTTATTCAGTATGGCGGCTTCCTGATCAGACAACGGCTGTTTCACCAGCTTCACCACATAATCGGACAGCGTTCGCTGCAACTGCCGGATCTGGTCGATACCACTGTTAATATCCCGTCCCTGGCTCAGTAACAGCGCTTGTCCGGCAATCAGTTTAGCTACCCGCAGGTTTTCCATACTTAATGTTTTTAACGCCACCTCAGGCAGTAACAGGCTGGAATCATCCAGACTATCCAGTTGTAACATACTTTTGCGCTGAAAGCGTTTATTAAGCCAGCTCACCAGCCTGCCGGTAAACGGCCAGATCAGCATTACGCCCACTATTTTAAACAGAGTATGATAAAGCGCCAGGGTAACAGCAGCCTGGACGGAATCCATAAACCATAACTGCACTGTTGTCAGAATCCACAATAACGGACTGAGCAACAATAATGCAATCAACCCGGTCAGCAGATTAAAAATAACATGCAGCCAGGCCAGCCTTTTAGCCTGAGCGGTGGCCGCCAGCGTTGACATAATGGCAGTTGATGTTGTACCTATACTTGCACCAATTACAATCGCTGAAGCCACTTCCAGTGAAATTAACCCGCTGTTAACCACGGTAATCGCCATGGCAATTACCGCCACCGAAGCCTGCATCACAACGCTGAGCACTGTACCCAGTAGTACTGCCAGTAACAGCCCGGCAAACCCCAGGGCATCCAGATAGGAAAATTCCAGCCCCACAAAAGCAGCATCAAAGCTGTCTTTCATAAAACCGATGCCCAGAAAGAACACCCCGAAGCCAATCAGGCCCTCACCCAGCCCCTGTTGCCTGACAGAGCGGGAAAACAGCTTCAGCAAAGCACCAAGGCCAACCATTGGCATGGCCAGCAGTTCTACCTTAAATTGCAAACCTATCAGCGCCACGAACCAGCCAGTGACGGAAGTACCAATATTGCTGCCATAAATAACATAGGCTGCATGGTACAACGACAGAATCCCCGCATTGACAAAGCTTATTACCGCCACAGTCGTTACCGTCGAAGACTGTACGGCAACAGTTGAAACGATACCCACGGTCAGCCCCTGCACCGGTTTGGCCGTCCAGCGTTGCAGGTAATGGAGCAGACCCGGACCGGCAGCGGTTTTCAGGCCATTGCTAATCCAGTCCATTCCCAGCAGAATCAACCCTATGGCACCAAAAACAATGACACTGTCAGACCACATAACATTCCTTAGCAGCTATGCCGTTAATATCACAAACTGATTACCGGCAAATTCTCTGGCGGCATCATAATTACTGTCATAAAAATATCATAAAAGCTCTATACTGTGCAGCTGATTCAAATGACCAAAGGAGTTCTGATGTCTGATCATAATCAACTTTACCAACGCCATATGGTGTCTGCCAGACAATCTCTGGAAGCTATTGAAAAACTTCAGGATCATAGCTCCTATCGCCTTGCTTTTGCTGATCCTGATTTTTTGATGCAAGACGAACTGCGTCATGTAAGGCTGCAGCTGGAATACCTGAAACCACAGCTGGTGCTGGAACAACATCAGATTAATGCCACTATAGTCGTTTTTGGCAGTGCCCGTTTTCTCTCCCCGGAACAGGCTCAGTTACAACTGACTCAGGCAGAGCAGGCGGTTCAGCAATCACCTGATAACCCCCGGTTCAGACAACAGCTGGCCGCAGCGAAGTTACAACTGAAAAACAGTGCTTATTATCAGGCAGCCCAGCTATTCTCAGAGCTGGTTACCCGCCATAGCTGCACCCGGCCTGAGTGTGCCCTGACCATTATCAGTGGCGGTGGCCCCGGTATTATGGAAGCAGCAAATAGAGGTGCTCTGATTGCCGGTGGTAAAAGTATCGGCCTGAATATCGTGTTGCCCAAAGAGCAGCATCCTAACCCTTATATCACTCCTGAGTTCTGCTTTCAGTTTCACTATTTTGCAATACGGAAAATGCACTTTTTGCAACGCGCCAGAGCGCTGCTCGCATTCCCCGGCGGGTTTGGTACGCTGGATGAACTGTTTGAAACCTTAACATTAATCCAGACCAAAAAAGTGGAAAGAGTACCGGTAATACTCTATGGCAGTGATTTCTGGAAAAAACTGATCAATATTGAAATGCTGGCAGAAGAAGGCTTAATCAGCCAGGAGGATCTGGAGCTGATCCAGTTTGTTGATACCCCGGAAGATGCCTGGCAAATCATTAAAGATTTCTATGATCTTAATGCAGACGAACAACAAAGCTGACAAGCGTGGCAAGGTGTCATCAGGCCCGGCCTGATGACACTACAACACAAATACCTGGCAGATTAACTCCGGCTGTCTGCCGCCTTTTGTAACAGTTGTTTGCTTTCCAGCAGAAACTGCGCCGCAAGCTCACCAAAGAACTGCTGACCTTCAGCAAAAGCCGCTATCAGACCTGCTTTATCCTGTTTTTTCAGCAAAATAAGCAGTTGTTCAAAGCGCTGATGGTAACGCTCCAGCAAGGTGGTTACCGCCGATGATGACAACATAATATCGGCATAAAGCTCAGCATTTTGTGCAAACAAACGCCCGACCATTGCCAGTTCCAGCCGGTAAATAGGCGAACTCAGTGCCAGCAGTTGTTGCAGATCGGCTTTTTCCTGTGCCAGATGTACGCCATAAACCAGTGATGAGAAATGGCGCATGGCCTGAATCAGCTGCATCAGTTTGTCATGCTCCTGTGCATCACGCTCTGCCAGTTCCGCCCCCCAGACTTTCAGTTGCTGCAATAGCCACTGGTATTGTGACGCTTCCCGGCCATGACAAACTACCACCAGCTGTTTTACCAGATTAGTAATATCAGGCCCGAACATCGGGTGTAAGCCCAGTACCGGCCCCTGATGCTGTGTCAGCATAGCCTGCAAAGGTCCGGCTTTAATACTGGTGATATCTGCCAGTACACAGTCAGGTGCAAGTGGCGGTAACTGCTTAGTCAGTTGTTCCGTTAATGTAATAGGTACAGCCAGCAGTACCAGAACGGCGCCGCGACACAGGGTTTCCGCTTTTGGCCAGTCTGATTTTTCGAGAATTTCAACCTGATAACCGGAACGACGGAACAGGCTGGCAAAACGCTGCCCAAGCGCACCGCCTCCCCCGACAATCACCACCTTACCACCACCTTCGCGGCAGCAGACAAAGCCGGACTCCTGAGTCTGGTACGACTCACGCATCACCCGGCGTAACACATCTTCAACCAGCTCAGGCGACAGTTGCTGCTGCTCTGCCTGTAACCTGCGGGCTTTCAGCAGGGCCTGCTCGCGCTCCGGCACATAAACCGGCAAAGCATATTGCTGCTTCACCAATCCAACCCGGGCCGTAACCTTAGCCCGTTCAGCCAGTAGCCGTACCAGCTCGGTATCCAGTTGATCAATCTTTTCCCGTAAAGGTTGCAGTGCCTGCTGTGCCCGGTTATCTGTCATCAGGCGGCCACCACTACAGGCTGCATTCGCTGGTGTAATACGGCCAGCAGTTCAGCATTGGTATCCCAGTCAATACAGGCATCTGTTACCGAAACGCCGTATTTCGCGGCCCTGCCATTAACAATATCCTGCCGGCCGGCAAATAAATGGCTCTCCAGCATAATGCCGATAATAGAATGGTTTCCTGCCAGACGTTGCCGTAATACTTCTTCAGCCACAAGACCTTGCCGGGTATGATCTTTATTTGAATTACCATGACTGCAATCTACCACTATCGCCTGGGGCAACTTCAGCTTTTCAAGCGCTGCCGATGCTGCATTAATACTGTCGGCATCATAGTTAGGCTTGGCCCCACCACGTAAAATAATATGGCCGTCAGGGTTACCGGCGGTTTGTACCAGGCTGACTTCCCCGCGCTGATTGATACCGAAGAAACTATGAGGGCTGGCAGCTGACTGTAAGGCATTCAGTGCAATATTCAGATTGCCGTCAGTACCATTTTTAAAGCCGACCGGCATAGACAAACCACTGGCCATTTCCCGGTGGGTCTGTGATTCAACAGTACGGGCCCCGATAGCTGACCATGAAATTAAATCAGACAGGTACTGTGGGCTGATAGGATCTAATGCTTCAGTTGCTACCGGCAGTTCCAGCGCTACCATTTTCAGCAGTAATTCGCGCCCCCAGGTCAGGCCGGTTTCCAGATCGAATGAGTCATCCAGATGCGGATCATTAATAAAACCTTTCCAGCCGACGGTAGTACGGGGTTTTTCGAAGTAAACCCGCATCACAATGTACAGGCTGTCTTCATATTGCTGTTGCAGCACTTTCAGCCGGTTTGCATATTCCATGGCAGCTACCGGATCATGAATAGAGCATGGGCCTGTTACCACCAGCAACCTTTTGTCACGGCCATGAATAATATCAGCAATATCCGTTCTGGCTTTTTGTATAAAACGCGCTCCGCTTTCTGACAGCGGCAGAACCTTTTTTAATACGGCAGGCGAACTCAGTGGCCTTTCTGCCACGATTCTTAAATCATCAACTATTTTACTCATGCTGTTATCAACTCAATTTAAGGGTGTTGCAGGTATGAAAGCATAGGTAAAAACGCAGGATATCGTGGCCGCACATTTAAACGTAAACTTTTTAATACAACACGTATTTATTTAATTACAATAAAGGCATGGTACTTTCCATAAAAAAGCAAGTCAACCCTGCAAACATCAGGATTGGCAAAAGAAGTAAAAATAATTGATAAAACAAATTTCGTACAATTATCTGTACATCAGAATCACAGAACGCTTAATTCCCGCAATAACCGCTGATAAGCCTGTTGTAGCTGCTGGAAAGTGGCAGTATCACCGCCTTTATCAGGATGATGCAACAACGCCTGTTGACGGTAAGCTTTTCTGAGCTCACCGGCAGAGCAAGGCCAGCATACCGGCAGACAAGCCAGGGCTTCGGTCAGGGACAGTGATGATTCAGAATTATAGGCATCAGTTGCAAACGCCTGCCAGAATTGTTCAATCCTGGCAGATAATGCCTCTGCTGACATTTGATAATAGTTTTGCCAGTTCAGGTAATAGGCAGCCTTGTTATCAGTGTATTGAGGGAAAACAGCACTGTGCCAGTCGGTAATCTCGACCCTGGCCAATCCTATTTTCAGACAGGCGGTTTGCTGCTGTATCCACTGGTGCTGAATACGGTATAACAAATGGTAAAGGATAAAGTGCCGGCGGAATAACGTATATTCGGCAGATTCTGCTTCGGTAGTCTGTAGTTTTAGCCCCAGCCGTTGTAACAGGTATTGCTCTGTTACTGTAGTGTCAGATTGTAGCAACAGCGTTTCCAGCTGTCCCTGCAACAGTTGCAGTATTGGTTCAGGCAGAGGGGAAGATGGCAGCATAAATAAAAAGGGCTGACAATTGTCAGCCCTGAAAACAGCTTAGTTAAGCTTTTCGCGGATACGCGCTGATTTACCTGAACGATCGCGTAAGTAGTAAAGCTTAGCACGGCGAACGGCACCACGACGTTTAACAGTGATGCTGTCTACCAGCGGGCTGTGCGTCTGGAATACACGCTCAACACCTTCGCCATTAGAGATTTTACGTACGGTGAAAGAAGAATGCAGACCACGGTTACGTTTAGCGATAACAACGCCTTCATAAGCCTGTAAACGGGTTTTGTCACCTTCTTTAACTCTAACCTGAACCACTACAGTGTCACCTGGAGCGAATGGAGGAATGTTGTCTTTCAACTGTTCCTGTTCAAGTTGTTTGATGATGTTTTGGCTAACTTTGCTCATAACAATCTCACTTTACCTGGAGTTAACTGTCTTCCTGCTGCCCCGTCTGCTGCTGTTGCTGGTTTTCTTTTTGAAAATCAGCCAGTAACCGACGTTGCTCCTCAGTCAGAGCCAGGGAATTTAACATATCCGGCCGTCTTAACCAGGTTCTGCCAAGAGCCTGCTTCAGACGCCAGCGTCTTATATTTTCATGGTTACCACTCAGTAAAACTGACGGAACCTGTTTGTCTGCTAACACTTCCGGCCTTGTATAGTGAGGGCAATCCAGCAAACCAGTAGCAAACGAGTCCTGCTCTGCTGATAAATCATGCCCCAGTACACCAGGTACTAAACGCGATACCGCATCAATCAGTATCATCGCGGGCAATTCGCCTCCACTTAGCACATAATCACCGACTGACCATTCTTCATCAATTTCGGTTTCAATTACGCGCTCATCTATTCCTTCGTAACGGCCTGCTACTAACAGCAGTTTAGAATGCGTTGCCAGTTCAGCCACACCTTTCTGATCCAGCTTTCTGCCCTGCGGCGAAAGATAAACCGTGTGAACCTTACCACCTGCTGCCTGCTTTGCTGCTCTGATTGCATCAGTCAGCGGCTGCACCATCATCAGCATTCCCGGGCCACCACCATAAGGCCGGTCATCCACAGTGCGATGTTTATCCGTGGTAAAATCCCGCGGATTCCAGCATTGCAGCTGTATTATGCCCTGCTTTACAGCCCGGCTGGTTACCCCATATTGCGTAATTGCCTGAAACATGTCAGGGAACAGGGAAACAACCCCGACCCACAACGTTTGCTGTTCCTGCATTAAAACGCCGGGTCCCAGTCAACTGAGATACAACGCTGCGTTATATCCACCTTTTTAATTACGGTATCCGTTAAAAAAGGCAGTAAACGCTCTTTCTTACCAAATGCATCGGTCCGGTTTGCTTTTACAACGAGAACGTCGTTTGAGCCCGTTTCCATCAGATCGGTTACTTCACCTAAGTGATAGCCCTGCTCATTTACCACCGCAAGACCGATCAGGTCCCGCCAGTAGAACTCATCATCGCTGAGTTCAGGTAATACATCAGATGCTACGGCAATATCAGCATTAACATAACGCTGTGCCAGTTCCCGCTCATTTACGTTTTCCAGTTTAACGATAAGGCCATTGTTATGGCGTTTCCAACTGGAAATCTGCACTGGTTGCCAGTTACCCTGTAAACAGATCTGCCAGGGTGTGTAATCAAAAATCCCTTCCGGGAAATCAGTATAGGACGTTACTTTCAGCCAGCCATTGATGCCATATACCGCACCAAATTTACCCAGAACAACAATGTCTTCCGAACTCAAGCTGAATACCCCACACTGAACTGCTAATTAAGCCGCAGCTTTCTTAGCTTCTTTTACCAGATTTGCTACGCGGTCACTTAATGCAGCACCTTGTGCTACCCAGTGCTCAACGCGAGACAGGTCCAGACGCAGTTTCTCTTCAGCACCGCTGGCGATTGGGTTAAAGAAACCCACGCGCTCAATAAAGCGGCCATCACGAGCAAAACGGCTGTCCGCTACCACAACTTGGTAAAATGGACGCTTTTTCGCGCCACCACGTTGTAAACGAATAGTTACCATACCGTCCTCTAATAATCGTTCAGGTTTTATAAAAAATAAAAACCCCCCCAGTCAGACCGGAGGGCTGCTGCATTTTACGGATTTCCGCTGCAAATGCAAGGTATTTCGCGGCTTGCGCTAATGCTCCCGGAGTAATTTGGCCATAAAACTTGTTGCCTGTATTGTTTATTGGTTAAACTGAATACATTCAATACCGCATAAAGGGTAATGTTATGGCTGACACGACCACAATGACCGTTCGCCTTAGTGGTGCACTTCGTGATTTTGTTCATGAAAGTGTGGGGGCAAACGGCTCTTATGAGAACATCAGCGAATACGTGCGGGACCTGATCCGCCGGGATAAAGAACGTGTCGAAGCTGAACGCTTTGAACGGCTGAAAACCGAGCTGGCTTATGCATTTTCAGCCCCGGAATCCAGCTACCATATTCTGTCAGCCGCTGAGGTAATTGCACGCAACAAGGCTCAGTAAGTGGGCCAAGTCCGTATTCAGGAGACCGCATCCTGGCGGCTTGATGAAATCTACCGCTATACACGTGATCGTTGGGGAGACGCGCAGGCAGATCGTTACCTCAATGGCCTGTTTGAAGCCTTTCAAAAAGCCGGAACCAGCACACTGCAATCCCGCCCTGTACCAGCAGTATTTGGCGTTAAGGGGTATTTCTTCCGCTATCAGCAACATTTTGTTTATTGGCGTTGGCTATCAAACGGCGATATTGGTATCGTGGCCATCCTACACAAACGTATGCACCAGATCGAGCATATACGGGAAGATTTTGGTTTGTAATCACTGCCTGGCAGAAGTTATAAGGAAATCAGGAATACCCTGCCTGGTCTGAACACCTTTTACCGGATCTGAACAGAGCATAAAATATTCCTGAAATCATACCATACTCAGCGCGGTGGCAGCATTCCCGGTGGTAATTTCCCCCCCATGCCCCGCATCATTTTCATCAGGCCGCCTTTGCCGGACATCTGCTTCATCATCTTTTGCATCTGGCTGAATTGTTTCAGCAGTTTATTAATCTCCTGCACCTGGGTACCGGCACCAGCAGCAATCCGTTTTTTGCGTGACCCTTTGATCAGATCCGGAAAATTACGTTCTTTTGGTGTCATAGAGTTAATAATAGCTTCCATCCGCACAAACTGTTTATCGTCCAGTTGTCCGGCGGCGCCGGCAGGCAGGTTTTTCATACCGGGCAATTTGTCCAGCATCGACATCATGCCGCCCATGCTGCGCATCTGTACCAGTTGATCACGGAAATCTTCCAGTGAAAAGCCTTTGCCTTTCATCATTTTCTGGGCAACTTTGGCAGCCTGCTCCCGATCCACCTTCTGCTCAAGCTCTTCAATCAGGCCGAGCATATCGCCCATTCCCAGAATACGGGAAGCTATTCTGTCAGGGTGGAATGGCTCCAGGGCATCGGTTTTTTCACCAGTACCCATAAACTTAATGGGTTTGCCGGTAATATGGCGAATTGATAAGGCAGCACCACCGCGGGCATCACCATCGGCTTTAGTCAGAATAACCCCGGTCAGTGGCAGCGCATCATTAAACGCTCTGGCAGTATTTGCCGCATCCTGACCGGTCATGGCATCAACGACAAACAACGTTTCAATTGGCTTTACCGCATTATGAAGCGCTTTAATTTCACCCATCATTTCGTCGTCTATATGTAAACGACCGGCAGTATCCACCAGCAAGACATCAAATATTCTGGTACGGGCATGGCTGATAGCCGCATTTACAATATCGACCGGTTTTTGCGAAATATCACTGGGGAAAAACTCAACACCGACATCTTTTGCCAGGGTTTCAAGCTGTTTAATCGCTGCCGGACGATAGACGTCAGCAGATACCACCAGCACTTTTTTCTTTTTGCGCTCAGTCAGAAATTTTGCCAGCTTGGCAACAGAAGTCGTTTTACCTGCCCCCTGCAAACCAGCCATCAGTACCACAGCAGGAGGCTGGGTATTCAGCGCCAGTTCTTCATTGGCGGCGCCCATTGCCTCTTCCAGCGCCTTACGGACAATTTTCAGGAATTCCTGGCCCGGAGTTAAACTTTTGCTGACTTCAAGCCCGACTGAACGCTCTTTAATCTGGTTAATAAAATCGCGGACTACCGGTAAAGCCACATCCGCTTCCAGCAGTGCCATACGCACTTCACGCAGCGTATCTTTAATATTGTCTTCGGTTAAACGGCCCCGGCCACTGATATTCTTCAGGGTACGACTCAGCCTGTCAGACAGGTTCTCAAACATATATTTTTACCTGCAAACTAAAAATTAGCCGGATTATAGCGCACGACCGGGTTTACGTCAGCCGATCTTAGAAGCTGTTTAGTCACAGCCTTTGGGGCATGAATAGGTTTTTAACCACTGGGCAGAATGCAAAACTTGCAATACAATAGCTTCTTAACCGGAAAATAAGGATGGACAACCCGAATGTATTCAGTGCTGTTGCCTGCATTAGCTTTGCTTGCTTACCTGATTGCCACAGGTTCTGTGCTGCTGCGCTTTTTTCATCCTGCGGGCCCGCATTTAAAAACCACCTTTACTGCTGCTCTGGCCGGCTTAGTGCTTCATATGCTGGCACTGGCTACCATGTTATTTACTGATACCGGCCAAAATTTCAGCCTGTTGAATGTCAGTTCACTGGTATGCTGGCTGATTACTGCCGCAGCCACGGTAACAGCCCTTCGCACGCCAACTATTTTGTTATTACCTGTGGTTTATGGTTTTGCCGCCCTGATTCAGCTGGCAGTATTACTACTGCCTCAAAACAGCCAGATTTATCACTTTGAAGCCAATATCAGTTTACTGCTGCATATTATGCTGGCGTTTATTGCCTATGCGGTGCTGATTATGGCCACGCTGTATTCTTTCCAGGTGGGATACATCAGTCATAAATTAAAGCAGAAAGACTTTTCAGCAGTCACTAACCATATGCCACCACTGATTATGGCAGAACAACTGCAATTCAGGCTGTTACTGGCCGGAACCTTGCTGCTGGGGCTGGCTTTGCTGGTCGGTGCGCTGTTTACAGACAGCTGGCTGAATAAAGCCTACCTGCATAAAAATATTCTGAGTTCGGCAGCTTTTGTCATATTTATTGTTTTATGCTGGGGACACGCCCGTCTGGGCTGGCGTGGGCGGACAGCCATTACGCTGACAACACTTGGCAGTATACTGCTCACGCTGTCTTACTTCGGAAGTCGTTTTGTGCGTGAAGTGGTACTGGATAAACTATGAACATTCATAGCAGGCCGGTACTTTGTAACATCAGGTAATAACGGGTAATCAACGTTTGAACGATATATCAGTCAGTACCTTATTTTTAGCTGTGATTATACTTGTTCTGCTTCTGGCTGGTTTTTATGCTATACGCCAGCTAAGCCTTCATCGTCTGAAACGTTATCTGAAAAAAACGGTTTTATCGGTAAAAAACCGGCAATACCCTGATATTTCAGCCTTTCTTGATGCTGAAAATGCCACAGTTGAAGATATTATGGTTCCGCGTAATGAAATTGCCGGGATTGATATTAATGACGACTGGAAAGACATTACACGCCAGCTGGCAAACAGCCAGCATAACCTGATTCTGCTTTACCGTGACAATATTGATGATGCCATCGGCTTTGTGCATCCGGCGGATGTAATGCGCCTGTTGTTAAAAGAGCAGCTCAGTAAAACAACCTTATTAAGAGCCACCAGCAATATTTATTTTATTCCGGAAGGTTCCCCGTTGTCGGTACAATTACCCAGGCTGCAGTATCAGCGGGAACATGCCGGGCTGGTGGTAGACGAGTACGGAGATATTCAGGGCCTGGTGACTCTGACAGATCTGCTGGCAGAATTAACCGGTAAATACCGGCCAGACACCACAGAAAACACCAAAGCAGAGATTACAGCCCAGCCAGATGGTTCTTATCTGATCGATGGTAGTGTCAGCCTGCGGGAGCTTAACCGGGAAACCAGACTGGCATTTCCGACGGACGGCCCTAAAACGCTGAATGGACTGATTCTGGAATATCTTGAAGAAATACCTCAAGGTAACCTCAGCCTGCAGCTGGCCGGTTACCCGATGGAAATAACAGAAGTGCAGGATAATATGGTCAAAACGGTACGCCTGCTACCGGTTTCACCGGATAAATCCGTGTGACGGGAAAATTGGCAACACGTTTTCGGTATCAGCCGAAAAACAGCCGCCACAGCCAGCCACGTTTCAGCTCATCTTCACAGGTCCGCAACTGAGAACCATACATTTTTGCCCGGTCATCCACTCTTCTGGCAACAGAAACCAGCCATCCCTTACTTTTGTAAGTACCACGCCGATACCCGCCCCATCCTTCGTGATAATTAAGGTATAAAGCATAGGCATCCCACTTTGATACCTTATTCACCTTATGGGTTTTATCGACATACCAACCCATAAAATCCATGGCATCATCAAAGTTGGAACGGCTGGCCCAGCGTCTGCCGGTTTCCCTGACGTAATCATCCCAGGTAGGGGTTTTGGCCTGTGAATAGCCATAGGCAGAACTGGCTCTGCCATAAGGAATAAACCCCAGGAAATAACGCATCGGCGGTCTTGCGTTATGTTTAAAGCTGCTTTCCTGGTACATCATACTCATCGAAATCTGGATAGGCACACCCCATTTGTCACGGGCTGCAGCCGCTGATTTATACCAGGAACGGTTCTCAGTAAAAATATCGCAGATGTTCGAAGCATTTTTAGGCGGCGGAGTACTACAGGCGGCCAGCAGCAGGGCAATTCCTGCTGCGGCGGCGTTCCGGTAATTTATTTTAGCTGGCTGAACTTTTTTCATCACTGGCATTCTAACAAGGTGAATGGATTCAACCAAGTTTTGTTTTCCCTGGATTCAACTTCACGGCTGCTATATGCAGCCGTTCTTTTATTCTTTACAAACAGGAACTTCAGCAAAATACTGCTTTAAATACTGTTCAAAACTCAGTGTATCCGCAGCTTCAATCTCAGTCTGCTGCTCTAACGAGCGCGCGGCCGCCGCCACAAAATCCGCTTCGTTATAATACTGATAAGGCTGCTGCACCAGTTGTTGCCGGTATTGCTCTGACAACTGCAGCATCAGCTCGCCATTATCCAGTCCGGTGTTTTGTAACTGCTGTAATAACTGCCCCGATAGCGTCCGGCCCGGATCCAGCAAACACAGATATTGCTGTTTTAAAGTATCCTGATAATCACCGCCGCCATGAGCCTGATCCAGCCACCGGGCAACCGGCATCATTTCAGCAAATAACTGTTCAGCCCAATCCAGCATTAAACGTGGTTGCTGATCCTGTAACAGCTCCAGACCGTTACGGCGTCCTTCGGTGACAACCTTACGCAGGTTTTGCTCTGTCTGATCCTGTTGTTCAGCACTTAGCGACGGGCTGTCCTGTAACAGGCAATACAGCAGGAAAATATCCAGAAACCGCATTTGTTCAGTTGTAATACCAATACTGCTGAACGGGTTAACATCCAGCGAGCGGACTTCAATATACTCAACTCCCCGCTTCGCCAGGGCACAGGTTGGCCGCTCCCCTGCCTGAATAGTGCGTTTAGGACGGATCGTGGAATAAAATTCGTTTTCTATCTGTAGCACATTGGCGTTCAACTGCTGGTATTCGCCATTTTTCTGAACGCCGATATCCCTGTACTGCTCTGAAGGCTGGCTAATTGCGGCATTTAGCCCCGCAATATACTCTTTCAGATTGTTATAGGTAATATTCAGGCTGGATTGCGCACTGTTGGTATAACCTAAATCACTCATCCGCAATGATGTGGCATAAGGTAAATACAAACTGCCCTTACCCAGTTTACTGAACTGATACCTGGTGGTTCTTCCTTCCAGGAATGACTGACACATAGCCGGAGAAGCACCAAACAGATAAACAATCAGCCATACATACCGCTTATAATTGCGAATCAGCCCCAGGTATTGTTCTGAAATAAATCCCTGTAACTCTGCCGGCTGCTGCAACACCTGCTGATATGCCTGCCAGAATGGCTGCGGCAGCGAAAAATTAAAATGCACACCGCTTATCGCCTGCATCATACTGCCGTAGCGGTTTTTAAGCCCCTGGCGGTACAGCGTTTTCATTCTGCCGACATTGGACGTGCCATACTGCGCCAGCGGAATCTCATGCTGGTTTCTGATATAGCAGGGCATGCTTGATGCCCACAAACGTTCCTGTCCCATATTGCTCAGGGCATAACGATGAATATCGGTCAGTTGTGCCACAGTCGTTTCTATCCGGTTGCTGACCGGCGTAATAAACTCAAGTAATGATTCTGAGAAATCAGTCGTGATCCACGGATGGGTAAGTGCAGAACCCAGTAATGGAGAATGCGGAGTCAGGGCCAGTGTGCCATCATCGTTTATACGCAAAGACTCCCGTTCAATACCACGCTGAATACCTACAATGGCAGAAAGAAAGTCAGGAGCTGACAGTGCCGAAAGGCGTTGTTGCAGAATGGAAGCCAAACTTAATCCTTACAGGTTATTTCTCCGCTCAATGGGGGAATTAGCGGAAAAACTCAAGACCAGCCACTAATTTACCGCGCAAAATACTTTTCAACAATGGATTTTACAGCGCGGTCTTCATTGTTTAATTCTTCTATGGTCAGATTTAAATCTATATTGATGTATTTAAAAACCATTTGATTTAGAATTGCCCGTTACATTCTGTTTTTATTCTAACCAGATAGGATTTAGTGAATGAGTCGTCGTAATCAACATGTGTTGAATGAAGAAGTACACTATCCTGCAGAGCAGGAGCTGGTTTCCACCACAGATTTACGTGGCGTCATTACTTATGCGAACCCTGCGTTCTGCCAGATTGCGGGCTATACAGCTGAAGAACTTATTGGTAAAAACCATAACATCGTGCGGCATCCAGACATGCCGGCAGCGGCTTTTGCCGATCTGTGGCAAAAGATGAAACAGGGACAATCCTGGCGGGGGATCGTCAAAAACCGCTGTAAAGATGGTCGCTATTACTGGGTGGACGCTTTTGTTACCCCTATTTATCAGCAGAATAAACTGGTGGGTTATCAGTCTGTCCGGGTAAAACCCGAAGCTGAAATGATCCTCCGGGCAGAAACAAGTTACCCGAAAATCCTTAAAGGTAAACTGCCCAAAGACTGGCGTATCCGGTTTGGGCTGAAGCGTCTGGTTGCTGCAACGTTGAGTTTGTTGCTGATCCTGACGGGAACTGCAGTACTTGGCACTTACTTTCTGCTGACATTATTACTGCCTTTAATCTGGGTGGCCTGCTTTTATGACGAGCTGATTATTATTCCCGAAAAGTTAACTCAGCAAAAAGCACGCTTTGACAGTGTTTCCCGCTGGATTTATTCAGGTTTCAGCCCGTTCGGTATTGCTGATTTTCAGCAGAAAATGTGTCAGGCCCGCCTGCGTACCGTGCTGGGCAGAACCACCGACAGCACCAGAGCGCTGAGCAATATTGCCGAAACCCAGGATGAAGCAGTCAGAATGACCGAAAAAGGCATTAATGATCAGCATCACCAGTTAGTCAGTATCGTTACTGCCACTGCCCAGTTGTACAATACCGTACAGGATATTGCTGAACGTACCCGCGATACCAATCAGAAAGTCACCGATACTCACCTGATTTGTGAAACGGCGAAACACACTATGCAGCAAACCGCCAGCACAGTGCAGAAACTGGCATCAGAAGTAACAGGGGCAGCATCAACAGCAGATAACCTGGCAGTAGAAGCGGAGCGTATCGGCTCGGTGATGACTGAAATTCAGGGTATTGCAGATCAGACCAACCTGCTGGCCTTGAATGCCGCAATAGAAGCTGCCCGTGCCGGTGAACATGGCCGGGGCTTTGCTGTGGTTGCAGACGAAGTGCGGGCCCTGTCATCCAGAACACATAACGCCACTGAGCAAATTAAACGCTCAATTGCTGAAATTCAGCAAACGCTGTTAGGCTGGGGACAGGTAATGCAACAAAGTCGTCAACAGGCAGAATCCTGCGTGGCGGATACCCGCCACAGTGAACACCAGTTAGCTGAAATTGTGCAGATGGTTGATAATATTTCACATCTGTCAGCACAAATTGCTACCGCGGCCACCCAGCAAGGTGTGGTTGCCCAGGATGTGCAGCAGAATGTCACTCATATCCAGCATATTGCAGAAACAAACCTGACCAATATCAGGGTAGTGGCAGAGAATAGTAAAGACTTACAACAAAAAGCAGAGCAGATTGCAGGGCTTAACAAAAGCTTCGGTTAAATGCAGTGTGCCGGTCTGATTGCCCTGAGCATACTCAGTCTCATTTAAGACCATAAAAAAACAGCCGGGATCGTTAAGATTACCGGCTGTTTTTATAATTAAGCTTTATCAGGCTTTATTATCAGTCTTTATGCTTTTGTTCCGTATCTGATGTTTCTTTCAGATCGGCAAAGTCAGCATCATCTGAATCGCCAACCACATGCTCAAGCTTCAGCTTACGCACGCTGCGGATAGTCGTTACCGGGCCGGAGCAGGCATAGATAAAGAAAATCCCGAATAACATTTCAGCCGGACGGGCAGCAATAACGACAAAAATCAGTACCACCAGCAGAATGGTCAGGAAAGATACCCGATCACGCCAGTTCAGGTGTTTGAACGAGTTATAGCGGAAGTTACTGACCATTAACAGCCCGGCAGTAATAGTAAGTAACCCAACCAGATACCCAATATTATCGCCGTTTATCTGGTAGTTACTGCCCGTCCAGACCATACCCGCCACAATGGCTGCTGCTGCCGGGCTGGCAAGCCCCTGAAAGAAACGACCATCTGCTACACCTAAATTGGCATTAAAACGCGCCAGACGCAAAGCCGCACAGGCTACGTAAATAAACGCCGCCAGCCAGCCAAATTTACCCAGTTCAGCCAGCCCCCAGTTGTAAGCCACTAAGGCCGGAGCCATCCCAAAGGCCACTAAATCTGACATACTGTCGTACTGCGCGCCAAATTCGCTCTGGGTGTTAGTCAGCCGGGCAACCCGTCCGTCTAAACCATCGAAAATCATCGCAATAAAAATAGCGACTGCCGCCGCTTCAAACCGTTGATTGGTTGAAGCCACAATGGCAAAGAAACCGGCAAAAAGCCCACCGGTAGTCAATAAGTTCGGTAACAGATAAATCCCTTTACGCGGAGTGGTCTCCGGGTGTTTTGCGTCTGTCATAAAATAACTTCTGAAGTAAAATAATACGGATTGAATGTGCTTAACATACCATGAATCCCCCTGATGAAAAAAGCATAACCGCGTGCAGCTTTCACCACACGCGGTAAATAACAGCAAATACCGACATTGCTAAGCAGCTCTGTTAAGCAACTCTGCTGCTGACGACAAAGTCCTGCCCGTTATGCTCAATCTGTATTGTGCTGCCAGGAGCAATATCTCCCTGTAACAGTGCCTGCGCCAGCGGGTTTTCCAGATATTGCTGAATAGCCCGTTTCAGTGGCCGTGCGCCAAACAACGGATCAAAGCCTATGGCAGCCAGTTTATCCAGTGCAGCATCGCTGACCTCCAGCTGATACTGGCGGTCCTGTAACCGTTGTTCCAGCCGGTTCAGCTGTATTCTGGCAATCTGCCGGATCTGGGTATTATCCAGCGGATGGAATACCACAGTTTCATCCAGCCGGTTAAGAAACTCAGGCCGGAATTGTTTTGCCAGCACCTCCATCAGCATATCTTTCATCTGCTGATAGCTGAATTCACGATAATGTTCCTGAATTAAGTCAGAGCCTAAATTCGAGGTCATAATAATAACGGTATTTTTGAAATCGACTGTTCTGCCCTGTCCATCAGTTAAACGGCCATCATCCAGTACCTGCAACAGGATATTGAACACATCCGGATGAGCCTTTTCCACTTCGTCCAGTAATATCACGGAATAAGGCTTACGCCGTACTGCTTCGGTTAAATAGCCGCCCTCTTCGTAACCGACATATCCCGGCGGGGCACCTACCAGACGCGACACCGCATGTTTTTCCATAAACTCAGACATATCAATCCGGACCATGGCATCCGGGCTGTCAAACAGAAACTGCGCCAGCGATTTGGTCAGCTCGGTTTTACCGACACCGGTTGGCCCCAGGAACAGGAAAGAACCAATCGGTTTATTGGGATCGGATAACCCGGCGCGGGAACGGCGGATAGCATTCGCAACAGCATTAACCGCTTCGTCCTGTCCGATCACTTTCTGATGCAGAGCCTCTTCCATTCTCAGCAGTTTATCGCGCTCACCTTCCAGCATTTTACTGACCGGAATACCGGTTGCCTTAGACAGCACATCGGCGATTTCCTGCTCGGTCACTTTATTACGCAACAATGAGCGTTCGTGCATTTCCGCCTGGCTGGCTAAATCCAGTTTTTTCTCCAGTTCGGGAATACGGCCATATTGCAGTTCAGACAT
The DNA here is from genome assembly GCA_033792355.1 of Chromatiaceae bacterium AAb-1. GTDB lineage: Bacteria > Pseudomonadota > Gammaproteobacteria > Enterobacterales > Alteromonadaceae > Alishewanella. The sequence continues at coordinate 60,732 of JARXRR010000009.1, forward strand.
CCGCTGCAAGTCGCCGGCACGGCGGGCCACTTCCATATCCAGCCGGGCCTGCTCCAGCTCAGTTTTAATATTCTGAGTACCCTGCAATGCAGCCTTTTCAGACTCCCAGACTTCATCCAGCTCGTTATAACGGCTTTCCAGTTCCTGAATTTGTTCCTGAATATGCTCGCGACGTTTTTTACTGGCATCATCGTCTTCTTTTGCCAGTGCATTATCTTCCAGTTTCAGCTGAATAATACGACGCTCCAGCCGATCCAGATCTTCCGGTTTGGAATCCATCTGCATCCGGATGCTGGATGCCGCCTCATCAATCAGGTCAATGGCTTTGTCAGGCAATTGCCGGTCACTGATATAACGGTGTGACAGCGTTGCTGCCGCCACAATCGCCGGATCAGTAATAACAACCGCATGATGCAATTCGTAACGCTCTTTCAGTCCCCGCAAAATAGCAATGGTGTCTTCCACTGATGGTTCTTCCACCAGTACTTTCTGGAAACGCCGTTCAAGCGCGGCATCTTTTTCAATATATTTGCGGTATTCGTCCAGCGTGGTGGCACCAAGGCAATGTAATTCGCCGCGAGCCAGAGCAGGCTTGAGCATATTACCGGCATCCATAGCGCCATCTGTTTTACCGGCACCAACCATAGTATGAATTTCGTCAATAAACAGAATGATCTGACCTTCTTCTTTAGCCACTTCATTCAGTACCGCTTTTAACCGCTCCTCAAATTCACCGCGATATTTAGCTCCGGCCAGCAGTGAGCCCATATCCAGTGACAATACCCGCTTATCTTTCAGCCCTTCCGGTACTTCTTTATTCACGATACGCAGCGCCAGCCCTTCGACAATCGCCGTTTTACCAACACCGGGTTCACCAATCAGTACCGGGTTATTTTTGGTACGCCGCTGTAATACCTGAATGCAGCGACGGATTTCCTCATCACGGCCAATCACCGGATCCAGCTTGCCGGCTTCCGCCCTGGCGGTTAAATCCACAGTGTATTTGGTCAGTGCCTGGCGGGTATCTTCTGCGTTAGGATCATCAACTTTCTGGCCGGCACGGATGTTTTCTACTGCGGCTTCGGCTTTTTCTCTGGTAATGCCCAGTTGCTTCAGAATTTTGCCCAGTTCACTTTTATCTTCTGTTGCTGCCAGTACAAACAACTCACTGGAAATAAACTGATCTTTGCGCTTCTGTGCTAATTTGTCGCATTGCTGCAATAGCTGTGCAGTGGCAGCAGATAACTGCAGGTTTGTGCCTTCACCTTCAACCTGAGGTAAACGCTCAATGGCCTGGCTGACCTTTGAACGCAGCTCGTTAAAGTTAATAGCCATTTTATTCAGCAGATCACGTACGGTTCCGCCTTCCTGATTCAGCAAGGCAAACATCAGGTGTACCGGTTCGATAAACTGCTGATCACGTCCCACAGCCAGAGACTGCGCGTCAGCTATCGCTTCCTGAAATTTACTGGTAAATCGGTCTAAACGCATCTGTCACTCCTGCATGATTTGGTACTACAACAACTTAGCACATAGCCTGTTATTGTGCTGAATCATAAGATTGGGTAGCAGTGAGGTAAATTCAAGCAGGGAAACGTCAAAAATTTGACTTAGATCATTCCAGCCAGATACAGGACGCCATTCTGCCGGTGAGGCCATCCCTGCGATAGGAGAAGAAACGCTGTTGTTGTGTAAAGGTGCAGTAATCACCGCCGTAAACGGCTGTTACTCCAACACTGGCAAGCCGCTGACGGGCCAGCAGGTATAAATCTGCCCGCCATTTATGTTCTGACTGAGCGACAAACGCCTGTTCAGCCTGCAACTGATGACTGATAAACGCCTGACGAACCTCGGTTCCCACTTCAAAAGCGGCCACGCTGATCGCAGGACCAAGCCAGGCAATAACCTCTGCCGGCTTACTGAAATGGCGCACGGTATTTTCCAGAATACCATTACACAGTCCACGCCAGCCGGCATGGGCCGCAGCAACTGCAGTGCCTTCGCGGTTACAGAATAATACGGGCAGGCAATCAGCAGTCATCACCGTACAAATCTGCTGCCGCTTATTGCTAAAAGTGGCATCGGCATCAGGCTCGCTTAAAGAGCTGGGCAATGTCAGTACCGTGGCAGAATGAGTCTGGTTCAGCCAGTATGGTACAGCAGGCATCCGGGCCCGGCGTTGCAGAGACCGCCGGTTCTGTAATACCAATGACGGATCATCCCCGACATGATTGCCGAGGTTCAGACTCTGGTAAGGCGGCAATGAGTACCCGCCCTGCCGGGTCGAGCTTACGGCTTTAACATTGTCCGGCGCGGGCCAGTCAGGAATAATCAAATCAGACATCAGATATAGTCCAGTCCATGTAACCGGGTATCAGCCCGTAAAGAATCGGTCAGTTCCACCATATCAGCCGGTAACGGCGCATGCCACTCCATAATTTCACAGGTAACAGGGTGCGCCAGACGCAGCATGGTGGCATGCAGAGCCTGCCGTTTAAAAGAACGTAACAGCACCAGTAAGGCTTCCTCAGCCTGACGGGGCGGTCTTGGCCGTCCGCCATAAACCGGATCCCCCACCAGCGGATGGTTGATAAATGCCATATGCACCCGGATCTGGTGGGTACGGCCGGTTTCTAACCGTAAGCGCAGCCGGGTATGGGCCCGGTATTTTTCCATCACCCGGTAATGCGTCACCGCCGGTTTGCCATTAGTACTGTTTACCGCCATATGGGTGCGTTTTGTCAGATGCCGCCCGATAGGTTCATCTACTGTACCACCACCCGTCATAGTGCCATGACAAACAGCTTCATACTCGCGGGTAATGTCCCTGGCCTGCATGGCATCAACCAGATGCGTCTGGGCCGGAATGGTTTTTGCCACCACCATCAGCCCGGTAGTGTCCTTGTCCAGCCGGTGGACAATACCGGCCCTGGGTACTTCGGCAATGCCCGGGCAGTGATGTAACAAGGCATTCAGCAAAGTACCATCCGCATTACCGGCACCAGGATGTACTACCAGACCGGCAGGTTTGTTGATAACCAGAATATGTTCATCTTCATACACAATATTCAGTTCAATTGCTTCAGCTTCAAAACGCTCGTCTTCCGGCAAACTGGCCAGAATATCGATCTTTTCCCCTCCCAGCATTTTGTCGCGGGGCTTGTTCTGAACCACACCATTAATACTGACTGAGTCTGCCAGTATCCACTCTTTAATTCTGGAACGTGAATAATCGGGGAACATTTCGGCCAGAACCTGATCTAAGCGCTTACCAAAAAGATGATCAGGTACAATTTCTGAAAGTTTTATCTGTTTTGTCATGACGGAAGCAGTTATCCTGTGTGCAACCCCAGAGTGTCTGAGGTAGAATCGCGATAGATAACCAGTATTTTAGCGATTTTACTCAACACTAGACAGCCATTTAGCTTAAGTAGTCACGGATTTTTACATGAAAGCGAATTTTTTACTGATTACCGTTGTTGCTCTTGTTCTGACCGCCTGTGCCGGTAAGCCCAAAGAACCACCGCCAGCCAGCAACCAGACAGCGCAGGCACTGTATCAACAAGCCAAGGAAGTGCTGGACAGTGGTTTATATAACAGAGCCATTGAATTGCTGCAGGCAGTGGAATCCCGTTACCCGTTTGGCCCGTTAGCCCGTCAGGTGCAGCTCGACCTGATTTATGCGCATTATCAGGCGGGTAATTTACAGCAGGCTATTGCCAGTATTGATCGTTTTATCCGGCTGAACCCAAATCACCCTGAGTTAGATTATGTGTACTATATGCGGGGCCTGAGCAATCAGAAAGCAGATGCCAATTCCTTCCAGGAGTTTTTTGGCATCGACCGTTCAGACCGGGATCTGGCCAGCACCCGCCAGGCATTTGATGACTTCAAAACGTTGATCAGCAGTTATCCTGACAGCAAATATGCACCAGAAGCTAAAAAGCATATGGTGAATATTAAAACCATGCTGGCCCGCCACGAACTTAACGTAGCGGATTACTACCTGAGACGCGGAGCCTACTTAGCCGCCGCTAACCGTGGCAAATATATTGTGGAATATTACCGTGACTCCCCCCTGGTAGAACAGGCTCTGGAAGTTATGGTTGAAAGTTACGACAAGCTGGGATTGCAGAAACTGAAAGACGATGCTTATCAGGTACTGAAACTGAATTTCCCGGCCAATAATAAGTTCTGAGCATCAGGCGGCAATGGCACTGCCATTGTCGCGCCAAGATCAGCTAAGATACCGCTTCCCACTTAACTGAGCAGTATCGCTTTATCTGCCGGTTAAATCGCTTCCAGTGCTTCGGCAAGTTTAGTTACTGCAATGACTTCCATTCCGGCAATAGGCTCTTTCGGTTTATTACCGGCTGGTACTATTGCCCGTTTAAAGCCATGCTTGGCCGCTTCTTTTAAACGCTCCTGCCCGCTGGGCACCGGGCGGATTTCACCGGCCAGCCCGACTTCGCCAAACACTACCAGATCATTTGGCAGCGGTTTATCGCGAAAACTCGACACCAGCGCCAGCAAAGTTGCCAAATCGGCACTGGTTTCATTGACTTTCACTCCGCCGACTACGTTCACAAACACATCCTGATCGGCCATCTGAATACCGGCATGACGGTGCATTACTGCCAGCAGCATCGAAATACGGTTCTGCTCCATACCCAGAGTTACCCGCCGCGGGTTATTCAGCGGTGAATAATCGACCAGCCCCTGAATTTCCACCAGCAACGGCCGCGTCCCTTCCCATAGCACCATTACAATGCTGCCGGACTGATCTTCCTTGCCACGGGTCAGAAAAATGGCTGACGGGTTTTTCACTTCTTTCATGCCCTGCCCGGTCATGGCAAACACACCCAGTTCATTGACCGGGCCGAAACGGTTCTTATTGCCACGCAGCGTACGATAACGGTTATCAGAATCACCATCGAGCATAACGGAACAGTCGATACAATGCTCCAGCACTTTGGGGCCAGCCAGAGAACCGTCTTTCGTCACATGCCCGACCATAATAATTGCAATGTGATGTTGTTTGGCAAAACGCGTAAGATAAGCGGCACTTTCCCGCACCTGCGATACACTACCCGGGGCAGACTGAATATCAGCCAGATGCATCACCTGAATAGAGTCAATAACCATAATGCGCGGCTTTTCCTGCTGCGCCAGGTGGCAAATATTTTCCACATTGGTTTCGGCCAGCATTTTCAGCTCGGCAGTTGGCAGCCCAAGCCGCTGAGCCCGCATCGCAACCTGCTGTAACGACTCCTCCCCGGTAACATACAATGCGCTGCCTCCGGTGGCCAGACCGCACATAATCTGTAACAGCAGGGTACTTTTACCTGCACCGGGATGCCCGCCAATCAGAATCGCAGAACCCGGCACAATACCGCCGCCCAGTACCCGATCAAACTCGGCAAAACCAGAGCTGAACCGCGGAACATCCTGCAAGTCAACCTGATCCAGCCGAATCACTTTCGCCTGAACAGCCCCTGCATATCCTTCACGCCCGCCTTTGCTTTTTACTGCCCCCAGCCTTACTTCTGTGATGGTATTCCAGGCACCACATTCCGTACACTGCCCCTGCCAGCGCATAAAATCTGCGCCGCAATCATTGCATACATAGGCTGTTTTTACTTTTGCCATAAATATCGTTACTCAAATGAAATGAAAGGCACAGATATTGCTTTTCAATTTATAACAACGTAGCGTACTACATATTATAACTTCATGCTGCCACAGATTTGACAGTAACCAGATGAAACTATGACAACAGCAGATTTACAAGACTATATTGGTGTTATTGAACAGATGAAAAACCTGATCAACTCAGCGGAGTTCGATCAGGTTTTTGCATTACTGACTTCAGATTTACCAAAGTCTAAACAGTTTCTGCTGAAAATGGAATTAAAGCGCATGGCCCAGCCCTGCGACTATTTTATCGATTTGCGCGGCCAGGTAGACGGTGATGTCCGCCCTTATCCTTATAAGGATAAAGTGCATTATATGGACGACAACGCCATCCGGATTTTTGAAGCAGGTCTGAAACAGTACGGTCAGTATACGCAGGGTTTATACGAAGAAATCCAAAACACTGATAACAATTTTCGTGTTATGCACCGCAAAGAAACCGAGCAACGGATAAAAGCAGCGCTGGAACAACTGGACACCACAGAGTCAGCAGCAGATTTTCAGGAGAGCGACCCTATCGTTCAGCAATACTTCGCCAGATTACTGCAATTTGGCCGCTATTCTGTCCGTAACGAAGAGCGGATGAATTTCTCGGCAGATGTTGAAGTCGTCATGGAAAATGACCGTTTCCTTGTAAGCACCACAGATCTGTCTGTTTCCGGTTGCCGCCTGAAAGTAGCCAAAGGCCGTAATCCTGCTGTAGGCCAGGCTCTGAAGCTGGTATTTAAAGGGCTGGAACAGGAGTTTGTAATTGATACTCAGGCCGGTATCCCTTACGAAATTATCGATACCGAAAGCAGCGAAAAGTTTGACTACTGGCGGCTGAAACGGCTGGACGATCAGGATGATGCTGCTTTTACTGACTTCCTGCAAAGCTTTATTCAGGCGAATAAACGCCGCTACAAGGTTAATCTGGACAACACAGCTGACGCCGTTATCGTTAAAGGCTATGAGCAATTCTATGTGCCCCGGTTAAGTGGCCTGCCGGTTTATATTGCAGTACGCGACGGCTACACCATTCCGGTTTATGCCTTAACAACAGATTACAATAAAGCGACCTGGCATTATTTTCTGGATGAGCAACAGCAGGCAGTACTGATTAATATCCTGTCAGGAAAACGGCTGAAGCAATTGCTGCACCAGCATGGTCCCGAGCTTTCCACGATATTATATTGTTTTACCCATGCGGCCAAAGGCAGCCTGTATTTTTATTCTGCCACCACTGAAGAGCTTAATGCCTCTCCCCAGCTGAAAACATTATTTCTCGGCTTTGGTGCCACCAAAAAAAGCTGGCGGGTATTTCATCTTAACCTGCTGCGGACATCAGCTAAAAACAGCATCAGCCCGTTATCGTTACCTGCACAGGCTACCGGCAAAGAGCCGTCAAAATCGGCATTACCACCGGCGCTGATCCGGCCATTGCTGAAAGAAATCCGTTATATTGCCTGCCTGACAGATATTACCACCAATACTGCCACATTATGGTATCAGAGCTATAACTTCAAAACCGAGCAGCTCAGGCAACTGGCCCAGTTTGCCCACAGCCGCCTTAAAAATGCGCCATCCTGCGAAGCCATTCCGGTGCAGTATGTGAATTTACGCTCAGAGTCCCGTTATCTGTACAAAACCTCGGTGGAAATTCTGCATAACGATCAGATACTGACAGCATTTACCCGTGATTTCTCTGCCAGAGGGATGCAAATAGAAACCGCTGTACCGGTCAGTTTCAGAAAAGGCGATATTCTCGGTCTGACCCTGCCGGATATGCAGCAACTCAGCGACAGGTATGTACTATCGAATCTGCAGTATGAAGTCGTGGCGGTCAGCAAGAGCCATTCGATTATGAATCTGCGGGCACTGGAAAGCGAAGAGCAACACACCGGCAAACTGTTCTTTCAGCGTTTAATACAGAATAACCGCTCCAAACTGACCCCGGCGGAAGAAACGCCCCGCTATCCGGGATTATCAGGCGCTTTACGCAATATGTATCTCAGCACTATGAATAGCTTTGCTTTTTATCTGCACCGCAAAGGGATCCGCTACGAGCTGACCACCATTGCCGAAGGCTCTTCAAAACACCGGCTGCATCAGTTATTGCCTGTTGATCCTGAAAACAGCAACCAGTTAAATATTTCGCTCTTACTGAAGAATAATACTGCTAACCTGAAGTTTGCCACCCAGCTGAAAAGCATGAAACGCTTTGATATGCCCAAAAGCTATGAGTTGTATATCAGAGTACCGGCCCACACAGATACAGCAGCGACAGATGCTGTCAGCTATTACGATTATGAATTTGACTCAGAGCAGGCAAAGCAGGCATTTATCATTGATGCCTTACAACATGCTAAATTGTATGGTTTCAGGATTTTCCTGTCGAGAACCGGCCGTCCGGATATGGACTACATTGCCAGAGAACTGAGTTACATCAGCAGTTATGCCCTGCATAAAGCCAAAGGCGTGGAAGAAGAGCTGTGGAGCGTTGCTGGTGTTGGTGATGTTACTGATATCAGCAAAGAACTGCCGGAGCGTTTTGGCGCCGGCTTGCTAAACGATGCCTAACTGTCCAGCAGGTATAACAGCTGTAATAACGAACCTTGCCGGATTGACGCTGTTGCCGCTTCCTGTACTTTAGGCTTGGCGTGAAATGCCACGCCTAATGCAGCCGTCTGCAGCATCGGCAGATCATTTGCGCCATCGCCAATGGCCACTGTCTGCCCACTGGCAATCTGATACTGCCTGGCCAGCTCAGTTACCACCTCAGCTTTTCTGGCAGCATCAACAATGTTGCCTCTAACCTTGCCGGTAAGTTTGCCGTCAACAATATCCAGTTGATTCGCAAAAGCAGCGGTCAGTTTAAAGCGTGTTCTCAGTGCTTCGGTAAAATAGGTAAAGCCACCGGAAGCAATAGCAACCTGCCACTGATGTTGCTGCAAATAAGCCACCAGCTCTGTCAGCCCCGGCATTAACGGTATAGTTTGTAATACCTGCTGTAATATATCCTCCGAAGCTCCGGCCAGTGCGGCTACCCGCTCGGTTAAGCTTTGCACAAAATCCAGCTCGCCATTCATCGCCCTGGCCGTGACAGCAGCAACTTTTTCCCCGACTCCGGCCAGTGTTGCAATTTCGTCAATGCATTCAATCCGGATAGCGGTAGAGTCCATATCCATTACCAGTAACCCCGGCAACGCCAGCGAAGGAGCCGGGGTAAGCAAAACCACTTCTGTTTCCGGTAGTTGCCGGGCTAACTGCTTCAATGCCGCCTGTTGCCCTGCATCCGGTATTACCGGCAGCAGTATATTCAGTGCCGGCTCCAGTTGGGAATGCGGCTTAATCACCTGAATACGGGCCCATTGTTCAGCACCGGTAACAGCAAGTACCTGTTGTACCAGTTGCCAGCTAATGGCTTGTCCGAATATCCGTACTGAAGCCACTGCCGTAAATGCCGTATCTTCCGCTATATCTGTCACCGCAGTAAGCCCATCACAAGCCTGCTGCAAATGCAGCACCAGCTGGCCGTTACTTAAAACTGCCCCCAGTGGTTGCCCCGGTGTAATAAACTGCAATGGTTCAGCTACAGCAGATAACGGATTTAACTGATAAAAAAAGGACACTTGATTACCTGTATACTTCACTGAAATACCGTGGCATGCTACACAAAGATTTTCAGTTATTTATTCCCATAATGCAGAACAATATCGCAATCCCGGCTACGACTTCAAGCACTATAAAATTGCTGCAACTGGCAATTGGCATTGCCGGATTATGGTTACTGCTGCAAAGCTGGGTATTCACGCAGCAGCAGGGGATTTCCCTGCTACAGCAACACAGTACGCAACTGATGCGGGAAACCCTGAAAACCTTGTCACATACTGCGGCTTATCTGATTGAGAATGACCAGTTGGATGGTCTGGAACAAATGACCAGACACATTGCCGCCAGCAACTACCTGCATGATGTTGTAGTATACGATGCCAATGGCGTCAGAATGAGCTGGTCAGATAACACCGCAGCAGCCAGAGTATTATATTCCCCGGCCCATGATGAACCTTTACTGCCGATGGTGCAGGAAATTATGAAAGATCAGCAGTTGCTGGGCTATATCAAAATCAGTTTGCGTCTGGATGAATCACTGACCCCGATTGCACATCGCTGGCAACAACTTATGCATCAGATACTGGGCATGCTGTTACTGGCGGGTATCGTGACCTTTTTCCTGAAAAAAGGCTTCTCGCGCTTTTCCAGGCAATCATTCCGGCTGAAAAATAAATAAGATTTTCAGTTAAGCCGTAAAACCTCACAGCTATTACGCCATAGCGTTGCAGCAATCTCAGCGGGCTCTTCCGGCCGTAACGCACAAAAGGCCTGAAATACCCTGGCCAGCTGGGCCGGAGTATTTATCTGCCCCTGAAAACCTGACAATGGCATAGCCGGAGCATCGGTCTCCAGTACAAAGCAGCTAAGTGGCAGCTTAGTGACGGTATGGCGGGTTTTAGCTGCCCGTTCATACGTGATAGTGCCACCAATCCCCAGCTTAAACCCCTGGTCAACAAAGGCCATCGCCTGCTGCTGGCTGCCGGAAAACGCATGCAGAATGCCGCCTTCGGTAAACTGCTGTTGTTTAATTTCAGCCAGTAACTGTGACTGGCTTTTACGGTGATGCAGAATCACCGGTTTATGCCATGTTGCAGCCAGTGTCAGTTGCTGACTGAAAATCTGCTGCTGTTTATCAAAAGTGTGGTTGCCGATGGCAAAATCAAGCCCGATTTCACCAATGGCACAAATATCAGCACTATGTTGTTGCAGTAACTGCGCCAGCAGCGGTAAATCCTGCGGCTGGCTGCTGTCAACCCACCACGGATGAATACCCAGTGCAATATGCCAGTAGCTATGTTGCTGATGCAGTTCAAGCAAAGCAGGCCAATACTCCGCAGCAACAGCCGGAATAAGCAGCGCCGCCACACCGGCATGCTGTGCCTGCTGCCAGTGCTGTGCCTGTTCAGAGGCCAGTTCCGGCAAATCAAAATGACAGTGAGAATCGAATAATCTGGCAGTAGTTACGGGCATAACCGTTCAATAGTCCAGTTATGGCTACCATCCGGTTTAGGGCTTAAGCTGTACATAAAGCGATCATGCAACCGGTGCTCCCCGCCCTGCCAGAATTCAATTTTATGCGGTTTAACCACAAAACCGCCCCAGAAGGATGGTACAGGCACTTCGCCATGCTCAAATTTATGTTTGATTTCGGCAAACTTCTGCATCAGTACCTGCCGGGCCGAAACCGGACGGCTTTGTTCTGATGCCCACGCCGCCAGTTGGCTTTCTTTGGGCCGGGATAAGAAGTATTTCAATACCTGCGTATCAGGCACCCGGCTGGCAGTACCATAAACGATAACCTGCCGCTCCAGCGGATGCCACGGAAAGTGCAGACTGACTTTGGGGTTAGCTGTCAGCTCCTGCGCCTTACGACTGCCAAGATTAGTGTAGAAGACAAAACCCGCCGGGCTGACATCTTTCAGCAACACCAGCCGCTGCGAAGGCTGCCCTTCAGCATCAACGGTTGCTACGCACATCGCAGTTGGATCAGGCAGTTCAGCAGTAATCGCATCCTTCAGCCATTTCTCAAACTGTATAACAGGATCGGCATCCAGTTGCTCCGGATCCAGCCGATGTTTAACATAGCTACGGCGAATATCGTCTATTTTCATTACATCCGCTCCATCACCTCTATACCGAGCAAATCCAGCCCCTGCTTTAATAAACGTGACGTGAATATACTCAGTACCAGACGGCTGTTACGTACATCTTCGGTTACACCGTCCTTTAAAATCGGGCAGGCTTCGTAGAAGGTCATATACAGGCTGGCCAGTTCATACAGGTAATTACACAGCAGGTTTGGCTGGGCATCTTTCATTACCTGTTGCAGCGTTTCTTCAAACCGCAGCAGTTTAACTGCCAGTTGTTTTTCCTGCTCTTCAGTCAGCACAATAGCTGCTGTAAAGCTGTCTGTTACCTCAGCCCGGCGCAGAATGCTGCGAACTCTGGTGTAAGCATATTGCAGATACGGCGCGGTAGCACCTTCAAAACTGAGCATCGCATCCCAGCTGAAAATATAGTCGCTGGTACGGTTTTTCGACAAATCAGCGAATTTCACTGCGCCGATCCCCACTTTATGCGCCACTTCATCAATTTCCGCTGCACTCAGTTCAGTGGTTTTTTCTGAAACCACCGCTTTTGCCCGGACTACAGCTTCGTCCAGTAATTCGGCCAGTTTTACCGTACCGCCGGTACGGGTTTTAAAAGGTTTACCGTCTTCGCCCATCATAGTACCGAACGGGCAATGCTCGTAACGGGTTTCAGCTTTTAACAGCCCGGCTTTACGGGCAACCAGTTCAACCTGTTTAAAATGTAATGCCTGACGCGCATCAGTAAAGATAATAATCCGGTTGGCAAGTAACTGCTCACTACGGTATTTACAGGCGGCCAGATCTGTAGTGGCATACAGGAAACCACCACCGGTTTTCTGTACGATAAAGGGTGACGGGTTGCCTTCTTTATCTGCCAGTTCCTGCAGAAAAACCACCTGGGCACCATCATCTTCAACTGACAGCCCCCGGGCTTTCAGGTTATCGACGATGCCCTGTAACATATCGTTATAGGCACTTTCCGGCTTGATGTCGTCATGCGTCAGTGTCACATTCAGCTTACGATATACTTCGTCGCTATGCTTTACTGATGTATCAATAAATAACTGCCACAGTTTGTGGCAATACTCATCTCCGCTTTGCAGTTTTACGACATAGTCGCGGGATTTATCAGCAAAGCCCGGCTCATCATCAAAACGCTTTTTGGCTTCGCGGTAGAAGTTTTCCAGATCAGCCAGCGCTACGCTTTCTAAATCAATGCCCTGAGCCAGTTTATCTTCCAGATGGGCAATCAGCATACCAAACTGGGTACCCCAGTCGCCCATATGGTTCTGACGGATCACTTTATCGCCCCAGAATGCCAGGCAGCGTGCTACCGCATCACCGATAATGGTTGAGCGTAAATGCCCTACGTGCATTTCTTTGGCTAAATTCGGCGCCGAGTAATCAACAACCACGGTTTGCGGCGTATCGTTACCGGCCACGCCACAGCGGCTGTCCTGTGCGGCCACGGCCAGTTGCTGTGCCAACCAGTCTTTTGCCAGCATAACGTTAATAAACCCTGGCCCGGCTATTTCCACTTTGTCGGCAATGCCGGTTAAATCCAGCTTATCCACCAGTTGTTGTGCCAACTGCCGTGGATTGGTTTTTAATGCCTTGGCTGCTCCCATAGCGCCATTGATCTGGTAATCACCAAATTCTGGCCTGGTACTGACTGTAACAGCAGGATTCGTTCCTTCCGGCAACCCTAACGCAGCAAAGACAGTTTGTGTTTTTTCAGTAAGAAGTTGTTTTATATTCATGTCGTTGCCTGTTAATGCTCGCGTGTTTTATGGAACTTGATTTTTGGATAACGTTCAATAGACAGATTAAGATTAACCATAGTTGGCGCGATATAAGTCAGGTTGTCCCCACCATCCAGCGCCAGGTTAATACTGGCTTTATTTTTAAATTCATCCAGTGCTTTATGGTCGTCGCTGTATACCCAACGGGCTGTTGAAACGTTTACGCTTTCATAAAGCGCATCAACGTTATACTCAGATTTCAGCCGGTGAACCACCACATCAAATTGCAGTACACCAACCGCACCGACGATCAGGTCATTGTTATCCAGCGGACGGAATACCTGTACCGCTCCTTCTTCTGACAGCTGGACCAGCCCTTTGAGCAGTTGTTTCTGTTTTAACGGATCACGCAGCCGGATACGGCGGAACAGTTCCGGCGCAAAATTAGGAATGCCGGTAAACTGCATATCCTCACCCACGGTGAAGGTATCACCGATTTTGATAGTGCCGTGGTTATGCAGCCCGATAATATCGCCGGAATATGCTTCTTCTACATGCTCCCGGTCACCGGCCAGAAAGGTCAGTGCCTGCGGAATTAATACATCTTTGCCAATTCTGACATGGCGCACTTTCATGCCTTTTTCGTATTTACCGGAGCAGATACGCAAAAATGCTACCCGGTCGCGGTGCTTCGGATCCATATTGGCCTGAATTTTAAATACAAAACCGCTGAAAGTATTTTCAGTTGGCTGTACTGTGCGGGTGGTGGTAGCTCTTGCTAAAGGAGCCGGAGCCCAGTCTGTCAGGCCATCAAGCATATGGTCCACCCCAAAGTTACCCAGGGCCGTACCAAAGAATACCGGGGTTAAATCACCCTTTAAGAATAACGCCAGATCAAACTCGTTACTCGCGCCCTGTACCAGCTCCATTTCGTCACGTAACTGCTGCGCAAAGTGTCCAAGCCGTTTATCCAGTTCCGGGTTATCAATACCTTTTACGATATCAACATCCTGAATAGTGTGGCCCTGACCGGACTTATAAAAAACAACTTCGTCACGCAGAATATGATAAACACCTTTAAACTCTTTACCGGAGCCGATAGGCCAGGTAACCGGTGCACAGGCAATTTTCAGTACACTTTCTACTTCGTCCAGCAAATCTATCGGATCGCGGATATCACGGTCCATCTTATTCATAAAGGTAATAATGGGTGTATCGCGCAGCCGGGTAACTTCCATTAATTTAATGGTGCGATCTTCAACCCCTTTGGCGCCGTCAATAACCATCAGACAGGAGTCCACTGCGGTCAGGGTACGATAAGTATCTTCAGAGAAGTCTTCGTGGCCCGGCGTATCCAGCAGGTTGACCAGACAGTTGGCATAAGGGAACTGCATTACCGACGTAGTAACCGAGATCCCCCGCTCTTTTTCCATTTCCATCCAGTCCGACGTAGCAAACTGACCTGATTTTTTGCCTTTAACCGTACCGGCTTTCTGGATCAGTTGCCCGAACAGCAGGACTTTTTCGGTAATAGTGGTTTTACCGGCATCCGGGTGCGAGATAATCGCAAAGGTTCTGCGACTGTTAATTTCATCAATAAAATTCTGATCTGCCATGTTTTAAATTCAATATCTTTATCTGGGCCCCGCGCCTGAACCGCTAACTGTTACTGCACAATATCAGCAGTAAAAAGCTAACATGCCCTGACAAGCGGCGAAAAAATGACAGCTATTTTACCCCAGCTTGGCGGTGCTGTGGAAATATAATTACGGAAAGTAAAACCCGGCATCAAAAGCTGATACCGGGTGAGGGACTACAACGATTTCAGAAACGCCAGCAAGGCTTCGCGATCTTCAGTTTGCAGATTAATAAAACGGTTCTTAATGGTTTCGGCTTCGCCGCCATGCCACAAAATAGCTTCGGTCAGCGTACGGGCCCTGCTATCGTGTAAGTAACCAACAGGCGTACCACCGGCAACGTACTCGGTATAGCCGATGCCCCATAAGGCAGGTGTCCGCCACATATTGCCTGCGGCTAAACCTTCGGCGAAGTTATCGGCCAGATCAGCACCCATATCATGCAACAGCATATTGGTATAAGGTTTTATCGTCTGGTTACGCACTTCGTCAAACTCAGAACCGGTGCCGGTCTTAACCTCGCTGATATGACACGCCGTGCAACGAATATTTTTAAAGACCTGTTCACCCCGGGCGATTTTAGCCGGCTCCACATCCAGATAAGGCAGTGGTGCAACGCCATTCGGGAAACCACTGACCAGGCTGCGTTGTGCCGGTACGCCTAACAGATGCAGATACTGGGTCATCAGCTCCAATGCTTCATCCGATAATCCTGGTTCAGGTATGCTGTATGCATCACAGTTCAGAGCACCGGCCAGACAGCTACGATTAGGATAAATTGAAGACGTTACCGACATATCGAGTAAGGCAGCATTCGCAACCTGATGACGCAGGCTGACTTTACCCGCTTTCCAGCCGTAGCGGCCTAAACGTACCGCACCGGTTTCAGGATCATAGGCGTAGTTGGCTGTGCCCAGTACCCCATCTTCATCAGGTGTGGTACGAACACGGGATAAAATTGTTTCGTCCGCAATGGCTTCCAGCAGCCCCATACCAATTAATGGCTGAGCCGAGCGAATTGAATACGCCTCAGGCTCAGGCCCTTCAAAAGAAATATCGGGTTTACGCAGCTCAACCACAGTGCCGTCGCCAAGCACCACATTTCTGGTTTTAAAACCGGCAACCCAGGCGCCATTGCCCCAGTTCTGCATTCTGCCGGTTGTAAGTGAGCGGGCGTTCATCTGCATCGCCTGACCGTATATCGGGTGCGGCAGATAGTAGCCATTAGTATCTGTACCTGTTTCGCCGGTACGTACCGCAAAGGTATCAAGCCGCTGATTCACCCTTACCGGTGCAACACTGCGGCCATTATTGATATGGCAGTTAAAACAGGAAGACTGGTTAAAATGTTTGCCTTGTAAATACATGCCTTCATCATTGCGATCATTGTCCGGCTCGTTATGGCCACCAGTCCATAAATTAGTATGCAGCCAGCGCCGCCCTTCAACGAAGCGTTGCATATTCTGCATACCAATAGTGGTGTGGGGCTGCTGAAACATAAAAGTGGCATTATCGGCATAATCATAAGAGACTGAACCACGACCGCCTTGCAACGTTGCCGCTGGCAGAGGCGCATTCATCAGTCTGGGTTGTACGCCGTACCAGGGACGTAGCCCATCACCAATAACATAGGTCATTTCATTCGTGTAATAACGAAACGCACCGCTATCGCCAATCGCATCCATCGCTGCCCGGGTTGAGAAGAACGAGCTGGTAAATTCAATCACATCGCCTTTTTTAAGAGGACGGGCTGCAACATTGTTACCGTTCGGCACCATAACACCGTCAGCATTTGCAGAAATGGCTCTGTGGCCAGGATAGGTATCAAACACCACACTACAGCCATCATTGGCGCCAATGATGCCATCATAGCCACTGTCCGGCCTTAACAGTACACCATTGCCAGGCTTTTCAACCACAGGACAGGGAGCATCATCAGTAAGGTAAGTAGAATTATCCAGTAACCGCCCCGGGCTCATCCAGCCAAAGCCGGTTACATTAGGATCATCAAAGCGCCGGACAAAAGCATGGCCGCCACCTTTCTGGGCCTGCTGAAAATACTGGTTCACAATAATTTTGGGTGTAGTGACACCCGCTACATTGCTGTTGTCGATAAATTCAACACCCCAGGTGCGGTTCTCAAAATAGTTCGCCACAAAGTTCAGGTGAGCACCGGGGCCTTTATTAACCGGATTTCCTGCTGCATCTACCGTTTCATTACGGCCATAGCCATATTCATTCCATTCTTCACCGCGTTCACGGGCATGACGGGAGCGACCGGTCATACCAAAGCGGGTAACCAGAGTGCCATCGGCTAACGTAAATCTGACTGTTTCAAGTGGCTGTGCAGGCGTAGGAAGAGGTTGCCGGCCACTGCCACTAAGCGGGTAACGTATAGGAGAAGTGTTTAATACCGGCATTGATGTATCACTGCCGGGCGTTCTGAACTCCACTTCAAAAATTGAATAACCATACTGGGTTTTGCGGGTTATACCCTGCAAACGAATATAACGGGCATAGGTATCCAGATTAAAAAACTCCTCTGTACCGCCTTTAGCGCCTGTGACATACCGCAGCTGATACCAGGTAAGCCCGTCGTCTGAAACATAAATCGCGTACTCTTCACCGTAGGCATTTTCCCAGGTCAGCTTCATATGGCCAATTTCGGTTTTTTGACCAAAATCGAATTGCAGCCAGGCGTCATCAGGATCTTCAACCCCGTTCCAGGCGCTTTCCCAGCGGGTAGTCGGGTCACCATCAATAACCTTATCTGCAGTGTTATTGTTGTTTTCATCACCGGAAGAGGTAACGGTAACAGATGCCACGTTCAGCGGTTGGCCCGGTACAGTTTTATCGTAACTGTCAGCCAGCCTCAGCTCTGCCGGTGGCTGGGGTAAAGAAGGTGCTCCAGCTTTTGGCAGAGGTGCAATTTCAGCATTCGGTGCAGCTTCAAGTGCAGGCTTTGGCAGTGCAACCGGATCAGTAATTTCCCCTGAGCCATCAGGCACCTGATCATCAGAGTCGCTACCACCACAACCCGCCAAAGAAAAAGCCAGCAAAGGCACAGCCAGAAACCCCACCAGGCTTTGTTTCTTTGCGCCAGGCTTAATAAAAAAACCAAGGTTCATACTACTTATCCCCACCATAAGTTTAAAAAGTTTCAGCAACCTTTAAGCAAAGCGACTAAAAACACGCCCGTCATCAGGCTATAATGTTATTTTGTGTAAATGGCTGTTTAGTATAGTGATATACGGCTACTATGTATAATCCGTATCAACTGGTCCATGCAGATAGTGTTGTCGTTGAACTGCCCGTAAACCGGAACAGTCTTTAAAGTATAGGCAGGCTCATCAATACTGCATCTTCCGAACCTTGAGGTCCCTGATAATAATTGGGGCGGATACCTGTCTGGATAAACCCCAGTTTCTCATATAACGCAATCGCCGGCTGATTTGATACCCGAACTTCCAGCCAGGCTTCTGTCGCCTGCCGGGTAATAACCTGCTCAGTAAAATGTTGCAGCAGTTGCCTGCCATAACCTTTTCCCTGCTGTGCCGGAGCAACACAAATATTAAACAGCTCGGCCTGCCCGGCAATACATTGGCCGATATAAAAGCCTGCCAGCAGCCCATCAGCATCTTTAAGGGTATAACTGAAATAGCTCCCGCCCTGACAGGACAGAAAAGCACTCTGTGGCCAGGGATAAGTATTAGCCTGTTGCTCAATAGCATACATCAGGGGGATATCTGCCGGTGTCACCGGTGAAAAAATCATGAAACAGCCTGCTGCAGTAATTGCCATAATTGCTTTTTAACCGAGGGTTGCTGTAACTGCTGCAAATCCGGGGTAAAGAGCACCGGCCCATCAAGACGGCAATTATCAGCTGCAATATCCAGTTGCCAGATAAAGGAGGGTTGCAGTTCCTGCAGTAACAGACTGATATCCTGTGCCAACGGATGATTCAGATCAGGATCAATAACCGTGGTTGCAGGAATATGCCCGGATTCCTCTGCCACAAAGTCACTATACAATGCCAGAGGTTCGATATTGAGCCGGGATAATAACTGAAGCTGAGCCGAGGAAAATTTCATATCTGATAACACCAAAGCTGGCAGGGGCGGAGGGATTCGAACCCCCAACCATCGGTTTTGGAGACCGCTGTTCTACCAATTGGAACTACGCCCCTAGCGTTGGTCGCGTCATTATACAAAAGCGCATCCAAAGGTAAAGCGAAAACCTCAGACTTCCTGGTTAAGTGCATATAAAACGTACATCGTGCTATAACTTAGTGGCAGCTTAGCATAAAACACTCAGCAACGGGGAAAAGCTATGACGTCTTCTGAAAAGCCGCTGTTCAGCTATCAGCATCATATGCAACAGCCGGAAACGCATCAGGTTCTGAACCAGCCGCAATCACTGTTTCCTTTTAATACTTTCAGCAGTGATCAGGTACTGCAATACTGGACACAGGTTTACACCGGTCATTACCACGATCCGGCATTATTATCCGCTTACGGTGCCCTGTGCGGCAACGAGCTGACCGATGCCGGCTTTGCTGCTAACCAGCATAAACCGGTATTTCACAGCCATGATCGCTTTGGCAACCGCATCGACGAAGTACACTACCATCCTGCTTACCACCGGCTAATGAATAATGCCGTACATCACAGCCTGCATTGCCTGCCCTGGCAGCAACCCAGTACTGAAGCATTACATACCAAACGAGCTGCGTTGATTTATCAGCATGTACAGGCAGATCCCGGCACCTGTTGCCCGTTAACAATGACCTTTGCTTCTGTGCCGGCAATCCGTGGCACCCCGGAAGTAGCGGCTCTGTGGCTGGATAAAATTACTACTACCAGCTATGACCCGGCAAACAAACCGTGGTATGACAAAAATGGCCTGACGATAGGAATGGCCATGACGGAAAAACAAGGCGGTTCCGATGTAAAAGCCAATACTACCCGGGCCTATCCGCTGGGTTCCCGCAGACCGGGGCAACCTTATAAACTGATAGGACATAAATGGTTCTGCTCAGCGCCAATGTCGGATGCCTTTCTGGTATTGGCCCAGACAGAAAACGGCCTGTCATGTTTTCTGCTGCCACGCTGGCAGGATGATGGCAGCAAAAATGCGCTTTATATTCAGCGTCTGAAAGATAAGCTGGGCAACTGCTCCAATGCCTCTTCTGAAATAGAATTCCGCGGAGCAACCGGCTGGTTGCTGGGTGAAGAAGGTCGTGGGGTACGAACTATTATTGACATGGTAGCCATGACCCGGTTTGACTGTGTGCTGGGATCTGCCGGGCTGATGCGGGCTGCGGTGGCGCAGGCCTTACACCATACCGCAGGGCGTAATGCATTTGGCCGGCCACTGCATCAACAACCACTGATGCAGAATGTACTGGCAGATTTGGCAGTAGAACAGGAAGCAGCTCTGGCACTGGGGTTACGGCTGGCTTATGCCCTTGATCATCCCCGCTCAGAACAGCAGCAGCTGTTTGCCCGTATCGCAACAGCAATCGGCAAATACTGGGTCTGCAAACGGGCACCGCAGATGATTTATGAGGCAATGGAATGTATCGGCGGTGTCGGCTATGTGGAAGATAACATTCTGCCACGGCTGTATCGTGAAGCTCCGGTTAATGCGATCTGGGAGGGCTCAGGTAATATCCAGTGTCTGGATATACTACGGGCTATTCAGCGTGAACCGGCAACATTGGAAGCCTTATTTGCTGAAACTGAATGTCATGCTGAACTGGCTCCTTACCTGTCAGAGATCAAACAATTACTTGGCAAACCTGAGCAGGCAGAATTTCAGGCAAGATTACTGGCAGATCGGCTGGCCGTATTATTACAGGGGGCAATATTGCTGCAACAAGGCATGCCTGCGGTTACAGAAGCATTTATTCATTCACGGCTGGAGCAACGGGGAACCACCAACTATGGCACCTTGCCGGCCGGCAGTGCCTGCGAAACCATTATTCAGCGGGCCTTACCTGCTATAAAAAGCTAAGGGCAACGATAGTTGCCCTTAAATCATCTCATCACTCAACTGCTTATTGTTTTTCAGCCTGCTGACGATGTTTTTCAAACCAGTAAATAATATAGGCTGGCTTAGCCATCATATTACTCGGGCGGGCATGAATAGCATGCGATGCTCCGGGGATCCGAACCATAGCGGTTTCAATACCTCTTAGCTGTAATGCCTGATAATACTGCTCAGTTTCTGAAATCGGCGTCCGGAAATCAGCTTCACCAGTCATCAGCATGGTGGGTGTTTTTACTTTACCCACATGCTGAATTGGCGAATGTTTCAGATAATGCTCCGGGTTTTCCCATGGTAAAGCCGGAAACCAGTACTGGCTGAAATAACTGTACATATCGGCATTCAGTACAAAACTGTACCAGTTAATCACCGGGTTTACTGCTACTGCCGCAGCAAAACGGTCGGTATGAGCCACACTCCAGGTGGTCAGTACACCACCACCACTACCACCGGTGATAAACAGTTCATTATCATCAACAAAACCTCTGGCAATAACCGTATCAATACCATCCATTAAGTCATTAAAATCATCGCTCGGATAATTATGGTGAATCAGGTTGGCAAATTCTTCACCATAGCTGGTGCTGCCTCGTGGGTTGGTGTACAACACCACATAGCCTTTAGCAGCCATCAATTGCAATTCCATGGCAAAGTAAGGGCCGTACGCAGCGTGAGGCCCGCCATGGATCTCCAGAATCAGCGGATATTTTTTTGTTTTATCAAATGCTGGCGGGTAAATAATCCAGCCTTGCAGTTTACGTTTATCAACTGAAGACTCATACCAGAACTCTTCAACCTGACCAATTTCACGCTTAAATAACAAGTCACGGTTCAGGCTGGTAAGCGTGCTACGCTTTCCTTTATTCACAACGGCAAGCTCAGCCGGATGCTTGGTACTGGCCTGGGTATAAGCGATAACGCCATTATCTGATACTGCAAACTGTCCGCCACTATAAGGGCGGCTGTATGATGAACCACCGACATCATCGGCAAGTACTTTACTACGCCCGTTCAGGTTAATTTCGGCAAGATGGCCTTTACCTTCACTGTCATAGGCTATATATAACCCTCTGCTATTCGGTTGCCACTGAAAACCACTAATAGCACGATCCAGCTCTTCTGTAAGATTCCGTACATTACTGCCATCGGTATTCATCACATATAAACGGTTTGCCTGATGAGCCAGCTTTCTGTCATCAAAACCTAAATAAGCGATTAATTTTCCATCAGGAGAAACCTGCGGCTGACTATCCGGTCCAAACCGATCTGTTAATGCAGTAAGCTCACGACTGGTAATATCCAGGCGATAAACTTCAGAATTATTTGGTACTTCCTGCCAGTTCTGATGGCGGTTAGCAGAAAAATAAATAGCAGAACTATCAGGATGCCAGCTTAATCTGCTGCCATGATTATAATCGCCAGATGTTAACTGGATGGCACTGCCACCTTCTGCCGGCAACAGATAAATATGGGTATAGCCTGAGGGTAAATAGCCGGCGCCATCAGCCCGGTACTGGCGATTATCGATATAAACCGGTGCCTTCGCCCATTCAGCACTAACCGGTTTCCCTGGTAGTGTTACCGGGGCCGGTTTATTAACCGGTGTAAACATAGTGAACGCCAGCCACTTACCATCAGGTGACCAGCTGAGATTCGATGGAGAATTTCGTAACTGGCTCAGTTGAATATTCCGTCCGCTGTCCAGCCAGTACAGATAAATCTGCTGATCAGCAATATAGGCAATTTTACGGTTATCCGGAGACCAGCGCGGAGAATGAACATTTTGGGTAATAGCCGTCAGAGGCTGTAATTGCTTACCATCAATATCGGTAATCCATAGCGATGAACGGCGACGATCTGTTTGTCTGTCCATCCAGTTACGTACAAATAAAATTTGCTCTGCTTTATTATCCGGTTGCGGCTCAGAAACAAACTCTATCTCAAAAACATCATCATATTCCAGCGGTGTTGTTGCGGCCTGAACCAGAAAACTCCAGGAAACGCCAAGCATGATGCCCAGCAAAAGGGTTGTTATTCGCATTATTATGTTCCCAATTGTTTATTTACTCAGAAACATACTAAGTCGATTACACAGAATAAAGCCAGGTTTTCGTTGAGTAGTATAAAAAAGGCGGTAAAAGCAACATAAAGCAAAAAACCCCGCTCTGATGAGCAGGGTTCATTTATGAGGCGCCTGGCGGTGAACTACTCTCGCATGGCGAATGCCACACTACCATCGTCGCAGCTGCGTTTCACTTCTGAGTTCGGAATGGAATCAGGTGGGTCCACAGCGCTATTGCCACCAGGCAAAAACGTGTCGGGAACAACGTTTTAACGCACTTTAGTGCGGCCCGCTCGCGGGTCAAATCCATGGACGGATTTGATAAAAATGGGTTGTCCCTTAACTTGGCAAGCTGATTATTCGCACACTGTAAATATCTTAAAACACCTTGGGCGTTGTATGGTTAAGCCTCTCGGGCAATTAGTATGGGTTAGCTTAACACGTCACCGCGCTTCCACACCCCACCTATCAACGTTG
>JARXRR010000037.1:0-37970 GCA_033792355.1 Chromatiaceae bacterium AAb-1
ATAATGAACAGCATAATATTAAGACAATTGATTATTACTTTGATTATAAAGGTTCCAGCTGATACTGGCCTTTGCTGAAGGCTTCTGCCAGTTCTGCTGAACGTGCTATAACGGTTTGCCAGTAATTAATGCGGTGTGCATCCGGTAATTTAAAATCTGCCCTGTCCGGAATTTTGCCATAAGGTAAGGATTGCACCCATTCCGTGGAAGGACACACCAATATTACATTATGCAGGTTAGCGCGGGCCGGACGTCGCCATTTCAGTGACTTGTCGAACCAGCCGGGGATAATACCGGCATAAAAATGCGGATAAAGTACCAGCCCGTCAGGGCTGAAGGGCAAATCAAAATGATAGTCAGTAATGCCGCCGTCATAATAAAGGCCATTAGCTGCCTGAGGAATATTTACAACGGGGTTCAGTACCAGTGGAATTGAACCGGAAGCCAATACTGCCTGGCGTAAATTATCTGTACTGAGTGCTACATGCTCTGTAGGTAAAATACCTGCATGATAGAAGGGCGCTTCTGTGCCGGGAGCATGAAATAACACCCGCTGGAAAAAATGGTTCAGGTAGCGGCGGCTGAATAAATTTGCGGTGGCCGCCAGCGTCAGGCCACCGGCCTGCAATAGTTTGTTTCGTGCCTGGGTCAGCCGCCTGGCTCTGGCCACCACCAGATTCAGCTTAATCACCGGATTGTTGATCACCTGTTGTACATAGCGCTCGTCCGGAAAAACATCATCGATAATACGCGCTGAAATTTCTGTAACCTGACTGGTATCTGAACCGGCAGGATAGGTGATGGTGGAATAAGCACGACAAAAACGCTGCGATGCGGCAACAGGATCATCCTGGGCAAAGCAGGCAAAACGCCAGGCTCCGGCTGAGCTGCCAAGTAAGTGCAGTGGTTTCTGGCGGCCGGCAAAAAACTCACCGAACAGATATTGATCCAGTCCGAATAAACTGAACCATTTAGGGCCGCCGCTGGCACCGACCATGACATTAATATCATCAGCATTCAGCCCTTGCTGACGGATATGTTCAAATGCAGTAGGGCCTGCCAGTACTCGTAACACATGTTTCATACGACAAAAATCTTCTCTGTAAAATCTTAGCGGATTCCCGGTGCGAATAAACGCTGATACATATGTTCGGCATAATCGTCGGTCATTCCGGAAATATAATCACAAATTACCCTGAGTCCCTGCTGTTGTGCAACTGCCTGTTGCCATCTTTGCTGTGTATTCAGCGGTAATAAACGGGCCGGATCGGAAGCGAAGGCATCAAACAGCGTCATCAGCATATTCTGACAGCGGAAACGGGACTGCTGAATATCCGGTCTGGAAATAACGCAGCGGTATACTACCGTTTTTAAGGTATGCAGAATAAGATCCTGCGGAGCCGGTAAGGTGGCATTATAGCGGATAAGCGGATCAGACGCCTCTGGCAGAGGCATCGTTATTTCAACAGAGGTAATCAGCAGATTAACCAGTGAGCCAATAGCATCTTTACGGATATGATGGGCAGATATAAAGAGTTTTTCACTGATCTGCTGTAACTGGCTGCTCAGCTCTGCCGGTAATGCCGGCCAGATATCTTTTGTATAGTACTGCCACTGCTCCATACTGATATTACCCAGTACTATGGCATCTTCCAGATCGTGTACGCCATAAGCAATATCGTCTGCCAGTTCCATAATTGAGGCATCAAGCGATTTATAACAGGACTTCTGCCATGGCGACACGGATAATCTCTGGCATTGCTGAAACAGCTCCCGATCTGAGACAGACAATGGCACCAGTACCCAGTCCAGAATATCGGCATCAATCCGGAAGATTGCCTTTGCCGGTTTCCAGGCTGTCAGATTCAGCGGATTGTGGCTGTCAGGTGCAGGGGGCAGATCAGGCTGCAATACCGGATATTTAAGCAGACCCAGTAAGGTACGCCTGGATAAATCCATCCCATGATGCTGAGTATAGGGTTCAAGCTTTGCGACAATACGTAAGGTCTGGCCGTTACCTTCAAAACCGCCCTGTTGCAGCATTTTATAGTTAAGTGCGGTTTCTCCGCCGTGACCAAATGGCGGATGCCCGATATCATGTGCCAGGCACAGTGCTTCCATCAGGCTGTCTTCGGGAAGTATGGTTTTCAGTTCATCGTCAAGTTTATAGCGTAACTGGGCAACCAGCGCGGTGCCAATTTGTGCCGCTTCCAGAGAATGGGTTAAACGGGTACGGTAAAAATCATTCTGGCCTATACCCATAATCTGGGTTTTGGATTGCAGCCGGCGAAATGCGGCGGAGTGTAGGATCCTGGCACGATCCCGTTGCCAGGGTGAACGCTGATCATTCGGGCGTATTACTGAATCATCTGATCTGCGGGCTGACCATTTATTATCCTGCATTACAATTTTTCTGCCTTAATACCTGATAGGTCTGTGTTACGCTAAGTTATCTTTTACTTAGGGCAGGGTAAAGAGGTTGACAATAATAAAATATACTGTATAAATAAACAGTCTTTATCTTGGGGTAACTAAAATGGCAGTAATAATTAAATACGTTGTTGAGCGTGACGGAGTTGAAAAGATGACCTTTATCTCAAAAGCAGAAGCAGATGCCTACGACAAAATGCTTGATATTGCTGATGAGCTGACAGGGTTATTGCAACAAAGCAAAGTACTGGCAGATGAACAACAGGCTGAAGCACTGGCGTTATATCTGGCTGAGCATAAAGAAGAAGTGCTGATTGCTCTGGGAGCCAAAAAAGCGCCAGCCGTGAAAAAAGAACCGGCGCCTAAAGTGACCGCAATCAATACCGCAGAAAAGGAATCTGCTGCCTGATCAGATATTATGGCGTTTGATGTAGTCTTTCAAATCTGCTCTTACTTCAGGTAAGAGCAGATACAATGCCAGAATATTAGGTACAGACATCAGAAAAATCATTGAGTCAATAAAGTTAAATACCGCCAACACATTTGGTATTGCGCCGAATGCAACGATAAAACAAAAGATAATCTTATACAGGTAACTGAAAACTTTTTTCTGCCCGAAAATATAGCGGAAAGAGCTTAAACCATAATAAAACCAGCCAATAACAGTGGTATAGCCAAAGAGCAGTAAAGAAACCATCAGTAACCACGGAAACCAGCTGAATACTGACGCGAAGGCATTAGATGTCATTTCCACGCCATCTCCCGGTTCCAGATAAGCGCCGGTAACAATAATCACCAATGCAGTGATGGTACAAATCACAACTGTGTCGATAAACGGCTCCAGTAAAGCAATAAAGCCCTGAGATACCGGATCTTTAGTTTGCGATGCTGCATGGGCTATTGGTGAGGAACCCAGTCCGGCTTCATTTGAATAGGCGGCCCGGCGAAATCCCTGAATCATCACTCCGATAGCGCCACCGTAAGCCGCCTCCGGAGCAAAAGCGCTTTTTATAATCAGATAAAACGCCTGGGGAATCTCCGTAATATGCCAGAAAATAACGAGCAGGGCGGCAGACAGATAAACGGCACACATCAGGGGGACCAGATGACTGGTGACTCTGGCGATACTTTTAATACCGCCAACCACTACAATGGCCACAAAGAACGCGTAAATACTGCCGAACAGTAAAGCATTGTCAAAACCAGTAACGGTTTTTACCTGTACAAATGCCTGATTAACATGCACAAAACCTGCAGCACCAAAAATACAGGCAATACAAAAGAAAATACTGAGCACTTTACCTGTGCCGGCAAAACCGATTTTACCCAGTGCCGCCTGAATATAATACATCGGTCCGCCATTTACTGAACCGTCACTGTTTACCTGCCGGTATTTCACGGCCAGCGTACATTCAACAAATTTGGTCGACATACCCAGAAATCCGGCGATAATCATCCAGAATGTGGCACCGGGCCCGCCCAGACCAATAGCCAGTGCTACACCAGCGATATTACCGGTGCCTACGGTGCCTGATAGTGCGGTAGACAATGCCTGATATGGCGAGATCTGGCCGGCATCACCCGTTTTCCTGTTGCTTTTCAGTAAACCGGCAGCGTGTTTAAAGCCTCTCAGATTGATAAATTTCAGACCAAAGGTACATACCAATGCACCGCTGATTAACCAGACCAGCACCAGGGGCAGTTGTGCTCCTCCAGGCAGATCGAAAGAATAAAATACCGCAGAACTCAGGTATTCGGTGAAGCGCTCAAAGTAACTTTGCAGCGGGTTATCCTGTAGCGAAAGTGTAGTTGTCATACTGCTTGATACTGAATGGTTAAAAAGAATCAAAGGCTACTTAGTTTGATGTCAGGCAACAAGACATTAAATGACTAAGATAAGCGTAAATGTTTCAAATAACACGTCATCCCGGTATTGTGAAAACGGGATGACGTGTTTTTATGTTACTGGCTGTAACCTGGTAAAAACTGAGCCAGGCGGCCCAAAGCAAATTCCAGCTGCTCTTTATGGGGCAGAAAAACTACGCGGAAGTGATCCGGTTCCGGCCAGTTAAACGCTCTGCCATGCACCAGCAGTACTTTATGCTGTTGCAGAAAATCCAATACCAGCTGTTCGTCATCCTTTACCCGGATTTTCTTTAAATCAATTTTAGGAAACAGATACATCGCGCCTTTCGGGCGGCTACAACTGACACCTTCAATCTGATTTACCAGTTTGTGGGCCAGGTTCATCTGTTCGTATAAGCGGCCTCCCGGAATAACCAGTTCATTAATACTCTGGTAACCGCCCAGCGCAGTTTGTACCGCATGCTGGCAGGGCACGTTAGCGCATAAACGCATTGAGGCTAAAATATTCAGCCCTTCGGTATATTGGGTCGCCAGATGCTTTGCTCCGGAAATCAGCAGCCAGCCAATGCGAAATCCGGCAATCCGGTAATTTTTAGATAGCCCGCCGAATGTCAGAATAACCAGATCATCTGCCAGCGTTGCGGTACTGGTGTGCACTGTACCGTCATAAAGTACTTTGTCGTAAATTTCGTCGCTGAGTACAACCAGTTTATGTTCCCGCGCTATTTGCAGCAGGTGCTGCAAAAAGGTTTCATCATAAACCGCACCGGTCGGATTGTTGGGGTTGATCAGTACAATGGCTTTGGTTTTCCGGGTGATTTTTTCTTTTATATCATCCAGGGCAGGATACCAGTCCTGTTGTTCATCACAACGATAATGCACGGCTTTACCGCCAGCCAGGTTAATTGCCGCAGTCCAGAGCGGATAATCAGGAGACGGTACCAGTACTTCATCGCCATTATTCAGCAGCGCCTGCAACGACATCAGAATAAGCTCGGAAACACCATTGCCGATATAAACATCATCGGCATCGGCGTTTTTAATACCGCGTTGCTGATAATACTGCGCTACTGCAACCCTGGCAGGGTAAATTCCCTGCGAGTCTGAATAACCCTGAGCGGTAGGCAGGTTATGAATGACATGCTTGAGAATTTCATCCGGCGCTTCAAAACCAAAAGGGGCAGGGTTACCGATATTGAGTTTTAAAATGCGATGACCTTCTTCTTCCATACGTTTTGCTTCGCGGGCTACCGGGCCGCGAATGTCATAACATACACCGTCTAACTTGCTTGAACGCTCAATGGGTTTCATAAAAATACCTTAATGGTCTCCTGCTGTAATATCCGTCTGGATAGCCAGAATCTGATACAGAGTTTTTGCATACCTGCACCGTTTTTGCAATCGCAAAGGCTATGATTTTGAAAAAATATTTTTTTGCCGGAAATTTTTTGTCGTATCCGCAGGCGGTTAACGGTAGAATGCCCGCTGATTGATATATCAGCCCTTTGCCGAAGTCGCAATTTTGTTGTTTTACGCCGTTATCGCAAACAGGTGATAGATGTTATTAGTAAAGAATACCGCACTGAGTCTGTTCTGGATTTTTGTTATCGTTGCAGCATTAAGCCCTTTTATCTCACTGGAGCCGGTAAAACAGATTGATTCACTGGAAGACTGGCAAAAACCTGTCCGTCTGACTGCCTTAAATCAGGCCGATCAGAAAAAAGTACTGGCGCGCCTGGCGTATACCCAGCCGATGCCGCCTTTCAAACCATTGCCGGATTTTAACCAGATCCAGGATGTCACTGAAAAAAAACGGGCTTTTTTCGGATACCTGCGTCCTTATGTAAAACGTGAAAACAGCCGTTTATTATCACTCCGCAGCCAGTTGCTTGAAATTCAGGAAAAAAAGCAGAAAAACCTACGTATCAGCGTTGAAGAATATGCTTTTCTGTATAGCCTGTATGACGAATTTAAAATGGACGTTGCCGAAACAGACGGGCAGACGTTGCAGGAATTATTAAAACGGGTTGATATTCTGCCGGAAACACTGGTACTGATGCAGGCCGCCAATGAATCGGCATGGGGAACCAGCCGTTTTGCGGTGGAAGGGTATAACTTTTTCGGCCAGTGGTGTTTTCGTGAAGGCTGCGGCCTGATCCCTCAGGAGCGCGGAAATGGCTATAGTCATGAAGTTGCCCGTTTTAGCACCCCGGCGGCGGGTATCAGAAGTTATTTCTATAACCTGAATACGTTTCATACTTACAATGAATTGCGGACGATCCGGGCCCGGTTAAGGGCTGAACATAAACCGATCCGTGGTGAGGCACTGGCCGCAGGATTGGGGAAATATTCGGAACGCGGAGAAGATTATATTGCTGAAATCAGTGGTATGATCCGTTTTAACCGTAAACTACTGGAAGAGTGATATGCGTATTGTGCTGTTAACTGGATTATTATTCACCGGAGTGGCGCAGGCCGATATCGTGTTTAATTATGATGGTTTTTACAGCAGGATGAAGCGCGTTCAGCAGCCACAGTTCAGTGATATTACTCTGGCATTTGTATTACAGGAACAGAAAACAGCATTACCCTGCCAGCCGATACGGTTGTATCTGCATAGCGATATTCATCATGTACCCTTGTCGATTGCTGATAACGGCGAGATCAGCCTGCCTTACGATGAAGCGTTAAAAGACAGCAAAGCAAAAATGGTTGTTGAACTGGCTGATAATGTCGCGCCCTGCGAGCTTAGTCTGCGTATCCGTTCCCGTATGCCATTAAGCGAAAGCCTGTCATTGTCTCAGTTACAGCATTACCGGCAGCAATTTTCGACGCTGATGGGGGAGATGGCAGGTATCAGTCGCTACTGGATGCCAAAAGTAACAGGTATCAGGGCAGAGTTTGCAGGCAGTCAGCTACCTGTCGGATTTTCTGATCCGGCTCTGGCAGATGTGACCCAATGTCAGCAGCAGCACTGTATCGTAGAGCTGGAGCATATCCGGGTTGAAGATGCACAATGGCAGTTTAAACAGGCACCTCTTTATCTTTTACCCCATCTGGCCGGAGCAAAATAGGGTAAAAGACACGCTTATCAGGATTAAGCTTACAAGGCGTGAGTTTAGTTTAATTCTACAAACTGTACCGCTTCATCAACGACCGGTGCAGTGTCTTCCTGTTCCAGACCAACAGGGATTACAGGTACGCTGATTTTATCAAAAGCGGTATCACCGTTTGCTACCGGGCCATTACTTTTGCTGATTGTGGCAAAATCAAACAACTGTTTGTCTGCCAGATGTGAAGGGACGATGTTCTGCATGGCCTGAAACATCGTTTCAATTCTGCCCGGAAAGCGTTTGTCCCAGTCCTGCAGCATCTCTTTAATCACCTGGCGCTGCAGACCATCCTGTGAACCGCATAAGTTACAGGGAATAATCGGGAATTTGCGGGCTACCGAGTATTTTTCAATATCCTTTTCCCGGCAATAAGCCAGTGGCCGGATCACGATATGTTCGCCGTTGTCACTAATCAGTTTGGGGGGCATCGACTTCATCTTACCGCCGTAGAACATATTCAGAAATAACGTTTCCAGCATATCGTCTCGGTGATGGCCTAAGGCAATTTTTGTGGCACCAAGCTCTTTTGCGGTCCGGTATAAAATGCCACGGCGCAGGCGTGAGCACAGTGAGCAGGTTGTTTTACCTTCAGGAATCTTTTCTTTGACGATAGAGTAGGTATCTTCAGTAACGATTTTGTAGTCAACACCGATACTGTTGAGATAAGCCGGTAAGATATCGGCCGGGAAACCGGGTTGTTTCTGATCCAGATTGACAGCCACAATGGAAAAACTGACCGGGGCTGATTGCTGCAGGTTCAGCAGAATATCCAGTAAAGTATAGGAATCTTTACCACCGGACAGGCATACCATGATTTTATCGCCTTCTTCAACCATATTGAAGTCGGCGATAGCCTGACCTACGCCCCGGCGTAATCTTTTATGAAGTTTATTCAGGTTATACTGCGCTTTGGCCTGAGCTGCGTGTGACATAAACACCAATACCCTACAGGAAAATGGCGCACATTATAACGAAGAGTCAGTTAATGCCAAAGCGCTGCAGTAAAAAGTTACGATTTTTCCAGCGGGCAGACAAAATTAGCAGGTTTTACTGCCAGTACATCGCTGTCCAGCCGGTCGATCACGTGTTCAGCTGTATTACCGATAATAGCCGCTGACAACCCGGTACGCCCCACAGTACCAATAACAACAATTTCGGCATCCAGTTTTCTGGCTACTTTAGGAATAACGTCTTCCGGCATTCCTTCCTGTACATGGGTGTTTTCAGGTTTAATCCCAAATTGCGCCGCCAGTTCTGCTGCTGCATCAATATGATGCCGTTTCATGGTAGTGTTGTATTCCTGCGGATTAAATTCCGGGATCTCAATAGCAATATTTACCGGGGTGCCGGGATAAGCATTTACCAGATGAACTTCCGCATTCAGCATTTGGGCAACCTGCTGTGCTTCGCTGATAATTCGTTGATTCAGCGATAAGTGGTGTTCCTGCTCACTGCCGGCATTGATCGCTGCCAGTACATTACCCCGTTCCGGCCAGTCATGTTCTTTTACCAATAACACCGGGCAGGGGCATTTACGCAGCACATGCCAGTCAGTTGGTGTGAAAATAACAGATTTAAGCACATCGTGGTCATGAGTGCCTTTAATCACCAGATCATATTTGTCTTCGAGTACGGCGGTAACAATGGCTTCAAACGGACGGTTATGCCATACCACCCTGATATCAATATCCAGCCCTTCAGCTCTGGGTTGTTTCAGATATTCGCTGATCCAGCGTTCGCGATCTTTAATTACCGCATGGCGCATAGACTCACGCTCATCGCCGGAAAGCATGGTGGTCATCTCGTAAGAGAAATCATATACCGATAAAAAGGCAGTGAGTTTACAGCTTTGTAGTTTAGCCAGCGTTACTGCGCGTTGTAACGCTTTCTGCTGAGAATTCGAAGGATCAAGAACTACGAGTACATTATTGTAAGCTGACATAGCTGACTCCGTTATCTGATATTGCATGCACTAAGTGTAGCCAAAATAACGTGTAATGCAGAACAGAACTTTGTGCTATATCAAAAGCCGGCTTATTGGCAGGCTGACGAACCTGATAATGTAGCCAGTGCGGCAGCATCTTTAATGGTAATCAGTTTGCCTTCTACTTCAATAAACTGGTCTTTATGTAATTTGCTTAGTAAGCGGCTGATGGTTTCTACCGTAAGGCCGAGATAATTCCCGATATCGCTACGGGTCATGGTTAAACGGAAGGCTTTGTCTGAAAATCCCCGGTTACCATAACGCTGAGATAAATGATTAAGAAAGGTAGCCAGTTTCTGCTCTGCCGTTTTGCGGTTAAGCAGTAACAGCATTTGCTGATCAGACTGAATATCCTGACTCATTAATCGCATCATTTGCTGGCGCAGACGCGGCAGCTGATCCAGCAGCGATTCCAGGTTAGTGAAGGGAATTTCACACACCATTGCTGTTTCCAGCGCTTCACCATAACTTGGATGTACCTGTGAGTTTATGGCATCAAAACCGATAATGTCGCCAGGAAGATGAAAACCGGTTATTTGTTGCTCTCCCTGCTCAGTCAGGGTGAACGTTTTAAAGGAACCGGTACGTACAGCGTACAATGATTTCAGTGGCAGGCCGGATTCAAATAACATATCGCCCTTATGTAGAGGCCGCTTACGCTGGATGATGTCATCTAATTTAGTTAGCTCTTGATTATTCAGCGAAAAGGGCAGACATAGCTGACTAAATCCACAATCCTGACAATTAATTGCTGAGCGCTGTAACATGCAGCCTGATCCTTTATTTGGTAGTATAACTCTGCTAGCTTAAAAAACTAACCTGACTAACGCAAGCCAAATCGTGTAGCAGGCGTAAATAGCCAGCAGAAAAGCCGCGGTGTAACGTACCGCCGGATAATTTTTTATCCGGCTCAGCTGATTTGCAGCACTGCCAAATACCAGCATTGCCGGTAGTGTGCCGGCACCAAACGCCAGCATCAGGCTGGCTCCGGCAGTGGCACTGCCACTGGCCAGGCTCCAGCCCAGGGTACTGTAAACCAGCCCGCAGGGCAGCCAGCCCCAGCAAAGGCCATAAGCATAGGCTTTCGGCAGCGAATTAAGCGGCAGAAAACGGCGGCTGACGGGCTGAATAATTTTCCAGATTTTCTGGCCGCCACGTTCCAGCCAGGTCAGACCGAACCACAGACGGGCAACATAAAGTGCCATCAGCAGCAACAGTATTCCTGCAACCAGCCGCAGCCAGACCAGCGATACGCCAGCCAGAGACATTGCGGTAATACCGAAGTACCCGACCAATGCACCTAACAGCGCATAGGTTGTCAGGCGTCCGGCACTCAGGGTCAGTTGCAGCAATATTTTACGGGAGAACGACAGCTCCGGCATGGCCATTTGCAGCGCGGCAACAATACCGCCACACATCAGGATACAGTGGCTGCTACCGAGAAAACCAATTAGCAGGGCTGACAGCAGATCTGCGGTCATTAAGGCAGTTTATCCTGTTGCTGTTTTTCCGCTGGTGATTTCTCATCGTCAAACAGGATGCTGAAGCCTTCTTTATCCAGATCCTCAAACTGTTTTGAACGAACCGCCCAGAAAAAAATAATCAGCCCCAGAATAACAAACACAATGGCTATTGGAATCAGAACGTAAATAATACTCATTTTTTCAGTAACCTAAGTGAATTTGAGACCACCAGTAATGAACTGAATGACATGCCGATTACGGCGATATAGGGGGAAACAAAACCTGCCACAGCCAGAGGCACAATGGTCAGATTATAACCTATAGTCCACCATAAGTTCTGCTTTATACCACGTTCGGTCGCTTTGCCGCCATCCAGCAGTTTTTCCAGTAAGCCGAGATTATTCTGCAGTAATACCACATCAGCCTGATTTTTTGATAAGTCGGTGCCGGATTGCAGGGCAACAGACACATGGGCGGCATGAAAGCTCGGGCTGTCATTAATACCGTCACCCATCATCAGTACTTTATAACCCTGTTGAACCAGTTTATTGATCGCGGCAACTTTGTCTTCCGGTGAGCAGCCCTTGGCAATAAAATCAAGGCTGAGCTGCTGTTGCAGTTGATCTGCCTGCTCTGAGCTGTCACCGGTCAGCATTCCCAACTGGTAACCTTTTTGCCTGAGGCTGGCAATAAGTGCCGGTATTTCAGGTCGCAACCCATCGGCAAGCTCAATTGCGGCGATAAGCTGGTTATCTATTGTCAGGTAAACCATGGCATTGACGGGGGTTGTAATACCACAGAACCGGGCGCTACCGGCTTTGAGCTGCTGCTGACCGAATGTTGCCGTGATACCGCCACCCACCGTAACGGCCACATTTTCCATCAGCAGCTCACTGCTCTGATAGCGGTAAAATGCCTTTGCTATCGGGTGCTCTGACCATTTTTCAATATTCGCCAGCAGGTTCAGTACCGCAGCCTCGGTATAGCTGCTGTTAAAAACAGTTACCTTGCTGACTGAAAAATGCCCCTGGGTCAGAGTACCGGTTTTATCAAAAATAATATGCGTCAGCTGCGGCAGGGTTTCGAGTATTTGCGAGTTTTTTATTAACACGCCTTTACGGTTTAAATTAGCCAGTGAACAGGTGATCGCAGTAGGTATGGCCAGGCTGAGGGCGCAGGGGCAGGTGGCTACCAGTACCGATAAGGTTACCCAGAAGGCTCTGTCAGCATCCAGCCAGAAATACCACAGGATAAAGGTAGCGGCAGCAATTACCAGTAAGCGCTCAACAAAGAACTTTGCCATCCGGTCAGTTTTTTCGACCAGTCTGGGTTTCTGGCTGAAGGTTTGTTGCTGCAACTGAATAATCTGTCCCAGGCGGGATGTCAGCAGCGGCTGGCTGATTCTGACCTGTAACAGGCCATCATGGTTAATGCTTCCGGCCAGTACGGCGTCGCCTGGCTGTTTGCTGATAGCCCGGTATTCTCCGGTCAGCATCGATTCATCAGCAGAGCTGGAGCCTGCTGTCACCATACCGTCAGCAGCAATGATTTCGCCGGGTTTGACTAAAATCAGATCGCCCGGTTTTAATCTGCGGGCAGATACCGTTTCCTGTTGTTCACCCTGTAACAGGGTGGCGCTGACCGGCATAATTTTCAACAGATTGCTGGTAGCATCCCTGGCCTGGGCCCGGGCCCGGTATTCAAAGAATTTCCCCAGCTGCAACAGGAAAGTAAACATACAGACGGATTCAAAATAGACTTCGCCGGTATTGAACAGAGTGGCGTAAGAGGAAGCAATAAAGGTGTAATAGATTGCCAGCGTAACAGGCACATCCATATTCATCTGCCGGGCTTTGATGCCACGCCAGGCACTCCTGGCAAAAGGCATTGCGGCGTAGAATACCACCGGTATGGTCAGCAGCAGGCTAATCCAGCGTAAATACCCCTGATGCGAGATATCAATACCGGTATATTCGCCAAAATAAAGACCAACGGCCAGCATCATTACCTGCATTGACATAATGCCGGATACCGCCAGACGTTTCAGATAACGGTTCAGTTCGGCTTTGAAAATGTGTTCTTCCTGATCGGCAACGAAAGGGCTGGCATGGTATCCCAGCTGAGAGATTTTACTGATAAGCTGGCTCAGCGGCAGTTGTGAAGCACGCCATTGCAGATAACAGCGCTGGGTACTGGAGTTTACGGTAACTCTGGCAATAGCAGGCAGCTGCCGCAGTTGTTTTTCGATCAGCCAGGCACAGGCAGCGCAACTCATGCCACTGACTGACAGCTCAATTTCGGTTAAATCACCTTTTTGTATACTGATATCTGCCAGTACATCCGGAGTGTCGTAGTTGGTAAGCTCTGCTGCCAGATCTTCCGGCATCGCACTGGCTTTGGACGCCGGGGTTGTCCGGAACCGGTAATAGTCACCGAGGCCGTTTTCTATAATAGTATCGGCGACGGCAAGGCAACCCGCACAGCAGAATAGCTTTAGTTCACCTTCAACATCACGTCGGAACCTTTGTCCGGTTAATACCGGTTCATGGCAATGGAAACACTGAACAGCTTGCAAGAATCGATTCCTGTTAATAGCCTAATTTGATTTCACCTTCTGCCGGCAGGGTGAAGGTTGCGCGTAATTTCCATTCTTTGGTGTGATCAGATACCACCAGCCGCCACTTACCTGTCGGGGTTAAGGGCAGGGTGGCAACGTAAAGCAGCGCGCCGCTACGTTCGGCATCCAGGGCAAAATCGTTGGCGCCGATAGTCGGGTGGTAAAAGTCCAGATGAATAGTATCATCCAGTACGGCATTTTCCTTAAAGCGAACGATAGCACGGTTACCTGCCACCAGCACATAGGCTTCCATATTACGCAGGGCAGCTTCGCGGTATTTTTCCAGCTGCATATTGATTGCTTTGCCTTCCTTGTAATAATCGTCGGTGATTAATTCAGGCTGGTGTTTGTTCATCACAATAACGGTATGTATTGCCTTAACAAAGGTTGCCACCGGAATAGCAATCAGGATCCATGGCCACAGCTGTTTGTACCAGGGTTTTGTATCTTCTTGCATGAATTACCTCTTGGTTAATAACATTAAGCCCCGTAACGGGGCTTAATGTTAGTGGTGTCCTGACAGGAATGTCTATTATTTCTGCTCAGGATTAGCCAGTCGATATATATAGGCTGTCAGAAGGTGAACTTTATCTTCACCCAGTGTATTCCTGAAAGCCGGCATTTCACCAAAACGACCGTGACGGATGCTTTCTTCAACAGCCGCCGCCGAACCACCGTATAGCCAGATACTGTCAGTCAGGTTAGGCGCACCAAACGGCAGGTTATGTGCCACACTGCCTTTGCCGTCTGCACCGTGACAAGCTGCACACAGCGCAAAGTTAGCCTGGCCTGCATCTGCATCCTGCTGGTTTACAGTACGGCCTGACAGGCTCAGAACATAAGCGGTCATTTCTTTTATGCCTTGTTCTCCCAGGGCATCAAACCAACCAGGCATTGCGGCTTTACGGCCATGCAGAATGGTTTCTTTGATCTTGTCCGGAGTACCACCGTATAACCAGTCTTCATCAGTCAGGTTAGGGAAGCCTCTTTGTCCGCGGGCATCTGAACCATGACATAAGGCACAGTTTTGCAGAAATAACCGCTGACCGATCTGAATTGCTTCCGGGTCGTAAGCCAGATCCAGAATGTCACGTTGTACGAACTGCTGGAAAATAGGATCATACTTTTCTTTAGCATGCGCATTTTCCACATCCAGTTGTACATAGCGACCTTCTTCACGGGATTTTTCCACCGCCAGCCGGGATTCTTCCAGAGATTTGATCCCCTGGTTAGAACTGGTCCATTTCAGGAAGCCTTCATAGTTACCCAGCCCAGGATAGGCAGCCAGATAAAATAATGACCAGGCCAGTGTGGCGTAGAACATATAAGTCCACCACTTAGGCAGTGGATTATTGATTTCAGAAATTCCATCGTACTCATGACCAGTAGTTTCATCTTCTGGTACACCAACGTGGTTTTTCAGGTTCCAGGTCAGAACAATAAAGCAGCCAACCAGAACCGGAAAAGTTAACAGAATGATCCAAGCACTCCAAAAGCTACTCATGATCTGACTCCTTTGTTGATTTTTGTTGTGGTTTTTTCTCGTCGTCAAATACTAAATTTGCGGCATCTTCAAAATCTGCCTTACGTTTTTTACTGTAAGCCCAGATAACAAAGACAACAAAACCGACAAACAAAATCACTGTAAATATACTGTGAATGGTTGAGTATTCCATAGCGATTACTTCAATGCTGTGCCAAGGGACTGCAGGTAAGCAATCAGGGCTTCCATTTCTGTTTTGCCCTTAACTGCTTCAGCTGCACCGGCGATATCTTCATCGGTATAAGGCACACCAAAACTGCGGAATATTTCCAGTTTTTTCGCAGTATATTTACCGTCCAGTTTGTTCACGTCCAGCCACGGGAAACCAGGCATGTTTGACTGAGGTACAACAGAACGGGGATCCATCAGGTGAGCATAATGCCAGTCATTACTGTAACGACCGCCTACCCGTGCCAGATCTGGTCCTGTACGCTTGGAACCCCACAGGAATGGATGTTCCCATACGCCTTCACCGGCAACAGAGTAGTGTCCATAACGCTCAACTTCAGCGCGGAATGGGCGGATCATCTGGCTATGGCAGTTAACGCAGCCTTCACGGATATAAATATCGCGGCCTTCCAGTTCCAGCGCCGTGTAAGGTTTTAACCCGTCAACCGGCTGGGTGGTTTCATCGATAAACATCAGTGGTGTAATCTGTACCAGCGCACCAAAACTGATGGCAATAATGGTACAGATACCCAGTAAGCCTACGCTTTTTTCAACTTTTTCGTGATGATTCTTAGACATGGCTTACCTCTTACGCAACTGCAGCAACAGGACGTTCTGCTGGCTGAGAAGTCCGGACTGTTTTGTAGATGTTGTAGGCCATCAGCAACATACCTACGACGACAAAACAACCACCAATAAAACGCATCAGATAAAACGGCATTGATGCTTCCAGGCTTTGTACAAAGCTATAGGTTAAAGTACCGTCAGTATTTACTGCGCGCCACATCATGCCCTGCATAATACCTGAGATCCACATGGCGACGATGTACAGCACGACCCCGATGGTATGTAACCAGAAGTGGGTGTTAATCAGCCTTACGCTGTAGATCGTTGTATGGAACACCGCAGGGATCAGGTGATACAGAGCACCGATAGAAACCATTGCTACCCAGCCCAGCGCACCAGAATGCACGTGGCCTACGGTCCAGTCAGTATAGTGAGACAGCGCATTTACTGATTTGATTGCCATCATCGGGCCTTCAAAAGTCGACATACCGTAGAAGGACAGTGATACGATTAAGAAACGCAGGATCGGGTCAGTTTTCAGCTTATGCCAGGCACCTGACAGGGTCATGATACCGTTGATCATACCACCCCATGACGGAGCAAACAGCACGATAGACATCACCATACCTAAAGACTGTGTCCAGTCAGGCAGGGCAGTGTAGTGCAGGTGGTGAGGACCCGCCCAGATGTACAGGGCAATCAGGGCCCAGAAGTGAACTACCGACAAACGGTAAGAGTAAACCGGACGGCCAGCCTGTTTCGGAACAAAGTAGTACATCATCCCCAAAAAGCCTGCTGTCAGCAGGAAACCTACCGCATTGTGCCCGTACCACCACTGTACCATCGCATCTACGGCACCGGCGTAAATGGAATATGACTTGGTGAAATTCAGCGGAATTGCCATACTGTTAACGATATGCAGCGCAGCAACGGTAATAATGAAACCGCCGTAGAACCAGTTCGCTACATAAATATGGCTGACCTTACGTTTTACCAGCGTTCCGAAGAACACGATACCGTAAGCTACCCAAACAATAGTGATCAGAATATCAATAGGCCATTCCAGCTCAGCATATTCTTTGCTTGACTGAATACCTAACGGCAGGGTTACCACAGCAGACAGAATAACCAGCTGCCATCCCCAGAAGGTGAATAATGCCAGTTTCTCGGCAAATAGCCTGGTTTGACAGGTTCGCTGGACCACGTAATAGCTGGTGGCAAATAAGGCACTGGTGCCGAATGCGAAAATTACCGCATTAGTGTGAAGAGGACGAAGACGACTGTAGGTCAGCCAGGGTATATCAAAGTTTAATGCCGGCCAGTATAATTGTGCCGCTATTAATACACCCAACCCCATGCCAACAATACCCCATATGACGGTAGTGATAGCAAAGAGGCGGACAACACTATAGTTATATTCAACATTTAACGATTTTGTCTGGCTCATGTTGAGTTCCGCTGCAGTTTTGCTGGTTACTGAAATACCACTTAGTAGTGGCCCTTCTTGTTATAAGCAGTCTCTGAAATAGCTTGTAAAGTCTATTCCGGGGGCTGCCACTTTGGGGCAGAATAATACGGCTTTTACCTCTAAAAAGATAGGCAAAAGCACCCGTTTTATGATTTGGAACAAAGTTCCTGCTCGCTAAATAAACAGGCTCCGGCTGTTTTTGCTTTTTGTAAAAGCAGAGTACAATCAAAGCTGTACTTTGAAGTGGATTAGCGATGCGATTATTGTACCTGTTTTTATTAGTTTGTGCGTTGCTGGCTGGTTGCAAGCCATCCGGGAAATCTGATGAGTCAACGCGAATCCTGCTGGACAGTATAGCAGGGCAGTTGGTTATCAGCCCGGAGATGATTCCGGTCGAAACACCGTTGACACTCAGCTTTTACAGTGCTCAGCCTTTACATGCCCTCAGTGCCGAAATAACCGGGGTGTCGATGTATATGGGAAAAATTCCGTTACGATTTATGCCGGTAGCTACAGACAACAGGCACTGGCAGGCGGTTTTTTTGCTGGGAGCCTGTGCTGATCCTGAGATGCAGTGGCAACTGGAGCTGGTGATGACTTATGCTGATGGCAAAACGGAAAAGCAGTTACAGCTTTTCCATTCCAGCTGGTAACCCTCAGAGCAGCGGCGGCAGGTTCCGCAGATAATGGTTCAGAATATCAATGGCTGTTCTTACCTTTGCCGGCTGTGCATCGCGGGTAGGGGTAACGGCATAAACGCTGAATTTGGGCAAAGACCAGTCTGGCACCAGGCGTATCAGGGATCCCTGTTTCAGTGCCTGCCTTATTTCCGGTTCCGGTAATGCAGCAAACCCCAGGCCGTCCTGAGTGAACTGAATTAACGCCTGCATATTGTTTACTTTCATTTTGCTCAGGAAGTTAACGGGTAACTTTTTGCCATTCGAACCGGTGAAGATCAGTTCTCCCTGCTGGCTGTACGTATGAGACAGCCAGTCCAGGCTTTTTAGCTGCTCCGGTTCTGTAATATCCCCGGCGGAGGCAATGCCTGCATGTTTCAGGTAAGCAGGGGATGCACATAAAATAAGATCCCAGTCAACCAGATGGCGGGCAACCAGATTAGAATCCGGTAACGGGCCGATGCATAATGCCAGATCAACCCGTTCGCTGATAATATCAATAGTACCATCCTGAATCATCAGGTTAATTTTCAGCTGAGAATGGTTATGGATCAGGTTTTTCAACGGTTCGCTGAGTAAACCACTGCCGGCAAAACCTACCGGAGTGGCTATCCGCAGTTCTCCCAGCGGGGTTTCCCGCAATTCGTTAAGCAGCTGTTGCGTATGCTCTGCCATCGCAATAATTTTGATACAGCTCTCGTAAAAGATACGTCCTGCTTCTGTCAGCGTTAAGTTACGGGTACTGCGGTGCAGTAAGTTAATTTGCATATCCTGTTCAAGTTTACTGATTTGCTGGCTGATTGCTGAAGAACTGATGTTTAAATCCTGTGCCGCTGCCGCCATCGATCCCCGTTCAACCGTAGTCGCGAAGATAATCATACCTTTTATCGTGTTATTCATTATTAAGTAGCTCTTAACTAAAAAAGCAGTATCTGCTGCTGCCATTCACCTTTATTGTTCTTTACAATTCGCAATTGAAAATGATTCGTATTTGCTATCAGGTTCAATGTCTTTACTATGCTGG
The DNA here is from genome assembly GCA_033792355.1 of Chromatiaceae bacterium AAb-1. Lineage (GTDB taxonomy): Bacteria > Pseudomonadota > Gammaproteobacteria > Enterobacterales > Alteromonadaceae > Alishewanella. The sequence continues at coordinate 18,921 of JARXRR010000037.1, forward strand.
CACGCTCCTGCCAGATATAGCAAGTTTATTCTGCCGGAAGAATAGAGCGAAGCTTACATGCTTTATAAATACCAATCATTAGCTTTTATCTTCTTTAAATTACATCTGGTATTTGCAGTGGCAGATATCTGAAACAGGAGAATGGGTTATGTTTTTAAGCCGTAAGGTTTATCTTGCGTGTGCTGTTGCTGCGGCATGCAGTGCTCCGGTTACTGCTGATATTAATGAAAGAGCAGATGATGATGTGGAAGTCATTGTGGTAACCGCTTCCGGTTTTGAGCAACAGTTAAAAGATGCTCCTGCCTCAATCAGTGTCATCAGCCGTGACGACCTGAGTAAACGTTTCTACCGCGATGCGCTGGATGCGATGCTGGATGCACCGGGCGTTATTATTACCGGTGGTGGTGACAGGCAGGATATCAGCCTGCGCGGTATGGGCAGTGCTTATACGCTGATCCTGGTCGATGGTAAGCGCCAGTCTTCGCGGGAAACCCGTACTAACAGCGATAGCGGCGGAGTGGAAGGTGCATGGACACCACCGCTGGCAGCAATAGAACATATTGAAGTGGTACGTGGCCCGATGTCTTCATTATACGGTTCAGATGCTATTGGTGGGGTAATCAATATTATTACCCGTAAAGTACCTGATAGCTGGCAGGGGGAATTACGTCTGGATACCACTATTCAGGAAGATTCCGATGCCGGCAATATTTATCAGGGTAACTTTTTCCTGACCGGTCCGATGATTGAAAATCTGCTGGGTATGCAGTTATACGGCCAGTTTACCGAGCGTAAAGAAGACGATATTTACAGCGGTTACCGTGGTCGTAAAGCAGATAACCTGACCGGTCGTTTTGCATTTACCCCTACCAAAGATCACGACATTATTGCTGAAGTCGGTATTTCAAACCAGACTTTTGACAGCACCTTAGGTAAAACGGTGCAACCGCTGGAAACCGGCGAAAGTTGTGGCCGGACAGGGTGTCCGGAAAGTTCTGAAACCAAGTACGAAACGACTAAATTCTCACTGTCGCACACCGGACGCTGGGAGTTCGGGGTGTCAGATACCTATGTTAAACATGAAGAGTTTGATAATAAAAGCCGCGAGATGAAAATCCGCAATACCGACTTCCAGTCAACCCTGGTTACTCCGCTGGCTGATGTACATACCTTATCGGTAGGTGTGGCGTACAACTATCAGGATCTGACGGATAAAACCGGTAATCAGCTTGATACCGGCCTGACCGATATTGACCGTTATCAGTGGTCAGTATTTGCTGAAGATGAATGGCGCATTACAGATACTTTCGCGTTAACCGGTGGTTTACGGCTGGATGATGATGAAAACTTCGGCAACCATTTCAGCCCGCGTCTGTATGGGGTATGGCAGCTAAGCGACAAGCTGACTGCCAAAGGGGGTATTTCAACCGGTTTTCGGGCACCATCACTGCGTCAGACCGTTAATGGCTGGGGGCAGGTGAGCCGTGGCGGCAATATGTATGGTAACCCGGATCTGGAAGCGGAAAAGTCCGTGAACTACGAAGCCGGCCTATTATACAGTTTTGCTAAAGGGTCCAGTGCCGGAATTACGGTTTTCTATAACGAATTTGAAGATAAAATTACCCGCGTGCAATGTCCGGCGACATTATGTACCGATGGACCTAACCAGTTCGGTTCTGAGCCGACAACCTACGTAAACGTTGACGATGCTATCACACAAGGTGTTGAACTGAGTTTCCGGCAGGCGATTACAACTACCGTTGCAGTAACGGGTAGTTACACCTTTACCGATTCAGAACAGAAATCAGGTGAATACAAAGGCAGTCCGCTGAATCAGTTACCACGTCATTTATTGCAGATGTCGGTGAAATGGCAGCCATCGGATAAACTGAGCAGCTGGGCCCGTGTCAATTACCGTGGTAAGGAAAGCCAGCCAACAACCGGGCCGTCTTCAAGCTCACTGATAGCACCATCTTATACCTTTATCGATTTTGGTGGCTCTTATCAGCTTAATGACAACCTGGCATTTAACGCCGGGGTATACAACCTGTTAGATAAAGATATTACCGTTGAAGAATATGGTTATGTCGAAGACGGACGCCGTTACTGGCTGGGATTAAGCGCCAGTTTCTGATAACGCCATTTGTATGTTTATAACAGCCGCCTCAGCAAAGGCGGCTTATGTTTTTTCATTGTAAGAGGCCCCAAATGCAACAATCTGAAATTATAAAACGTTTTTGTCAGGCTGGTATTTTACTTGCTGTAGTGTCTTTAACTGCCTGTGGTGTTGCAGAACAGAATGAACCTCAGAACAGCCGTCAGATCGAACATGCCCGTGGCGTTGCCACCGTACCTGCAAACCCTGAAAAAGTAGTCGTACTTGACACATCCTCACTGGACAGCCTGACCTTACTGAATTTCCCTGTAGCCGGAGTGCCGCAGTCAGGTGTTACTTATCCTGAGTTTATGCAAAGATATGTGTCGGCTGATTACTTTAATGCCGGCACATTATTCGAACCTGATTTTGAAAAACTGAGCGAGCAAAACCCTGATTTTATTATTGCCGGTGGCCGGGCCAGAGATGCTTTTGATGAGCTGAGTAAAATTGCCCCAACGATAGATATTTCACTGGATACCTCTGATATTGTCGGTAGCCTGCATAAACAGGTTCTGACATTAGGTGAGATTTATAACGATATTCCCCGCGCAGAAAAGTTGCTGAGTGAATTTGACGGACGTATTGCCGAAGTAAAAGCACAGGCTGAACATGCCGGATCAGCTATGGTGGTAATGGTCGTCGGCGGGCGTTTATCCGCTTATGGCCCGGGTTCACGTTTTGGGTTTATTTTTGATGCGTTAGGGTTTAAACCTGCGCTGGAACTGGAAAGCCAGGGGCTGCACGGTAACCCGATGTCATTTGAGTTATTATTGAAAACCGATCCGGACTGGTTGTTTGTTATCAGCCGTGATGCTGCAATCGGGCAAAAAGGTGCAGACAGTGCAGCTCAGGTGCTGAATAACGACATCGTTAATAAAACCAGAGCAATGCAAAACGGAAAAGTCGTGTATCTGGATTCCTCCTCAGTTTATCTGGCTGGCGGTATTCATACTTACTACAAACTGCTGGATGATGTTTCTGAAGCATTGTCTGCAGGCCGGTAATCTTTTGAAAGTACATGACTAAGTTGTTTTCAGGATATTCATGAGATTTCTGGCATTTTTACTTGCCCTGGTACTGGTCAGTTTGCTGACGGTCAGCAGTTTGGTGGTTGGCAGTAATTCAATAGGGATCATGCAATTACTGGCAGATCCTGCAGCATGGGATTTACTGATATTAAGCCGTATACCAAGGACGGTGGCATTATTGTTATGTGGTATGGCGATGAGTGTCTGCGGCTTAATTATGCAGATGCTGACCCAGAACCGTTATGTCGAACCGGCTACTGCCGGAGCGGTGCAGTCTGCCGGGCTGGGTATCCTGATTATCACTATTCTGTGGCCGGCGGCGCCTGTGCTGGCCAGAATGGGTTTTGCCAGTTTCTTTTCACTGCTCGGCACCGGGCTGTTTTTGTTAATTCTGCAACGGCTGTCATTGCGTGCGACGTTAATTGTACCGTTAGTCGGTATTATGCTGGGGGCGGTAATCAGCGCTGTAACGGTGTTTATTGCGGTACGCTTTGATCTATTGCAATCGCTGGCAGCCTGGACCAGTGGCGATTTTTCCGGGGTGATGAAAGGTCGTTACGAGCTGTTATGGCTGGTCGGGGCTTTAACGCTGCTGACGTATTTTGTCGCAGATCGCTTTGCCGTTGCCGGAATGGGGCGGGAGTTTGCCGTAAATCTGGGGCTGAATTACCGCAGGGTAATGCTGCTGGGAATGAGTATTGTTGCCATTGTCAGTGGTGTAGTGGTGGTGGTTATTGGTGCATTGCCATTTCTGGGGCTGATAGTACCTAATATCGTCAGCCTGATCCTCGGTGATAATGTCAGGCGAAATATTCCGTGGATAGCATTACTGGGAGGCGGCATTGTAGTGGCCTGCGATTTAACCGGCCGCTTACTGGTTCATCCGTTTGAAATTCCGGCCGGCAGTATTCTGGGGGTGATTGGTGCCGTGGTATTCCTGTTTGTGATTTTACGTGAGCAAATTTATGTCAGGAGTTAGGGTGTTATTTGCTCCGTTAGCGCGGGCCGGACAATTTGTGGCAACATTTACGCCGCTGAAACGTCTGGTATGCTTTGCCGCTGTGCTGGGATTACTGGCAATGCTGTTTATGACAGTTAAGCTGACCGGGAATATGAATTACGTGTTACCGCGCCGGGGCTGGATGCTGGCGACGATGTTACTGGTCGGTATCGCGGCCGGAGTGGCAACCGTGTTGTTTCAGACTATCAGTAACAACCGTATTCTGACACCCGCTGTAATGGGATTTGAAGCGTTATTTGTGCTGATACAAACATCCGTTATTTTTTTTATGGGTGCTGACAGCAGCTTTTACAGCTCACCGCTGATTCGCTTTGTATGCGAAAGCCTGATCATGACCGGTTTTGCCGTGTTGCTGTATCGCTGGCTGTTTGCTGCCAATACCGATTTACATCGTCTGCTGCTGGTGGGGCTGGTGTTCGGTATTTTATTTACCAGTTTATCGAACCTGATGCAGCGCATGCTGATGCCGACAGAATTTGATGTATTACAGGGCCGGTTATTTGCCCGGCTGACCTTGCCACATCCACAGCTGATTATGATCAGTGCGCTGGTGGTACTGGTGGTGTGCATTATTGTCTGGCGCATGCGTTACGCCTTTGATGTGCTGGCGCTGGGGCGTGATGCAGCGACCGGGCTGGGGCTGAATTACCGGAAAACCGTCACCCGCATTCTGTTGCTGATTGCGGTGCTGGTGTCGGTGTCTACCGCATTAATTGGTCCGTTAACTTTTCTGGGGTTTATGGCAGCGATACTGGCGTATCAGTTGGCCGGAAGTTACCAGCATCGTTTCGTGTTACCGGCAGCGGCGATACTTGGGGTCTGTTTTCTGGCAGGTGGTCAGCTGATTCTGGAGCATGTACTGAGTATGGCCGGTGCGCTTACCGTGGTTATTGAATTTATTGGTGGCAGTCTGTTTTTATTGCTGCTGCTGAAACGGGGTCGTTTGTGATTGAAGTCAGCCAGTTAAATAAGTTTTATGGCAATAAACAGGTGATTAAGGATGTTTCCTTCACGTTATCTGCCGGAGGCATTACCTCGATTATCGGCCCTAATGGTGCCGGAAAATCGACGTTATTATCGTTAATCAGCAGATTGTTACCCGCAGACAGCGGCTCAGTACGGGTGGATGGTATGAATGTGGCTACCACACCCGGGCCTCAGCTGGCTAAACGGTTGTCGGTATTACGGCAGGAGAATCATTTTGTCAGCCGTCTTACGGTAAAAGATTTGGTCAGTTTCGGGCGTTATCCTTATTCTCAGGGGCGGCTGACGGTTGAAGATCATGAAAAAGTTAATGCTGCGATGGCTTTTCTGGATTTGCAGGTGCTACAACATCGTTTTTTGGATCAGCTTTCCGGCGGACAGCGCCAGCGGGCCTTTGTGGCAATGGTGTTGTGCCAGGAAACCGACTATGTGCTGCTGGATGAACCGCTGAATAATCTGGATATGCAGCATTCGGTGGCGATGATGAAACAAATTCGCCGGGCCGCAGATGAACTGCAACGCACCGTGGTGCTGGTGATCCATGATATTAATTTTGCAGCGGCGTATTCTGACCGGATACTGGCGATGAAAAACGGCCAGCTGATTTTTGATGGTTCGCCGCAAACGATTATGACACCACAGGTACTGGAGCAGGTATTTAACCTGCCGGTACAGATTGAACAGATAAACGGCCAGCCAGTGGCGGTGTATTATCGCTGAAATATGCACAAAGACAGCTAAAATGCTGTCTTTCTGGTATCAGGTAAAAATATTGCCAGAATGCCCAGCAGTGGCAAATAAGCACAGACTTCATAAACATAGAAAATACCGTGAGAATCTGCCAGGCTGCCTAAAAACGCTGCGGCAATACCGCTGAAGCCAAACATCAGCCCGAAAAAGATACCGGTGATTAGCCCGACTTTGCCGGGGATCAGCTCCTGCGCATACACCACTATGGCGGAGAAGGCCGATGACATAATCAGGCCAATCAGTACGCTTAATACGCCGGTCCAGAATAAATCTGCATAAGGCAGTAACAATGTAAAAGGCGTTACCCCCAGAATAGAGAACCAGATCACCGTTTTCCGGCCAATTTTGTCGCCAACCGGACCACCGAAAAAAGTTCCGGCAGCTACTGCACCCAGAAAAACAAACAGATAGATCTGAGAAGCTGCTACTGTCAGGTCAAATTTTTCCATCAGGAAAAAGGTAAAGTAATTTGTCAGGCTGGCAGTATAGAAATACTTGGAAAAAACCAGTATTGCCAGTACCGCTAATGCTGAAAACACCGCTTTGGGCGACAGGCTGTGTTTTGCTGCCTGTTTTCCTTTAGTGCTGAACCAGGTTAAATGCTTGCTGTACCACAGGCTTACCCGGTACAGAATAAACAAGCCTGCGATGGCAAATAATGCAAACCAGCCAACGTATCCCAGGCCGAAAGGGACAATAATTGCTGCAGCTAACAGCGGGCCCAGGGCCGAACCGGTATTACCGCCAACCTGAAAAGTTGACTGGGCAAAACCGAAACGCCCGCCAGATGCCATACGGGCAATTCTGGACGCATCAGGGTGAAAGGTTGCAGAACCGATGCCGGTTAATGCTGATGCCATCAGTAACGCCGGGAAGCTCGATACCGCCGACAGCATAATAATGCCGGACAGGGTACAGAGCATACCGCAGGGCAATAACCAGGGTTTCGGGTACTTGTCGGTATATAGACCGATAGCGGGCTGCAGTAATGATGCGGTAAGCTGGAAGATCAGCGTAATCATACCAATCTGAGTAAACGTCAGGTCATAACTTTCTTTAATCAGCGGATAAATTGCCGGCAGAATGGCCTGAATAAGATCATTAATCAGATGCGCCACGGCCACCGCCATAATAACTGGCAGCACAAAAGGAAAATGATCAGATGATGCGGGTTGAGCGGGTGTTACTTCCGTTGCTGTAGCAGTAATAACCTGCGGCGTTGTCATGTCAGTACTCATCAAGTTAAACAACGCGCCATTATACCATGCCAACAGCCGAACAACCCGGCTCTTCCGCTGAAGAGCCGGGAATATAAGGGGAAAGGCTATAACACCAGAGTGGCGGTAATGGTCTGGGATAAATTAAGCGGCTCTGGCTTTTGTAATGACAGCCGGGCCGTTTCGACACAGATAAATTCCAGATAGGCATCGTCTGCCAGATCGGCAAGCTGGCGGCTTCTGTCCTGCCACGGATTCCAGACGATGGCTGAGTCCTGCCCCTGTTGGGTCAGCAGCAGTTTATGTCCCGGAGTGCGGATCGCCAGCTCTGCTGCCGGTTGCGGGTAAATACGGTCAATTTCTTCACTGACCGTTAAATCAGCCCCGGCGTTCTGTACCGTAATACCTTTTACTTTATCCTGATACACCGCTGGTAATTGCTGTACGGTGGTATGGTGAATATTTCCGGTATGAAAGTAGCTGTGCAGTGCCGCCTGCTGCAATACCGGCTGCTCACTGTGCAGTTGCAGTTGCAACTGTTGTGTTGTCAGGGTAATAGTAAACAGCAATTGAACGTCACCGCTGACATGGGGCAGATCATTCACCGTTATGCTTAGTGTCAGGCTTAAACTATTGTGGCTGATTTGCTGTGAATGAAACTGCCATATTCTGTTGCGGACCAGGCCATGATTAGGTAAGGCCTGATGATGTGGATTAAACGCCGGATTAACCGGGCCAAACCACGGCCAGCAAATTGGCACCCCGCCACGAATAGCCGTGTTATTATGCCAGGTCGCTTTGGGAGACAGCCATAATGTGTCCTGCTGCGGGTGAGGGCAGTACGACAGTACCTGAGCGCCGTAAGCAGCAATAACCGCAGTGGCATTACCCAACTGTAATCTGAAACAAGGCAGATCAGTTAAATGGGCAAACCCGGTCTGGGGGGTAATTTGTGCTGTGGCCATAGTGTTTCCCTGCAAATTTCGGCGGATAAAAAAGCCAGCATAAAGCTGGCTGCAGTTCTGTTCAATATAACATTACAGGTGCTTCATAAACTCAACGGTATTATCCAGCATCCGGTTACTGAAGCCCCATTCGTTGTCGTACCATGACATCACTTTTACCAGACGGCCATTAACCCGGGTTTCTGTGGCATCAAAGATAGACGATTTTGGATTATGGTTAAAATCAACCGAAACCAGCGGTAAATCATTGACTGCCAGCACTTCGCTCATCGGGCTGCTGGCGGCAGCTTTACGGATAATATCGTTAACTTCATCCGCAGTGGTATTACGACCGGCGATAAAGGTTAAATCGACCAGCGATACGTTCAGTGTCGGTACCCGTACTGCCAGGCCGTCAAATTTGCCTTTCAGTTCAGGAACCACCAGACCTACCGCCGCGGCTGCGCCGGTTTTGGTTGGGATCATCGACATCGCGGCAGCACGGGCGCGGCGTACATCGGTATGGTATACATCACTTAACCGCTGATCGTTGGTATAAGCGTGAATGGTGGTCATTAAACCAGACTCAATACCCAGTACATCGTTCAGTGGTTTGGCAATTGGTGCCAGACAGTTAGTGGTACAGGATGCGTTGGAAATAATCGTCATATCAGGGGTTAACAACTGGTGGTTTACGCCGTAAACAATGGTAGCGTCCACATCTTTGCCCGGAGCAGAAATAATAACTTTTTTAGCGCCGGCGTCTAAATGGGTACCTGCGGTTTTACGATCAGTGAACAGCCCGGTACATTCCAGCACCACGTCAATTTTAAGTTCCGCCCACGGCAGGTTAGCCGGATTGCGTTCGCTTAAGGTCAGGATTTCATCCTTATTGACATAAATCGCTTTGCTATCATGCTCAACTTCGGCAGCAAAAATACCGTGAGCGGTATCGTATTTAAGCAGATGAGCATTAATTGCCGCATCACCCAAGTCGTTAATGGCAACAACTTTGATATCGTAATTTTTGCTGCTTTCATAAAGCGCCCGTAAAACATTACGGCCAATGCGGCCAAAACCGTTAATTGCAACACGAATAGACATAACAACCCCGTTTATGGTTGGTGGGACCTGAAGTTTCTTGTGTAGTAAAATTACATTAATTTGGTCATTTTTCAAGTCTGAAAGGTGATCTAAAGCAAATTTATGTAATTTTATGACATAAATTGACGGTGACATCGACAGTATCGCCGCTTAGAATAATCCTAACAGCCTGTACCGGTAAAATTAAGGATACATTATGACATCAGCGCTGCTCGCTGAATTAATCGCATTTTGCGGTATAGAAACAGAATATAACGATGCCTGGGGAAACCCGGCAAAGGTGCCCCAATCGCAACTTGAAGCATTAGTGGCTGCACAGGGGTTCGATATTACAGATGAAGATGCCGCCCGTGACGAATTAACGCAGCGCAGGCTGAGCTACTGGCAGCAGATGCTGGCACCGGTTTCTGTACAATTGCAGCAGCAACCGTTACTGCTGGATATTCAGGTGCCTTTGTCACTGGCAAACGAATCTTTACAGCTTACCCTGACAGAGGAAAGCGGTACATCACATGCTTTTGAACTGGTAGCCGTTGATGGTGAACTGCAACAGGTGATGCAGTTAGAGGATACCGAATTTCATCAGTATCAGCATCAATTGCCTGTAGTACTGAACATGGGGTATCACCGGCTGGAATTATACTGCCCGGTTACGACGCAGCAGTTCAGCCAGACACTGATTATTACACCCGGACAGTGTTATCAGCCAGAGCGCTTCAGACACCAGAAACAATGGGGCAGTGCGGTACAGCTTTACAGCCTGCGTTCAGAGCGAAACTGGGGAATTGGTGATTTTTCTGATTTGAAAACCCTGACCCGCTATTTAGCAGAGCGGGGTGCAGATTTTATCGGGCTGAACCCGATACATGCGCTGTACCCGGCAATACCGGATAATGCCAGCCCTTACAGCCCGTCATCCCGGCGCTGGCTGAATATTATTTATATCGATGTTGAGAATATGCCTGGTTTTACCGATTGCCGGCAGGTAGCGCAACAGGTAAGTGCAGAGCGTTTTCAGCAGCAACTGTTACAACAGCGGCAGAAAGACTGGGTGGATTATCCGGCCGTGATGCAACTGAAACTGCCTGTGATGCGGCTTTTGTATCAGTATGTGGTGCAGCATCCGGCACATTATACTGAGTTATTACAGGCGTTTCAGGCATTCAAACAGGCCGGAGGGCAAAGTCTGCAACAGCTGGCGTTATACGATGCCTTACATGGCTGGTTGCTGCAGCAGGATAAACAGCTGTGGGGCTGGCCGGTATGGCCACAGCAGTATCAGACACCGGATTCTGCAACCGTACAGCAGTTTGCGCTGGAACATCAGGCCGAACTGGATTTTTACTGCTACCTGCAATTTATCGCCAGCCGGCAGTTAGCCGAAGTGCAGCAACAGGCCAGACAACAGGGCATGCTGCTTGGGTTATACCGGGATCTGGCAGTCGGGGTCAGTGAAGCCTCTACCGAGATATGGGGCAATGCCAGCCTGTATTGCCGGCAGGCCAGTATCGGTGCGCCACCGGATCCTCTCGGGCCAACAGGCCAGAATTGGGGATTGCCGCCAATGTACCCTTACCAGTTATTCCGGCAGGCTTACCAGCCGTTAGTCGATTTATTCCGCAGTAATATGCAACATGCCGGAGCTTTACGGATCGATCATGTTATGGCGCTGCTGCGGCTGTGGTGGGTGCCCAAAACGGCTGAAAATGCCGGCGGCGGCGCTTATCTGTATTATCCGGTACTGGATTTACTGGGTATTCTGGCACTGGAAAGCCAGCGGCAGCAGGCCGTTATTATCGGCGAAGATCTGGGAACGGTTCCGGATGGTATCCGGGAGTTACTGGCTGATTACGGTATTTATTCTTACCGGGTATTTTTCTTTGAAACCGCTGCCGATGGTGGCTATATCTCACCTGCCCATTATCCTCAGCAGGCGATGGCAACCCTGAGCACTCATGATTTGCCAACCCTGGCCGGGTTCTGGCATTGTGATGATCTTAAACTGGGAAAAGAGCTTGGCTTGTATCAGGATAACATGGTATTACAGCAGCTCTATCAGCAGCGCCATCAGAACAAGCAACGTATTCTGGATTCACTGCACGGTCATGGCGTATTACCGGCAGACTATCCGCGCAGTACAGAGCATCTGGCAATGGACAGAACGCTTAACTTTGCCTTGCAGCGCCATCTGGCCGCCGGAAACAGCCAGTTGCTTTGTCTGCAACCGGAAGACTGGCTGGAAATGACCCAACCGGTCAATGTTCCCGGTACCAGTAACGAGTATCCTAACTGGCGGCGCAAACTCAGTCTGCCACTGGAGCAGTGGACAGCACAGCATCACATCACGGCCTTGCTGAACGAGCTTACGGCATTAAGAGCACAGGCTGCGGGCACAGGAAAAACAGAACAATAACATCAGATGGAACAGATATGACGTTTGCTGCATTAACACAGGCTAATTGCGCCAACCCGTTTGAAATTCTGGGCTGGCAACCTTTACCGGGAAAAACAACCGGGCTGATATTACGGGCTTATCTGCCAGCAGCCAGCCGGGTACAGGCTACTGATGCTGTCAGTGGTAAGTTGCTGGGAGAATTGCAGCCGCTGTCTGATTATCCGGGGATGTTTGAACTTACGTTGCCGCGTAAACGCAAAAGAGTGCCTTATTATCTGCAGGTATCGACCGGGAATGAGCAGTACCAGCTGATCGATCCTTATATTTTCAGGGATGAGGCATATTACGCTGTGCATTATGTCAGCAGCCAGCCGGAAAATCTTTACCACCAGCTCGGAGCGCAGCAGGTGTCAGTACAACTGGCGCAGCATAACATTAGTGCAATTCGTTTTGCGGTATATGCACCGCAGGCCGCCAGTGTCAGCCTGATAGGTGATTTTAACCAATGGGATGGGCGCTGCCATCCGATGCAGCAAACGGCCTGCGGTCACTGGGTACTGATTATGCCGCAGATCCAGCCGGGAGCGCGCTATAAGTTTGAAATTAAAGATCAGCACGGGCAGGTATTACCACATAAATCTGATCCGCTGGCATTTCATGCAGAGCAGCATCCGTCGCATGCTTCGCTGGTGTATGACCATAACCGCTACCAGTGGCAGGATACTGCCTGGCAGAACCGGAAAAAGATCAGTCCTTACCAGGCGCCGCTCAGTATTTATGAGCTTCATTTAGGCTCGTGGCGGCGCGATGATCAAAATCAGTTTCTTACTTATCCGCAACTGGCACAGCAATTGATACCTTATATACTGGAAATGGGATACACCCATATTGAGTTGTTGCCGGTAATGGAGCATCCATTCGATGGTTCGTGGGGATACCAGCCGCTGGGGTTATTTGCGCCTACCTCCCGTTATGGCAGCCCGGATGAATTTAAAGCTTTTGTTGATGCCTGTCATCAGGCGGGTATCGGCGTTATCCTGGACTGGGTTCCGGCTCATTTTCCGGAAGACAGCTACGGGCTGGCACGTTTTGACGGCAGTGCGCTGTACGAATATGCCGATCCGCGGCGGGGCTGGCACCCGGACTGGAATTCCTGCATTTATGATTATGGCAAAGATTATGTACGGCAGTTTCTGGTAGCAAGCGCTTTATACTGGCTGGAACATTTCCATATTGATGGCTTGCGGGTAGATGCCGTTGCTTCGATGCTGTACTGGGATTATTCACGAAAAGCCGGCGAATGGATCCCGAATATTGATGGCGGTAACCATAATTATGAAGCGATCAGTTTCTTCCGCTGGCTCAATACCGAGATATACCAGAAGTTTCCCGATACCCTGATGATTGCCGAGGAATCCACATCTTTTCCGGCAGTATCCCGTCCGGCAGATGGCGGCGGGCTGGGCTTCGGCTTCAAATGGAATATGGGATGGATGAACGATTCTCTGCGTTATATCAGCCGGGAACCCGGATACCGTAAATTTCATCATAATGATCTGACATTTTCGATGGTGTACGCCTACAACGAAAATTTCATTCTGCCGTTATCTCACGATGAAGTGGTACATGGAAAAGGCAGCCTGTTATATAAAATGCCAGGTGATGAATGGCAGCAGGCGGCTAACATGCGGGCCTATATCGCTTTTATGTTTGCACATCCCGGTAAAAAGCTGAACTTTATGGGTAATGACTTTGCCCAGAGCAGTGAATGGAACCATACCCAAAGTCTGGACTGGCACCTGTTACAATACGACAAGCACAGGGGTATGCAACAACTGTATCGTGATCTTAACCGTTTGTATTGCAGTCAGACACCGCTGCATGAACTGGATTATCAGCCCGCCGGATTCCGCTGGCTGGATTATCAGGACGCAGAATGCAGTACTCTGAGTTTTGCCCGTTACGACAGCCAGGGCCGGGAAATATACGTAATTTGCAATTTTACGCCGGTGCCGCGTAATGATTTTCTGCTTGGAGTTGACAGACCGGGCAACTATGAAGTCATACTGAATACTGACAGTGGCCATTACTGGGGCAGTAACTACAGTACCGGTGAACAGCTGACAGCTGATGCCGCACCATATCAGGGCTGTCATTACCGTTTGCAGCTGAACCTGCCACCACTGGCCACCATTTACCTGCGTAAAAAGGAATAACAGAATTATGACTCCGGCTATCCCGATACTGAATATCAGCCACGGCGAGCCAGATCCGCTGGGACCTGAGCAGACAGCATCTGATTGCTGGAACTTTGCCGTTTACGCACCGGATGCCAGCTTGCTGACTTTAAATCTGTACCGGGCTGATACGGAAGAACTGCTGGCTGAAGTGCCATTCAGCGGTCGTACCGGAGATATCTGGCATGTCCGGGTCAGCGGAATTAAGCCGGGAACCTTATATGCCCTTAAAGCGCAGGGGCCTTATGATCCTGAGAACGGGCTGGTATTTGATGCTGAGCGGATACTGCTTGATCCTTACGCCCGTCAGTTGAACCGCTCATTAGTCTGGAATGAGCGGCTGTACCACAATAAAGACCATTACATGCTGGCCAAAGCGGTGTTGCAGCAAAGCAGCTTTGACTGGCAACAAACGGTAAAACCGCGTATTGCGCGGGAGAATACGGTAATTTATGAAGCGCATGTCAAGGGTATGACAATGTTACACCCTGAAGTGCCAGAGCGTTTACGTGGCACTTATAGCGGTATGTGTCATCCGGCAGTGATTAAGCACCTTAAAACGCTTGGCATTACCACCGTGCAGCTATTGCCGATCGCCAGCTTTATGGCAGAGCCAAGGCTGACAACGCTGAAAATGACGAATTACTGGGGCTATAATCCGGTAAACTTTTTTGCTCCGGATCCGCGTTACCAGATAAAAGACGCAGTTCATGAATTTAAAGAACTGGTGCGTACCTATCATAAACACGGCATAGAAGTCATTTTAGATGTGGTATTTAATCACACGGCAGAAGCCGGGGAAGATGGCCCTTATCTGAGCTACCGCGGGCTGGCGGCAAAACATTATTATCTGTTTGAAAGCCATGCCGGTATTACTGATTTTCAGGAATACTGTAACTATACCGGTTGTGGTAATACCCTGAATCTGGTGAACCCGGTGGTACAAAAGCTGGTGATGGATGCGTTGCGTTACTGGCTGACCGAGATGCAGGTAGATGGTTTCCGGTTTGATCTGGCCGTTACGCTTGGCCGTAAACATAAGCGGTTTAGCCCGCATGCCGGTTTTTTTCAGATTATCGCGCAGGATCCGGTATTGTCGCAGGCTAAACTGATTGCCGAACCCTGGGATCTCGGGCCGGACGGGTATCAGTTAGGGCAGTTTCCGGCACACTGGTCAGAACTGAATGATCGCTGCCGGGATACTTTCCGGGCTTTCTGGCTGAAAGAAAACAAGGGCATTCTGCCTGAATTTACCACCAGACTGCTGGGGTCGCGTGATATTTTCCAGAAACACCATAAACCCGCCTGTTGCAGCGTAAATTATCTGACATACCATGATGGTTTCACCCTGCATGATCTCGTCAGTTATCATCACAAGCATAATCAGGCAAATGGCGAAGCAAACCATGACGGACATCACCGTAACCTGAGTTGTAATCATGGGGTTGAAGGTCCGACGAAAGATCCGGCAATCCGGGCCAGCCGTTACCAGCATAAACGTAATCTGGTAGCAACCCTGCTGCTTAGCCAGGGAATGATTCACTGGCTGGGAGGAGATGAGCTTAGTCATACTCAGCGGGGCAATAACAATGCCTATTGCCAGGATAACGATATCACCTGGCTGAACTGGGGTCTGGATGCTGATGCCGAAGACTTTCTGCAATTTGTGCGGCAAATGCTGAAATTCCGCCGTAAATTTTCCTGTCTGCAACAGCTGTCGCTGCTGGATGATCATTACCTGCTGCATGGCGATAAACACCATGTGCGCTGGTTTGTCGCTGATGGTACAGAAAAGCGGGAACTGGACTGGCATGACCCCGAACGGGCGGCCTGTATCTTCAAAATTATCAATCAAACCACAGGTGCCACGCTGTTATTTATATTTAATGCTTCAGAAAAAGATCTGGCGGTAACCTTGCCACTAAAGCCCTGGCGCCTGTTATTTGATACTTCTGTCAACAAAGGATTACTGCTTAACGGGCAGGAACCACAGGCTCAATATCAGCAACCGCCGGCCAGCATCTCTGTCTGGCAGTAGGTTTGTTGCGTTTTTTCCAGTATAATGCGCGCCGTTTTCACGGCTTTAAATGCCGGAATATGAACAGAATTAAAGGATCGTCAGATGACTGAGACAACCCCGCTTTGCGATATCGGTTTTGTAGGTGCAGGAGTTATGGGGAAGAACCTCATATTAAATCTGGCCGATAATGGCTACCGAGTAGCTGCATTCGATCTGGACCACAGCAAGCTGGAAGCCGTACTGGCACAGGATGCGGCTGAACGGGGCAACCAGCCGGCCAGAGTGGAAGCCTGCAGCTCTTATACCGAATTACTGTCACGTTTATCTTCTCCTCATCTTATCGTGTTATCTGTGCCTGCCGGCAAGCCGGTTGATGATGTTTGCCTGAAACTGATTGATGCCGGCATTAATGCTGACGATATTATTGTTGATACCGGCAACAGCCTGTGGACAGATACCGTACAGCGTGAAAAACGCTACGAAGGCAAATTTATCTTTTTCAGTACCGCAGTATCCGGCGGGGAAACCGGGGCACGTTTCGGGCCTTCGCTGATGCCCAGTGGTGACCCTTATGCCTGGACCCGGATTAAACCCTTATGGCAGGCTATTGCCGCTAAGGTAGATCCTGCAACCGGTAAACCGATTGAGCGTTTTGAGCCGGGAAACCCGGTGAAAGAAGGCGAACCCTGTGCTGCCTATATCGGGCCAAGCGGTTCAGGCCATTATGTAAAAATGGTACATAACGGTATTGAATATGCCGATATGCAACTGATTTGCGAAGCCTACCAGGTTATGCGCGACACCCTGAGTATGACCGCCAATGAGATTGCCGCTGTATTCCAGCGCTGGAATGATGGCATCTTACACAGCTACCTGATAGGTATCAGTGCCGAGGTGCTGGCAACTAAAGATTCTGAAACCGGCCTGCCACTGGTAGACGTTATTCTGGATAAAGCCGGACAAAAAGGGACCGGTTTATGGACCGCCGTCAGCAGCCTGCAACTGGGCAGTCCGTCACCGACCATTGCCGAAGCCGTTTATGCACGTTCGCTGTCAGCGTTAAAAAGCGAGCGGATTAAAGCTGCTACCACACTTGCCGGTCCGGCACCGTTGCTTTACACCGACCAGCAGAAAGAGGATGTTATACAGGCCCTGCATGATGCGTTGTATTGCGCCAAAATTTGCGTATATGCCCAAGGGTTTCATTTAATGAGAACCGCAGCTGATGAGCATGGCTGGCAGCTGAACTTTGCTGAAATTGCTAAAATCTGGCGGGCAGGCTGTATTATCCGTGCGGTATTTCTGCAATCTATTACTGAAGCCTATGAACGTAACGATGATCTGGAAAACCTGCTGTTGGATCCTTTCTTTGCAAAACAGATTTCGGTCTACCAGCAAAACTGGCGTAAAGCGGTAGCTAATGCCACATTAGCGGGGATTCCTGTTGCAGCGCTTAGTTCCGCATTAAGTTATTACGATTCTTACCGTACAGCAGTATTGCCTGCAAACCTTCTGCAAGGGCAGCGTGACTATTTCGGTGCTCATACTTTTGAGCGTACCGATAAAGCGAAGGGCAAAACCTTTCATGTTGACTGGAGCCACCCTGAACGGCCTATGGTGAAAATAAAATGACTGCAAAAACACTGAACATAGGAACACCTGGCACCGCCAGTTCAACCAAAGTGCTGTTGTTGGGCAGTGGCGAACTGGGCAAAGAGCTTTGTATCGAATTAAAACGCTATGGCTGTGAAGTAATAGCAGTTGATCGCTATCCTAATGCTCCGGCAATGCAGGTTGCGGATAAAGCGGTGGTCATGTCAATGCTGGACAGCGCTGCGTTGCGTCAGTTAATTATTACTGAAAAACCTGCCTTAATCGTACCTGAAATTGAAGCTATCGCGACTTCAATCCTGCTTGAACTGGAAGACTGCGGTTTTAAAGTTATTCCCAGTGCCAGAGCTGCAAATCTGACCATGAACCGGGAAGGTATCCGCCGTCTGGCGGCAGAAGAATTAAACCTGCCAACGTCGCCTTTCCGTTTTGCCAGCGACAAACACAGTTATCTTGAAGCAGTAAAAGAAATCGGTTTTCCCTGTGTGGTGAAGCCGATTATGTCTTCTTCCGGTAAAGGGCAGAGCGTACTGCGTTCAGAGGCTGATACTGAGCAGGCATGGCAATATGCCCAGGAAGGTGGCCGGGCGGGCAAAGGCCGGATCATTGTTGAAGGTTTTATCGACTTTGATTACGAAATTACATTGCTGACGATAAGCTCGGTATCCGGTATCCAATATTGTGAACCGATAGGCCATCGTCAGGAAAAGGGTGACTACCGCGAAAGCTGGCAGCCACAGCAAATGTCACCTGTGGCACTGCAAAAATCTCAACAATATGCCAAAGCTGTCTGTCAGGCACTAGAAGGTTATGGCCTGTTCGGGGTAGAGCTGTTTGTTAAAGGGGATGATGTCTGGTTCAGCGAGGTTTCTCCACGGCCGCATGATACCGGTATGGTCACGCTGATTTCCCAGCAGCTATCGGAATTTGCGCTACACGCCCGCGCTATTCTCGGCCTGCCAATTCCGCAGATTAAGCAATATGGCCCGGCAGCATCAGCAGTACTGCTGGTGCCGGGACATAGTACCGATATTCAGTATCACGGCCTTGCCGAAGCTCTGGCACAACCTGACACCGAACTGCGTATTTTCGGCAAACCGGAAGTGCAGGGCGAACGCCGGATGGGGGTTGCGCTGGCACTGGCAGAAACCACAGATGAAGCTAAAGCCAAAGCCCTGGCGGCGATCAGTAAAATCAGCGTGACACTGAAATGAATCCGAATCGATTTGAAAAAGTTGCTATTGAATACCATCGTGTGCCGTTTTACCGGCGGCGGTGGTTTTTGTTTCTGAGCTTGCTGCTGTGCGCTCCGGTTACCATTTTGATTGCGTTATCCGGTGATATTTATGCCCAGAGCAAAGACAGCGTATATAAATTTAAAGGAACACAGGTTTTTCATCTGGTGCTGTTTGCGTTTGTCGTAATCACCATAGGGCTGAGAAGCTACTTCGGCTGAGTCTGTTGTTGTCTTTCTGTCCAGCTGCATATCAGGCAAAACCACCTTCGGGTGGTTTTTTAGTTTTAATAAACTGCAAGTCCGGCATATTCCAGATACAGCACATTTTTTGGTAAATATAGAAA
>JARXRR010000111.1:0-5031 GCA_033792355.1 Chromatiaceae bacterium AAb-1
CCTTTAATTAAGTGTGTTTTGGTTTTCAGATATTATTTTGCCGGATACTGCTCAATGTTGCGGGAGTACTCAATGATCTGTAACTAAGAAGTTCTTAGTATTAATTGGGCAAATTGCTAACACAATGAGCGAAATTTCTCAAAAGAGATGCAGGTGTGTTTACAAGAAGTCCGTTACCCAGAAGGTTAAAGGAAGCACGGTTGGCAAAAGGGCTCAGTCAGCAGAAACTCGGGCTGTTATTAGGGATGGATCATAATACCGCCAGCGCCAGAATGAATCAGTATGAAAGAGGAAAACATCAGCCTGATTATCTTTCTTTGTCCCGGATAGCCGTAGTTCTTGAAGTGCCGGTGGCATACTTTTTTTGTGAGGATTCAACAATGGCCACACTGGTGTGCCGGTATTATAAGTTAGCTGAAAAGACCAAAATGAAAATTAAAAGCCTGCTGGAAATTGTAGATGAAAATGAAATCAGCGGGCAGGGATAAAAGGCCAGCATGACGCTGGCCTTATTTTTAAACACTGATATCAATATTTTGACCAAGATTGCCTACAGCTGCAGAAGATTGCACCTGCTCGACACTTTGCATGGCACTTTGTACCAGCATAGTTGCCATTTTAGCTTCCTGGTTTTGCTGCCTGTTCGCCATTACTGCCCCTAATACTTCATAGCCGTAACCGGAACTGGCAGAACCAACGGATTGACTCATAGTACCTCCTATTGTCAAGTCCGCCTATACTATCGGCCATTTGCGGCAAATCTTAAACCCCCACTGGCAAAAAAATGCCGGGAGCATTTTTTAACAGCTTCAGCTGGCCTGCAAGGCGAGTACATGGAGGTACGAGTAAAAAAATGCCGGGAGCATTTGCAAACAGCTTTAGCTGGCCGGAATAAAAAAATGCCGCCTGTTGCAGCAGGCGGCATTCCAACTTAGCGCGGAGTGACTCATTTCTCCAATGCGTTAAGAAGCCTGTATCAGCGCGGTAGACTGCGCTTTAATTTGTGAAGGTGACAGTGCTGGCACCGGAGCCGGTTCAGCCACTGACAGTAATGCCGGTTTCAGTGAGCGTAGTGGTCGGGTAGGGCCTTTTTTCACCAGTCCTTTCAGGGCGGGTTCTGGTTTAGTGATGGTTTTACCTAAACGGGCGGCCAGTGCACTCTGAATATCTGTTACGCTGTAGCCGGCTTTGATTTTCATTCGCAGGTAAGGAATACCGGCCGCTTCCAGTGCACCGCTGACAAACCAGTCAGGGGTGGCTTTGTGGCCATCGCGGCTGCTGTTGTTGACTAAATCTATTACGGCAACAATACTGAAATCCTGGGGATCACATAATACAAAATCAAGATATTTGGCATTCAGTTTCAGCAAGGTGGTACGTCGGGATTTTTCACCGGTGTTATTTTTCAGCTCAAGTAAATCGGCCAGTTTAACCCGGTTCATAATTTTATAATCTGTGGTAACAGCACTTTCCAGCAGGGTCAGAAAAGACCGTTCTACCGGGCTGAACAGGTTGTTCCTTTTCTGGACAGGAAAAGGATTACTGTTATCAATAAAACGACTGGCAACCAGTGCCACAACAATGACCAGCATAATCAGTAACAGCATTACAAGTTCCATGCACTCCTCCGACAGAAAATTGACAATCAGGCATTAGAAATCTGTTCTCCTGGTTATTTAAGCAGGAGTCGTGCCATAAGTAAGTGTTTTACCGAATTTATTGTATTTCTATAGGTGATGCCAGGGATTAGCTCCATTAATGGCCGTTATAATGTAAAACACTTATAGTTAGTGCAGGTAATTTTAAGTCAACAAGGGCAAGGATAATGGCGGGAAATACAGAACGTAGTGGTTTAACGATAAAAGCACCACTGACAGCTGAATATAATGAAATTCTGACGGAGCAGGCGTGTTCGTTCCTTACCGAACTGGTCAGGGCATTCAGACCCCGGCTGGTACAATTACTGAAACTGCGCGAGGAAACGCAGCAACGCTATGATAAAGGGGCTTTACCTGATTTTATTCCTGAAACTGCACATATTCGTAATAGCCAGTGGCAGGTAGCTGCATTACCGGCAGATTTACAGGATCGCCGGGTCGAAATTACCGGGCCGGTAGATCGCAAAATGATCATTAATGCCCTGAATGCTGATGTAAAAGTGTTTATGGCAGATTTTGAAGACTCGCAGGCTCCAAGCTGGCAGGGGGTTATTGAAGGGCAAATTAACCTGCGGGATGCTAATTCGGGCACAATTAGTTATACCGACAGCCAGTCAGGCAAAAGCTATGTATTAAAAGAGAAAACGGCACTGCTGATTGCCAGGGTACGCGGTTTGCATTTATGGGAAAAGCATATTGAAGTGGATGGCGAGCCCATTCCCGGCTCGCTGATGGACTTCGCGCTCTATTTTCTGCATAACTACCAGACCCGTCTGGCAGCAGGCTCAGGTGTTTATTACTATCTGCCCAAGTTGCAGAGCCATCGTGAAGCCGGATGGTGGGATGAGGTGTTCCGCTACACTGAGCAAAAGTTTGAGGTGCCAACAGGAACAATCCGGGCCACTGTACTGATAGAAACTTTGCCGGCAGTATTTGAAATGGATGAAATTCTGTATGCCATGAAAGACCATATTGTGGCACTGAACTGTGGGCGCTGGGATTATATTTTCAGTTATATCAAAACCCTGAAGAACCATGCCGACAGAGTTTTACCAGACCGGCAGGTCGTTACCATGAATAAACCATTTTTAAGTGCTTATTCACGGTTACTGATTAAGACCTGTCATAAACGTGGTGCACTGGCAATGGGAGGAATGGCTGCTTTTATTCCGGCAAAAGATGAAGCGGTGAATGCGGCAATTTTGGCCAGGGTAACCGCTGATAAAGAACTGGAAGCCGGTAATGGCCATGATGGCACCTGGGTGGCTCATCCGGGGCTGGCGGCTACCGCCAATGCGGTATTTAACAAGTACTTGCCGGGCTCTAAAAAGAACCAGCTTGAAGTACTGAGAGAGCAGGACGCAGAGATTACCGCCGCAGACTTGCTTGCCCCCTGCGACGGAGAACGTACAGAAGACGGAATGCGTACTAATATCCGGGTTGCGTTGCAATATATTGCTGCCTGGATCAGCGGTAAAGGCTGTGTACCGATTTATGGCCTGATGGAAGATGCTGCTACTGCTGAAATTTCCAGAACATCTATCTGGCAGTGGATTAAGCATGGTAAAAGCCTGAGCAATGGTAAGCTGATTACGCGTGAGCTTTTTGTCTCAATGCTGGCTGAAGAAGCAGAGGTAGTCCGGGCTGAGGTAGGGGAAGAGCTGTGGATGGCACAAAATTTTACTAAGGCTCAAACTTTATTGCAGGAGATTACGACTAATGATCAACTGGTGGAATTCCTGACCCTGCCAGCTTATCAATTACTTGATTAATAACGTAAACCACAATGCAAAGGCGCTGACATTGCTGACAGCGCCTTTTTTATGGCTGTCTTGACTGGTGTGTAAAAGATCTTGCTGAAGGAGCCGGGGAGTGTCTGAGCCGCAGGCGAGTTGCCCCGGCGAGTGAAGCAGGATCTTTTGCTAAGCTTTCAGTGAACTATCGGCTGCAATTCCCGCTTTGGCTCGTCACAGCAACTCGTTCGTGCTTGTGCACTCACTCAGACACTCTGTGCCGATCAAACCGGGATTTCAGCCTTTTTCCTGTTTAGATAGTGTGTAAAAGATCCTGCTGAAGGAGCCAGGGAGTGTCTGAGCCGCAGGCGAGTTGCCCCGGCGAGTGAAGCAGGATCTTTTGCTAAGCTTTCAGTGAGCTACCGGCTGCAATTCCCGCTTTGGCTCGTCACAGCAACTCGTTCGTGCTTGTGCACTCACTCAGACACTCCCCGGTTTATTCAAAAGAGATTTTTATCCCTATTCGGAGAGTTAATTCAATTCCTCTGCGGTTTCCACAATCAGCCGCCGGAACCAGATATGGCTGGCATCCTGATGTAATAGCGGGCTCCAGATCATTTTCAGTTCAATAGACGGAATCGCAAACGGCGGATCCATAATCATCATCGCCGGATCCCGTTCATATAAACGGGCTGCGCGTAAAGGCAGGGTGGCAATCAGATCCATTTCTACTGCCAGATGCATAGCAACATGATAATTACGGGTAAAAACCGCAATATTGCGCTGCTTGCCCAGCTTAGCCAGCGCTTCATCTACCCAGCCCAGCTTTTGCACGTCTTTGGGGTCCATACCCACACCGACACCAAAACCGGTTTTACTGACCCAGATATGCTGGCTTTTTAAATAACTGTCGAGATTAAACTGCTGTAATACCGGGTTGGCAGTGTTAATTAAGCAGGCAAAATTGTCGCGCCAGATTGTTTTCTGGTGAAAAGATTGTGGCAGTTGATCGAAGCGATTAATTGCCATATCCACCTTGCCGTTTTCCACGTCATGAAAGGTCACATCAGAAGGGGTCATGATGTCCAGGCTGGTGAGCGGGGCCTGTTCGCGGAGTTTTTTCAGTAGTGCCGGTATCAGGGTTGAGGCTGCATAGTCGCTGGCCATAATCCGGAAAACGCGTGGGCTGTGTTGTGGTTCAAAATCTTTATTTGGCTGTAATGTCTCTTCCAGTGTCAGTAATACTCCCCTGACAACCGGAGCCAGCTCTCTGGCGCGCTCTGTCGGCACCATGCCGTCGGAAGTCCGGACCAGAATAGGATCATTAAATAAATCACGCAGCCGCTTTAAGCCATTACTCATTGCCGGCTGAGTAATATTCAGTTGGTTCGCCGCACGGGTAACGTTTTTTTCCCGCAGCAGTACATCAAGGTACACCAGCAGGTTCAAATCTATTTTATTAATATTCATATTTTAAATGCCTTAAAATACAACAATAAGCCTTATGAATCATCGCGTCGGGGCGTGCTGGCTGGTCAGGCCGGGTTTTATATTCACCTAATGAATGCTGAGAATAACATAAATCATCTTTATGAATTCATATTCTGAAATCTATATTGATATAGCACAAGCTTTATTAA
>JARXRR010000025.1:0-46365 GCA_033792355.1 Chromatiaceae bacterium AAb-1
GTTTTAAGGAAAAATAACATATGAAGCAGTTAGTCCTTACCGTAATTGGTAAAGATAAGTCCGGTCTGGTTGAACAACTGGCAACCGTTATCAATGAACATAACGGCAACTGGACCGGCAGTAACCTCAGCCATCTGGCTGGTTATTTTGCCGGGATTCTGCAGGTTGAAGTCGCAGAGCAGGACTTGCCCGTCCTGACCGCCGCCCTGGAAAACATGTCAGATCTCGACGTAAACATCCATCACGGTACAGAAAGCCGCCAGGATCAGCAGAAATTACTGAAATTTGTGATTACCGGCAATGACCGGCCGGGTATAGTACGCGAACTGTCTTCTGTGATAAAACACAAAGGCACCAACATTATCCATTTTGAAAGCGCCAAACAAAGCGCGCCAAACTGGGGAGTACCGCTGTTTAATGCCATTGCCACCGTTGAATTACCTGCCGGCTTAAGCCGCGATGAAGTGATAAGAGCACTTGAAGCCATTGCCACTGATATAGTTGTTGATGTAGAACAGCCGGTCTGAATCGGGCTGCTTCAGGCAGCCTTCATCATACTGTCATAAATTTGCCATAGATTGCTTCCAGGCAGTTTTAAGGAGCTGGAATATGGAACACACAGAGCAAAACGACACATCAACAGAATTCCCTTACTTCCCCAAAGAGCTAAGCTGGCTGTCCTTTAATGGCCGGGTATTACAGGAAGCTGCCGATGAACGTAATCCGCCTATAGAACGCCTGCGTTTTCTGGGTATTTATTCCAATAACATGGACGAATTCTTCCGGGTCCGGGTTGCCGATGTCAAACGACGTATTCTGCTGAAAAAATACCAGACTGCCGAAGCGGAAGATGCGGAACAATTACTCCAGCAGATCCAGCAGCAGGTACTGGAGCTGGGAGAGCGATTCAACAGCATTTACCTGAGTATTCAGCTGGAATTGCGGAAACACAATATTGAGTTAATCGATAATTTCAAACTGACCGAATTACAATCGATCTGGATTAAAGACTATTTCCGCAGCGAAGTAAAAAGACATATTTCGCCGATGATCCTGTCCGGCGACGAAGTAAAACTGGCAAGAAATCTGGAAGACAACACCACCTACCTGATGGTGGAAATAACCGGTAACAGTAAACCGGAATATGCTATTGTCGAAGTACCGACCAAAGAGTTGTCACGCTTTATCGAACTGCCGGTCCATCTTAACACCCGCAAAAAGAACGGCCATTACCGCCGCCAGATCCTGCTGCTGGACGATGTTATCGTACATTGCCTGGCTGACCTGTTTGCCGGTTTCTTTGAGTTCGACAGCATTCAGGCTTATTCACTGAAACTGACCCGCGATGCCGAATACAATATCAGCGAATCACTGGATCAAAGCCTGCTGGACAAAATGTCCAAAGGTATTCGCCAGCGCCTGAAATCGGAACCGGTCAGGCTGGTATACGACTCAGGTATGCCAGAACAGATGCTGAAAGTGCTGAACAAACAGCTGGGTACCGGCTCTGCCGACTCGTTAATTCCCGGCGGGCGTTACCGTAATTTCAAAGACTTTATCAGTTTCCCGAATATCGGCCATGCCAGCCTGGAATACCCGGCATTACCCCCCTTAAAAAGCCCGGACTTTGAGCAGCATACCACCACCTTCGATGCCATTCGCAGCAGCGATATTCTGCTTTATTACCCTTATCACAACTTCGGATATTTTACCGAATGGGTGCGCCAGGCATCGTTCGATCCTAAAGTCAGCAGCATTAAAATGACCATGTACCGGGTGGCCAAGCATTCCAGGGTTATTCACTCGTTGCTGGATGCAGTACGCAACGGCAAAAAAGTAACAGTAGTGGTAGAGCTGAAAGCGCGTTTCGACGAAGAAAACAACATCAACTGGGCCCGTAAAATGACGGAAGCGGGTATCCAGGTGGTCTTCGGACAAACCACCCTGAAAATTCACTCCAAATTATGCCTGATTACCCGTCATGAAAAAGGTGGTTCGGTACGCTACGGGCATATCGGCACCGGCAACTTTAATGAAAAAACCGCCCGGATCTATACCGACATCAGCCTGTTTACCTGCCACCCAGAAGTAACGGCAGAAATTGAGCAGGTATTTGAATTTATCGAATACAGCTACCGGCCCTTCGTATTTAACCATCTGATCGTCTCGCCAACCTGGAGCCGGCCACGGCTGATGCAGCTAATCCAGCGTGAAATAGACTTTGCCGTCAGTGGGCGCAAAGCGGAAATTCTGCTGAAGGTAAACAATCTGGTCGATAACGATATTGTTAATCTGTTATACCGCGCCAGCCAGGCCGGGGTAAAAATCCGGATGATTATCCGCGGGATGTGCTCATTGATTCCGGGTATCCCCGGTAAAAGCCAGAATATAAAAGTGATCAGCGTGCTGGATCGGTTTCTGGAACACGCCCGTATTTATGTCTTCCACAACGGCGGCGAAACCGATTTATACCTGTCATCTGCCGACTGGATGACCCGTAACATAGACCAGCGGGTAGAAGTTGGTGTACCTATTTACGACACTAAAATTAAGCAGCAAATTCTGGCTACTCTCGATATTCAGTGGCGCGACAACGTCAAGGCACGTATTATTGATGCTCAGCAAACCAATGCTTATGTTAAACGGGGTAATAAACGCAGTATCCGCTCACAACAGCAGATTTATGATTACCTCGCAAAACAGCAGCTCAGCCAGCAGGTCGATAACCCGAATTGAGTAATACAGCCAATATACCGACAGAAGAAAGCACGCCTTCACATTACATTGCAGCGGTTGATCTGGGGTCGAACAGTTTCCATATGGTGATTGCCAGAGTGGTTGACGGCGACATACAGCTGCTGCACCGGGAAAAACAGAAAGTACAGCTGGCCGATGGCCTGAATGACGAACTGGTACTAAGCGAAGATGCTATAGAACGGGGCCTGAATGTACTGGCCCAGTTTGCCGATACGCTGCAACCTTTCGCACCACAGTCAGTACGGGTGATAGCCACCTATACCCTGCGCCGGGCCAGAAATTCCGGTACTTTTCTGCGCCGGGCCAAAGCGGTTTTCCCGTTCCCGATAGAAGTGATTTCCGGTCAGGAAGAAGCCCGTTTTATCTATCAGGGGGTCGCCCACTTTGAGCATTTTGCAGAGCGCAGGCTGGTAATGGATATCGGTGGCGGCAGTACTGAATTTGCCATCGGCGAAGGCTTACAGCCACTACGTTTAAGCAGCCGTAATATGGGCTGTGTCAGCTATGCCAGACTGCATTTTCCCAATGGCAAAATCAGTGCCCGCCGCTTCGCCCGGTCGATTATTCAGGCCGAGCAGGAACTGGAACCTATTGTCAGCAGTTTCCGGGCTGCCGGCTGGCAACAGGCAGTGGGCACTTCCGGCACAGTCAAAACCATCCGTGACATTATTATCGGGCTTGGCTGGAGCCACCAGCAAATAGAGCTTAGCCATCTGCTGGCGCTGAAAGAACATTTGATTGCCCAGCAAAACAGCCAGCAACTGGACTTGCCGGGCCTGACGGACGACCGCAAACTGCTGATTTGCTCCGGGCTGGCCATTCTTATTGCCGCCTTTCAGATGCTGCAGATTGACCAGATGGTTTATGCCGATGCCGCGCTGCGCGAAGGGGTGCTGTACGAAATGACTGACCGGCTGCAACATATGGACATCCGGGAACACACCATCAAAAGCCTGATCCGGCGTTATGATATCGATCAGCCTCAGGCTGAACGGGTTCATACCACGGCTTTACACTTGCTCAGCCAGGTACAGCCACAATGGCAACTGAGCAGCGAAGAATCCGATCTGCTGGGCTGGGCGGCTACCGTTTATGAAATTGGTTTGCATATTAATTCCTCCGGAGTGCAGAAACATTCGGCCTACATTCTGCAAAACGCCAACCTGCCGGGGTTCAACCAGGAGCAGCAGCAACTGCTGGCCTGTCTGGTACGTTTTCACCGCCGCAAAATCCGGCCGGAAGAACTGCCCTTCTTCAACCTGTATCAGTTACCACAGGTAATTTACCTGCTGGTATTACTACGGCTGGCAGTGCTGCTGAACCAGAAGCGGCGGGACGACTTCCTGCCGCAGGTACAATTACAGGCAACATCCCAGTCATTGCAAATACAACTGCCCGCCGACTGGCTGGAACAGCAAACCGTATTAGCCGCAGATTTACAGCAGGAACAAAAATACCTGAAAAAAATCGCCTTTAAACTGGAATGCCCCGGTCTGCCGGAGTAATTACCTTGCAGGGCAAGCATCATCATTAATATGTTTTAGTTATAAAGCACTTGGCTTTTCCTTAATTCAGGCTTAAGGTAAATCTTATTGATTACCACCGGGATATTACTATGCGCTGGTCTGCTTTAAGTCTGTTAATGTTACCGCTGTTTGCAACTGCCGAGCCCCGCCCTGAACTCAGTAAAGAGATTCAGAATATCATGCCGAAAGTGATTGAATGGCGGCGTGATTTTCATCAACACCCTGAACTTTCTAACCGCGAATTCAGAACAGCAGACAAAGTGGCTGCTCACTTACGTCAGCTGAAACTGGAAGTACGTACCGGCATCGCCCATACCGGGGTGGTCGGTATTCTGAAAGGCGGTAAACCCGGCCCGGTAGTGGCACTGCGGGCAGATATGGATGCACTGCCGGTTACAGAGCAAACCGGATTACCTTTTGCCTCTAAAGTCGTCAGTGAATTCAGCGGCCAGCAAACCGGCGTTATGCACGCCTGCGGTCATGATGCCCACATTGCAATGCTGATGGGTACGGCGGAAATTCTCAGCAAACAGCGCGACCAACTGGCCGGTACTGTGATGTTTATCTTCCAGCCGGCAGAAGAAGGCCCGCCACCGGGTGAAGAAGGCGGCGCCAGGCTGATGCTCAAAGAAGGACTGTTTGATAACCCTACCCCTTCAGCGATTTTCGGGCTGCATGTCTGGCCGGGTGATGTCGGGCAAATCCGGGTAAAAACCGAAGGCATTATGGCTGCCGCCGATAAATTCGAAATTACCGTTAAAGGCCGCCAGACGCATGGTTCTTCACCGTGGAAAGGGGTCGATCCGGTAAACGTTACCGGCCAGCTGATTAACGCCATTAACCTGATCCCGGCCCGCCAGATTGATGTTACCCAGGCACCGGCCGTTGTTTCTTTCGGGCAGGTACATGGCGGTATCCGCTGGAATATTATTCCCGATGACGTAAAACTGGAAGGGACTATCCGTACCTTCGACAGCGATATGCGTGAAGACCTGATCCACCGGATGCAGCACACCAGCGAGCATATTGCTAAAGCCAGCGGCGCCGAGGCGCATTTCCATGTGCATAATTTTGCCGCAGTTACCTGGAATGATCCCCAGCTGACCGACTGGGCAATGCCAACCCTGCAATGGGCCGCCGCCGATAAAGGCGTCGCGCCGATTAAACCGATTACCGGCGCAGAAGACTTTTCGTTTTACCAGCAACAGATACCCGGTGTATTTTTCTTTCTCGGCGTCTCGCCCGACGATATTCCACCGGAACAGGTGGCCCCTAATCATTCACCGTTTTTCCGGGTTAATGAAAAAGGGCTGGAAAACGGCGTCCGGGCCTTAACGGCACTGGCACTGGATTATCTGGCAAATGCGCCTGCCATTAAGGAAAAATCATGACGACAGAGATCAACCGCTGCCCGTGGGTGGATTTAACCAAACCAGATTATGTTGCCTACCATGATACCGAATGGGGTGTGCCGGAACATGACGATCAGAAGCTGTTTGAGTTACTGACGCTGGAAGGCGCCCAGGCCGGGTTAAGCTGGTACACCGTACTGAAAAAACGCGACAGCTACCGCCAGGCTTTTGACCAGTTTAATCCGTTGAAAGTCGCCGCCTATGACCAGCAGAAAGTGGAGGAACTGGTGCAAAATCCGGGAATTATCCGCCACCGGGGCAAAATTGAAGCAACAGTGAATAACGCAAAACATTTTCTGGAAGTACAGCGGGAATTTGGCAGCTTTGCCACTTATCAGTGGCGCTTTGTTGATAATCAGCCACTGATCAACCGCCCGGTAACCGCCAAGGATTACCCGGCCAAAACCGCTGTTTCAGATGCCTTTAGCAAGGATTTAAAAAAACGCGGCTTTAAGTTTGTTGGCTCGACCATTATCTACGCCTATATGCAGGCCTGCGGTATGGTAAATGATCACAGTACCGATTGCTTTTTGTGCCCCGGTAAAACCTGAGCAGCGCGGTTAATCCGCACTGCTTTTTTGTTCAGAGCCGGCAGCCATGATGATTACCAACTTCAATTTCCTGACGCGGAAAGCCGACAGAATGAGCATCAAAGGTTATCACAAAGCCACCATTCGCCCATCCCCAGCTGCCTTTACCGTATTGCGGGGCATAGGCATCACAGCCGCGACCTAAATAAAGCGTATCTTTCCCTGATTTAAGTACACCGCCGTTCTCATTAATGGTAAGCATATAAACTGCCCCTGAACCATCAACATAAGTAACAGCTTCAGCAACTTTTTCCCCGGCATAAACCAGGGCAGACAACAGCAGAGAAAAAGATATACAGAAAAACACTTTTTGCACTATACGGCCCTCTGTAGATTGATAATAAAAAACGTAAATGCCTGCGGTTGATTATATTTCAGCCGCGGGAAGTAACAGTAATTTTTCACTACGCCACACCCTAACCAGATTGATTGTCGAGGTATTACGCAGGTATACAATTCGGAATGGAGGGTGAATAATTTCACGAATTTGCTCTTGATCAAACTCAGGAACTTTCCTGCCGGAGTCAGGAAAGTCAATCAGCCTTTGCAGTTTTTCCAGAATAATATCAACGAACTGCTGGCCGACTTCAGGAACTCCCTGCCCAAGGTAATAAGCCTTAATCTCCTGAAGATCATTTAACGCAGAACGCGCAATAATAATTTTCACTTACACCACACCAAGTATTTTCTTAGCCTCATCTAAGGTAACGGTATCTCCTTCACGGATATCTGTCAGCCCTTTAGCCACCGCCTTGACAAAGCTTAGCTCTTCAGCTGCTTTTTCATAATCCTCAAGACCCTGAACCACTGCAACCCCGCGCCCCCGACTCGTTAAAAGAATGGGCCGGTGGGTGTCATTTGCCCGACCTACTACTTTTCCGGGGTTGACCTTCAGATCTGACAGAGGAATAACATCCTCGGAGAACTTAACTTGCATTTTTATGCCCTCATAGTTAACAGGGCTACTAATAGCACCTGTTTAAAGGTACTGTCAAGAAACATAGACATAATTGCTTGTTGAGTTCTAGGTTGTAGTTGTACCCGCCAATATGTGAGTACTCAACGATGTACTGCCTTGGTCCAATCTCCTTATCAAGATATCCTTGACGCCCACCATACATCGATAGATCAGCCTTCTTATATGGGGCTGCGGCACAGCCTGCCAGCAAGAAAAACACGCTAGCGGCTAAACATCCTAATACCAAACTAAGCGGCTGTTTTTTAAAATTATGGTTAAGATATAAACCTCCTCAGTTTACACTGAGGAGTTTTGGGCGTTCTCCACAGGAACCACTTTACGGAATTTGCTGATCAGCAGGTAAACTGCCGGGGTGGTGTACAGTGTCAGCAGCTGGCTGACCAGCAGGCCACCAACGATAGTGATACCCAGCGGCTGCCGTAATTCTGAACCTTCACCGACGCCCAGTAACAGCGGTACGGCGCCCAGCAGCGCGGCGAAGTTAGTCATCAGAATCGGCCGCAGCCGCTGCTGTGCGGCCAGCACTACCGCATCTTTAGGTGCTAACCCTTGTTGTCGTTCTGCGGCTAACGCAAAATCGACCAGCAGGATGGCATTTTTCATCACGATACCAATCAGCAGAAATAACCCCAGTAACGCTATCAGGTTAAAATCGGTATTGCTCAGGTAAAGTGCCAGCAAAGCGCCTAATCCGGCACAGGGTAAGGTAGACAGAATAGTCAGCGGCTGAATGGTGCTTTCGTACAAAATACCCAGCAGCAGATATACCGCTACAATAACG
Organism: Chromatiaceae bacterium AAb-1; assembly: GCA_033792355.1. Taxonomy (GTDB): domain Bacteria; phylum Pseudomonadota; class Gammaproteobacteria; order Enterobacterales; family Alteromonadaceae; genus Alishewanella. The sequence goes on from JARXRR010000025.1 coordinate 8,046, forward strand.
CCAATAATCAGCCAGGTCTGGTCGCTGCTTTTAAACATCGCATTGCGCTGGTTTTCGCCGCTGATAGCATGCACACCGCTTGGCACCATCAGTTCGGCCAGCACTCTGTCTATCGCTGCAGATGCCTGCTGCGATGAGACACCCGGTGCCAGCCCGTAGCCAATCCCCACAGAGGCAAACTGACCATCATGCTGCACCCGGTCAGTCACCAGCCCGTAATGATAACTGGCGACCGCCGATAACGGCACCCGCCGGCCATCAGAGGTAATAATCTGCAATTGTTGCAGTACTTCCGGCTGAGCGGTATAGCCCGGTGTCAGCTCCATTACAATCCGGTACTGGTTCAGTTGATCGTACAGTGTGGCGACCTGCCGCTGCGAAAATGAGTTATTCAGCAAGGTCGCAATGGTACGCATATCGACCCCCAGCCGCTGTGCCGCTTCACGGTCGATATGTAATTCCACCTGCTGCGCATCTTCCCCGCCCGGCGTGTTAACGTCAACCAGCTCTGGCAGCTCCTGTAAGCGTTCGCCGACTTTTTTGCCCCACTCGCGCAGTAACTGTAAATCGCCGGACAACAGCTGTACTTCATAGTCGCTGCGGCTAAACGGTGAAGACAAACGGATATCCTGATCGACATTCAGAAATAATATTCCCCCCGGCACTTTAGGGGCGGTCATTCTGATCCGGTTAACCACCTGCTGGGCAGATATTTTGCGTTCCGATAACGGTTTTAAGCGCACCCGCATCCAGGAATTGCTGACCCCGGTATTACCACCACTGGAGCCGGTAACATCGGCTACCGCAGGGTCTTGCAACAGATGCTGACGAAAGATTTCTATTTTGGGCTGCATCATCTGGAATGAAGCGCCATCATCACCGCGCACAAAGCCATTCAGCTGGCCGGTATCCTGATCCGGCAACAGCCCGGACGGTACTTTGGTATATAGCCAGCCTCCGGCAACAAACAGCAACGCCAGCAATAACAACAACCAGCGGTAATGATCCAGGCCCTTGTCAATACTGTACTGATATCCCCGCTGTACCCGGAAAAACAGCCCTTGCTGCCGTTGCGAAGCCGGTATTTTCTTCAGCAGTATTGCTGACAAACTGGGGGTCAGCGTCAGGGAAATCAGCAGTGAAATCACCATAGCGGCCACCAGTGTAATAGAGAACTCACGGAATAAGCGCTCTACCAACCCGCCCATAAACAGGATAGACAGGAAAATCACCATCAGCGCCAGATTCATGGCCAGCAGCGTAAAACCCACTTCCGCAGCACCTTTTCTGGCAGCTTCCAGTGGTGATAACCCCTGTTCCAGATGGCGTTTGATATTTTCCACCACTACTATGGCATCATCCACCACCAGCCCGGCAGCGACAATTAACGCCATTACCGACAGGTTATTCAGCGAAAAATTGCACAAATACATGACGGTAAAAGCGCCGATAAGTGATACCGGAATGGCCATACTGGGAATTAACGCACTGCGCAGATTACCCAGGAAGCACCACACCACCAACACCACCAGTGCCACTGCTATCAACAGGCTTAACTGCGCTTCTGCCAGCGTGGCCCGGATTACCGGGCTGCGATCCATTACGACCGCCAGATCCGCATCAACCGGGATCAGCGCCTGTAACAATGGCATTTGCTGGTAAATAGCATCTATCGTTTCAACAATATTGGCGCCGGTACGGCGGCTGACCAGCAGAATCACTGCATTTTTATGATTATGAAAACCAGCGCTGTAACGGTTTTCAGTAGAATCGGTAACCAGCGCCACATCCGCTAACCGGATAGGTGCACCGTCGACATATTTCACCACCAGCGACTGATAATCCGCGGCCTTACGCAGAGTTTCGCTGGTTGCCAGTTGCCAGCGTTGATCATTGCTCTCCAGCACCCCCAGCGGGACAGAGGCATTAGCCATGCTGATGGCAGCACGAACCTCATCCAGCGCCACACCGTAATGACTCAGCATGCCGGGATTAAGCTGCACCCGCACTGCGGGCAGCGACGAACCGGCAACCTCCACCTCGCCAACGCCGGTGATCTGGGCCAGTTTCTGGGCCAGAATAGTGGAAGCACTGTCATACAGGATACTGCCGGCCAGCCGCTCTGAACTCAGCGCCAGCGCCATAATCGGTGCCTGTGACGGGTTAAATTTACGGTACGTCGGGTTACCCGGCATCCCGGAAGGCAGCTGGCCACGCGCCGCATTAATGGCTGCCTGCACTTCACGGGCCGCATCGTCTACATTGCGGTGCAGCTCAAACTCCAGCCGGATCTGGGTTGAACCCTGATTGCTGGATGAACTGATACGGCGGATCCCCGAAATACTGCCCAGCGCGCGTTCCAGTGGGGTGGCTACCGTAGCGGCCATACTTTCCGGGCTGGCTCCCGGCAGGCTGGCTGTTACTACTATCATCGGAAAATCAATGGCAGGTAACGGTGACACCGGCAGCAACCGCCAGCAAATCAGCCCGAGCAGCATAATAGCGGTAGCTATCAGCCCGCTGGCCACCGGACGCTGAATAAAAGGCTGCGCCAGATTCATACCGGGTTTACCTCAGCCGCTACCGGCTTTTTACGGCTGAACCAGCGGTCAAACCATAAGTACACCACCGGCGTGGTAAACAGCGTCAGCACCTGACTAACCAGTAAACCGCCCACCATCACCAGCCCCAGTGGCTGACGCAGTTCAGCACCGGAACCGGTAGACAACCACAGCGGAATCGCACCGAACAACGCTGCCAGTGTGGTCATCAGAATAGGTCTGAAACGCATCAGCGCAGCCTGGTAGATGGCGTCTCTGGGAGCCATTCCCTGATTACGCTGTGCCGCCAGCGCAAAATCGACCATCATAATACCGTTCTTTTTCACCAGACCAATCAACAGCACAATACCGATAACGGCGATAAGATCTAACGGCTGGCCGGTAATCAGCAGCGCCAGCAAAGCCCCCACTGTTGCAGAAGGCAGGGTAGATAAAATCGTTACCGGATGAATTAAACTTTCGTACAGAATGCCCAGCACGATATACATAGTGATTACCGCGGCCAGAATCAGCCACAGCGTATTGCTTAACGAAGCCCGGAAAGCTTCGGCCGCGCCCTGAAAGGTCAGTTCCATTTCTGCCGGTAACTGTAACTGCTGCTCTACCTGTTCAATAGCGGCCACCGCTTCACCCAGCGAATACCCCGCCGCCAGATTGAACGACAGCGTTACCGACGGAAACTGCCCCTGATGGTTAATCAGCAGTTTTGCCGGGCGTTGCGTTACCCTGGCTACCGCTGACAACGGTACTGAGGTGCCGTTAGCTGCGGTCAGGTACAGCTTACTGAGCGCATCAATACCCTGGGCCTGTAATGGCTCAACCTCCAGAATTACCCGGTACTGATTAGCCTGGGTAAACAAGGTGCTGACCTGCCGCTGACTGTAAGCACTTTGCAATACCGCACTGATTTGCGCTACATTAATGCCCAGCCGGGCAGCGGCGGTACGGTCGATATCAATATAAGCCTGCAACCCTTGCTGTTGCAGATCGTGTGCAACCTCAGATAATTCAGGGCGTTGCTGCAATGCGTCAACCAAATCAGGCAACCACTGATTCAGCACATCCTGATCCGGTGTCGTCAGGCTGAACTGGTACTGGGTACGGCTGACCCGGTCTTCGATACTGAGTTCCTGTACCGGCTGAAACCAGCCTTTAATACCAGACACTTCCAGCACCTGTTGTTCCAGTTCGCGGATAATCTCTACCGCGGACAAACTGCGGTCGCTGTGTGATTTTAAATTCACCAGGATACGACCGCTGTTAATACTGCTGTTGTTGCCATCGACCCCGATAAAAGACGACAGGCTGCTGACCGCAGGGTGTTGCAGAATATTATCAGCCAGTTGCTGCTGACGCTGCGCCATTGCCTGGAAGGAAATATCCTGCGGCGCTTCGGTAACAATCTGAATAACACCACTGTCCTGCACCGGGAAAAACCCTTTTGGCACGGCCATATACAAACCGGCCGTCAGCGCTACCGTTGCCAGCATACTCAGCATTGCCAGCCGCTGATGACGCAAAACCCATTGCAACCCCCGGCCATAAGAGGCAATAACCCGGTTCATAAAGCCCTGCTGTTCATCATGTGCCGGCATTTTGGTCAGCAAATGTGCACAGAGCATCGGGGTTAAGGTTAGCGATACCACCAGTGAAATCAGGATAGCAACAGCCAGCGTAACCGCAAATTCATAGAATAAACGCCCGACGACATCCGCCATAAACAGCAACGGAATTAATACGGCAATCAGCGAGAACGTTAATGAAATCAGCGTAAAACCGATTTCCTTCGCGCCTTTCAGTGCGGCTTCTTTCGGCGATGCCCCCTGCTCGCGGTGACGGGCAATGTTTTCCAGCATCACGATGGCATCGTCCACCACAAAGCCGGTGGCGATAGTCAGCGCCATCAGTGTCAGATTATTAACCGAGAAATCCAGCAACAGCATCACGGCAAAAGTACCGATTAACGACAGCGGCACCGCTAAGCTGGGAATAATTGTCGCCGGAATAGTGCGTAAAAACACAAAAGTCACTAACACCACCAGACAGATAGCAAATACCAGCTCTTTCTGTACATCGCGCACCGAGGCACGAATGCTGTGGGTCCGGTCGGTTAATACTTCTACTTTCACCGCTGCCGGCATGGTTGCCGTAAGCTGCGGTAACAGCTGCTGCACCCGGTCGGCAACTTCAATCACGTTTGCGCCGGGCTGGCGCTGAATATTGACCAGTACCGCCGGTTGCTGATTGGCCCAGGCCGCCAGAAAGCGATCTTCTGCCCCCTGTTCCACTGTTGCCACATCCCTTAACCGGATCGGAGCCCCGGAGCGCCAGGCAATAATCAGCTCCTGATATTCACTGACATCGCGGATCTGATCATTGGCATCCAGCATGGTCGAACGGAACGGGCCATCAAAACTGCCTTTAGGCTGATTGGTATTAGCAGCAGTGATAGCACTGCGCAGATTTTCCAGGCTTAAATCAAGGCTGGCCAGTGCCGCCGGATTGGCCTTTACCCGGATAGCCGGGCGCTGCCCGCCCGCCAGACTGACCATACCCACACCAGACAGCTGCGCCAGCTTCTGTGCCATACGGGTATCGACTAAGTCATATACAGTGGGTAATGGTAAAGTATCTGAGGTGACAGCCAATGTCAGAATAGGCGCATCAGCCGGATTAACCTTGCGGTAAACCGGCGGTGTGGGTAAATCGCCGGGCAGTAATGACGATGCGGTATTAATTGCTGCCTGTACTTCCTGTTCCGCTACGCCCATATCAACGACCAGTGCAAACTGCAGCGTAATAACAGAAGCCCCGGCCGAACTGCTGGATGACATTTGTTTTAAACCGGGAATTTGCCCCAGCCGCCGCTCCAGCGGGGCGGTAACCGTACGCGCCATAATATCCGGGCTGGCACCGGGGTTAAAGCTGAATACCTGTATAATCGGGTAATCAACCTGTGGCAAAGCCGCCACCGGCAGCAAACGCCAGCTTAAAATACCTGCAATCAGAATCGCCAGCATCAGTAACGATGTTGCCACTGGTCGCAGAATAAAAGGCCTGGATAAATTCATATCTCAGCCCTCAGTTTGCTGCAGCGTTATCTTGAATCACTTCTACCGCACGGCCGGGTCTTAATCTGTCCAGCCCTTCAAGCACTACCAGCTCACCGGCTTTTAAACCGTCTTCTACCGCGACGATACTGTTATCGACAGCCCCCAGCCGCAGTTGGCGGATTTGCGCTTTGTTTTCTTCAATTACGTAAATATAGGTGCCCTGAGAGCCATACTGCACTGCATCCTGCGGAATACTGACGGCCCCCTGTTGTACTGCCACATTAAGCCGCACATTTACAAACTGGTTGGGGAACAGTTCTTCCTGCTGATTGGCAAATTCAGCTTTTAGTTTCAGTGTCCCGGTAGCAATGTCGATCTGGTTATCCAGTGTAGTCAGCACGCCGCTGCTCAGCAGATATTGCTCACTTCTGTCCCAGGCTTCCACACTAAGCTGTTCGCCTTTATTTACTGCCTGGCGAACCTGCAATAACTGGCTTTCCGGTACAGTGAAAACAACAGCAATGGGAGAACTCTGAGTAATTGTTACCAGCCCTTCTGCACTGTTAGCCTGAATTAAATTGCCCGGATCGACTCTGCGCAACCCTAAACGCCCGCTGATTGGAGCTTTGATTTCGGTATAGGACAATTGCAGGGCCGCAGCGTCAATCTGGGCCTGATTAGCATTGATTGTTCCTTTCAGCTGATTAACCAGCGACTGTTGCTGATTATATTGCTGTGCTGAAATAGAGTTCTGTTCTCTTAATCTGGCATACAGGGCCAAATCTGCCTCAGCATTTTGCAACTGGGCAACATTCTGTTCTTTCTGCCCCTGAGCCTGAGCCAGTTGCACCTGATAATCTGCGGCATCAATTTTTGCCAGTAGCTGCCCCTGTTCTACCTTTTCACCTTCACGGAAAAAAAGCTGTTGTAATGGCCCGGACACCCGGCTTTGTACAACTACGGTATTTAACGGCGTTACTGTGCCAATGGCTTTGATTTGTACTTTAAGATCAGACGAAACCGCCTCGACGACCCGTACCGGCACCGGCATAGCCCACGGATTCATCTGCCCGGCCGGACCGGACGGCTGCTGTGCAGGCCAGAACCAGTAAGCAGCTACGGCAACGGCAATCACTATACCAGTAAGAACAAGAGGCTTTTTCAGCACGGTCATAAAGTCAAATCCCTGTCACAACTAAAATTAAATTACCGCGTACTATAATTCAGCGGTATAGCGACCACAACGGAACCAATGTCAAGATTAAGTAAAGATGGACAGGCATTCGGTAAAATGCCTGCTAGCAGCGATAGAAGCCAGCTAAGACTTTAATGCCAGTGAGTCTATGTTTTGGCATGAATCGGCTTGTTCTAAGCCAACCGTTGGAGCCCGGACGGGCTGACAAATTCGTCAGGAACGAATTTGAACAGCTTTGCTGGCCCCGAAGGGTAAACTTCATGGATGAAGTTCATAAACCGAGCCTACAGGGACGTATTTACGGCGTGTTGGCGTGAGCAAGCCGATTCATGCTCCATTGACAAACATCAGGCTAGTACTTGGTTTTCAGACGTGATTTTGTAGTATGTGACACCACCAGCTCTGGTGATAAAGCAAAAGAAAACGTGCTGCCTTTTTTCGGCTCGCTGAAAATCATCAGACGGCTGTTATGACGCGACAACACATGCTTGACAATCGCCAGTCCCAGCCCGGTGCCACCGGTATTGCGGGCCCGTGCCTGATCAACCCGGTAAAAACGCTCCGTCAGCCGTTTTACATGCTGGGCAGCAATACCCTCACCATTATCGGTTACGGTAAATACCGCCTTATTGCTCTGTAACTGCCAGCTCACCGTAATTTCGCCACCTGCCGGGGTATATTTAATGGCATTGGTAATCAGGTTGGAAAATGCACTGCGCAATTCTTCCGGCACGCCGGTCACTTTAAGCTCCGGTGCAATCTGAAAGGTAATATGGTGCTGCTTTTCCCGGTTAAGGGTAGCAGCTTCCTGCTCCAGCTTATGCAGCATCAGCGGTACATCCACTTCATCGTCAAACTGCACCCTGGGCGCGGCTTCAATTCTGGACAGCGTAAGCAACTGTTGTACCAGTGCATCCATCCGCCGGGTCTGATCCAGCATAACCGAATGCGCCTTCTGCCAGATTGCCGCATCCGGCAGGTGCTCGTTATCCATGACTTCCAGATAGCCCTGTAAAACCGTCAGTGGCGTTCGAAGTTCGTGTGATACGTTAGCAACAAAGTCTTTGCGGATCTGCTCCAGTTGTTTTATCTGGGTAACATCCCGCACAATCAGCAGATACTGCGCCTTGCCGTACGGCATAATTTTAAATTCCAGCGCCAGATCTTCCCGCAGCGGGGATACCAGTTCCAGTGGCTGCTGAAAGGCTTTTAATTGCAGGTAACTCTGAAAATCGGGGTTGCGGATCAGGTTATCCAGACGTTGCCCTTCATCCAATGGCCAGCGCAGGCCAACCAGAATCTGCGCCAGTTTATTGCACCAGACGATGGTCCAGTCTTCGGTAAGTACGACCACCGCTTCAGGTAATGCTTCGGCACCATCCCGGAAACGCCTTACCAGATTACGCAGCTCTTTGCGTTTACGGCGCTCTTTACGCTGCTGATAATAAATACCATCGAAAATCTGTTGCCAGGCACCGTCTCCGGCCGGCGGGGTAAGTTTACGGTCACGCCACAGCCATTTATCCAGCATAAACATATGCTTGTAATGCCATACCAGCAAAATAAGGCTTAGCAGCAATAATGCCGGCAATATGGCGTCAGCCAGCCAGCCGACCAGCGTTGCCAGACAATAAAAAAGGAAGACTTTCCCTAAAATCTTCCTTTTCGAAAGCAGAAGCCGCATATTACCTACTTAGCAGAAAAACGATAGCCGGAACCCCGTACTGTCTGTACCAATCTGTCATGCCCGGCAAAAGAAATGGCTTTACGCAGGCGGCGGATATGCACATCCACGGTTCTGTCTTCAACATATACATTTGTACCCCATACGTGGTCCAGCAGTTGCTCGCGGCTGTAAACCCGTTCCGGGTGCGTCATAAAGAAATGCAGCAACCGGAATTCCGTCGGCCCCATATCCAGCGGTTGTTCTTCCGCCATAACCCTGTGGGATACCGGATCCAGCTTTAAGCCCTGCATTTCAATCACATCGTCCAGACTAGTAGGCGCTACCCGGCGAATAACCGCCTTAATACGGGCCATCAGTTCCTTGGGTGAAAAAGGTTTGGTGACGTAATCATCTGCGCCAACTTCCAGCCCGCGTACTTTATCCTCTTCCTCACCTCTGGCGGTGATCATAATAATCGGGATATTGCGGGTAAGTTTGTGCTGTTTCATCTTTTTGGCAATCTGAATACCGCTGCCACCAGGAAGCATCCAGTCCAGCAATACCAAATCCGGATAAGGTTCCACCAGCATATTAATAGCAGAATCAACATCTTCAGCGGTAGATGCCTGATAACCATTTTGCTCTAATACAAAACACAGCATATCGCGGATGGGAGCTTCATCTTCTACTACCAGAATTCTCCTGGACATAGTTCCTTACCATTTTCAGTTAACCTGCCGCTATTATTGACTCAGTTTATGACAGAATTATGAAAAACAGAATGAAAATGCATTTACCGTCTTAAATTGGTCACAAATACATTTTCACTCCGGCAGACAGGAAGCAATAAAGACGGGTAAATTACAGCTGCCGGCTTAAACTGCCGGTTTACTTAAATAAGGCATTTCGCCGACGGTACTGATATAACAGCCAGACCAGAACGATAACCACCACAGCACACACCGGTTCAAACCCGCTGCCCAGTATTTCCCGGTAACGTTTTGCCCAGAACAATGCAAAGAAAAAATGGCAGCTTGTCAGAAAGCCAGCCCAGAACAACAGATATTTGGCCCAGATTTTATTTTTGAAACCGTACCACGCCAGATTACCGGTTAACAGCGTTATGGCCAGAATCATCGTCGGAATAATATAGTGCTGTCCGATAATAAAAGTGTGTAATACCAAAAATGCCCCACTTACCGTAATAAGTGAAAACAGTATTTCGAATGTATAGCGTAGTGAAAACCATTTTTTCATTACTCACCTCTTGCAGTTAAAAACTGGCAGCGACTATTCCCCAGCAGCACTTTCCTGCATAAACCTGAATAAACATAAAGACCTTGCGGCTATATTGCAATCAGTTCTTATTCCAGAGGTTTGCACCGTTACTTTACTGGATGCAATAAAAAAGCTTCCCGCAGGAAGCTTTTCAGATACTAAGACCGTGCTTAGAAGTTATAGATAATACCCAGCGACAGGCCGCTGATATCTTCACCAACCACAGGGCCCAGACGAGATGAACGGGCCTGATGGGCGATATTGAAAGCAGCATTATCATCGTTAGAGGTAATACCGTACACTGCATACAGAGTCAGATCTTTACCTAAACTGCGATCAATACCCACTGCTAACATACCGGCACCTGTATCGTCGGTATCATTATCACCGGCAACGTAGTATTGGCCACGTAAAGTGTACTCACCCATTTTATAGCTGGCACCAATACCGTATACATCACGATCACCACCGGCTACATCACTTATTGACTGATACAGTGCTGCAACGCGAAAAGCACTGCTGATATCATAATAAGCACCTAAACGCAGTGATTTTGAATCTTTCAGCTCGCCGTCAATCAGAGCAAAGTCACCACGCGACTCATAAGCCGCTGCCAGGTACAGCCCTTTGGCAGTGTAAGTAACTGAAGTACTGATCTGGTTAGTGTCATTACTGGCTTCTGTGGACTGGGCAGTCTCTGCCGAATAAACAAAATCAAAGGTTACGCCGTTGAAAGACGGGCTCTGGTAGTGGATACTCTGATTGAAACGCTCATCAAAAGCACCGGCCTGACGGGTAATGTTACGGGCATCACCTACACGGTCACCAAACATATCGGTACGGCTGCGGATAATTTTATGCGGGGTATCAAATTTACCCAGACGTACCAGACCGAAATCGCCTTTTAAACCAACAAAGCTGTCGCGTGAAGTCCAGCTACCTGAACCATCATTAAAGAATACTTCCTGCTCTACCTGAACCAGTGCTTCCAGACCGTTTTCCAGTTTGGTGCTGGCTTTAAAACCCAGACGGCTTGAGTTGCTGGATACTTTGATTGCACTGTCATCACCATTGTCCAGATGATCAGCAGATAAATGCGCCCGGCCATAAATAGTAACATCGGCAGCGAAAGCTGGTGCAGCTAAGGTAGCTATTACCGCTGTAGCAACCAGACTTGATTTAATTGTTTTCATATCTCTCTCCGCGTAGCGTTGTTGTAGATGAACTTGTGTGTTTACGCGGCTTAGTATCAGGAAATTAAATGACAGAAAAATGGCTTTTAAATGACAATTATGTGACGTTAATAAGTCGGAAAGAAAAATCAGCAATACCAGTCAGTTAAGCAGGAATCAGCTTACTCTAAGCTAACCGTTGAAGGCAGGGATGCCTGACAAATTCGTCAGGAACGAATTTGAACAGCTCCGCTGGCCCGAAGGGGAAACTTCATGGATGAAGTTCATAGCCGAGCCTACAGGGACGTATTTACGGCGTGTTAGCGTGAGTAAGGTGATGGATGCTTTAACCTTAACTAACCAATATCAGGATAAAGCACTGCTTTATCCTGATACATCAACAAAACTAACTGCGTTGTTTATCTACAACCTGCTGTAACTCTTCATCGCTAAGGTGAGTAACATTTTGCCCTTTTGCCATAAAGATACTGTACTGACAGATATTACGGGCATGATCCCCTATCCGCTCCAGTGCTCTGGCAACCCAGGTAATTTGCAGGCCACTGCTGATCTGGCGGGTATCTTCCAGCATATAAGTCAGGTTATGGCGTAAAATACGATCATAATCACTGTCGATAGCCTTGTCCTGATGCAACACCGCCAAAGCGGCTGCTGCATCCATTTTTTCAAATGACTCCAGCGCCTGTTGCAGCATTACAGACACCCGCTGCCCCATTTGCTGAATATCGTCCAGCTGGGCACTTTGTGGCCGGTCACTCTGGGTCGCATCCAGCAGGTGCTGGGCAATATTTTCGGCATGATCACCAATGCGTTCAACATCATTAATGCTTTTCAGCACCGCCAGAATTAACCGCAGATCATTTGCCGCCGGCTGGCGGCGCACCAGAATTTCAAGACATTGTTCGTCAATGTCGACTTCAAAGCGGTTAACGGTACGATCAGTTTCCACTACCTGCTGGGCCAGTGATAAGTCACCATTGATAAACGCCTGTAAGGCATCTGCCAGCTGCTGCTGTACCAGGGTTCCCATTTCCAGCAGTCTTTCAACAACCTGCTGCAATTCTGCATCATAGGCCTGCGAATAATGGCCGGTAATTTTATCGTTTGGCATCGCATTTTCCCTTATTGATTTCGTTGGCTGTGGTGCTGAAAGTCGTGATTAACCATAACGACCGGTAATATAATCTTCGGTACGCTTGTTCTTCGGGTTAGTGAACAGTTCGTTCGTTGGGCCAATTTCAATTAAATCACCCAGATGGAAGAACGCAGTCCGGTCTGATACCCGTGCCGCCTGTTGCATGTTGTGCGTCACGATCACGATAGTGAAATTCTGTTTCAGTTCGTCGATCAGCTCTTCAATAATCGATGTGGCTATCGGATCCAGTGCAGAACAGGGTTCATCCATCAGGATGATTTCCGGGCTGACTGCAATAGTACGGGCAATACATAAACGCTGCTGCTGCCCGCCGGATAAACCGGTGCCCGGTTGATGCAGACGATCTTTTACTTCATTCCATAAACCGGCACGGCGCAGGCTGGACTCTACGACATCATCCAGATCGGCTTTACGTTCTGCCAGGCCATGCAGTTTCGGGCCATAGGCAATATTTTCATAAATTGATTTCGGAAACGGATTCGGCTTCTGGAACACCATGCCTATCTGCGCCCGCAGCTGAACCACATCCAGCGTCGGGTCATAAATATCAAGGTTATCCATTTCTATCCGGCCCGTTACCCGGCAGCTATCAATGGTGTCGTTCATCCGGTTCAGACAACGCAGAAAAGTTGATTTACCGCAACCAGAAGGACCGATAAACGAAATAACTTCGTTTTCTACCACATCCATACTGATGCCATGTAAGGCTTCATTTTGCCCGTAAAATACTTTTACATCGCGCGCCGTCATTTTTACCCGGGTTGCGTTGCCTGTTACTGGATTACTCATCATTACGTCCGCCGCATTAAGCCCTGTCTGTTGCAGGGGAACTGTTTGATTGCTGATATTCATGCCTACCACCGTTTTTCGTATTTCTTACGCAGCCATATTGCCAGCGCATTGAGTGAAATCATCATACACAGCAGCACGATAATGGCTGCGGATGTTCTGGTTTCGAAGAAGTTACGCAGTTCATTACCCTGCCACAGGAAGATTTGCACCGGCAATGCCGTAGACTGATCAAAAGGCGAGCCCGGTACGGACGCCACAAAAGATTTCATACCGATCAGCAGTAACGGAGCCGTTTCTCCCAGCGCCTGGGCAATACCTAAAATGGCACCGGTCAGAATACCGGGTACCGCCAACGGTAATACGTGATGGAAAATAGCCTGCATTTTAGAGGCACCCAGCCCCAGCGCCGCCTGCCGGATAGACGGAGGAATAGCTTTTAAGGTAGAGCGGGTGGCAATAATTACGGTAGGCAGCGTCATCAGCGATAGCACCAGACCACCGACAATAGGTGCCGACATTGGCAGATTAAACCAGCCGATAAACACCGACGCCCCCAGTAAACCAAACACCACCGACGGAACCGCGGCCAGATTGTTGATATTAACTTCAACCAGATCGGTCAGCTTATTTTTCGGGGCGAATTCTTCCAGATAAATGGCAGCGGCCACGCCCATAGGTACTGCCAGTATAATCACGACCAGCATCATATAAAACGAGCCCATAAAAGCACCGGCCAGACCGGCAGAAGCCAGCGAGCTGCGTGAATCCGGGTTCATAAACAGTGCAAAGCTGAAGCTGTTTTTAATGCGGCCCTGCTCTGCCAGCTGATCTGCCCATTGCCGTACCCTGGCGCTCAGTTGTTGCTGGTGATCAGGCAGGCTGCGGTCTATATTGCCTTTCAGCCAGACATCAATATTGGCGTCAGTCAGCAGTTTCAGGCGCAGCGTTTTTCCGATAACCGAAGGGTCCTTTACCACCATATCCCGCAGTGCAAAACGTTCACCTGAGGTCACAATACGTTGCAGGTCACGGGGGTAAGCAGCACCATCTGGCAGGATCTGCTTCAGGCTTTCCAGAATCAGCCGGTTAAAATTGATAAAACCAATTTCAGTCTGCCATTCGATATGGCGCTTTCTGAAATCATTATCGCTTTCAGCCGCCTGCTGCACCGGTTTATCGCTTATCGAAATAATCGCCGGGTCAAAATAAATATCCAGTGTAATAGCTGACTGCCAGAATGCCGGTAAACCTTTAGCGAAGATATTGATAAACAGCAGAGCCACCAGTCCAAGGCTGATCAGCACGGCAGACAAACCAAGCCCGCGGAACAACTTTTCCTGCCGGTGCCTTCTGCCCAGTGATGCCTTGACCTTCTGCTGAACAGCACCCGGCTGCCCTGATACATTTTTGTTTGACGGAGTTTCAGTGAGAGTTGTCATACTTTACTCGTATTGTTCACGGTATTTACGCACAATTACCAGTGCTACCACATTCAGCAGCAGAGTAATAACGAACAGCGTCAGACCCAGCGCAAACGCTACCAGCGACTGCGGGCTGGCAAAATCATTATCACCGGTCAGCTGATTTACGATAGTAACGGTAACGGTTGATACTGCTTCAAACGGATTCGCAGTCAGCGACGGGCTGTTCCCGGCGGCCAGCACAACTATCATGGTTTCACCAATCGCCCGGCTTACCGCCAGTAATATTGCACCAACAATGCCCGGCAATGCCGCCGGTAACACCACCTTGCGGATAGTTTCTGATTTGGTTGCTCCCAGGCCAAGCGAGCCGTCACGCATGGCTTTGGGCACCTGAGTAATAATGTCGTCAGACAGTGACGAAATAAAAGGAATAATCATAATACCCATTACCACACCGGCGGTAAGGGCAGAGGTTGCACGAATATCCAGCCCGATAACCATCCCCATATCACGCAGAAACGGGCCGACAGTGACCAGCGCAAAGAAACCATAAACAATGGTAGGAATACCCGCCAGTACTTCAATTACCGGTTTAGCGGTATTACGCAGTTTAGCCGGCGCATATTCCGCCAGATAAATCGCTACCATCAACCCCAGAGGTATCGCCACCAGCATGGCAATAAAGGCGATCATCATGGTACCGGCCATCAGTGGCACCAGACCAAAACTACCCTGCTCACCTACACCAACAGTTGAAAAACGCGGATTCCAGGTAGTACCAAAGAAGAAATCAGCCGGGGCAACAAAACTGAAAAACTTCAGCGTTTCCCCCACCATTGACAGCACAATGCCGATAGTCGTCAGAATCGCAATGGTGGAACACAGCACCAGCAGTACTCGCATGGCACGTTCAACCTGATGGCGGGCACGTAACTGCGGGTTGATATTACGGATAGCTGCCAGCAAACCTGCGGCCGCTATCGCAGCCATAATACCGGTAAGCAGTAACTTACTGGTATTGTTCAGTGCCTGCAAATAGGCAGCGGCAGCCAGTTCCCAGTTCTGGGCATCGCTGACCACACCAAAATTACCAGCAAGGTTAGCAATGCGCCGCATTACTACCCTGAGTTCATTACTGCCTTGTGCAGCAATCTCTGGCGGTAACTGTGCCATCACCATGCCCTGAATCACTCCGGGGGCAAGCCAGTTCCACGCCAGTAAAATAAAAAAAGCGGGTAACACCGCCCACAACCCCACCATCATTCCATAATGATGAGGCCGCGAATGCATACGCAGGCCAGGGTTAACTGCCGCTACTTTGCGGCTTCGTACCATGCCCAGCTGATAGGCAATCGCCATCAGGGCAAGCAGTACTACCATTAACGAAAGATTACTCATATTCGCTCCATTTGCGAAATAGTCAACGCTGCTAAACGAGTCCCGGCAGCTTACCGCGCGTTGATTGCAGTTTTATGACAGTCTGAAATAACAAAAAAGAGAACGACTACAGAGTCGTTCTCTTTGCTGTAATATCAATCTGATTACAGAAGCGGTATTACAGAGCTTTACGCTGTCTGATAGTGTTCAGCACATCTGTACGCTCGTTATCTGCCAGAGGGATCAGGCCGGCTTCAGCCAGTGGGCTTGCTGCACCTGAAACATCATCGCTGACAAAATACTGGGCAAATTCCTGCAGGCCAGGAATCACACCGATATGTTCGCCTTTAACATAGAAGAACAGTGGGCGTGATACCGGGTATTCACCGGCAATAATTGATTCCAGGGTAGGTGTTACACCTGATACTGTGGCAACTTTGATACGGTCACGGTTAGCTTCGTAGAAGCTTAAACCAAACACACCTATCGCATCTTTCTGAGCCTGTAAGCGAGCCAGTGTTTCAGTGTAATCACCGGCGATTTCCACTACGCGGCCATCGGTACGCATTGCCAGACAGAATTTAGCAGCTTCGTCTTTGCCAAGTGCTTTAACTTCAGCAAAACTCTCGCAACCAGGGTTAACCACTTTCTCTTCGTATACTTCACGGGTACCGTGGTTAGAACCAGGAATTGCTAACAGAATTTCCTGATCCGGCAGAGATTTATCAATTTGTGACCAACGGGTATATGGGTTAGCAACCAGTTTGCCATTCTGTGGAACCTGGGCAGCCTGAGCCAGGAATACATGCTTAGGCTCTAATTTGAAATCACCGGCATCAATGCGTGACGCAAATACGATACCGTCATAACCGATTTTGACTTCAATAATCTGCTTAACGCCATTGGCTTTACAGGCATCAATTTCAGCAGGGCGAATAGAGCGTGAAGCATTTGCGATATCAATAGTGTTAGTGCCAACACCCTGACAGAACTGGCGCAAACCACCTGAAGAACCGCCTGAACCGACTACCGGCGTTTTAAACTGAGCGAAGTTATTGCCAAATTCTTCAGCAACAATAGAGGCAAAAGGCAATACTGTAGAAGAACCCGCGATCTGGATAGTATCACGGCTGCTCTGAGCAGCACTGGAGAAGCTTACTGCAACAGCGGTAGCCAGTACCAGTTTGGTTAACTTATTCAATGTCATGACTATAGTCCTCGTTAGGAATGTTGGTTTAGTTCGACGGAGGACAGTCTGCGGTATTTTTATTTCAGGAATATGACAGGCCAAAATTTTAATTTATGAAACAGAAATTAAAAATAACGTACTGTTTTGAAAAGAGAATAACAGCATAAAAATCTCAGCGTTGTGTCATCCAGCCGCAAATCAGCGTAATCGATATTGCAGGGGACTCAACATCTGGTCATATTGCATACACTGTAAATAAAGCTACCTGCTCTTGTCATCCACACGAAGGAGTTCACTGTGCGTTGTACTTTTACCTTATTGCTTACTCTGCTGGCTTTGCCTGCTCTGGCAAAGCCTTACTACCCTCCACCAGGCAACTGGGCCACGGCAACCCCGGAGTCACTACAGATTGATGCAGAGAAACTGGCAGATGCAGTCAGGTATGCAATAGCCAGCGAAAATCCGGCTTCAAAGGATCAGGCGATAGTACAGGCAACCACCTTTGGTGCCAGAGAGCCCTACGATCAGATTATTGGCCCGATGAAGGTGCGTACCGCAGCAAATGGCCTGATTGTATATAAAGGTAAACTGATTGCACGCTGGGGTGATGTTGATAACGTTGACATGACGCACAGTATTGCTAAAACCTTTTTGACCACAGTCACCGGTTTGGCCTGGCAGAAAGGCCTGATCCGCGATCTGCAGGATAAAGTAGGCCCCTATATGCCGTATGACACAGATCTGTATCTGGGGGAGCACAACAGCCAGATCCGCTGGGATCACTTATTGCGACAAACCAGTGACTGGCAAGGGACCCTGTGGGGCAAACCAGACTGGGCTGACCGGCCTGAAGGAAAAACACCGGCAGAATGGCCACACCGGCCGCTACGGACACCGGGCAGCCATTACAAATATAATGATGTCCGAATTAACCTGCTGGCGCTGTCTACCTTATATGTCTGGCGTAAACCATTGCCAGAAGTACTGAATGAACAGCTTATGCAACCGATTGGCGCTTCTTCAACCTGGCGCTGGTATGGCTATGATAATAGCTGGGTTGAGCTTGATGGCAAAAAGGTACAATCGGTCTCTGGCGGCGGTCACTGGGGCGGCGGCATCTTTATCAATGCCTGGGATTTAGCCCGTTTTGGTTATCTGTTTTTACGTAACGGCCAATGGGATGGCCAGCAACTGGTCAGTAACGACTTTATCCGGCAGGCCCGCACCGGCGGTAACGCTAACCCTGAATACGGCTTTGCCAATTGGTTTTTAAACCCAGGCCGTAAAGCCCTGCCTAACGCCCCCGAAACAGCTGTAACCTTTCAGGGCGCCGGCCGCAATATCATCTACATCGACCAGCAGCATGATCTGCTGATCGTCGCCCGCTGGATTGCCAACGGCGATGAGCTAAACCAGCTCGTCGGCAAAGTGCTGGCCGCGTTGCCTCAGTAAAATAGCCTGGAGCGAAATGCAGACTAAACATTAGCTTTATTTAAAATTTTTCCTATGCAGTATTACAATTTCAGGCCGCAGCCTTATCGCCGGTTTTAAAAACCTGCCAGCCTGCGGCCAGTTTTTCAGCCAGCTGGTTTAACATTTCGCTGGCGCTGGCAGAGCGGCTGGCCCCCTGTGTCAGCTGGTTAATATCGTCATTAAGCAGGGTGATACTGCCTGCGATACTATCTGTTACCACCCGCTGCTGCTCTGTGGCAGCTGAAATCTGGATATTAACCTGTGAAATCCGCGCAACATCATCTGCTATCTGGCGGAACATCTGGTCGGTCTGCATAACCTGTTCGGCACTGCTGCCGGCCTGCTCACTTGCCTGCTGCATAGCATCTACCGCAGTATTGGCCTGTTCCTGTAGCTGCACAATCATGGTACGGATAGATTCTGTCGCCTGCTGGGTATTGGCGGATAAGGTACGGACTTCATCGGCAACCACTGAGAACCCCCGCCCGGCCTCACCGGCTCTGGCAGCTTCAATTGCAGCATTAAGTGCCAGCAGGTTAGTCTGCTCAGAAATATTGCGAATCACATCCAGTACGCCGGATATTTCACGCGAACCATGTTGCAACCGGCTGATGACCTTTGTAGCCGTAGCCAGTTGCTGCGCCAGAATATCGGTAGTCTGCACACTTGCTGCGGCTTTTTGCCGCCCGGACAAACTCAGTTGCTCTGCCTGCTGTGCCGTGGCCGCAGCAGCTAAGGCATTTTCTGCAACATTTCTGACCGCGGAACTCATCTGCTCAATCGCTGCAGCCAGTTGATTTGCCTGCATCGCCTGACGCCCGGCTCCGGCGTTTACTTCTTCGCTGACATCATAAAGCTGCACCGCCTGACCACTTAATGAACGGGAGCTGTGCCCCAGTTCGTTTACCAGTTTCTGAAAGTGCGCAATCATGGTATTCAGCGCCCGGGCCGCTTCTGCAATCTCATCCCCTCCCTGTTCATTGGCACGCAGGGTCAGGTCTGATTGCTGTTCTACCCGTAACAGCAGATTACGCAGCGCCAGTAACGGCTTGCTGACTGAGCGCTGTACTGCCCAGATTACCCCTGACACCAGCACAAACAGCAGGCTGCCACCGACAAGATAAGCAAGCAACATGCTGCCGGTCAGTACTGCGGCTTCATCACGGACATCCGCAGCTTTGGTGATCTGGTTCTGGATAAACTCGTCAGCCAGCACACCAAAAGCGGTAATGCGTAATTCGGCATCATTGTTGATAGTTGATTCATTAAGGATTTTTACCAGCAGTGCATCTGAACCGGCCAGTGAAATCCATTCTTCATATAACCGGACAGCCCGTTCAAAAGCCTGATCCAGTGCCTGATATGGATCTTCAGAGCTTTCATTATCTGCCAGATACGCAGGTCTGGCAGCGGAAAATGCCTGCCAGTGTACTCCGGCCTGTGCCAGTTGCTGCTGAACACTCTGTTGTGTACCTTCGACGGATGCCCAGCCGGTACGGTATTTGCGGATATCCTGTAATGCGCTTTGCTGCAATATACGCTGAGCGCTCATAATATCGGTCAGGATAACCAGATGATCATCATACAGCCGGTAAAACAGGCGATCTTTCGCATTGGCTGCCCAGAACGATGCCAGCAGCACCAACCCCAGAAAAAATAACGGAATAGTACCAAGTAACAACACCCGTGCAGAAATTCTGAGCCTGGAAAGCATATTAACTCCGTAATACTTTCTATACTTTAGATTTCGTTGAAGTTTAACGGCCAGCTGTGGCAGAAATATGACATACTGCGGAATATCTGAGCATGCTACAGGAGCCGCCATGACGCGTTTTTCTCCCCGGCTGCTGCTGGTTTTATCACTGGTTGCGGCATTGCTGACCATGAGCCTGAAAACACTGGCCTGGTATCTGACAGGTTCAGTCGGTTACTTATCCGATGCACTGGAATCGGTGGTTAATCTGACCGGAGCCATTTTCGCACTGGTGATGGTTACCATCGCGCAGCGGCCTGCCGATGACAGCCACCCTTATGGCCACAGTAAGGCAGAATACCTGTCTGCGGCGTTTGAAGGCGGCATGATTTTTCTGGCGGCTATCGCTATTTTTATTGCTGCCACCGACCGGTTATTAAATCCGCAGCCACTGGTAACACTGGGTACAGGTACGGCGCTGACTATTCTTGCCAGCCTGATTAACCTGTGGATGGCCCGCCTGCTGCTGACAGGCAGTAAAATACATCGCTCACCGGCACTGGAAGGTGATGGTAAACATCTGATGACCGATGTCTGGACCACAGCAGGCATTGTTGCCGGAGTGCTGCTGGCGGCAGCCACCGGCCACTACTGGCTGGACCCGCTGGTGGCGATAGCTGTGGCGCTGCATATTCTGTATGAAGGCAGCCGCCTGTTATACCGTTCGGTTAACGGCCTGCTGGACCCGGCTTTGCCTGCTGATACTATCAGCCTGATTGAACACACCCTCAGCCAGTACCGGCAGGAGGGTGTGATTTTTACCAACCTGCGGACCCGCTCGGCAGCCACGATGCAGTTTGCACACGTGGATTTAAATGTGCCCGGCTACTGGACTGTGGCCCATGCCCATCAACTGGCAGACGAAGCGGAACAGGCATTGGCTCAACAGGGCATACAACTTACTACCCATATCGAGCCATTACCGCCCGTTCAGGCAGATTAGGATTTCAGCCTGAACCACAGTGCATACAGTGCCGGCACAAACAGCAGTGTAATCACTGTACCGGCAATTACCCCGCCGATCAGAACATAGGCCAGCGGCCCCCAGAAACTGTCCAGTGCCAGTGGTACAAAGGCAAAAGCAGCGGCCAGGGCAGTCAGAATAACCGGCCGTGCCCGGTGTACTGCCGCTTCAATAATCGCATCAGCCATTGGCATCTGGTACTGCATATTATCCGATACCTGTTGCGTCAGAATCAGGGTATTACGCATCAGGATGCCGGCCAGACCGATTAACCCCAGCAGGGCCACAAAACCGAATGGCTGGTTAAACAGCAGCAGTGCCGCCACCGCACCTATCAGCCCCAGAGGCGCCGTCGCCAGTACCATAAAGGTGCCGGAGAAAGAACGCATCTGCAGCATAATAAAAATCAGCATCAGGACAATCATTACCGGGCCCAGTTTCTCGATCGATTCATTAGCCTTGCCTGATTGTTCAATAGTACCGCTGATCTCCATTGAATACCCATCCGGCAATGCAGCGCGGAAATCCGCCAGTTGCCGCCACAACGCGGCTTCCACATCCGGTGCCTGTACGTTAGCAACCACTTCTGCCTGCACCATCATTACCGGCTCACGGTTATAGCGTCTGATAACCGGTTCTTCAAACCGGATTTCCAGCTCAGCCAGCTGCATCAGCGGTACTTTACGGCCATCCTGATTTTTAATTTCCAGCGTTTTAAGACCATCCAGGCTACGGGTATCACCACGGGCATAAATTGCCACGGTACGGATATCCTGCCGGGACTCGGAAACTCTGGCCCCGTCCAACTGAACCTGCAGCTGCTGCGAAACATCCAGCGGCGTCAGCCCCATCATCTGCAACGCCTGCGGGTCCATATTCAGATACAGTACGGTAGTACGCTCGTCCCAATCCAGATGCACATCCCTGGTGCCCGGATATTTTTCCATCACGGCCCGGACCTGATGCCCAAGCAGCCGCAGTTTGTTCATATCCGGCCCCAGAATACGGAAGCTGACCGGCCATTTTACCGGCGGGCCGTACAGAATACGCTTAACATTCACTCTGGCCTGCGGGAAGGCGCCATCAGCTATCTGCTGGTCCAGAAAACTAATCAGTTGCTCTCTGGCGGTGACATCGTCAGCCACCACTACCAGTTCTGCGAAAGCGGAATCCGGTTGTTCCGGGTTAAGTGAAATAAAGAACCGCGGAGCACCACCACCAATATAAGATGCCAGTGTCCGGACTCCGGGCCGGTCATGCAGCAATTGCTCCAGCTGCCGGACGGTTTCATCAGTCTGGCTGAAGGCACTGCCTTTGGGCAGATAGACATTTACCAGAATTTCCGGCCGGTCAGAACTCGGGAAAAACTGTTTCTTCACCGGACCGGCCATGCCCACTACCGACAACACCAGCAGCAGCACCGTAGCGGCCACCACTTTTTTACGGTGCTCAACACAGTAACGGATCAGGCTGCGCAGCCGCTGATAACCGGGGCTGTTATATACACCGTCGTCATGCTTTTTCAGGCTGGCCGGTAATAGTTTTACCCCCAGATAAGGCGTAAACGTTACTGCCACCAGCCATGAAACCAGCAACGCACAGGCCAGAACCCAGAAAATATTGCCGGTATATTCGCCGGTTGCCGATTTGGCAAAACCAATAGGCACAAAACCGGCAACCGTTACCAGCGTACCAAACAGCATTGGCGCAGCGGTGACTTTCCAGGCATAGGCTGCCGCAGAAATTTTATCCATCCCTTCTTCAATTTTTACCATCATCATTTCAGTGGCAATAATGGCATCATCCACCAGCAGGCCCAGGGCAATAATCAGTGCACCCAGTGTCACCCGGTCCAGATTGATATTCAGCATCTGCATCATCATAAAGGTCAGGCCCAGGGTGACCGGAATGGCAATACCCACCACCAGCCCGGCCCGGAAACCAATCGCCAGAATACTGACCACCAGCACCACCAGCACTGCGACCAGAAACTTCACCTGAAACAGGTTGACGGCTCCGGCTATCGCTTCTGCCTGATTGGTCAGGATATGCAGCTCCATCCCCAGTGGCAGATGTTGCTGTTCCTGCTGCAGAAGCTGTTCCAGCCGTTCACCCAGTTCAAGCCCGTTGCCGCCGGGCTCCATTACCACAGCCAGCAGCAGCGCTTCTTCACCAAAAGCCCGGATCACAAAGGACGGCGGATCTTCATAACCGCGCCGGACAACGGCAATATCGTTTAAGGTGATAATCCGCTCACCAATACGCAGCGGCACCAGTCCCAGCTTCTCCGGACTGCCCAGGCTGTTATCGGTACGCAGATATACCCGTGGTCCGCCGGATTCAATCCGGCCGGCCGGGGCCATAGTGTTATGCGCTTCAATCGCTTCAAACACCTGCTGCGGCGAAATACCGAGGTTAACCAGCTTATCGTTATCCAGCTCCAGATAAACCCGTTCGGCCTGTTCACCCATGATCAGTGCCTTATGTACCCCGGGCAAACGATATAACCGGTCACGGAGCCGTTCTGCTTCCCGGCTCAGTTCCCGTTTGGGCAGTTTCGGCGCAGTCAGGGAAATCAGCGAGAAATACACATCGGCAAAGTCGTCATTTACAAAAGGCCCCAGTACCCCCTGCGGCAGGTTGGCCGCTTCGTCCTGCATCCGTTTGCGCACTTCATAGAACAACTGATGTACTTCTTTCGGCGGGGAATAATCATGGAACTCAATCAGTAAATCAGCCCGGCCAGCGGTGATTTTGGTTTCGATCCGGTACAGATAGCGCACTTCCTGAATACGCTTTTCCAGTTTATCGACTACCTGATCCTGCATGTCCTGTGGCGAGGCTCCCGGCCAGATCGCCGATACAATCATGACCCGTACCGCAAAAGACGGATCTTCCGCCCGCCCCATAGAGAAAAAAGCATGCACACCGCCGTAAATTGACAGTAACAGCAGGAACAGCGTTACTGCACGTTCGCGGACAGCCAGCGCTGACAGGTTGATCATGGCTGCAGCTCCCTTACGGCCATTCCCGGTGTCAACAGATGAGTGCCCAGCGCAATAATGGTGGTACCAGCCTGAATATCTGCCTGAATACGGGCCTTTTCATCTGACAGCGATAACACCGTTACTGCCACCGGCTGCGCAGTACCCTCAACAATTTTCCAGATTTGCGCACCTTCTCCGCGTTCGTCAATTGCCCCGACCGGTACTTCAAAAGCATCGGTATTGTCCTGTTGCAAAGAGAAATGCGCTTTTACCACCGCCCCTAACGCCAGTGACGGATGTTCTTCGGTCAAACGATAGCGGGTCAGCCAGGTACGGCTGAACACATCTACCGCCCCGGATATCTGCCGCAATTCTGCCGGGATACGTAACTGCCCAATCTCAAGCTGGCCGTTCTGTGGTGGGGTGATATGCTGGGGGAAATAAATTTCGGCTTCCAGGTCACCGGCCAGTGCCTGTGTTGCCACCGCCTGCCCCGCGGCAATAAACTGACCGGGCTCACCATTGACACTCAGCATAATGCCGTTGTCCGGGGCCCGCAGCTCGGCATAATCAAGTGCGTTCAGCGCCTGCTGCCGCTGTGCTCTGGCGGTATTCAGATTAGCCAGCGCTTCCTGTTCAGATAATTCGTAGCGCTCAAGAGCCTGTGAGCTGATAAAGCGCTGATCCACCAGTTGGCGGTTACGCTTCAGTTCTGCCCGGGCACTGGCCAGGGCGGCCTCAGCTACCTGTACCCCGGCATCGGAAGCCCGCAGGGCTTCCTGTAAGTCACGCGGGTCAAGCCGGAATAACACCTGCCCTTTCTCAGCAGTTTGCCCGGCATCAATATGCCGGGTAAGAATTCGCCCGCTGACCTGAAATGATACCGGCACTTCATAACGGGCCCGGATGGTGGCAGACAGCGAAACATCGTTAGCCTGACCCGCAGTAACCGTAATAGTTTTAACCCAGGGGGCAGTATTTTCCTGTTGCTGTCCGGGCTCAGAACAGGCACTGAGCAGCAATGCTCCCATTCCATATACAGCAAAATAGACTGATTTTGGCATATAACGATTCCTTGATTGTACTGACAGCCTGAGTAAATTATTGAACGCTGGCGTTTGATAATATATTATTGAACACAGTCGTTCAGAAAATCAATCTGTCTATGCTTAAAAATTTATGTAAGAACCTGTGTAAAAGTTCTGCCACCCCCGGCCGGCCGGTAGATAAAACCAAAGACGAGGCAATTTTTATTGCAGCCCGTGATCTGCTGCTGATTAACGGTATTCAGTCATTTACGATGGAGTCCGTAGCCAGTAAGGCCGGGGTGTCTAAAGCAACGCTTTATTCCCGCTTTTCAAACCGGGAGCAACTGATACAGGCGGTAGTGCTGTATCAGTCTGATTTGTTAGCCATAGACCTTGAACTTCAGGGCACAGATGATATTTACAATACCCTGCTGACATTCTCGGTACAGCTACTGGAGTTTATTCTCAGCGATCCCTATCAGAATCTGGTCAGGGCCTTATTATCTTCCCCGGATATTTCCCCGGAACTATTGCAACAGATTTACCTGCACGGTCCGTACAATACTCACGAAAAACTGGTGGCCTGGCTGATGGAAGCGGCACAAGCCGGTGCCTTGCAGAATATTCAGCCAGAATGTGCCGAGTTATTCTGCGGCATGCTGACGGGTATGAACTGGGTAAAAATCAGTTATCACCAACCGGTTGACCGCTCAGCAGAATATATCCGGCAACAGGCCGAACGTGCCGTACAGAGCTTTCTGACACTTTACCGGGCCCCTGCATAAAATTGACACTACAGTATGGTTCAGATATCGCCTGCCCCCTGCAGGAATTTATCAACCGACTGTTCCAGCGCTTTCATGGAGTGGGCATTCACGACAAAAATGATATAGCCCTCCAGTGCATGTTCAGCCACTGAAAATTTAATATGCAACAGAATCAGGACATTGCCTGCGCCGTAACCCTGTAACAGTGAAAGGCTGTTACCTTCAACCAGTTGTGGCAACTCACAGTCGAACTGCTGGCTGAACATATCAGACAATGACGCCAGACAAGCGTTAAGTACGATATTACCTACCTCAGCCAGGGCATCCTGCTCCATATCGGTCAGCAGCTCCATCGGGACATCAATCCCCATCATCAGCCTGACCAGCTCCAGACTGCGCTCTTCCGGAAAAATCAGAATAGCCTTACCATCAAAACTGCCATGAAAAGTCTGCGACACCCCGCATATTCTGGCATTTCCCTGATTCAGATAGGCAACCGCCGTTTCAACATCACAGATTTCGACCTTAGGCACCGTCAGTTTTACAGTAGCCCGGATAATTTCACTCATTGCAGCAGCAGCCTGACTGACACTGATATTGAAAATCTCACACAGTGCATCTTTCTGTAACTCGCTAAACTGCGGCATAGTAAGCCTCCACGTCCATCATCATCTGCTGCATCATTTCAAGATTAATCGGTTTTTTATAGAAATATAAACCGGCAGCCTGGGCCTGTTCCTGGGTGGAGCGCTGTACGTTGGCAGTTAACAGGCCGATAAAGCAGTGGGGGTCAATCGCTTTCAGCCGGTCTGCCACTTCAAAGCCATTCATTTCCGGCATATTGTAATCCAGCGATACTGCATAGAACCGGTGTTCTGCAGCTAAAGCTATGGCAGCCTTACCACCGTCAGCTTCAAATATCTGCCATTGCGGCTGTAGCTGGCGGATAAAATTACGGATAAAAATGCGGGACACCCGGCTGTCATCAACAATCAGCACTTTATTTGTCATAAACCCTATCTCTGTTAAGAATTTCCGTGATCATGCTCTACCCTGTTCCGGCCATTCCGCTTGGCTTTATATAGCATAGCATCAGCCCTGGCGACAGTTTTCTCGGTACGTTCGTTGCTGGCTAACTGAGCAATACCAATAGACGCGGTAATACTCAGCTGTTGTTCAAACCGGATATTTTCAACAGCTGCCCGTAGTTTTTCAGCCAGTATGCAGGCATCTTCCGTGCGGGTATTAGGACAAATCAGCAGGAATTCTTCCCCACCCCAGCGTCCCAGAATATCAACTTCCCGGATATTGGCTTTCAGGGTTTTGGCTACCCGGCTCAGCGCCAGATCACCCACCTGATGACCAAAGTTATCGTTCACTGCTTTAAAGTGATCGACATCTATAATGATGATGGTGAGTGCACTGCCATAGCGGTTGGCGCGAATACCTTCCTGGCGCAGCGTAATATCAATATATTTGCGATTATGCAGGCCGGTCAGTTGATCGGTATTTGCCATCACCTGATACAAGCGGGCTTTTTCTTCGATAATCTGCCGCGCAATATTAGCTTCAACCAGTTTCTGGGTACGGGTATCCAGCTCCAGCGCCATCTGGTTAAAGTTATCAACCAGCTCAGTCACTTCTCTGATTTTACTACCGGAAATAACCCCGGAGTCCGGCAGCAAGCCATTGCGGCCCTGTTCACCAAAATGGGAGGTTCTTTCTGCCAGCGCATTAATTGGCTGCACGATATCGTCAGAAAAACGGTCAGACAGGTAAAATACGTAGCGCAGATAAAGCAGGGCAAACAATGAAATAAGTGCCATTGCCATCCAACCGATGATCACTTTCATCCGCTCCAGCGAGGCCAGTGGCTGCATCACATCCGAAATATCCAGCAGTGTCAGTAAATGCCAGCCGGTATTTTTAATCGTTACCCTGAACACCAGATATTGCACGCCATGCAGAGAAATATCTGCCAGCTGTTGCCCATTCTCAAGCAAAGACTGCACATCATCCCGGAACGGCCTGCCCAGCAGTTCTGCCAGTTTAAACTCGCCGGGTTTAAAGACATTATCTTCAGTCATGCCAGGGTAGGCATAGCCTGTAAGCTCAGGCACCGACAACAGATCTGACATCGCCGGAGACATTGCCAGAATGGTGTGGCTGCTATCCAGCAACAGGATATTATCTGACGACATATTGCTGGTAAACAGATGATCTATCAGAGATTTCAGCGTAATATCGAGCCCGGATACCCCTTCCAGAAAATCCCCCCTGTATACCGGTGCGATAGCTGATACCATCCAGCCCATCCCTGCCGGGTCCGGATAAGCTCTGGTCCAGATTACATTCCGGTCAGGGTTATGTTCGGCATCAGCCAGATAATAAAAATGACGTTTGCTGATATGCCGCACCGGATCAGACACCGGGCCCGAGTTATCAATAAAGGGATAAATCCTGCTCATATTATCCCAGCTGTTAAAATACACCTGATCGACGACCGGGTTTCTCTCTACAATATTCTTATACAGAATATCCAGCCGCTCCGTAGTACGGGCTTTCCAGAACTGCTCCGGCCCGATAACAGTGTCACCGGAATAATAAACTGCTGCACCGCCATTATCTTCGGCTTTGTAAAAGCCACCATTGTTGTCGGTAGCAAAAACCGGCTCTGTTATCAGAGTAATATGCTGGTCACGGGGCAATGAAAAATAGAATTGGTGTTCGGCCTGCAAAACTGCAGCAAGAGAGCTTACTTCCTGCAATTTCTGTTCAATTAAACGAGCTTCGCGCTGGCTGATATCTGAAATATTCTTGCGCAGAATATCCAGCATGTTTTTTCTGACAACCGCATCGCTGTAAGCAGAAATAGCATAATAAAGCAGTACAAATACAATAACTGTCGCAATAGCCGGATAAACCGCAACCAGCTTAATTCCCTTTTTCAGCGCATAATAAAGAGGCATTTTTTCCTGCTGCGCCCCGGCACTCTTTATTCCTGTACTGCCCTTATTCAAAAGCATTATTCCTTTAAGCTTTGTATTGTCATAACCTGTATGTCATAACAATATCCATATCGGCGCGATCCCGCATTTCAATATGGCATTTATATTATCTGTCCCTGATATACCGCTATTATAACCAGAAAGTATCGCCGCAGCACCTGATAATCCGCAGCTATTTTTTATCAGGCTTCGTTATTCGCAATCTGGTTCAGGATGGCGCAATGCGGGCTGTCATCGCCGGCACATTGCTGTGCCATCTTATGCAATACAATCAACATCTGCTGCAGCTGGGTAATTTGCTGTTCCACATCATGAATATGCGTTACTACCAGCTGTTTTACCTGCACACTGGCCCGGTGTTCATCATGCCACAGTACCAGTAATTCGCGGATTTGTGCCGCCGAAAATCCCAGGCGGCGCGACTGGCGTATAAACTGCAGCTGCTGCACTGCCTGCTCTGAATACAGCCGGTATCCGGCATCGGTTCTGGCCGGAGCAGGCAATAATCCGGTCTGTTCATAGTGGCGGATGGTTTTAGCCGATACACCGGATTTTCTGGCAGCGACACCAATACTCATCAGTTTACTCATACATCACCTTTACCGGCATGTATCTCCTGAGCCCGCCAGCGGGTTAACAGCAGGGCATTACTCACCACAGAAACACTGCTCAGCGCCATCGCTGCACCGGCTATTACCGGATTAAGCAGCCCGAATGCCGCCAGCGGCAAGCCGATAATATTAAAAATAAATGCCCAGAACAGGTTCTGCTTTATTTTACTGTAGGTTTTACGGGCAATAATCAGCGCATCGGCCACCAGAGCGGGCTCACCACGCATCAGCGTGATACCGGCAGCACTCATTGCCACATCCGTTCCGGTTGACATCGCAATACCTAAATCTGCCGCAGCAAGTGCCGGGGCATCATTAATACCATCCCCGACCATAGCTACCCGTTTCCCCTGCTGTTGTAACTGCTGAATATAAGCGGCTTTATGTTCAGGCAATACCTCAGCTTTATAGTCATCAATACTTAATGCCTTAACCACCACCTGGGCACTGGTGTCATTGTCGCCCGTCAGCAGCGCCACAGAAACGCCCTGCTGTTGTAAACGCCGTACCGCTGTTAAGGCATGCTGTTTCAGCTCATCACCAAAGGCAAACAATGCCTGTATTTTAAGCTTATCGCCCTGTTTACTGGCCAGCCATGACAGGGTTCTGCCCTGCGCTTTAAGCGGTTCGGCCTCGGCGTCAAACAGCTGTAAATCAGCCTGATATTGCGTCATCAGCCGGGCATTACCGATAAAATACTGGGTTCCGTCAACATAAGCACTGATACCTCTGCCGGAGAGTACCTGCAACTGCTCTGCCGGTTGCAGGGAAACCTGCTGTGCCTCCGCGGCTTTTACCAGTGCTTTCCCCAGGGGGTGTTCACTGAATTGCTGAATTGATGCGGCAATCTGCAACACCTGTTGTTCCGTTAAGGAAACATTGTGCTGCGCAACCAGTACCGGCTGACCTCTGGTAAGAGTACCGGTTTTGTCAAAGACGACGATATCAATATTACAGGCTTGCTCCAGCACAGTAGCATCTTTAATCAGAATACCGGCTCTGGCCGCTGTACCGGTGCCTGCCATAATGGCAGCAGGTGTCGCCAGCCCCAGAGCACAGGGGCAGGCAATAACCAGTACGGCAACAGCATGTAAAATGGCCTGCTGCCAATCGCCCTGCAGTATGCCCCACGCCAGCAGGGCAAACAGGGCAATTGCCAGCACAACAGGTACAAATACTGCGCTGACTTTATCAACCAGTGCCTGGATTGGCGCCTTGGCTGACTGTGCCTGCTCGACCATTCTGATAATTTTTTCCAGCGTGCTTTCTGCACCGACAGCGGTGGTCTTTACCTGCAAAACACCATCCAGATTCACCGAGCCACCGGTAACCTTTGCCTGCGCCTGTTTCATCACCGGCAGGCTTTCACCGCTAATCAGCGACTCGTCAATATGGCTTTCGCCCGAAATAACGATGCCATCTGCCGGTACCCGCTCTGCCGGCCGGATTAGCACGATATCATCATGTTTCAGTGCTTTAACCGGAATTTGTTGTTCCTGGCCATCCACCAGCAGGGTGGCATATTCAGGTTTCAGCTCTGCCAGTGCCCTGAGTGCATCTGCCGTTTGCCGTTTTGCCCTGGCTTCCAGCCATTTTCCCAGCAGGATAAAAGTCACCACCGCGGCACTGGTTTCAAAATACAGATCATGCGCGCCATGATGAAGCGAAGGTGCCAGCAGCCACTGATATACAGACAGGGCATAGGCGGCAGTAGTACCAATAGCCACCAGTAAGTCCATATTACCGGTACGGGCTTTCAGGGCATACCATGCCGCCCGGTAAAAACGGGCGCCCAGAATAAACTGCACCGGTGTCGCCAGCACAAACTGCCATACGGCAGGCAGCATCCAGTTTTTGCCCCATAGCATGGCGATCATCGGCACAATAAGGGGTAATGTCAGCAGTATGCCCAGCAGCACCGGTAAAAAACCCGCCATTACCGGCTGTTTTACTGTTTTATCTTTAGCCGATGCGGTTGGTTTCAGTTTATAACCGGCCAGGTTAATTGCAGCTTCCAGATCAGACAATGACACAGCAGTTAATATATCGACACTGGCCGTTTCCGTCGCCAGGTTAACACTGACACTGATCACGCCGGGAACCTGGGATAATGCTTTTTCAACCCTGGAAGCACAGGAAGCACAGCTTAAGCCCGATAACGGCAGTTGCAGCTGCTGCCGCTTTACCTGATAACCGGCATGTTGCACGGCGTCGATAATATCCTGTAAGACTACGGTTTGCTGTTGCTGAATCAGCGCCTCTTCCGTTGCCAGATTAACGGATACCGCACTGACACCTTTTACCTGGCTGATCGCTTTTTCTATGCGACCGGCGCAGGAACTGCAACTCATACCGGAAACAGCAAGGTGCAGCGGTAGTGGGACTGGTTGTTGGGTCATTGCATTCTCCCGTCTGATGATGGGATTATGCTAAACCTTACCCTGAGGGTAAGGTCAAGTGATAAAAAATATTAATCCGGGAAACTGATTTTACCCATAGTCACTCCCGGAATGCCTTCTCTGGCATTACTGAAGCGCTGCCTGCCGCCGGCCAGACATTCATTTGCCAGCACCGCAAATAATACCGCTTCCTTAGCATCAGGATTAATCCCCAGATCAGCAGTGGTTTTAATCACCACATCAGGGCAGCCGGCCTGAATATGCTGCATCAGTAATGGGTTATGAATGCCCCCGCCACTGCCATACAACACAAACTGTTGCAGCTTACCGGTTGAACGGTGAATTGCATCAATAATCATATCTGCTGAAAAGCGGTTCAGGGTTGCCATGACATCTTCATGGCTCAGATGCTGAGTACCGCTGAGTGCCTGGGCATTGGCCAGATAAGCCAGATTAAATACTTCAGGCCCGGTGGTTTTGGGAAAATCCAGCGCAAAAAAATCGTTTTGCTTCAATTGCGCCAACAGCTGTAAATTCACAACCCCGGCTCTGGCAATGGCAGAATCCGCATCAAAATACTGACCGGGATAAAACGTCTGCACATAGGCATCCATCATGGTATTACCCGGACCGATATCAGAGCTGAACACCTCTGCTGCATTCAGTGATGCAGGCAGAAAGGTAAAATTGGCAATACCGCCAATATTCAGCATAATCCGGTTTTCCTGCCCGCTGCTGAAAATCAGATAATCGCCATACACGGCAAGAGGCGCGCCTTCGCCACCGGCAGCAATATGCTTTTGCCTGAAATCACTGACCGTGATCACACCGGTAGTAACCGCCAGATGATCGCCATCGCCAATCTGTAAGGTGGCATTACCATAATCGGCCAGTAAATGCTGACGCTGCGGGCAATGAAAAATCGTCTGGCCGTGGCTGGCAATAATATCTACATCCGCAGCAGTCAGTGACCACTGTTGCAGGCAATCATTAATAATCCGCCCATGTTCGGCACCAACCCAGGGGTTTAATAAGGTGACCAGTTGTAAATCGACATCCCGTTTTGAAAATACCGCCTTGATCCGATTTTTATAATCGGCGGTATAATTTACGGTAGTAAATTCTGACACCTTAATCCGGGTGTCAAAACCATCCCCGGAAAACTCACATAAGGCAACGTCCAGCCCATCCAGAGACGTTCCGCTCATCAGCCCTATCACTCTGCGCAACGGCTTATTTGCGATATCAGACAGCTTTTTAATATGTTGATGCACAGTATTTTCCTATTGTCATTACGCTATAGAAACAGATTTGATACTGAGGTTATAGAATGAATAATTTATCCTCAAAGTTCAACAAATAAACTAAATAAAATTGCAAAAACAGATAAATTGAGTATATATTTACCAAGAGAAGAATATTTTAGTATAAAAAATTCATTATTGCGCGAACCTGATAGCAGCAGGTCTACGGGCAGGATTGACGTATATGACAATAAGCATATTCAGCACACATCATGAAAAACACGGGGTAAACAGATAATGACGTATACAAAAGCAAGTAACCACCATAGCTTGTTTGGGCGTTCTTCAAAAATTGCGTTAGCAGTACAAATTGCTTTACTGAGCAATATTGCGATGGCCCAGCAAACAACATCAGAACAGGAAAGTACTGCCAAAACTGAAGTTATTACGGTAACAGGCTCTCGTATCCCCAGGACAGAATTAGTTGCCACCAGCCCGGTTTCCTCTGTCGATGAAGTGCAAATCCAGATGGATCGCGCGGTAAACGTTGAAGACATTACCGCTAAACTGCCTCAGGCAGCAGCAGGTGCCAACAGTACCGGTGCCACAGTAGGTGACTCTCTGGGCTCTTCAACTATCGACCTGCGCGGACTTGGCCAGAACCGTACTCTGGTATTGATTAACGGCACCAGAGCTGTTCCTTTCAGCTTCCGTAACTCGGTTGATGTCAATACCATCCCGGCCGGACTGATTAAACGCGTCGATGTACTGACCGGTGGCGCTGCTGCCGTTTACGGTGCTGATGCCGTATCCGGTGTCGTTAACTTTATTATGGATGACAAATTCGATGGCCTGGAATTGTCCACCAGTTACGAAACACCGGCCGATGGCGGTGAAAAATTCAATACCGAAGCTATCTTTGGTGGCGATGTCGGTAACGGGCGCGGCCATATTACCGGCTATATCGGTTACTCAGAGCGTAAAGCATTACTGGCTGGCGACCGCGACTGGGCGATGCTGAATACTTCAGGCATGATCAACAATGGTGGTTTCTATACCGATGTTGCCAGTGGTAACAGTTTTGGTATTGATGATAACGGTAATATTACCGATGGCCGTAATACCACCAGCTTTACGGAAGATCGCTACTTAATCCAGCCACTGAAACGTCTGTCTGCCGGTTTATTCTTTAATCTGGAATTATCTGACCATGCAGAAATATATGGCCGGGGTTTATATTCACAGGTTCGGGTAACCGGTGCCGGAGCAGGCGGTCAAACACCAATCTCCGTAAGCTGGACTGACAGCGACCACAGTCAGTGGATTACCCTGAATCAGAATAATCCGCATATTGCTCCTGAGATCCTCAACCGCCTGACGTTTGATGCCGATGGTAATGCAGTGGTAGCTGTTGAACGTAATCTTGGTTTAGGTTTACAACAAACCAAAGCGGTACGTGATTCAGCCCAGTTCCAGTTTGGCGTACGCGGTGATATTACCGACAACCTGCAATATGATGTTTATGCGCAGTATGGCCGTACTGACGAAACCTCTACCGTTTATAACTCTGCCAATAAAACAGATGCTGCCGGTAATAACCGCTTCCAGGCACTGGCCGGCACAGTAAACATTTTTGATCCGTCACTGGATTTAAGCAGCTTCAGTAACCCTCTGCTGTATACCAATCGCGAAAGAACGCAGGCAGTTGCTGCCGCTACCATTTCGGGTAATTCCAGTCCGCTGTTTGAGTTACCGGCCGGTTTTGTCAGCTACGCTATCGGTTATGAATACCGCAAAGAAACCGGCAAGCAGATCCCCGGAGATGCGTTCCGCCTGGGTAATACCTATTCTTCAGGCAGCACCTTTGATATGAGTGCCAGCTTTGACAGTAAGGAAGTCTATGCCGAAGTGCTGATCCCGTTACTGTTTGATCTGCCTTTTGCTGACCAGCTGGACTTTGAAGGTGCTTACCGTATTTCAGATTATTCAAATACCGGTTCTGAAAACACCTATAAACTGGGCTTAAACTGGGCACTGAACAGCGATATCCGGTTCAGGGTTACCCGCCAGACCGCTATCCGGGCACCTAACCTGGGTGAATTCGCCAGCCCGATTACGGCGCTGTCACTAGCACAGTTTGATCAGACAGATCCGGCTTTCGTCGCACGCTTTGCCGGACGCTACGACGGAGATCCATGTTTACTGGGTACAGGTAATGCAGATCAATGTGCCCGCTACGGTGCTCCGCCAGTTGGTACAGCTTTTGATGCCTCAACGGCGCAATATACCTTTGGTGGTAACCCTGACATCAAACCAGAACAGGCCAAATCAACGACTTTAGGTCTTGTGTATACACCACAATATCTGAACGGTTTTGATGTTACTGTTGATTACTACAACATCGAAATCACTGATGCGGTAGGCCAGATCCAGCCTGCAGCTGCACTGAAAAACTGTTATATCGACAACCCTGTTGCCGGTAACCCGTTATGTGATGCGGTGGTACGTAACCCTGACACCGGTTTTATCCAGACTGCCATTGTTAACGATTTTAACCTGGCAGCAATTAAACAGTCCGGTGTTGATGTAGCCGCCAAATACCGCTTCGATGCACCAGCAGCGATGGGCGGCATTATACAGGTCAGTTACCAGGCCAATATTGTGACCAAACAGACCCGTCAGGATAACGCGACCCTGCCGGAAATTGATTGTAAAGGAACCTTTGGCAGTGCCTGTTCAGGCGACTTCGCCAGCGTATTACAAGCCGACTATAAACACCGGGTTGCGCTGGACTGGCGTCTGGATGACGTAACAGTGCAACTGGGCTGGAGACGGATTGGTGAAGTGGATTTTGCAGCAGATCGCGATGTAAAAATTTCTGCCCAGAACTACATCGATCTGGCGGCATCCTGGCAGCTGACTGACAGCCTGTCGGTTAATGCCGGTATTGATAACCTGCTGGATAAAGAGCCACCTCTGCCAACGGCAGGAGCTAACCACTTCAATACCGTCAGCGATTACAACCTGCTGGGTCGCTCTGTCGGTATATCCCTGCGTTACCGTCCACTGTAACAGTAAAAGAATCAGGCCCGGCATTAGCAATACTGCCGGGCTTTTTTACTCTGTTAAGGGACAATACAGAAGGTGTTCCTTAAAACTGAAAAAGCCTGTACTCTTCTGTATCAGTATCAACAAAATGATTACAGAGAAACCGGATGTCCGTTTTAAATAAAATTCAGGCACTACGCGAAAAATTTCCGCGCGCAGAACAACTGCTGGCAGATTTTATTCTGGCTAACCCTGATCATATCCGTGATATGCCCTCTCAGGTACTCGCCAAATCTGTCGGTATCAGCCAGGCCAGTGTCGTGCGCTTTACCCAGAAACTGGGTTACAAAGGTTACCCTGATTTCAAATTTGCGATCAATGACAGCCTGCATACGCATAATCCGCAGCAACAGCATGCCAAACTGCATGGTGAAATTTCGCTGGATGATACGTTCAGTACCATGAGCAAAAAACTGCTGGCCAGTAAAATAAATACGCTGAATAAAACCAGCGCCATAAACCATCAGAACATCTATGAGCAAGCCGCTTTGCAATTACGCAAAGCCAAGCGCATTCTGTTATGTGGCAAAGGCGGTTCAGCACTGGTAGCAAAGGATTTTTCATTCAAACTGCAAAAACTGGGAATGGCAGCCTTAGCGGAAATAGATACCCATATTCAGCTGGCCAATATTGCCAACTATGGTAAGGATGATTTACTGGTCGTTCTCAGCGAATCGGGAGAAACCCCCGATTGTGTGAAAATTACTGAACAGGCAACAGCGAATAACGTCAAGATTATCAGCATTACGTCTTATGGTTCGAACAGCATCTCACGCATGGCCGGAACTAACCTGTATACGGTGTCGGAAGAAAGCTCTGCCCGGTTGTCTTCGATTCTGGCCCGTAATGCGCAGGAGCTGGTGATCGACACCTTATTTATTCTGCTGACTCAGACATCCCCGGACGGACGCAAGAAACTGGAAGCCTCTAATCAGGCAGTGGATAAATTTCTGGCCCGTCGCCGTTAGGGGTTGCTGATTTGCTGTCAGGAACCTGATACTTCCCGCACCGCCCGGCGCAGCTGGCCTTTGTTCTGCTCCAGTAACTTCTGGCTGTCAGCCAGTTTTAATCCGGTCAGGATATGCAGAATAGCCAGCTTGGTTTTATAACCCGTCTGTTGCAGGGTTTCAGAAGCCTGCTTTGCTTCACAACCTGTGGCCTGCATCACAATACGTACGGCTCTGGCGTATAACTTTTCATTACTGGCCTGAACATCAACCATCAGATTCTGGTATGCCTTACCAATCCTGATCATACTGGCGGTACTTAGCATATTCAGTACCATTTTCTGTGCAGTTCCTGATTTCATTCTGGTTGAACCGGTCAGCACTTCGGGGCCGACCACCGGACAAATCGCCACATCAGCATATTGGGTAATAGCAGAACCCGGATTACAGGCTACCGCCACAGTACGGGCGCCCACAGCCCTGGCATACTGCAATCCGCCGACCACATAAGGCGTACGCCCGCTGGCGGCAATGCCGACCAGCACATCATGCTGAGTAAAATGCAACGCTTTTAAATCCGCTTCGGCCAGTTCCGGATCGTCTTCTGCACCTTCAACCGCTTTGCGGATAGCGCCTTCACCACCGGCAATCAGCCCAATCACCATATCGTCGGCAACACTGAATGTCGGCGGACATTCAACTGCATCAAGAATACCAAGACGTCCGCTGGTGCCGGCGCCCAGATAAATCAGCCGTCCCCCTTCCTCAAAGGCAGAGACAATAAATTCTACCGCTGTCGCAATTTGTGGTAACACTTCACGGACAGCCAGTGCGACTTTCTGATCTTCACTGTTAATTTTCTGCAGCAAACCCAATACAGGTAAAGTATCGATATCCATCGTCTCAGGGTTACGGCCTTCAGAAATAAAACTTTCCAGTTCGTTCAACAGTTGCGTCTGTTTATCCATTCGTCTTCACCAGAGTTAAAGTGCGCCGGGCGCAGTTCTTGTTATATGTCAGCAGTAACAGTCATCCACTAACGTTGCGAAATATAAAGAGAAAATATCAAAGTAATACCAGAAAAACCACAAAGCGACAGCTTACTGACTATTTTGTTTGTTTTCCGGCCATTTAATCTATTATACTT
>JARXRR010000033.1:0-43284 GCA_033792355.1 Chromatiaceae bacterium AAb-1
AAATTATACTGATCTGGCGCTTTTTGAGGAGCTTGTTTAGTTGCGCCGACATAGGAAATAATTCGCTCATATTGTTTATCCGTAAAAAATAAAATATTAACTTTCCCCCCTTCCGGAAGTGCAGCCTCAACACGTCTACAATAGGTATCTCCCTGAGCAGGACTGGTACAAAAGCGCATATAGACGGAGAGTTGTACCATTTCAAAGCCCATATCCAGTAAAGTCTTACGAAAATCGGTAGCCGCTTTGCGCTCTTCCCGCAAAACTACCGGAAGATCGAACATAACAGCTACCCACATCAGACGATACCCACTTAACATTGATCTTTGCGGATAGCTGGATTTGTGGAAAAAACAGAAGGAACGCCCTGGAACGGTAATTCAAGCTCGCTTTTTTCACCTAAATAAATCTGTGCAAGAGAAACTGCCAGCTTTTGCATACACACTATAATTGGAGTGGCACCTGCCTGGGTTGCCATATCAGCATAAAGCGATTTTGCTATTTTTCGTTTTATATCAGCAGTCAGCTCAAGCTCTCCTCTTTGTTTGCATTGCCAAACCAATAAATCAACTAAAGGTCTGAAAGGTTCAATCAGATCATC
Source organism: Chromatiaceae bacterium AAb-1 (assembly GCA_033792355.1). GTDB lineage: Bacteria > Pseudomonadota > Gammaproteobacteria > Enterobacterales > Alteromonadaceae > Alishewanella. The sequence goes on from JARXRR010000033.1 coordinate 602, forward strand.
TGCCAAACGCATAGGGTTGCCTTCATTCTGATGGTGCACCCCTAAAGTTGGATGTAAACCAGCAGCAGTTATCGCTCTGGCAACTGCCGCCCGATAAACGGTATAGCCGTAATTAAGCAGTGCATTAATACCATTACCACTTTGATCCCGTCTGAAATCATCACCCAACAGCAACCGCCAGTAACGTCTGGCTCCCTGAGCTTCTATATTGCCAGTATCACCGGAACGAACCTGATTAACCAGCGAAGCAAGAGGGGCTGAAGGTGCACCAATAGCCTCAAGTACAGCAGCCTGTCGGCTTAGTTTCGCTCGGATCAGTTCAGCCCATAGTCGCTTATGCACTGGCTTACTGGCTGCAATTTGCGCATCATAACGCTTTGCCTGCTGAAAATTACCATCTACCGGCCATAACATAGCCGCTACATTGTGATTAGCCCCACACACCACGAAAGGAGCTCCTCGTTCCGCCAGAGCAACCAGCAAGTTGTTGCTGTAAGTTAAACCATGAGCATGAGCAATAACAGCAGCTATATCATCCAGAGGGATACGGCCAAGCTCCTGTCCGTCACCACCTATTTCACGTATAACCATAAAACCGCGACTAACAAACAGGTAACGACGATCTTCTGCTATTTCAACTATCCGGCCAATCATCAGTATCTACCTGTCAGTAAGCGATAGTCGCCTATTTCAGAGACAATAACTTGCCTGCCACCTGCTTTTTTCAAAGATCCTGCATATTTGGATAAGTATTTATACGGACTATTTTTATCACGATTACGTGCATCAACATTAGCTTCAAAATGTTCTGCAAAGAAAATTTGACCATTGTTTCCATTAATTGCGACGACTTTGAATAATTGCTTTCCATTAGCAGACGAGAACGCAACGATATCGCCTATCATCAAACGCATTACCAGCTGTTTTCCTGACTGACTCCGGCTGGGGTGCCTTAGCCTTTGATAACCTTCGTCCTCTCCCATACTGCGAATAACCTGATAGGCATCATAGGTAGAAATAACTTCACCGCTCCATTTACCTTCCTCATCCTGAACAATCTCGATGCAATAATTACTACCGCCTTTATAGCCTTTGTAGCATTTGGGTTGTCCTTGTTCATCAACACCATGACGTTCAGGATCATTGGTACTATTGAACATCACCAGCTTTTGTTTTTGGTCAATTCGAGTCCTTGCTCCACCGTCTTCAGGCCTGATTAACCGGGTAGCTAATCCTTCTTTATTAATTCCCCAGGCGGTTTCTTCATGGATAGCTCCCTGGTAACCATGATCAGGTTTATGACTGACAATAATATTGCCCACAGCTCTTGCTATATGCTGCCGGAAAGATAGCCAGGGTAGTGGCATACCTTCAACCAGCCTATCCAGCTGTTTTTCGCGAACACTGGCACTTGCGCTAGCAAAACGTTGTAGCAATCCTTGATCGGTAATAGCCACTACCGCAGCATCAATAGCATGATGACGATGATCATCCCGGTTCTTCAGCTCAGAACCAGATAAAAGCTCATTTAAGCCATATTTTGCTCTTAATAAGGCAGTCATCCTGCCGGGAATGGCTCTAACATTGTTGGGTGGACAAATCAGGCTCAGGTATTCCTTGGTAATCCGGGAAAAATAGGCTGTATCGTTTAACGCTCTGGCTAGGAAATCTTTATCATTTTGCAGCCAATTTTCATAACCATCCGGCGCAAAACGTCTAGCTTTGGGTTTAGACATCAGCAAGGCTCTTTGCAAAATAGCATCGTAATCATAGCCATTAAGAGCATGCCTACCAAAAGCATCATAGGGACTACGATTTCCCTTATCCCGGTTAGCACGGCGCAAAGCGACAGTTTTATTATTCATACTGTCATCCAGCGTCATGGAATAAGGTAAAATATGTTCTATTTCCACTTCATCAGATAATAACCGAGTAATACTGATTTGTTCACCGGTATAAGGGCAACGACGGTTAGCTGCATCTACCGGATTTAATTCTTCCCAAAGCTGCATGCGTTGGGAAAGATCACGCCTTTTTGAACGGTCTATTACTGCTGGGTTTAAACCCAGCACTTCACAAGCTGCATCCACCAGATTTTTATTACGTTCCTGACGTTTAGCTTGTTCTTTTTGAATTTCATTTTTTCTTTCCCGACTCAGTTTAAGATCCCGTGCAACTTCAACAATGATCTCACTGGGGTGGCCATAACGACGAATAATAGCGTTTACTACTCTGCGTACTTGATTAAGACCAATATGAACAGTTGGGTTAGCAATCTTTCCATCAAATCCGACATGCCGTGTCAGTACATTTCCATAGTAGGGTAATGAAGGCATGATCTCACCCGTCTGGCTTGCCAGAGACAAATCGCTATGACTTTTGAAACCTGCCCGCTCAACCGCTTCGGAATAAACAACTACGTTTTGCTGCAATTTAGGCAGAATGCGATCTAAAGCTTTCTTACTCAGGTTACCGTAACCTTCCGGCAGGCTAACATTAGCAACAGATTCCGCAACCAGCTCACTCAGTCCGGCATGTTCCTGTAACCAATCCACCAATACCTGCTCACTTTCTTCATGCAATAGCCTATCAACTATCTGATCCTGTTTATCAAGAGAAAACTGATGCCATGCTTTACCAAAGCATTGGGGCCTGGAAAGAAGAATCGATGTTGCATTTCCTTTCAAACGATCCCGTTTAATATCTTGCAAATTAAATTTTGTTGTACCCGGTAACCCCAAGCTTTTAATAATCTTAGAAAAAGTAGCATCACCTTGCTCCAGTAGTTCCACCACAGCATTACGCTGTTTAAGATCGAGTTTCACCTCACTCATTTCACCAGTCAGCAATCTAAGACTGTTAACCTCCTGATAAATACGAAATAGCTGTTGGCTGGAAAATGCTCTTGATGCACGTTTTTCCTCAGGAAGCAAAGTACATCTACCTGGAACAACAGGTTTCAGCCGTCTTTGGAAAAGCAATATATCTTTTAATTCTGTTCGGGCCTGTTCATTAAACAAGGCTGGATTATATGCTGATTGTTTTCCCCAAAGAGTATCAAACTCATGCTCGACCATGCTTCTGTCAGCATAAAAATCATAGGCTTTATCTTTCTGGGATTTACCTCTTAGCCGAGCCCGAACACTTTCTCCCCGTTCCTGCCGGTTAGCAAGCCATTCACCTAAAGTCCGACAATTTTCATGCTCTAACTTTAACCGCAGTTCCCTGATAGCCTTCTTAAGGGTGCCACTATCATTATCGGCTTTATCCGTTTTCCGGTTACTTTTAAACCCCCGTCTTTGATTAATATGAAAAAGTGCTCTGGCAAATTCTGCACCAGTCAGAGCTTCATCTAAACCTTTCTTTCTCAGAACATAGGGTGATAATGTAACAAGCGCTTTTCTTTGAACTTTATCATCTGGAAAAAATCCATATTTGACTAATGCATCTGTCATTCTGGCCTTGCGTTTTAATAACCGATCCCGACGACGACGAGCTTGTCTGGCCTGTCTGCGCGTAACAGCTAAAGAGGAACCATCTTTGGGGTTTCTGCCATCAGGGAAAATTCGGACTCCCATCCGGATAACAGCGATAGGTTTATCTTCCTGATTCAGACGAATCAAACACCAGCCAACAGATGAAGTTCCTAAATCCAGTCCAAGCCGGTAGCGCATTTTTGGCAGCATATAGCTCTCCTTATTGACAATTCATTATTTCAATGCAATCCTTGAACCCGATATACATTATCGGGATATGTGCTCCTACCGCTAACAAGCAGAAAGATGCACCAAATGAGAAGCCGCTATATGCGGCTTTTTTCATATAAATATCTAACATCTTGCCACATATTCTCATCTTGGCACTACAGATACCAATTAACAATCCTGTAAATAAAACCTGTAAAATCACTTTACAGGTTTTAGCTATTTTCATGATTTATCTCAAATAACCACTTTTTCAGCGCGTCTTTATTTGTTAATACCAGTTGTTGTGCTTGTGGGGAAATGTCAATATTGCGGATGTTGATCTGCATTTCCTGAACAAGGTATTGCACCAGACAACCGCGGGTGGTGAGTGTTAACTGCCCATATTGCATCTGGTAGTCCTGTTCCAGCACCAGTTGCTGTTCTTTGGTCAGGCGGGGATCTGGCTTCAGAATCAGAGGAACTGCTGTATTCCAGCCTTCATCCTGATCGGCTGTTATATCGGACTTTTCCAGTAACTCCGGAGTACCTCTGAAACGGCTTAGTACAAAATCGCGGAATTGCTGTGATTTTTCGCAGAAAGCGCGCAAATGCCAGCGCAAACCGGTACTGACAAAGTGATGCGGTACAATAACCCGCCCTTCCCGATCCGGATTTGAGACTGAAATATAATCTGCTTCTACCCGTCGTTGTTGGCGGATAGCCGTTACCAGCACCCGCATCACTTCAGCAGATACTTGTCTGGCAGGCAGAATTAACGAAGTATGAGGCAGAGCCGTATGGCTCGTTTCTGGCCGGGCATCATGGCGGTTAACCCAGTTAAGGTATTCCACCACATCCCCACTGATATAACCAAAATGGAAGTTTGTCGCAGGAAGCCAGGCTTTACGGCTGCTGTTATAAAGTAAATTTTCCGGTAGGTACTTTTTATAATGACTAAGATCATGCTGGGCCTGAATACGGCTGATATTAAACTGCTGAACTAACTGACTGGCATTTACTGCACCTTCCCACCATACAATCAGTTCAATAAACCATAAACGATTTTCCGGCTGGGCCCCAAACATAAACAACCTTTTTATTCACATATATTCATCAGCAATCTACTTTATACAATCTTGATAAACAATATGATACAACAGGAAATTAAAACCATTCTGAGTGTGTTAAGTGACTGACTGCCCGTAACAGGCAGCCACTACTGATAAAAAGCTCAGCGCGATAACCATAACCGCCGCACATCACGTATCACTTCATAGCCGGGGAAGCAGGCTGTAATCACCAGGCCCCAGCTGATAACATGCTGCAGTTGTTCTATGCTGAGCGAGCTTTGCCACTGTTCTATATTAAACTGCAGTAAAGGGCCGCCCGCCAGATACAGCAGAATCACCACAAATGCCAGATTCAGTACTACATTCAGTTGCAGCATTGTTTTGCTCCACCAGCGCTGCTGCAACTGCCACAGGCACAAGCCGATCCCTGCCAGAATCAGTGGGCTGCACCATTGCAGTAAATGGATTACCGGTTCTGTCACCAGGACGCTTCGGTCTGCAAGTTGCTCTGCCGATAGCCATACCGGATACCAGATGATGACCAGCAGAAAAGCATAGGTTGCCAGATCGGTAAAAATATCCTGCAGTGAAATATGCCGCCAGCCCGGCCCGGCTGCCGGTAGTTGTTGTGGCTGCCAGTTTTTGTGTTGCAGGCATGCAGTCTGAGAACCATTGACCGACATCAGGGCAAAGGTCACGGTAATAACAGTGAAAGCAAAGCAGCCATCGTTAATAAAACCACTGACAATGCCTTTCAGATACAACAGTAAGCCAAAATCACTGCTCAGCCAGTTGGCAGTGGTGCCAATAATCTGCAGTACAAATAAAATCCCCAGCACCATATACAGCGTATAGCGGTACACCGGCATATAATGCAGGCTAATCAACGGCTGTGGCGGGAAGAACTGTTGCGCCACCTGTTGCGGATGCCCCATATTTTTCAGTACTACGGCGATATCATCATCGGTCAGGCTGCGTTGCTGCTCAGCTGCCAACGCCTCCAGTTGATCCATAATATTAGCTTCCAGCTCACGGCCGATTTCCTGTTGTTTTTTCTCCGGCAACTGGCGTTGCACGGCTGCAATATAACGTTTTACCAGTTCCATTATTTATTCCCCATTTTCTGCCTGTAGCAGCGGAGTTACCGCACTGTTCAGTTGTTGCCATTCTTCGGTCAGCTGTGTCAGCATGCCGGCTCCCAGTTCAGATAGCTGGTAATAACGCCGCTCACGCCCTTCGGCCTGCTGCCATTCACTGTCCAGCAGCCCCTGTTCGGCCAGCCGGCGGATCAGCGGATACAGCGTACCTTCGTCAATATCAATGCCGGCATCCTGTAACTGCTTGCGTAGTGAATAGCCGTAATGTGGCTGCTTCAGCGACGCCAGTACCGCCAGTACCAGCACCCCGCGCCGCAGTTCCAGCCGCATTTTATCCAGTTGCGCCTGTGTCATTTGCTACTCCTGTTTATACTGTGCGACATATACTATGTACCACACAGCAAATACTAGGTGACACACAGTAAAGATGCAAGCAATAAGCTGAAATTTTATGCAATTAAGATTAAACATATAAATTAGAGTGTCATTCTGGCACATCGCTTGACCTTGGCCTGCTATCGGTAGATAATCCGCCATGTGCCATTTTGCCACACAGGGTAATTATTTATGACCGCGACACTTCCCAGAATTACCGCCAGAGTTGATGCTGATACACAGGATTTACTGACCAAAGCCGCTGCTATTGCCGGTATGTCCAGCATTAACTCCTTTGTGCTAAATGCAGCAGTGGAAAAAGCCAAACTTATTATTGAACGTGAGCAGGCGCTTAAACTATCTGAGCGTGACGCCATTTTACTGATGACGGCACTGGATCAACCGGCAACCGCCAACCCTGCTTTACAAGCCGCTTTTGCCCGTTACGCCGGTAAAGTGCAATAAATGCATACCGTACTACTTGATAGCAACAAACATGACAAAAACCGCTTTAACTGCGGTATCGAGCCATTAAACAACTACCTTAAACTGATGGCAGGGCAACAAGCCCGAAAAGACAACACCCGCACCTTTGTGCTGGAGTGCAGCAACACCCCGCAGCATATTGTTGGCTTTTATAGTCTGACGATGGCACCGCTGGATTTAAATGCCTTGCCTGCACCGTTACAGAAAAAACACCAGCCTGCCACCTCTGGCGGCCTGATTGCCAGATTGGCTGTTGATCAACGCTATAAAGGCCAGGGCTTTGGCGAATGGCTGTTGATCGATGCGCTGAGAAAACTGCTACAGGCCAGCGATACGGTGGGCTTTCCACTGGTGGTTGTTGGTGCCAAAGACGGCGCGAAACACTTTTACCAGAAATACGGTTTTAACGCTTTTCAGGATAGCGAACACAAGCTGTTTATCAGCATTGCCGACATCCGGGCCAGCTTTGGCTGAGCATTAAATGCAAAAAAGCCAGACACAGAGTCTGGCTTTTTTAAACATTTAATTTCAATCACTTATCGTGATGCAACCGCATATGCGGGAACAGGATCACATCACGGATTGAAGCGGCATCAGCCAGCAGCATCACTAACCGGTCGATACCGATACCCTGCCCGGCGGTTGGTGGTAAGCCGTGTTCCAGCGCAGTAACAAAGTCATCATCGTAGAACATGGCTTCATCGTCACCGGCATCTTTTTGCGCAACCTGCTCGCGGAAGCGCTCGGCCTGATCTTCGGCATCGTTCAGCTCGCTGAAACCGTTACCCAGTTCGCGGCCGCCGATAAAGAATTCAAAACGGTCGGTAATTTCCGGGTTATGGTCGTTACGGCGCGCCAGTGGTGACACTTCTGCCGGGTACTCGGTAATAAAAGTTGGATGACGCAGCTTGGTCTCAACCAGTTCGTCGAATACTTCCATCAGAATACGGCCATGACCGTAGTTGTCTTTGACTTCAATACCCAGTGTTTTGGCCAAAGCCGCAACCGATTCACGGCTTGCCAGCTGCTCTTTGGTAATTTCCGGGTTGTAATGCAGGATAGATTCAGTGACTGACATCCGGGCAAAGGGTTTGCCAAAATCAAATACTTCGCCCTGATATGGCACTTCAGTTGTACCCAGTACATCCAATGCCAAGCCACGGAACAGTTTTTCCGTCAGATCCATCAGGTCGTTGTAATCGGCATAAGCCCAGTAGAATTCCAGCATGGTAAATTCCGGGTTATGGCGGGTCGAAACCCCTTCATTACGGAAGTTACGGTTCAGCTCGAATACTTTTTCAAAGCCCCCTACTACCAGCCGTTTTAAATACAACTCTGGTGCAATACGCAGGAACATCTGCATATCCAGTGCGTTATGGTGGGTTTCAAATGGCCGGGCAGAGGCGCCGCCCGGAATCGCCTGTAACATTGGCGTTTCCACTTCCAGAAAACCGTGGTCATTAAAGAAGCGGCGGATATAAGCCACCGTTTTACTGCGTACCAGAAAGGTTTTACGCGACTGTTCGTTGGAAATCAGATCCAGATAACGCTGGCGGTAACGCGCTTCGTTATCGGTTAAGCCGTGGAATTTATCCGGCAGCGGCCGCAGGGCTTTGGTCAGCAGCCGGATATCACTCAGCCATACGGTTAATTCGCCGGTCTGGGTTTTAAACAGATGGCCGGTAGCACCGATAATATCGCCCAAATCCCACTTTTTAAACTGCTCGTTATAGACACCTTCCGGCAGGCTGTCGCGCGCCACATACAGCTGAATTTTGCCACCCATATCCGAAATGGTAACAAAACTGGCTTTACCCATAATACGGCGGGTCATAATACGGCCGCCCAGGCTGACGGTAATATTTTGCTGTTCCAGCTCTTCTTTAGTCAGGTGCTCGTATTTTGCGATAACGTCTGAAGAAATACTGTCGCGGCGAAAGTCGTTAGGAAAAGCATTTCCCTGTTCACGTAAAGCGGCCAGCTTCTGTTTTCGCTCAGCAATCAGTTTGTTAACGTCCTGAATTTCTTCATGCTGGTTATTGTGTTCAGACATAGTTGATTCCTGATTAAGTACGAAAAATTACAGACCAGCTTTTAAGCTGGCTTCGATAAATTTGTCTAAGTCGCCGTCCAGCACTGACTGGGTATTACGGGTTTCGACACCGGTACGTAAGTCTTTGATACGTGAGTCATCCAGTACGTAAGAGCGGATCTGGCTGCCCCAGCCAATATCAGATTTAGTGTCTTCCAGCGCCTGCTTTTCAGCGTTTTGCTTCTGCAATTCAAACTCATACAGTTTGGCCCGCAGTTGCTTAAAGGCATTATCGCGGTTTTTATGCTGCGAACGGTCATTCTGACACTGCACCACAATATTGGTCGGTAAGTGGGTAATCCGGATTGCTGAATCAGTACGGTTAACGTGCTGTCCACCGGCACCGGAAGCACGGTAGGTATCTATGCGTAAATCTGCCGGGTTAATTTCAATTTCAATATCGTCGTCAATTTCCGGTGACACAAAAACAGACGCAAAAGAGGTATGGCGACGGTTACCGGAATCAAACGGGCTTTTGCGCACCAGGCGATGTACACCGGTTTCGGTACGCAGCCAGCCATAGGCATATTCACCGGTAAATTTGATAGTACAGCCTTTAATCCCGGCGACATCACCATCGGTTACTTCGTACAGTTCCGGTTTAAAGCCTTTATCTTCGCCCCAGCGCAGATACATCCGCATCAGCATACTGGCCCAGTCCTGCGCTTCCGTACCACCGGAACCGGCCTGAATATCAAGATAACAATCGTTTTGATCATTCTGACCAGAGAACATCCGCCGGAACTCCAGCAACGCCAGCTGTTTTTCCAGATCTGCCAGTTCAGTTTTGGCTTCTTCAAAGGTTTCTTCGTCTTCCGCTTCAACCGCAAGCTCCAGCAGACCGGCAACATCTTCCAGCCCCTGATCCAGTTTATCTATGGTGCCGACAATCTGTTCCAGTGCCGAACGCTCTTTACCCAGCGCCTGAGCTTTATCGGGGGTATTCCAGATCGCGGAATCTTCCAGCTCGCGGGAAACTTCTTCTAAGCGTTCTTTTTTGCCATCGTAGTCAAAGATACCCCCGAAGCACATTGGTGCGTTCTGTTAAGTCTTTGATACTGTTATTAACCGGATTCACTTCAAACATACTGTTCTCTGTTAGCTTAAAATCTAGCGAAAAAATTGGCGCTGATTGTAGCAGATTAATAGCAGGTAATGCAGCCCGCCTTGCAGGGAAACTTTAGATTGAAAAAAGCTATTAAGCGTTTCGATATAATTCATTTGATCGATATCAAGTGCTTGGTTAGGCTTAATTTCGAGATCAGTATAGACTGATTGAATGCTAACGGTACTGTATTGTTGGGTCGGCTGTTAACCCGGATTGTGCCAGGCAGCAGATATAACTATAAGCAATTGAAGGAATAAGACAATGACCACAGAATCAAAATGCCCGTTTTCGGGAGCTAACTTACCAAAGAGTCCTTCTGCTGGCAGTGGCACTTCCAACCGTGACTGGTGGCCTGAACAGTTACGTCTGGATATCCTGCATCAGCATTCAGCCAAATCCAACCCGCTGGGCGGAAAGTTCAACTATGCCGAAGAGTTCAAGAAACTGGACTACGAAGCACTGAAGAAAGATTTACGCGACCTGATGACCGATTCACAGGACTGGTGGCCGGCAGATTTTGGTCATTATGGGCCACAGTTCATCCGTATGACCTGGCACAGTGCCGGTACTTATCGTGCTGCCGATGGCCGTGGCGGCGGTGGTCGTGGTCAGCAGCGCTTCGCACCACTGAACAGTTGGCCGGACAACGTTAATATCGACAAATCACGCCGGCTGTTATGGCCAATCAAACAAAAATACGGCCAGAAAATCTCCTGGGCTGACCTGCTGATCCTTGCCGGTAATGTCGCGCTGGAAACGATGGGATTCCGTACTTTCGGTTTTGCTGCCGGCCGCGAAGATACCTGGGAACCGGATCAGGATATCTTCTGGGGTGATGAAAAAACCTGGCTGGCTCACCGTCACCCTGAAGCCCTGGCCAACCCGCTTGGTGCCACCGAAATGGGGCTGATCTACGTTAACCCGGAAGGCCCGGAAGCTAACGGTGACCCGCTGTCTGCCGCTCATGCCATTCGCAAAACATTTGGCAATATGTCGATGGACGACGAGGAAACCGTGGCCCTGATTGCCGGAGGTCATACTTTTGGTAAAACCCACGGTGCCGGCCCGGCAGACCATGTCGGACCGGATCCTGAAGACGCACCGCTGGAAGCACAGGGCCTGGGCTGGTTCAGCAGCTACGGCACCGGCCACGGCGGCGACACGATCACCAGTGGGCTGGAAGTAACCTGGACCCAGACACCGGCCCAGTGGAGCAACTTCTTCTTCGAAAACCTGTTCAAATACGAATGGGTACAGGAAAGAAGCCCGGCAGGTGCAATCCAGTGGGTAGCCAAAGATGCCGAAGCGGTTATCCCGGATGCACATGATCCGTCGAAAAAGCACAAACCAACGATGCTAACTACGGATCTGTCGCTGCGTTTCGATCCGATCTATGAAAAAATTTCACGCCGCTTCCTGCATAATCCACAGGCTTTCGCCGAAGCATTCGCCCGTGCCTGGTTTAAGCTGACGCATCGTGATTTGGGCCCCCGCTCACGTTACATTGGCCCGGAAGTACCGAAAGAAGATCTGATCTGGCAGGATCCGCTACCAGCAGTAGATCATGAGTTAATTACCACCCAGGATATTGCAGCACTTAAAGCCAGTGTGCTGGCCTCCGGCCTGACGGTATCGCAACTGGTATCAACGGCCTGGGCTTCTGCCTCTACGTTCCGTGGTACAGACAAACGCGGTGGTGCCAATGGCGCCCGTATCCGGCTGGCACCACAGAAGGACTGGGAAGCAAATCAGCCTGAACAGTTAGCCCACGTATTAAGTGTGCTTGAAGATATCCGCCATAACTTCAACAAGACTCTGACCGGTAACAAAAAAGTGTCGCTGGCAGATCTGATTGTGCTGGCAGGTAATGCGGCTATCGAGCAGGCAGCTAAAAATGCCGGTTATGAAGTAACCGTACCTTTCAGCGCGGGCCGTACCGATGCTTCGCAGGCGCAGACAGATGTCGAATCTTTCGCACTGCTTGAGCCTGTAACCGATGCCTTCCGCAACTATGCCAAAGAGGGTTATGCCGCATCAGCAGTAGAAGCCCTGATTGACAAGGCACACCTGCTGACCCTGACAGCACCTGAGCTGACCGTACTGCTCGGTGGTTTGCGGGTACTGGGCAACAACGTCGGCCAGACAGAATATGGCGTTTTCACTGCCCGTCCCGGTGTCTTGAGCAATGACTTTTTCGTCAACCTGCTGGATATGGGTACCAAATGGCAGTCACTTTCAGCAGACGGAACCCTGTTTGAAGGACGCGACCGTGTCACGGATGAACCTAAGTGGCAGGCCACTAATGTTGATCTGATTTTTGGCTCCAACTCTATCCTGCGCTCATTAGCTGAGGTTTACGCCAGTACCGATGCAAAAGAGCGGTTTATCAAAGACTTTATTGCCGTGTGGGGTAAAGTGATGAACCTGGATCGTTTTGATCTGGCCTGATACTACCGAACGACATGCCAGATAAACTCTGGCATGTCTGCATAGCGAATTAAAAATGATGTCACCGGGAAAATATCGGCCTTAAGAGGCCGATATTTATAACGAAAAATGACTCTCCGGATCGGCGCGGCGATGAACAACACCAATAATCGCGATATTAGCTGGCTGTTTAATATAGAAAATCACATGTTCGGCATGAACAAAACTGAAATATCCCGGCGCCACCTCTGATCTGGACTTACCGATACCGGGTTGTTGAGCCAGCCAGTCAAAACGATTAACCAGAGCATTAATATAGTCGTCCCGCTGGGTTTTACCCCATTTTTGCTGGGTATAATGCCCTATACTGATTAAATCAGCATAGGCTCTTGGCGTTAACTGGTAACGCAAACTCACTGCTGATCCAATTCCGTCAATAATGTTTCGATGGAAAAATCACTGACAAACTCGCCTTTTTCTGCCTGAACAGCGCCTTCTGCCAGATGAGTCCGTAAAGCAGCTAACTGATGTTTGCGGTCTTCCAGCAAACGCAGGGCATCACGCACTACTTCACTGGCAGAACCATAGCGGCCATGAGCCACTTCTTCACGGATAAAGTGTTCCCAATGCTGACCCAAACTTAAACTGGTATTTGCCATATCTGACTCCGATATTCATAAATAATAAAAATGAATATAGATAAAGACTGTGATCATCGCAACAGCTTTACTTATACCACCGCCTCCATATACCGCACTATCAGTTGCAGGTTCTGTTGCTGGCGGTATTCGTTAATATCCAGCTGGTATGCCAGCCGGACCTTTTCAATATTCACATTGGGCCAGGCTTTGTTGTCGGCATTAAACCAGATGGCGTCACACAACTTACCTTCCGGGGTTTGCAGTAGTAATTTCAGGTGGCGGTCGGCCAGCATTTTCTGGTTAATCAGTTTAAATTCGCCGTCAAATACCGGTTCAGGAAATGCCTGCCCCCAGGGGCCGGCGTTTTGCAGTAATTGGGCAAATTGCAGTTCAAAGCAGCTGTGGTCCAGCTCGCCATCAGTATAAATTACTGCAGCCAGGTGTTCTTCGCTGATATGTTTTCTGGCCGTTAAATTCAGTGCCAGTTTAAAGGTGTCGAGCCGGTCGGCATCAATCGTCAGCCCGGCGGCCATCGCATGGCCACCGAATTTTTTAATCAGCCCCGGATACTGACTGGAAATCTCTTCCAGCAAATCACGGATATGCAACCCCGGCACCGAGCGGGCAGAGCCTTTTAACTCGCCGTTATCACCACCGGCAAAAGCAATTGCCGGGCGGTGAAACTGTTCTTTAATCCGCCCGGCCAGAATGCCGATAACGCCCTGATGCCAGTCTTCGCGGTACAGACACAGGCATTGTGGCAATTCAGCACCATCGAAAGACAACTGACTAAGATAAGCCTGCGCCTCGGTTTGCATACTCTGCTCAATCGAACGCCGCTCGGTATTCAGCTGATCCAGCTCTGCGGCATATTGTCGTGCCAGCGCCAGGTTGTCAGCCAGCAGGCAACTGATCCCAAGCGACATATCATCCAGCCTGCCTGCAGCATTCAGCCGTGGTGCCAGGGCAAAGCCAAAGTCGCTGGCGGTAAGGCGCGCCGCCTGACGACTGGCGATATCAATCAGCGCCTGAATACCAGGCCGGCACTTGCCACTACGAATACGTTGCAGCCCCTGATGCACCAGAATGCGGTTATTGGTATCCAGCGGCACCACATCAGCCACTGTACCCAGAGCCACCAAATCCAGCAGCTCAGCCAGATTAGGCTCTGTTATACCTTTCTCCGTAAAGTACTGCCGGGTACGTAAGGCAGCCCGTAACGCCAGTAACAGATAAAACACCACCCCGACCCCGGCCAGCGCTTTACTGGGAAAAGTACAGCCCGGCTGATTAGGGTTAACAATAGCATCGGCTACCGGTAATTCGGCGCCCGGCAGGTGATGATCGGTTACCAGCACTTTGACACCGGCCTGTTTTGCCAGAGCGACCCCTTCCAGCGCTGAAATACCGTTATCGACGGTAATAATCAGCTCAGCGCCCTGTGCCACTGCCAGTTCGGCCATTTCCGTGGTTAAACCATAGCCATATTCAAACCGGTTCGGCACCAGATATTCCAGATAGTTAAAACCACAGGCTTTTAACCCCAGCAGCAACACTGCTGTACTGGTGGCGCCATCGGCATCAAAGTCGCCGACGATCACAATCCGCTGTTGCTGCTGCAAAGCCGTGATTAACAGCTCAACGGCGTCATTAATACCTTTCAGTTGCTGGTAAGGCAGTAAACCCGCCGCAGTTTTTTCCAGTTCCTGCGCTAACGTTACGCCTCTGCTGACATAAATACGTTGCAGCACAGGATGCAATGTCGATGGCAGACTGATGTCTGCCGGAACTTCACGACGGGCAATTTTTTTTAAGATAGTTGTCATATGTCAGGTCTGATTACTGTTCGGCTTGCAGTTTTTCCAGCAATGCCGCTACTGGCAAATACCCCGGCGCAATCTGACCACCTGGCAGCACAATTGCCGGTGTACCGCTGATGCCAAAAGACTGCCCCAGTTCATAGTGCTCTTTTACTTTATTGGCACACATGGCCGGGCTTATCGTTTTACCCGCTTTAGCATCGTTCATCGCACCTCTTGCGTTTTTGGTGCACCAGATATGTTGCATTTGCAGGTAAGTTTCTGACGACAGGCCGCCACGCGGGAATCCCAGATAACGTACGGTAATGCCGGCATCGTTATAATCTTTCATTTCATTGTGTAATTTACGGCAGTAACCACAGGTAGGATCGGTAAATACGGTCACCACATATTTTTCATTTTTTGCTTTATATTCAATGGCAGAATCAGTATAGCGGGCGATATTATCGTGCACATAACCCCGCATCGCCATATCGTTAACCAGCACCCGGTTGGTTAAATCGTAAATATGCCCTTCCATAAAAAAACGCCCGTCAGCAGACACAAAAAACAGGCCTTTATTGGTAAAAATCTGTAACAGGCCAGCCACTGGTGATTCTGATATCGCATTTACGGTCAGGCCCAGCTCATCAAACATCTGCCGTATTTTTTGTTCGCTGGCACTGCTGTCCTGCACACTGGCGACAGCAGCAGTCATATACAATCCCAGACCTAAAAACATAACAACCAGCTTCTTCATAATCGTTTCCTGTAAGCGCTATCCGCGCGGATGATGATGTTGATGCAGACTTTGTAAACGTGCCTGCGCGACATGAGTATAAATTTGTGTAGTCGATAAATCACTGTGTCCCAGCAGCATTTGCACCACTCTTAAATCAGCGCCATGATTCAGCAAATGAGTGGCAAAGGCATGGCGTAACGTATGTGGCGATAACTCGGCCTTAATCGCAGCAACTTTGGCATAGTATTTTATCCGGTGCCAGAATGTTTGCCGGGTCATCTGTTGCCCGCGTAAACTGGGGAAAACCACATCAGGAAACTGCGTTCCCAGCAGTACCGCCCTGCCCTGGTGCAGGTAACGTAACAGCCATTCCTGCGCATCCTCTCCCATTGGCACCAGTCGTTCTTTCCGGCCTTTACCGGTAACCCTGACCACTCCCTGCCGGGGATTAATCTGTTGCATGGTCAGCCCGACCAGTTCACTGACCCTGAGCCCGCTGGCGTACAGCAATTCCAGCATCGCTTTATCACGAAATTGTACAGGATCATTAATATCAGGTGCAGCCAGCAGCGCGTCGACATCCTGCTCAGACAGGGTTTTCGGCAACGCCCGGCCAATTTTAGGATTTAATAACTGGCTTACCGGGTTTTCTGCTATCAGGGCTTTGCGGTGACAGTATCCATAAAAACGACGCAGGCTGCTTAACAAACGCGATGTACTACGCGGGCTGAATTGCTGATCGTAGCGCCAACTGAGGTAAAGGTTAAGTAACTGATTATCAGTCTGCAATAAGCTGCTGTTCTGCTGACGGGCAAAACCGGCAAACTTTTTTAAGTCTGTGCCATAAGCAGAAAGTGTATGTTCACTTACATTTTTTTCCAGCCACAGCTGATCCAGAAACTGGCTGATAATATCCTGCTCGCTATCGCTGATGTCACTCATGTCCGTTTCCTGTAAAACCGTGTTTATCTTACCCGATGCACAGGTTCAGGCAAAGCCCGGCATTTTTCTACTTAAAAATGAACCTTAACGGATCAGCATTGCGGCATTTTGCCAGCCCAGAAGTTCTGCTAAACTTGCAGCCCATTCCGGCATATAGCAGCCGATAGCAACTCAGCCAGACAGACTTATGAAAATTGGTTTATTTTACGGTTCAACCACCTGTTATACCGAAATGGTGGCAGAAAAAATTCAGGCACTGATTGGCCCTGAAATTGTCGATCTGCATAATATCCGGCAAGTTCCGCTTAGTAAAACAGCCGACTACGATATTCTGATTTTTGGCCTTTCCACCTGGGATTTTGGCGAAATACAGGAAGACTGGGAAGCACACTGGCCACAAATTGCCGAAACTAACCTGTCCGGAAAAATTATTGCAATTTACGGCATGGGCGATCAGATCGGTTACAGCGAATGGTTTCAGGATGCTGTCGGTATGCTGCACGAAGCAATTGCCGTGCATAACCCGATCAGAATTGGCTTCTGGCCAACTGCCGGTTATGAATTTATTGCCTCAAAAGCCGTGACCGAAGACAGCGACTGGTTTTATGGTTTAGCGCTGGATGATGAAAACCAGTACGACTTAACTGATCAGCGCCTGAACGACTGGATCACCCAGATCCTGACTGAAATTACCGGGCTGAGCTAAAGCGATAAGCAGCAGACAGCTTAAAACTTCAGATAAAAATCCCGCAGCAACCGGCGATATTGCGTGGTATAAGCGCCGTCAGCCTGCCGGATCTGTAACTGACCGGTTTGTGTGTCAGCAGATTCGCGCTGCCAGCTCATCAGAATACGGCCGGCAGCTTTATCCGGGGTCGTAAACACCTCATCGTACCGGTATAAAAACCAGCCCTGCTGTTGAGCCAGCACAGTAAATATTTCAGCTTCAGCCACTGGCAAAATCAGTTCAAACCGCCCGCCGGGTCGCAACAAATGCCGGGCTTGCTGTAATAATGCCGCAAATGGCAGGCTGTCGTTATGCCGTGCCTGATGCCGCAGCGGATCAACTGCTGCCAGCCGCTGCTGAAAAAAAGGCGGGTTAGACACAATTAAACTATAACCTTCAGCACACTGATGCGTTAGAATGTCGCCTTTTATCACTCTGATCGCATCTGGCCACGGACTTTGCTGCACATTGACAGCAGCCTGGGCAGCAGCGGAGCTGTCCAGTTCCACCGCCACTACCGGTAATTTTCCGGCACAGCGCTGCGCCAGCATCAGACTGATAATACCGCTACCGGCACCAATATCCAGCAAATTGCCGGATGCCGGTAATTGCACCCATGCCCCCAGTAATAATGCATCAGTGCTGACTTTCATCGCACACTGATCATGGGCAATATAAAACTGTTTACACTGAAAACCTGATGACATAATGCCTCCGCCGCCAAGTTTACTGTGCAGCGGTTATGTTGTCACCGGCCAGCGGATACACTGACTGAGGTAAAAAATGAATTTTGCAGATTTTCAACTGGATGACGCCATCAACCGTGCCATCAGCCAGTCCGGTTTTAAACAACCCACCCTGATCCAGCAACAGGCAATTCCGCTGGCGCTGGATGGCCGTGACTTATTAGCCAGCGCCCCCACCGGTACCGGCAAAACGCTGGCGTTTGTATTGCCTGCCATTCAGTATCTGCTGGATTTTCCACGCCGTGATCCCGGCTTTGCCAGGGTACTGGTGATGACACCAACCCGTGAACTGGCATATCAGGTTTATGATGAATTCTGTAAATTCAGTCAGTTTACCTCGCTGAATGTCGGCGTTATTACCGGTGGTATTAATTACGGTAGCCATAAAGATACACTGGAGAAAAACAACGATATTCTGGTCGCCACCCCCGGCAGGCTGACCGAATACCTGGACGAAGAAAGCTTTCAGGCTGACGAAATAGAGCTGTTAATTCTGGATGAAGCCGACCGCATGCTGGATATGGGTTTTATTGGTGAAATGAACCGCATTGTGCTGGAAGCCCGCCGTCGCCGCCAGACCTTTTTGTTTTCCGCCACGCTGGAAGGCCCGTCGCTGGAGCGCTTTGCTGCCCACGCGTTAAAAGAGCCGGAACGGGTAGAAGCCACACCGCCGCGCCGGGAAAAAGCTAAAATTCTGCAATGGATCCACCTGGCTGACGATAACAGCCATAAACTGGCATTACTGATCCATTTACTGCAACAGGAAGATGCCAGCAAGGCAATTGTGTTCGTTAAAACCCGGGAACGGCTGGCCACCTTATCCGGCCAGCTGGAAAGTGCCGGTCTGCGCTGCTGCTGGCTACAGGGCGAAATGCCGCAGGACAAACGGATGCAGGCCGTTGAACGCTTCAGCTCCGGTAAGGTAAATATCCTGATTGCAACCGATGTGGCGGCCCGCGGGCTGGATATCGATGATATCAGCCATGTCATTAATTACGATATGCCCCGCACTGCCGATGTATACGTGCACCGTATTGGCCGTACCGGCCGGGCAGGCAAAAAAGGCACCGCCATATCACTGGTTGAAGCACACGATATGGCTGTGCTGGCGAAAGTTGAGCGTTACACCGAGCAAAAACTGAAACGCCGGGTAATTGATCATTTACGCCCGAAACACAGAGAAGCCAGCGTACCGGTGAAAAAGAAGGTCAAAAACAAGAAAAAAGCCAAAAAGGCCTGATGTCAGTCATATATCAGCTGGCTTATTAATCCCTCACAGCTCCTGCCACAGGAGCTTTTATATCAATTATTCCTGTAACAAAGCTGCTAAGCTGGTGATATTACCAGCAACAACTGCTTATCTGCTGCTCAGAATTAATCTTGTCAACCGGGCAAAGAATAGAATATTCTTGCAATAAGCAAGTTGAAGAATAAAACATTACATAACAACGGTTACAAGGGAAAATAATGAACAAAAGACAATTTATCAAAACCTCGGCGCTGGCTTTCAGCCTGCTGCCGCTGATCAGCTGTGCTTCTGTTTCTGCAGCTGCCGGCAGTAAACCCTCTGCAACACGTTTATTGCCAAAAGCACTGCATAAAGGCGATACCGTTGGGCTGGTCAGCCCGTCTAAAGCCACGGCAGAGCGTATTGATATTCAGATTGCCACAGAGGTGCTGGAAGCGCTTGGCTTTAAGGTAAAACATGGTAAGCATCTTTCTGATCAACGCGGACACCTGGCCGGACGTGATGAAGACCGGGCAGCCGATATTAATGCCATGTTCGCTGATAAAAGTGTCAATGGCATTATCTGCCTGCGTGGCGGTTCAGGCGCCGCCCGCGTATTACCGCTGCTGAATTATGATCTGATACGCAAAAACCCGAAAGTGCTGCTGGGCTACTCCGATATTACCGCCCTGCATAATGCTATCGGTGCCCAAACCGGACTGGTGACGTTTCATGGCCCTAACGGCACCGGCAGTTGGAACAGCTTTAATGCCGAACAATTCGACCGGTTATTTTTTCAGCGCGAACTTATCTCCTATCAGAACACCCCGGAAGCCAAAGATGAACTGGTGCCACGGCAGAACCGTACCCAGACCATTACCGGTGGCAAAGTACAGGGTGAACTGATTGGCGGCAACCTGACAGTACTGACAGCATTAGCCGGGTCACCATATCTGCCTGATTTTCAGGATAAAATACTGTTCCTGGAAGATGTGGAAGAAGCGCCATACCGGATCGACAGAATGCTTAGCACCCTAAAACTGATGGGCGCACTGGATAAAATAAAAGGTTTTATCTTTGGCGAATGCACCGCTTGCCGCCCCAGTGGTGGTTATGGCTGGCTGACAATGGATCAGATTTTTGACGACCATATCAAACCACTGAATATTCCGGCCTATCGCGGCGCGATGATTGGCCATATACCTAAACAGTTTATTGTACCCGTTGGTGGCAAGGTAGAAATGGATGCGGATGCCGGTACATTCCGGTTGCTGGAAAATGTGTTTCAGAGCTGAGCACTCATCAGGGCTGGCAGTTTTGCCTGATACTTAATTAAGCATGAATCGGCTTGTTCTAAGCCAACCGTTGGAGCCCCGGACGGGCGGAACCGAGCCCCCAGGGATGGGTTTACGGCGTGTTGGCGTGAACAAGGCGATTCATACGAAATGTTAACTGATTGGTATTAGCACTCGCTCTGAATATAATTCCCAAAAGTAACCTGCATAGCGGATACAGACATAAAAAGTTACGGCGGTAGCAACCAGCAGTTCAAATATTGCCAGCCCGTGCAGCCAGCCGGCTTCTGCTACAGCCCCGTTGCCACTAAGCAGCAAACTGACTTTAAATAACGCCGTAGCACTGATTACCAGCGGAAAAGTATAAGCAGCAAACCCCGGAGTAAACGGTAAGTTCAGTAATAGTATCAGCGACAGATAAATCAGCGCCGTCATCAGTAAAGCGATACCCAGCAATATTGCCACCAGCAGACCCGATGGCTCCGCAATGCTGAGATAACCGGCAAGCGCCAGACTGGCGGGTGCGGCCAGCACGGCAATCGTCGGCTTTGCGCCATCCGGTACGGCACCGGCAAACAGTAACCGGAACAGCATTAGCGGCAACAGCAGGCTGTAACATATTAAGCCAAACCAGAAAATTCCCTGAACCAGGGTACTGAATGCAGGTTGTGGGCAGGTCACCACCGCGGTGATAATACCAACAGGCGGCACAAACCAGCCAGGTATCATCAGCGGTAACTGCAGATCCTGCAACCGGTGCCATACAAACCCCAGCAGAAACCCCAAATGCAGCAGCAGTGCAGCCAGCCACAGCGGTACAGCCACTGACACAGGTAAAGATACTGATACTACCATCCAGCCCATAGCAAAAGTGGGTAATACACTGCCCATTACCGGATGCGCTAAATCCTGCCGTAGCAGGCGGGGTTGCAGCAGAAATTTCAGCAACAGCACCAGCAGCAGACAACCGGCAATACCGGCTCCGGCCTGCTGAACCCGTCCGGAAAAATCTGCGGCATATTCCCAGCACCAGCCAAGACTGCCCAGCCCCAGTGCCAGACCGGCCAGTGGTGTTGGTACTGTAGCAACAGCCATCCGGATCCGCTGCATCATTTCTGTTCTCCTGCTTCTGTCTGATACAGGCTATGATAAAAACAATAATGCATTTAAGATATCTGAACGTTTAGAACACATCATACGGAAAAACCGAACATGCTGACCCTGAAGAAACTACAGGTGTTTGTTAACATAGCCAGACTGGGTAATCTGACTGCGGCAGCAGACGAGCTATGTCTGAGTAAAGCTGCCGTGTCCCAGGCCCTGACAGAGCTGGAAAACCAGCTTAATGTCCCACTGTTTGACCGGGTTCACCCACGGTTAAAACTCAATGATCAGGGCAGGCAGTTACAGCCACTGGCCGATGAGTTACTGACCAGAGCCAGCGAAATAGAACAGCTGTTCAGCAGCCAGATGCTGCAGGGGCAATTAAGGTTGGGTGCCAGCCAGACGATAGGCAACTACCTGTTACCTGCGCTGCTAAGCCGCTTACCGCAGGGACAAACCAAAGTCTTTATCAGTAACAGTTACAATCTGTGTCAGAAATTACTGCAATTTGAACTGGATCTTGCGCTGATTGAAGGTGAAAACCCTTACCCGGAACTGGTTACGGTAAACTGGCTGGAAGATGAAATGTACCTGCTGGCCAGCCCGGCGCATCCGCTGGCACAGCAGCAACATACAGAACTCAGTAACCTGAATGGTCAGCCCTGGGTATTACGCGAACCGCAATCGGGCAGCCGCGAACAGTTTGACTACCAGCTGGCGCCACTACTACAGCATTGCGGTAACATCACCGAACTCAATACCCTTGAAGCAGTTATGAAAGCGGTGGAAGCCGGTATCGGGCTGACTCTGATTTCAGCCCATGCCGCAGCAGACCGGTTGCGTACCGGCCAGTTGGTCAGATTAGCATTGCCACAACGTTTCAGCCGCCAGTTGAAACTTATCTGGCACCGCCAGAAATATCATTCAGCATTGCAGCGCCACTTTATCAGCCTCTGCCATGAAGAAACAGCAAGCATAAGCAGCCCTTAGCGATCCCAGTATGCTTCTTCCAGGCTGTCTTCCCGCTCCGGTAATCCTTTTGATAAGCGTGAAGCATTCTGGACCAGAATTTCATAGCTGACACGGTTGGCATATTTACAAATCTGGGCAAAAGAAGAGTATGCCAGATAGGGCTGTTCGTGCTTGCTGGAAAGCGGCTGCACCTGGCGGTGATAATGATTGGCCGCCATATCGTGCAAAATAGCCGCCAGTGCACCATCACCGGCGCCATTGGTATTCATAATACGCTCTGGCCCGCCAAGATACGGATCGATATGGGAATATACCTTAACCGGTGTCTGACAATGCTGACGCAGCATTGGCCGGCTGAATTCATACTGGTTAAAATCAGGCAGACAGGCAGATTTTATCGGATTAGTACTTTCCCGCTTTACCGCATCATCAGCATAACCACACAAATACAACCCTTCGGCACCTGCGGTAATCAGTACCATATCGGTATATTCCAGTATCGCCTGCGCTGCCAGCAATGGATCGGCAAACCCCGTCAGTGCTTCGGCTTCCTGTTCATTCATTGCCAGCACATTCACATAACCGGCAATAGTCTGCAAAATCAGTTCCCGGTTTTCTTCCACCAGATGGCGGGTGCCTAAACTCATTACCACCGGGACATTACTGCTCCGGGCATCATTCAGTGCTTTCATCATCGCCGCCTGTATCGGCTGGCCTTTTGCCCTTAGCGGATAAGCACTGACTACCATAGCTGCGCTACCGGCAATAATATGGGCAGGAATATGGTCACTGTTCAGTTGATCCATATCACCGGGATCAATTACAAAAGTACGTTCGCCATCAGGTGTAATCATGGTAATACCACGGCCGATATCACCTGCCACCCCCTGCAACTGGTTCATATCTACTTTAGAGCTGGTATGGCAGACATAATGATAGGCGGGAGAACCAAGCCCGATATTGGCCGACATAATACCCAGCAGTACAGATTTGTCGTCAGCCAGTACCGAATAGTTATGGATGGTATTACCGATAGTGCCACCGGCAAAATGATCTGAAATCGCATTATCGGCAATCAGTTCCTGATAAATCAGATTGGCTTTGCCATGCTCGACCAGATTCGACAACCCTTTACGAATGCCGTATTTTTGCAGAAATTCATCACTGATGGTGGCAACCACATCAACAATGGTTTGATCCAGCCCGACGATATAAGTATCCAGCTGTGGCCTGACTTCAAAGCTTGGCAACTGAGGTTTTGGCTGAGATACAGGAAAGTAGTGTTTAATTTTACGCAGGCCAGGGAATTTCATATTTTATATCCAACGACATCAGGCGGCGTATTTTAGCAAAATTCCCTGTAGCTGCATTAGTATTCATGCATGATCGCGTAAAAAAACCGGGCTGTCGGCCGAAGATTGTTCCTGGCTGTAGTAATACCCTTGCAGATTAAACTGTTGCAGTTGCTCCGCTGCCGTCAGTTGCCGTTCAATCACATAACGGGCCATCAGACCACGGGCTTTTTTGGCATAGAATGAAATAATCTTGTACTGGCCGTTTTTCTGATCTTTAAAGACCGGAGTGACAATACGGGCCTGCAACAGCGCGGGTTTAACCGCTTTAAAGTATTCCTGCGAGGCCAGGTTAAGCAGTACATCACTGTCTGTGACTGCCAGTTGCCGGTTCAGTTGCTCGGTAATAGTACTTTGCCAGAACGCATAAAGATCACGGCCTCTGGCATTTGCCAGTCTGGTGCCCATTTCCAGCCGGTAAGGCTGCATCAGATCCAGCGGCCGCAACACACCATACAACCCGCTCAGAATACGTAAATGCTGCTGCGCAAACCGGAGGCTTGTCTCAGAAAGTGATGCCGCGTCCAGCCCCTGATAAACATCACCATTAAAGGCAAAAACAGCAGCTTTGGCATTAGCTTCCGTAAAAGGCAGCGACCACTGGGCAAAACGGGCGGCATTCAAACCTGCCAGTTTGTCGCTGATATGCATTAACGATGATAAATCGGCCGGAGTCAGCTTTTTACAGATATCTATCAGTTGCTGGCTTTGCTCCAGCATCGCAGGCTGAGTACTGTCAATACCACAGGTATGTGGTGCAAAATCCAGATCCTTAGCCGGTGAAACAACCATCAACATCGTATTTATTCCAGTGCTTACTTCTTGAAAACCCGCACTATAACAAAAAACGGCTTAGCCGGTATATAACTCCGGTAACAGTGGTTTGATCAGCGCCAGCTTCTGCTGACTGGCCGGTGGCAGTTCCTGAAACTCCAGCACATTAAGAACGGTGCGCGCCAGGGTTGTCAGCGCTTTATGAGGTGGCAATTTACTCAGTACATGCAACAGATTGATTGCCAGTGAAGTATTGTATGGCATATACATAAATGCCTGCCGTAACTTGATCAGGGCAGCTTTGTAGTCAGCGGCATCAGCATCTGCTATTCCGCCCTGATTCCATTCCCGGATTTTTGCCCGTAACAATGCATCATGCTGTAGCAGATGCTGTTGTAACAACCTCTGGCAATCAGCTGTCAGATCATCACCCGGCGTAAGATTTCGCAGTTGCTCCAGACAATGTTCCGCCTGTTTAAGATTCCCCAGTGCAAACAACAGCCTGACTTTATCGGCCAGCGCCGCCACCGGTAATGCGATATCGTCCTGCATAAATTCATGTTCAGTCACCAGATCCCGTGCTTCTGTCATCCTGCCATGCAGTAAATACAAACGCGCCCGCAGCAGTAACAGTTGTGGTTCAAGCTGCTCGCTGATCAGTTTTTGCGGAATGCTGTTCAGTACTTCATCGGCTTTTCTCAGGGCACTGTTAAAATGGGCAATATCGGCTGACTGGCACTGATCTGTCAGTAAACGTGCCAGATCCAGATAATATTCTGTACTGTCGAATACCGAAAAACGATACTGCTGAATCAGTTTTTGCCAGTGACGGATTGCATCGTCAGCTTTGTCGCTGACCAGATACAATATGCCCAGCGCATGCTGGCGTGCAGTATCTTTCGGCCATAATTTAAGCAGCTCGGTCATCTGCTCTTCAGCCTGCGGCAAGTCCTGCTGCTGAAGATATAACCTGATTAACCAGTCCAGTACTTCCGGGCGGGTATCGTCGTAGCGTAACAATCCCTGTAATGCCTGCTCTGCTGCGGCATATTGCTCCAGCCTCAGTAAGGCGATGGCACTGCCCAGATGTGCCCAGTTAAAATCGCGTTGCTGGCTTATCTTGCTATAGAGCTGGTGCGCGGCATTGTAGTCTTTTGCCGCCAGCAGCATTTCGGCTTTCAGCCGTAACGCCATTAATGTATATGCCGGTGAAGTCTTAATCACTTCGTCCAGCTGTAACTGTGCTTCTTTCAGATCTTTGTTATGCAGTGCCAGATAAACTTTTCGTAGCTCCAGCTTACTTTGCAGCGCTTTGGCCAGCCGTTTTTCAAGCTCAATATAGGTAAAAGGTTTCAGTAAAAAGCCATCCGGAATACCTTCTATCATGCCATGTATCGGTAAACGCCTTGGTTCTGCGCTCATCACCGCAAAACAGCAACCCGGCTTCAGCAGGCTTTGCTGTTTCAGATCATCAAATAATTGCAGGGCATCTTTTCCGTCACCCAGTTCAAAATCCGCTAAAATAAAGTCGAACGGCTTTCTGGCAGCCTGAGCCATAGCCTGAGCGGCATCAGCTACAGATGTAATATTTTCAAAACCAATTTGCTGTAACATGCCTTTGATAGAAGCCCTGACCGGTTCGTAGTCTTCAATCAACAGGATTTTTTTACTTTTATAGAAACTACTTTGGAAGATCATTTACATCCTGTGCTAACGTGACAGTAAATTTATTAATAGTCGCTTCGTCAGGCCACATCTGAAGAGCAGCGAATACAGATTACCGCAAATAACGGTAATGTTTTCCGGTTTAGTAGGATAACCGCCATTTTTGTTGTAACTTTCCTACATTAATTGCTTATCAAACCCTGAATCACGTAGAATGTGATTAAAATTATGGTAATAAAACAATATGAGTGACTTACTAACCCAATTAAAAGCCGTGACGACTGTGGTCGTCGACAGTGGCGATCTTACCGCAATTGAACAATTCCGTCCGGTTGATGCCACAACCAACCCGTCATTACTGCTTAATGCCAGTCAGCAGGAATTTGCCAAACCGATACTGGCAGCAGCTGTTCGCTACGCAAAGAGTAAAGCGACCAGTCCGGCGCAACAATTAACCCTTGCCAGCGATAAATTTGCAGTAGACATTGGCACCGCCATCAGCAAGCTGGTGCCAGGCCGGGTATCAACAGAAGTCGATGCCCGCTTATCTTTTAATACCGCAGCCACCACAGAAAAAGCCAGACAGCTGATTGCTCTGTATCAGGATAACGGTATCAGCAAAGATCGCATCCTGATCAAAATAGCCTCCACCTGGGAAGGTATTCAGGCCGCAAAGCAGCTGGAGCAGGAAGGTATTCAGTGTAATCTGACGTTACTGTTTCATATGGCACAAGCCAGAGCCTGTGCTGAAGCGGGTGTTTATCTGATTTCTCCTTTTGTTGGCCGGATTCTGGACTGGTACAAAGCCAGTACCGGGCAGGACTATACCGCCGAAACCGATCCGGGCGTAGTGTCGGTACGTGATATCTATCGCTTCTATAAAGATCATGGCTTTAACACTATCGTGATGGGTGCCAGTTTCCGCAATACCGGTGAAGTGCTTGCGCTGGCCGGATGCGACCGTTTAACCATCAGCCCGGCCCTGCTGGCCGAGTTAAGCCAGCAACAAGGCGAGTTAGCAGTACATTTACGTGATAACGGTGCGGTTAACCGCAAACCTGAAACACTGAGTGAGCAGGCTTTCAGATGGGCAATGAACGAAGATGCCATGGCAACGGAGAAACTGGCAGAAGGGATCCGTAAATTTGCAGCAGATCAGCGCAAGCTGGAACAAGCCATTCAGGCAGAACTATAGAACATTGGTATATAAGGAGTTTTTATGTCGAGTACTTTATGGCCCGAACTAACAGCGTTAGCGTCGCGGCAGGGTTCGTTACGGCAGGCTTTTGCGGCAGATCCTGAACGGGCAGCACGTTATACCGTTACCGCGGCCGATATTACTCTCGACTACTCCAAAAACCTGATCGACGATGCAAGCTGGCAGGCATTATTAAAGCTGGCAGAACAAAGCCGGATTAAACCGCTGCTGCAGCAAATGCTCAGCGGCGAAAAAATTAATAATACCGAACAACGCACGGTATGGCATATGCTGCTGCGCTCTGCCGATTACAGCAAAATTACCTTAGATGGCGAAAACATCGGCGCAGAAATCCAGGCTTGCCGCGATAAAATGACAGCGCTGGTCAATCAGCTGCATCAACAGCAATATCCGGGATATACCGGCAAACCGATTACCGATGTGATCTGGATCGGTATCGGCGGCTCGCTGTTGGGGCCACAAATGGCAGTTGAAGCGCTGCAACCTTATCATAATGGCAAGTTGAAACTGCATTTTGCCGGCAACATTGATGGTGCCGTAGTCAGCGATGTGATAAAAAACCTGTCGCCGGAAACCACCCTGGTATTTGTCGCATCAAAATCGTTTGGTACTGAAGAAACCAAGCAGAACGCTCTGGCCGTACGGCAATGGTTTATTGAGCATGGCGCAGACAGCGATGCTATTGCCCGTCATTTCTGGGCGGCATCGTCTAATATTCAGGCGGCTGCCGAATTCGGTATTGTCGCCGGTAACATTCTGCCGATGTGGGACTGGGTCGGTGGTCGTTACTCATTATGGTCTGCAATAGGTTTACCTGTTGCGCTGTTAATCGGCAACCAGCAGTTTGAGCAGCTACTGGCAGGTGCCAATGCGATGGATCAGCACTTTATCAATACCCCGTTTGAGCAGAATATGCCGGTTATTCTGGCATTACTCGGCGTCTGGTACATTAACGCCTTTGGCTGTCAGGCTCAGGCTCTGCTGCCCTACAGCCACTATTTACGTCTGCTGCCGTCTTATGTGCAGCAACTGGATATGGAGAGCAACGGCAAAGGCGTTGATCGGGCGGGTAACAAAATTGACTATGCCACAGCGCCGGTAATCTGGGGTGATGCCGGGACCAACGGCCAGCATGCTTATCATCAGTTATTGCACCAGAGCAATCTGATCGTGCCTGCAGATTTTATCCTGCCACTGCAGGTTAAACATCCGCTGGCGGATCACCACAAACGGCTGGCCGCACATTGCTTTGCCCAGACTCAGGCCCTGATGCAGGGTAAAACGATTGACGAGGCCCGTGCCGAATGCCTGGCGCAGGGCATGTCAGCAGCTGAAGCTGAAACACTGGCACCGCATAAAGCCTCTCCCGGCAACAAACCCAGCAATACCCTGTTGTTGCCGGAACTGTCACCTTATTATCTGGGTGCCCTGATCGCCCTGTATGAACACAAGGTGTTCTGTCAGGGTGTACTGTGGCAGATAAACTCTTTTGATCAGTGGGGCGTGGAACTGGGTAAGCAGCTGTCAGGCCCGATTTATAAGGCTTTGACCGGCCAGCAGGTTGCAGGACTGGATAGTTCAACCAGCACGCTGGTGTCACTATTTTTGAAACAAAAATAATTGCGCAAGCGGCGCTATTGTCATTGTACTGTCACTTAATTGTTTTATTTTCGGCAAAAGTGTGATAAACCTTTTGTCGAAAATAACAACAGCATCAGAGAGGCCGTATAATGGAAAGCTTCGAAGACTTACTGAATATGTTGGAGCGTCCTGCCGCCAAACCCCGGGCAGCAAAACGCAGATGGCGCGAAATTGAAGAGCTGAAAGAACGCCAGCGCCTTAAAAAAGAATTGTCTGATATCGACTGGACCATTGAACCTGAGCTTGCCGATATAGAATTATAGAAAATGCCCGATAACAGTATCGGGCATTTTCATTTGCGGCATACCGGTTAATTGCCTGCCTTTGTCTGAGTTACAAGGGCTGTCTGGTTTTTACCTTTCGCGTAGTGCTTCCCGGGCACGGTTGAATGGTTTAAGCAGATAATCCAGTACGGTTTTCTGGCCGGTTTTAATATCGACAGCAGCAATCATGCCCGGCACGATAGCAAAACGGGTACCGATACTGTTTTCCAGAAAATCAGCCTCTGTGCGGATATACACCCGGTAGTAAAAAATCTCAGGCTTAATTTCATCCTGTAATGTATCGGGTGAGATAGTAACCACTTTACCTGACAGCCCGCCGTAAATGGCATAGTCGTATGCCGTAATTTTTACCAGCGCTTCCTGCCCCGGATGGATAAACGCAATATCTCTTGGTGAAATACGGGCTTCAATCAGCAGATGATCATCCAGCGGCACAATTTGCATCAGTTGGCCATTAGGCGGAATAACGCCGCCGATAGTGGTTACTGCAATATCTTTTACAATACCTCTTACCGGCGAACGGTGAGTCAGCCGGGTTAACGAATCTGACCGCCCTTTCAGAACAGCCGTCAGCATATCAACTTCTGCACTGGCTTTGGCCAGTTCCTCCCGTGCCTGAACAAGGTATTGTGTATTCAGCTCGACTGCCTTCAGCTCCAGCTCGGCTTTCTGACGCTGTAATCTGATAACCTCCACATTACTGGCGGCACCGCTTTGCAGCAGTGAGCGGGTAATATCCAGCTCCTGGCCGACCAGTGCCAGTGACTTATTGATGCCGGCCAGTGATTGCTCCAGCCGTTTACGGCGGCTTTGGTACAACCGGGTTTCTGCGGCTATCAGCTCAGGAAAAATCACCAGTTCATCCGGAAAAGTTAACGGGCTGATATTCACTTCCGATTGTAAGCGGCTCATACTGGCCAGCGACGCCCGGTATTTTGCCGCGCTTTCACCGACATTCGATTCCGTTTTAGTCGGGTCCAGCCTGGCCAGCACCTGCCCGGCTTCAACAATACTGCCTTCTGCAACAGCCAGTTCGGTCAGAATACCGCCTTCCAGTGACTGAATAACCTGTTCGCGGGAACCGGGGACAACTTTGCCACTACCATTGGATACTTCATCCAGCTCTGCAAACCCGGCCCAGATCAGCAGAGCCAGCAGTATCACCGCAGTAAATGTCACAATACGGGTCGAACCTGAAAGCCTGGCATCATCAAACTGGTTATCATCATCCAGTGTAGCGGCCAGCAAGTGGGCTTGCGGCGGCAGGTCGGTCTGTTTATCCATATCAGCCAGTCCTGTTGTTGGTTAGGTAGTTATCTAATATCCGTTATTAAGCAGACATCAGCTTACTCTAAGCTAACCGTTGAAGCCCCGGATGGGCGGAACCGAGCCTACAGGGATGTATTCACGGCGTGTTAGCGTGAGTAAGGTGATGGATGCTTTAACCTTAACTAATCAGTATGCAGCTACCTGTCTTTCTTAGTGCCTGAAAGTACGGCTATTGCCTCAGCTTTGGGGGCATCCAGTACAATTTTCCCGGCATCGACAACAATAATGCGTTCAACCAGCTCCAGCATGGCCATCCGGTGTGTTGCAATTATCAATGTGCGGCCTCCGAGCCATTGCTGTAAGCGGGCAATAAAATGGCGCTCGGTATTATCATCAAGTGCGGCACTGGGCTCATCCAGCAGCAAAACATTAGGCTGGCGCAATAACAAACGAGCCAGCAATAATGACTGCCGCTGCCCGCCTGAAAGACCGGCCCCACCTTCCATAACCTGATAGTTCAGTCCCATAGGCAGTGATTTCAGGATATCAGCTGCACCGGCAACCGATAAAGCCTCCAGTAATTCCTGATCGCTTGCCAGAGGACAGCCAAGTAATAAATTATCGCGTACCGAACCATGAAAAAGTCGTGAATTCTGGGTAAGTAAGCCGATATCACGCCGGACATCGGCCGGATCAAGCTGCCCGAGGTTGATATCATCCAGTGTTATTGCCCCCACGGTTAAATCTATACCGCCAGCCAATGCCTGCAGCAATGTTGATTTTCCGGCACCATTACGCCCCAGAACCGCAATGCGTTCCCCGGCTTTAATCTGCAACTGCCGGATAAACAAAGCCGGTACCGGTAATTCCGGGTTATAGCAAAATGCGGCTTCCTGTAACTGATAATTACCACTGAGTACCGGGCGGTGAACTTTATGGCTGCCCTGCGGATGATCTACCGGTAACTGCATAATGCCGTTCAGGCTCTGCATGGCAACCTTAGCCTGCTGCCAGCGTGTCAGAATGGAGGTTAGCTGCCCCATAGGCGCCAGCATGCGGGATGACAGAATAGAAGCCGCAACCAATGCCCCGGTAGTCATATCGCCCGCCATCACCAGCGGGGCACCGGACACCACAACCACAGCAAAGACTGCGGTCTGGACGCTCTGGCTCCAGGATGTCAGCCGGTGCACCAGTTTACGCATCGCCATGCTGGCATCTGCAGTAGCTGAATTATACTGGTTCCACTGCTGCTGAAAGCGCAGTTCAGCCTGCATTGATTTCACATCTTCCAGGCCCTGTATGGTTTCGACCAGCAACGCATTACGCAGTGATGATTCCCGCATTGCCATTTGGGCACACTTTGCCAGTTGACGTTGCATCAGTACGCTGGGCGCCAGCATAATAATTAATGCCACTAACGGGATCCATGCCACTGGCGTTGCTATCAGCCAGAAGATTAGTAAGAACAGGAAAAAGAATGGCAGATCAGATACTGCCCCAACGGTACTGGACGTAATTAACTCTCTGATCTGCTCCAGTTCTCTCAGCTGGGAAATAAAAGTACCGGTGGAACGGGGTTTTGCCGAGTTGCGTAAGCGGATCGCATGTCCGAACACCCGGTCCGATACTCTGATATCAGCACGTTTACCCAGTATATCGGTAACATGGCTGCGCATCAGATTCATAATAAATGCAAATAACGTTGCCAGCAGCACCCCGCTGAATAAGACATAGAGTGTTGGCATTGACTGTGCCGGTATTACCCGGTCATAGACCTGCATAGAAAACAATATACCGGCCAGCCCCATAATATTGGCAACCATTGCCGCCAGCATCACATGAATATAAGGTTTGAATTCCCGCACAATAATACTGCGCAGCCAGTTTTTCCGGTAAGGAGCAATATAGCTGTCGATCCGGATATCCTGTGAGCCGCTGAGAGGACGCAGCACCGCACAGACTTCAATTTCTGCCAGCAAAGTACCGGCCGCCATAATGATGGGAAGCCCCTGATCACTCACCAGACAAAGGCTGATATCACCGTTGTTATTGATACCATCAACTACAGCGATCTGGCCATCACGTAACTGTACAATCAATGGTAAACGCCAGGCTGATAATTCAGATGCGGTCAGCGTACAAAAGCGGATGCCCAATCCGGCCTGCCTGGCAACCTGACGTACCGCACTTTTAATATCAGCCGTATTATTCCAGTTGGCTGCCAGCTGTACGGTTTCTTCAGAGCAGTCAAGCCGGTAGTGCCGGGCGACCTGCAATATGGCATTGACCCAGTTACTCAGTAGCTGAGGTGAATTTGATAAGGTTGCTTCTGCATTTATGGTCATGGATAAAGTTCAATTCCCTGAATAGTGGTATTTTCCAGTGCAAAAACACGACGCAATATGCCTGAGTGATAAAAACAGGATAATTGCAGCTGACGTAAATCAGATACAGTGTGCTGATAGTCCATAAGTGCCTGGTGAATTTCCTGCTCGGCATTCAGCAAATCCAGTAACGGCCGGGTGCCCAGTTCAAGATACTGCTGACGGTATAAATCCCGGGTTTCTGCGCTCAGTTGTTGCCGCCGAACCAGAATGTCGAGGTTTTGCTGCAGATTCAGCATCTGATTCTGAGACTCCAGCAGCTTTTGCCGGGCGGTTAATTGCGCATGCTGTACAGCAAAATCAGCTGTCTGTAATGCCTGGGCAGCCGCCCGTTGCTGAGCTTTTACTGAGCCCCCCTGATCAAATGGCACACTGAAATTCAGCGCCACAGCATATTGGGTCCGCTCGCGGTTGTTGCCGTTATTACCAGTAAACTGGTTATCGTTGAAATAATGGGTAGCAGACGGGTCGAGAGAAATGGTTGGTAACAGCTGAACCTCAGCCTGTGCCAGCTGCGCAACAGCTTTACTGCGTTGCGCCTGAGCGATCAGTACAGCAGGAATAACATAGCGCTCAAACTGAGCGACAGAGCAGGCATTCAGCTGATCAGGAAATTGCTCTGATACATTGCCAAGCTGTTCCTCACCCAGCAGGATGGCCAGCGTTCCGCGCCACCGTTCAAGCTGCGATAAATGCTGTAAGTAAACTGCCCTGGCGCCTTCGATACGTGAATCACTTTGTACTACATCAGAAAGCGAGCTGGCACCCTTGGTATTCCGTTCACGGGCCAGCGCGGCAACACGATTTAAACCGGTTAACTGCTGACCGGCAATTTTAACCATATTCTGATAACGCTGTATTTCAACAACAGCCTGTGAAGCATCCCACAGCAGTTGGTCAATAGCCTGCAACACAACCGCCTGTTGCTGTACCACCCCGGCTTCGGCTTCCCGCACTGCCCCGGATACTTTGCCAAAGTCATAGAGCATTTGTGATACAGACAATACGAACGCCTGGCTAAAGGCATCTCCCTGGTAGTGACTGTCGTAACCTGCTTTAAAACCTGCCGTCACCCGCGGGTAATACCCGGCCTTTGCCACAGTAATACGTTCGTACTGCTGTAAAAGCAAACCGACAGCTTCAGCTATTGAAGGATGCCACTGCACAGCCTGGCGCACGGCCTGTTCCACATGCCATATACCGGTGGTTAATGATGCACGCAGTTCTCTGTCAGCCACCATAGCAGCCGGTTCAGTCAGACGGTTTTGAAGTTCAGATAAACGGATAGTGGTATGTTGTTCAGCATGTACCGTAACACAGAAAAAAATACCTAACAGGCTGCTCAGCAAACCGCTTTCCGGGTTATTAACGTCCTTGTTATTTTTTGTCAGCATCTACCGGCCTCAGCTTTAATTAAAGAGCACAGCAACGGGTAAAAGCAGTGCTCTGGCACTGCCTCTACCCACGGCAGATATCAGACTATCGCCATATTGATCTGGTTATACCTATCCTCCTCCCGCCATTCATTTATATAACGCGCAGTATCGTACCCGGTAACATCACTGGCATAAGATCCGTTATATATCAGTGGCTGGCCATCACCTGAATTAAGATATAAATTGGCCGGTGATTCCTTGCTGAGGATGTCTTCCAGCATGATTTTTCCGGATTCCGGCTCTCCGGCCGGGAAGCTGCCGTAAGTTCTGCTGAACGCTTCAAAATCAAAAGAGGATACTTCATGGCTAAGCAATCCATGCAGATTATCGGGCTCAGTTAACTGTGGGTCCTGCTCTGAATCTGCACTGTAAGGAATTTCTGCCATAAACGGCTCCATACCGGTTACCACACCGGCACCTGAAACCTCTAACTGAATTTCCAGCCTGGCGGTAACAATTTCACCGCCGGGGTGCCGCAACTGATATTCAAAAATCTCGGTAACATCAGCACTGTGGTGCTGGTTACCATTGGGGGTATAAACGTAGTCACCATATTTATTGATGTTAAGGACACCATAGCTGCCGGTGATACTGACACCGTCATAGCTGACTTCCTGATACACTCCGCCGCTGTCTTTAACAAACAGTCTGGTGAAACTGGAACCCAGCTCATCATCAGCCAGAATATTGCCGCTGACACCGGGGTTAATATCAGCGGTATATTGATCCAGATGAGTAATAGTTTGTACAACCTGAACACTCGACAGGAAAGAGTTTCCCAGTATATTAGTGGTATTCACTGAGATACGGTAAGTTCCTTCTGTCAGCCCATTCACACTCAGGCTTAAACCGGTTCCGACCAGAGGCAATCCTAATAAACCCAACCCACTGGCACTGCCGCCAGGTACAGCAACCCAGCCACCACTGCCGTTGGATTGTTCCAGGACTATTGAAAAAGTCGGCAATAGCGACAAGTTTGCCGTAGAACCCACATAAATGACGGTATTGGATACATCGTTAGCATCGACAGTAAAGGTAAACTGACCTGAACCAGACCCTGCCAAACCACCCGAGGTAGTAAAACTTCCCAGAAAATCAGTAGCTGGCTCATCCACGACATTCTTATATACAATGGCCGCTACAGCACTATTATCGCCGGCAGAAAACTGAAGATCAGCATCCTGCCCCGGTGTTTCCCAGGTCAGATCCACCTGATCACTGTCAATCCGCACATATAACTTCGCAGTACTTTGCCTGCCGGTGGCGGTATCGGTAATGGTGTACTCAAATTGCTCTGACTTACCAATTACTGCCGGGTCGCTGTTCGGGGTATAGGTGTAATTACCGGCAGCGTCTATGGTCAGTTGGCCATAAAGCCCCTCAATAACCGTATCGCCGCTGGCAGCAATACTGGTCTGGTTAACATGGCTGACCACGGTATCTGCGGTAATCAGATCCTGCTGCAACCCATCATTGATATCCGACAATACATTACCGGAGACTTCAATATTGTCATAACCCTGTGGATTAGCGTAATCAGCCTGCAGTAACTCACCGGTAAGCGTGGTCGCAAGGCTAAGCCCGATTAGTGAGTTAACCACAACAAAAGCCCGGTATTCCCCGGCCGGTAAACCATTAACCATCACGCCTTTAGCATTATCAGCCAGCAATTCGATATTCAGGAATGATGCCTGCCCGGCACCGGTAACCGCTTCCCACTGCTCGCCATTTTTCACCTGTAACACAATGCGGTGATCACCCAGTGCATCGATAGCCAGTACAGTATCAAGTGTCAGGGTTATCTGCCCGGTATTACCATCAGCCACACTAAAACCAATTGATGGTGTCGACAAAAGCTGTAAGTTGATTGACCCCAGCAGCCCCAGTAACAAGGTATAATCCGCACTGCCGGCAGAGCTGTGGGTTTCTGTTGGCAGAATATTTACTTTTGCAGTAGCTTCGTTATCGAAGGCCTCGATATCCACCACTACAGGTGCGCTTACCACACCAGGCGCGGAAAGATTACCGCTGGCATCACTCAACACGACGGATAACACGCCTCCGCTATCCTGAGCCGGGTTCAGCGATATCGTAAAGAGACCATTTTCTCCCACTGTACCCGTACCAATCTCCTGATTATCAGCGTTATATACCGTGACCGTCGCTCCGGGCTCACCTTCACCGGTCAGCTCGGTTCCGGGGGCATTAACACTGAGATTATCCGGCATCGCCGGTGGGATCAGATCCGGAGCGGTCACAGTATCTGCATCGGACTGGTTACCAGCAGCGTCGGTCAGCATAACACTTAACAGGCCACTGTCACCCTGCACCGATGTCAGGGTAACAGTAAAGCTGCCGTCCGGCTGAACCAGCCCGGTGCCGACAATCTGGTTTGCAGCATCACGTACCGTTACTGTTGCACCAGCCTCACCTGTCCCGCTCAGACTCAGGCCATCGGCGCTGACCTGCAGGTTTTCCGGTGCCGCCGGAGGAATAAGATCCGGGCTGAACACTGAGCCGGCAGCAGAAATATTACCTGCGGCATCCGTCAGGGTTACCTGCAATGCAGAACCATCATTCTGTACCGGACTTAAACTGACAGAAAAACTACCATCCGGCAGCACTGTGCCTGTACCCACTATCTGATCCGCTGCATCACGTACTGTGACGATGGCACCGGCCTCACCATTACCGGTTATATTCAGGCCATCGGCACTGACCTGCAGATTGACTGGCGTATCCGGTGCAATCAGATCAGGGGCATTGACACTTCCGGCACCGGACGTATTACCTGCCGGATCCGTCAGCCTGATCTGAAGTGGAGCACCATCCTGCTGTGGAGGAACCAGGCTGATGCTGAAACTACCATCCGGCAGCACTGTACCCGTTCCCACAACCTGATCGGCGGCATTGCGTACCTCTGCCACAGCGCCAGGCTCGCCGGTGCCGGTCAGAACACTGCCATCTGCATTTAGCTGCAGGTTCAGCGGTATTTCCGGTGGTGTCAGATCCGGCGTCAGTACAGTACCCGGCTCAGAATACTTACCGGCACCATCACTGAGTATGACTTCCAGTGTATTACCATCAATCTGGGGTGGAACCAGCGTAATAGTAAACTGCCCGTCAAGCCCGACAGTACCAGAGCCCACCAGTTGCCCATCGGCATTCCAGACAGTGACCAGGGTTTCCGGTTCCCCTTCCCCGGTCAGGGTATCGCCGGTTGCATCCACCACAAGATTCACAGGAGCCGGAATTTCTATCAGATCCGGTACGGTTACCGTACCGGGAGCAGAGATATTACCTGCTGCATCGGTCAGTACTACGTTCAGCGCCCCACCATCGACCTGAGGCGGATTAAGGGTAACGGCAAAACTGCCATCGGCCTGAACCGTACCGGTACCGACGATATGATTACCGGCATTACGTACCGTAACCGTTGCTCCAATCTCACCGGTCCCACTAAGGTTGCTGCCATCAGCACTGACCTGCAAATCTTCCGGCATCGCCGGTGGAATCAGATCCGGTGCACTGACAGTACCTGCGATGGAAGTATTACCTGCTGCATCGGTCAGCGTGACACTGAGGATACCACTGTCGCCCTGCACCGGAGACAGGTTAATACTGAAACTGCCATCCGGCTGTACCGTACCGCTGCCCACCACCTCATCTGCTGCATTACGTACTTCTACCGTCGCACCCGCTTCACCGCTACCGGTCAGGACAGTGCCGGCAGCGTTCACTTGCAGATCCAGCGGTATCTCCGGCGCTATCAGATCCGGGCTGGCAATATTGCCCGTATCTGATACGTTACCTGCGGCATCCGTCAGCGTAACACTGAGCAGGTTACCATCTTCCTGCACCGGGCTTAGCGTGACAGAGAAAGTGCCATCCAGTTGCACCGTACCCGTTCCCACAATCTCATCTGCGGCATTGCGCACCGTTACGGTGGCACCCGCTTCACCGGTCCCGCTAAGGCTGCTGCCATCTGCACTGACCTGCAAATCCTGCGGCACTGCCGGAGGGAGCAGATCCGGTGCCGTCACAGTACCGGGCACTGACGCATTTCCCGCCGCATCGGTCAGCGTAATCGTTAACTCGCCACTGTCGCCCTGAGCCGGGCTAAGCACAATACTGAAACTACCATCCGGCTGCACCGTACCACTGCCCACCACCTCATCTGCTGCATTACGTACTTCTACCACCGCACCCACTTCACCGGTCCCGCTAAGGCTGCTGCCATCCGCGCTGATCTGTAAATCCTGTGGTGCATCCGGAGCCACCAGATCAGGGGCCGTTATCGTACCAGCGGCCGAATGATTGCCGGCAGCATCCGTTAGCGTCACACTAAGTTGATCGCCATTATTCTGTACCGGACTTAGCGTGATCTCAAAAGTGCCATCACCCAATACTGTTCCTGTACCCACGATTTCATCAGCGGCATTACGTACCGTCACGGTGGCACCTGCTTCACCGGTTCCGCTAAGGCTGCTGCCATCTGCATTTAACTGCAGATCCAGCGGTATCTCCGGCGCTATCAGATCCGGGCTGGCAATATTGCCCGCATCTGAAACATTCCCTGCGGCATCCGTCAGCGTGACACTAAGCAGGTTACCATCTTCCTGCACCGGGCTTAGCGTGACAGAGAAAGTGCCATCCGGTTGCACCGTACCCGTTCCCACAATCTCATCTGCTGCATTGCGCACTTCTACCATCGCGCCCGCTTCACCGGTCCCGCTAAGGCTGCTGCCATCTGCACTGACCTGCAAATCTTCCGGCATCGCCGGAGGGAGCAGATCCGGTGCCGTCACAGTACCGGGCACTGACGCATTTCCCGCCGCATCGGTCAGCGTAATCGTTAACTCGCCACTGTCGCCCTGAGCCGGGCTAAGCACAATACTGAAACTACCATCCGGTTGCACCGTGCCACTGCCCACCACCTCATCTGCTGCATTACGTACTTCTACCGTCGCACCCGCTTCACCGGTTCCGCTAAGGCTGCTGCCATCCGCACTGATCTGTAAATCCTGCGGCATATCCGGGGCCACCAGATCAGGGGCCGTTATCGTACCAGCGGCCGAATGATTGCCGGCAGCATCCGTTAGCGTCACACTAAGTTGATCGCCATTATTCTGTACCGGACTCAGCGTGATCTCAAAAGTGCCATCACCCAATACTGTTCCTGTACCCACAATTTCATCAGCGGCATTACGTACCGTCACGGTGGCACCCGCTTCGCCAGTACCAGACAACAATTGTCCATCGGGGCTGACCTGTAAATTGTCAGGTATTGCGGGTGGGATCAGATCAGGGGCATTAATCTGTGCGGAAACTGATTCATTATCTGCCGCATCGGTCAGTGTTACCCGCAGCACTCCACTGTCTCCCTGGGCTGGCGATAATGACACAGTAAAAGAGCCGTCAGGACCCACCATACCAATACCGACCTGATCACCGGCAGCATTATAAACTTTGACCAAAGCTCCCAACTCACCTTCGCCGCTAATTGATGTGCCAGCAGCATTGATACTCAGATTCTGTGGCATATCCGGCGCTATCAGATCCGGGCTGGCAATACTGCCCGCATCTGAAGCATTACCTGCGACATCCGTCAGAGTGACACTAAGCAGGTTGCCATCTTCCTGCACCGGACTTAGCGTGACAGAGAAAGTGCCATCCGGTTGCACCGTGCCAGTACCAACCACCTCATCAGCTGCATTGCGCACTTCTACCACCGCACCCGCTTCACCGGTACCGCTAAGGCTGCTGCCATCCGCGCTGATCTGTAAATCCTGCGGCATATCCGGAGCCACCAGATCAGGGGCAGTTATCGTGCCAGCGGCCGAATGATTGCCGGCGGTATCCGTTAACGTCACACTAAGCAGGTTGCCATCTTCCTGTACCGGACTTAGCGTGACAGAAAAAGTGCCATCCGGTTGCACCGTACCACTGCCCACCACCTCGTCAGCTACATTGCGCACTTCTACTGTCGCGCCCGCTTCACCGGTCCCGATGAGGGTACTGCCATCAGCGCTTATATCAAGGTTATCTGGGGCTTCCGGGGCCGTTAGATCAGGCGCGGTAATCTCACCTGTAGCAGAATATCCACCTGCGTCATTTTCCAGACTAACCCGCAGTACCTCACCATCAATTTGTGGGGGAATCAATATTACAGAGAACGTTCCATCAGCTTGTACTGTACCAGTCCCAACCACGGTATTAGCTGCATTACGGACAGTAACTATTGCATTAACCTCACCTGTTCCTGTCAGTTCAGTACCATCCGCATTTATCACCAGATTATCCGGCGCTGCAATTGTTATCAGATCTTGTGTCTGAATGGTTGCCACATCAGAATCATTATCCGACGCATCTGTTAGTACAACGCTAAGCTCACCACCATCACGTTGCGGGGGGATCAATGTTACAGAAAACGTTCCATCAGCTTGTACCGTACCACTCCCTACCACAGTATTAGCTGCATCACGGACAGTAACTGTCACACCAGCCTCACCCGTTCCTGTCAGGGTTGAACCATCGTCATGCAGTTGTAAATTTTCAGCAGTTGCAGGAGGAATAAGATCTGGTGTGGCAATGGCCACAGCTACCGAAGTATTACCGGCCGCATCGGTCAGCGTCACACTTAGTGCCGTGCCATCCACCTGTGCAGGACTCAGTGTCACCGTAAAACTGCCATCCTCCTGTACCGTACCAGTTCCCACAACATCATTAGCCGCATTACGCACTTCTACCGTCGCCCCTGCTTCGCCGTTACCACTTAACGTAGTGCCATCCGGGCTAACGGTTAAATTCGCTGGCTCCGCTGGCGCAGTCAAATCCGGAGTATTAATGCTCCCGGCTGAAGAAGTATTTCCTGCCGCATCAGTCAGCGTAACACTCAGTACGCCGCCATCTACCTGCACCGGGTTCAGTGTAATACTGAATGTACCGTCCTCCTGTACCGTACCGGTACCCACAATCTCATCTGCGGCATTGCGTACTTCTACCACCGCGCCTGCTTCGCCGTTACCACTTAACGTAGTGCCATCCGGGCTAACGGTTAAATTCGCTGGCTCCGCTGGCGCAGTCAGATCCGGAGTATCAACACTTCCGGCTGAAGAAGTATTACCTGCCGTATCGGTCAGGGTGACACTCAGTGCTCCGCCGTCAGTCTGGGGCGGGGTTAATACCACACTAAAATTGCCAGCATCATCAACAGTGCCGGAACCTACAACCTGATTATGCTGATTTCTTACCGTAACGGTTGCGCCGGGTTCCCCGGTTCCGGTGAGCATAGTACCTTGTGGGTTAATACTAAGATTAGCTGGCATCGCAGGAGGTTCTGAATCATTACCCGTTCCACCATCAACAGGCTCACCCGGATCAGGTTCATTTCCAATTGGCCCGCCGACACTTTCAGAGTTATCACGGCTACTGCTGCCTCCCAACGCCAGGGCGCCAAGCCCTGCCAGTCCCAGCCCGCCTAACAACCAGCCAGCCATTCCCCCTGACTGGGCCAGTACCAGAAGTTCATCTACGGTCGATAGCTCTGTAAAAGTAAAACCGGCAAAATCAGGATCATATTGTCCCCACCATAAAACTCCGTCTTCTCCTTCAAAGACGATTTCATTACGAACATCATCGTGAACAATAAAAAAATCTTTAATTGTTATTACGTCGCCGGAGATCAGTTGTAGTACCAGATCATTTCCTGTTCTGTATACGGCTGTGACTTCAGAAGGTGTTACCGGAACCTTAACAACGCTGGCGGTATTCAGCGGAATATCTCCAAACGGTAATTCAGTTGATTTACCGGTGGTTTTACCAATAACAATAATTTTTTCTGCGACAGTATCCATAATTGCCTAACTCCCTTTATGCAATATCACTGGCGTACCAAGTAGACTTTGCAGCTTTACCTGATTCAGTTATCCCTTGGTTACATATGCCTTTTCAGGCCAGATTGTTAACACAGCGGGAATTACGCCAAAAGAAGAAACATTAGCGAAATTTTTTGGTAAAAATAATTTATTACTAAATATTTGAGGATTTAGTAGAAGCCAATAA
Source organism: Chromatiaceae bacterium AAb-1 (assembly GCA_033792355.1). Classification (GTDB taxonomy): domain Bacteria; phylum Pseudomonadota; class Gammaproteobacteria; order Enterobacterales; family Alteromonadaceae; genus Alishewanella. Next base: position 43,230 of record JARXRR010000033.1, read on the forward strand.
AAACACATCATATTTCCATACATCAGAATACTCCTTTTCCATTTCAGGGAAACAT
>JARXRR010000080.1:0-13114 GCA_033792355.1 Chromatiaceae bacterium AAb-1
TTTATTATCCTTCACGGATACTTTATATCCAAAGGAGTTTGTAATGTCTGTATTATTAGATAAACGCGAGTTGAAAAAAGCCGCAAAAGAGTTACCACTTGTTAAACTGACAGACGTTATTGATACGTTGAACACTGTATTGGCTGAGCGTCAGAAAGAAGTTGAACTGATTTCCCAGATTCAGCAATTAGCTAAATCCCAGGGATTTACCCTGGAACAGCTGGGATACAAACTGAATGCTGAAGCTCTGAGCAGTGAAGATGGTGATGAGCCAGCTGTTGCATCAGGCCGGCCTGTTAAACCAAAATTCAAAACAATCAATAAAGAAAGCCAGTTTTTCTATGTTGAAGATGGGGAACTAAACTTACTGCGTACTCATACAATGAAGAAAGGGTTGCAGGAAAGAGGCATTAAAGTAGTTCCCGTGGCAGAAGTTGATAAGAAGTACGCGAAACAGATTGATCAGCTGATTGACGATGCCACTGTGCAGGCTGTTGAAAACTACAACACTAAGGTAGATATCTGGAACGAATGGGCTGCGGTAAATGGTGGCGAAATTCTGGAAAAAAGATAATACTGCCTGTAATAAAAAAACCGGCGTTGGCCGGTTTTTTTATATTCTTCTGTTACGGCTTAGGCTGGGCGTCTAATGATTGGCCGTTAATTTCAATGCTGTCATCAGACATCAGATATAAATACAGCCACATCAAATCTGCTGGTGTCTTCAATAGTTCCTTGTCTTCGGCCGGATAAGCCGCACTACGCATTTTCGTTCTGGTTGCCCCCGGATTGATACAATTAAACCGCAGTGAGGTATTTTCATATTCATCTGCTATCGTCTGCATCAGTCCTTCAGTGGCAAATTTAGATACTGCGTAGGCACCCCAGAATGATCGACCTTTACGGCCAACGCCGGAAGAGGTAAATACAACAGAAGCATGGGCTGATTTCTTTAATACCGGCAACAATGCCTGTGTCATTAACATCGGGGCGGTGACATTGACCTGCATAATATCCTGCCAGCCCGGTAACTCAATATATTCAAAAGGGCTCAGAACACCTAATAGTCCGGCATTATGCAGTACACCATCCAGATGCCCGAATTCTGTTTCTATGGTCGCGGCCATATCCTGATAATGTTTTTTAGTTGCACCTTTTAAATCCAGTGGCACTATGGCGGGTTCCGCACCACCGGCGTTAATAATTTCATCATAAACAGCAGTAAGCTTACTGGTTGTTTTTCCCAGCAGAATAATAGTGGCTCCGTAGCGGGCATACGTCAGAGCGGCTTCTTTGCCGATACCATCTCCTGCTCCTGTTACCAGAATAACTTTATTTTTCAGCGCATTCTGAGGGGCGATATAATTCTTCATATTACTAAACCTGTGTACAGCCGGAAATCGCGCCAGCATACGCAAAAACGGCATATTTTGCACCTTTCTTTCAGGATTCTTTATTTTTCAGCTAGCGATTTCTACAGGTTTGAGTTAACTTTAACTGGTCTTAGCTGTTGCCTGAGTAACAGCGATTTCTATTCTAAAAAACCAAATAATATAATAGGGCGTTAAAATCAAAATAGCGTCAGGACGGGGAGAGTATATGAAGAAGTTAGCTATCAGTATTGCTATTGCCGTGGCCCTTGGGTTAACCGGGTGCGGCGATTCTTTAGACGATATTAAAAACGAAACTGAAAAAGAAGGGACGCTGACGCCAGCATCAAGAGTTGTGTTTGATCCCGCTACCAGCAATGTTTCTGTTCCGAATGATTTACTGTTTCTTGGAACAACTGATGGTACTCTGACTCTTGATTCTGGTGAAACGCCGGACTATACCAATCCTCAAACCGCGTTAGGGGCGCTTGATGGCTGGTCAACTCAGAATCCATTTACCATAGCACTGAGTTTTGTTGATGGTGTTGAGCTTGATAAAGATTCTGCCAGTCAGCCTGGTGCAGTCAGGCTTTTTCAGATTACTTCCGGGCAGGGAGTAACAACAGCTGCTGACGGTTCATGTGAAGCTAAAACCCGGGGCCACGCCTGTGAGGTCGTTGAAGAGCTGGCATTTGGTCAGGACTTTATCAGTGCAGCCAGTGGCAATAATGTCGCTGTTATTCCGCTGAAACCTTTAAAACCAGCCAGTAATTACCTGCTGGTATTATCATCGGTACTGAAAGACAGTACCGGTAACAGTATTGCACCTTCATCCACTTATGAACTATTGAAGCAGGATTTTGATACTAAACCACTCAGTACCGAAGATCAGCGCAGTTTACAGCAACTGATTAATTCTTTTGAAGATGCGGTAGTAGCTGAGGGGGTTGATCAGGATACCATTATCTATACTGCAGCAATTACTACGCAGTCTGCAGGTGCGGTATTAACCACTTTAAAGCAGTTGATGGCTTCTCCGACACCAAACGGTTACCAGCCAGCTGGTTTTACGGTAATTGATACCGGATTAACCGTGGCTGATTTGGGTGCGCCTTTTGATACCAATCCGGCTTTTGCCCTGGCAAAACTTTATTCAGGTACTGTTGCGCTGCCATATTATCTGGGAGAGCCGTCAGCTGAAGTACCTACCGCTCCTTTATCGACCCGCTGGCAGGCCCGCTGTGATAGCGGTGTTATTATTGCGGCATTGCCGGATTCAATGAAGCCTGAAACGCCGGTTTCTGCTAATGATGGCTTCTGTCAGGCGGCGAGCAGTGGAGCGTTACGTGATTTAGGGGTAGATGCTTCCCGCCATCTGACCAAATTTAATACTATTCCGGTTATTAATAGCTACCAGGCTGTTGATGTGCAGATGACAGTGCCTGTGGGGGCAGAGCCTGCAGCTGGCTGGCCGGTGGTAATTCTGCAGCATGGTATTACTTCCCGGAAAGAAGATATGCTGGCGGTAACCGGCGCGTTATCAGCCCAGGGGTTTGCAACTGTGGCTATTGATCATCCGTTACATGGTGAGCGTGGTTTTCCCGGGATGAATGCCAGTGACGGTAACCCGACAGTTTATATGAATCTGGGGAATCTGCTGGTCACCCGTGATAACCTGCGGCAGAGTATTGCCGATATGCTGGCACTGCGTATTAGTCTGAACGATATCGATGATGTGCCACTGGATATGGATAAGGTTTATGTGCTGGGGCATTCTTTAGGTGCTATTGCCGGATCTGCGATGGTCTCTCTGGCAAATACACCAACCGGCTCAGCAGAACTGGATGCCTTGTATCAGGTTAAAGCGGCAACACTGGGAATGCCTGGTGGCGCTATTGCGAATTTCCTGCTGGCGTCTCCTTCTTTCAGTCCGTTAATCAAGTCCTCACTGATTCTGGGTGCCGGCGGTGAAATTGCCGAGAACTATATCAATTTTGCTACCGCCAACAGCGGTTGTGGTGCAGCCGCAACACCGCCTTTTGCCGCCTGTTACGACCCTTTTATCAGTTATCTGGAGCAGAATGGGCAGCAGGCAGTAGTTACTCAGCTTAATGCTACTTTCACGCAGTTTGCGTTCGCTGCCCAGACAGTAGTAGACAGTGGTGATCCTAATAACTACGCTGCTGCGCTGGTGGCTTCTGGAACGCCGGTGCATATCCTGGAGGTTGTGGGTGATGGTGCCGCCAATCTGCCGGATCAGGTGATCCCGAATGGTTATGCTAATCCGCTGGCAGCGCTTGCCGTACAGGGTATGCCGCTGGCGGGTACTGAGCCACTGGCCCGGCTGTTACAGGCTTCCGCTGTCGGTCCTGCTGCAGCCGGCCCTGTACCACTGAGCGGTAATGGTATTGCCCGCTTTACTGAAGGTGCTCATGCTTCTTTACTGAGCCCGGAAGCCAGCCTGGCTGCAACTGTAGAAATGCAGACGCAGGCTGTCAGTTTCTTCCTGACCAATGGCGCTGCAGTTAGTGTGGCTGACCCGTCTGTGCTGGTTCCGGCTAACTAACGGAATCTGTTTATATCAAAGCCCGGCTTGCCGGGCTTTTTCTTTTTTCAGAACAGTTTAAAATACCTGAAATTTTAATGAGGATAGTATCTTGGCATTTTTATATGAATATGGTCTGTTTCTGGCAAAAGCCGTTACCATTGTGATTGCTGTTGCCGTTATCGTGGGCCTGGTTGCAGGAGCGGCATTAAGCAAATCAAAGCCAAAGAAAGGCCAGTTACAGTTTACCGACTTATCTGAGCAGCATAATCATCTTGAAGTTGGCTTACAGCAGGAACTGCTGAACAAAAAGCAGTTTAAGAAGTGGCAGAAGCAACAGAAAGATAAAACAGAGCCGCAGGATAATAAACGGCTTTATGTTATCGACTTTAACGGCAGCATTGATGCAAAAGAAACAGAAGCATTGCGCGAAGAAGTAACAGCAGTACTGACGGTTGCAACTGCTGACGATGAAGTACTGGTAAGACTGGAAAGCGGCGGTGGTGTGGTTCATGGTTACGGGCTGGCGGCTTCGCAGCTTGACCGGCTGCGTCAGAAGGGTATTCCGCTTACTGTTGCCGTAGATAAAATTGCGGCCAGTGGCGGCTATATGATGGCGTGTATCGGCAATAAAATATTAGCCGCTCCTTTTGCAATTATTGGTTCTATTGGTGTGGTCGCTCAATTGCCCAATTTTAATAAGCTATTGAAGAAAAACCATATCGATTATGAGCAGTTTACTGCCGGCGAGTTTAAGCGGACAGTCACCTTATTTGGTGAAAATACTGAAAAAGGCCGCCAGAAATTTCAGCAGGAACTGGAAGAAACCCATATTCTGTTCAAAGAGTTTGTGAAAAAACACCGGCCGCAGCTGGATATTGATGATGTGGCTACCGGAGAACACTGGTTTGGTTATCAGGCATTACCTCTGCAACTGGTAGATGACATTCAGACCAGTGACGATTATATTCAGCAGCAATTGGCTGAGCGCCGGGTATGGCAGGTGCAATATCAGTTAAAGAAAAAGCTGGCAGATAAATTCGGTGCCGGCGCCAGTACCATGTTAGGGCATTTATGGAATAAATTTCAGCAAACATACTGGAAGCATTAAAGATGGAAGCGGATTTCTGGCACCAGCGCTGGCAGAACAATGAACTGGGCTTTCATCTGGAGGAGGTTCATCCGCTGCTGAAAAGTTGTCTGGAGCAGGTGTCAGAGCAGAAATCAGAAATTCTGGTGCCACTTTGCGGTAAAAGCCTGGATATGCTGTATCTGTCTGCCGGTATCAAGGTGATTGGGGTGGAATTATCAGCTATAGCCTGTGAGCAGTTTTGTACTGAAAATCAGCTGACGGCTACAGTGACGCAGTTCGGTGAATATCAGCTTTTTAAATCCGGAAATATTACCTTATGGCAGGGAGATTTTTTTAAATTACCTGACGCTGTAACCTCGTCATGTTCTCTGGTGTATGACAGAGCTGCACTTATTGCGTTACCTGACATCATGCGTACGCAGTATTGCCGGAAACTGGCTGCACTTTTTCCGGCGGGTGCCACGATATTATTACTGACGCTGGAATATCCGGAAGAAGAAAAGCAGGGGCCGCCATTTTGTGTCAGGGAAGAGGAAGTAAAACGTCTTTTTCCTGATGCGGCAATAACGCTGCTGGCAGTAAATGATTTAACCGACAAAGGCTTTGCCAAAAGACGCTTTGCTACCCGTTATCTTATTGAAAAAGCCTGGAAAGTAATATTGCCTTCACATCAGTGAAGGCAATGAGTATGTATTAAAGGTGCTGGCTTTTGTCCTGCTTAAGGTGATGAAAGTCAATTTCCTCATCTTTCAGGCCGGCTTTCAGATCGTAATAAACTTCTTTATCAAAGCTGTTTTCACTTTTGGCCACGACACAGGACACCATAGCATCGCCGATGCAGTTAACAACGGTCCGGCTCATATCCAGTAAACGGTCAACCCCGATAATCAGTGCAATGCCTTCTACCGGTAAGCCAACCTGCTGTAATACCATGGTCAGCATAATTAAGCCTGCTCCGGGTACACCGGCAGTACCAATGGTCGCCAGTGTGGCGGTCAGTATTACCATCAGAAAATCAGATACGCTTAAATCAACACCATAAACCTGAGCGATAAACACCGTTGCCACGCCCTGCATAATGGACGTGCCATCCATATTGAGAGTGGCGCCTAATGGCACGGTAAAAGAACGGACATTGTTTTTTACGCCCAGTCTTTTTACCGTTTCCATCGTTACCGGAATAGTGGCGTTGCTGCTTGAAGTACTGAAAGCAAACAGGGTTAATTCACGCATTTTACGGAAAAAGGTAATAGGGCTGAGACCTGACATGGTTTTTAACATCAGGGAGTAAGTGCCGAACAGATGCAGCGCCAGTACAAAAAGCACGACAAAGAAATATTTTGCCAGACTGGCAATAGTGTCAAAGCCCAGGGTGGTAAACAGTTTTGCCATCAGGAAGAAGACACCATAAGGTGCCAGATTCATCAGAATGGTTACCAGCCGCATAATGACTTCGTTCAGATCGCTGAATAAGGCAGAAATACGTTCGCCTGCTTTGCCGGAAAGTGATATTGCAATACCAAATAAAATAGCAAATACAATAATTTGCAGCATATTACCGCTGGCCATTGATGCCACCGGGTTGGTTGGGAAAATATCAATGATGATTTGTGTCAGTGACTGCGCCTGACCCGGATCAAAAGTAGTTTCTGATTGCAGGTTTAAGCCTTCCCCCGGTTTGATAAACAGGGCAATACTGATAGCCAGCGAGATAGCCACAGGCGTGGTCAGAATATACATGGCAATGGTTTTACCACCCAGCCGGCCCAGGTTCGAGGTATCAGATAATGAACTGGTACCGCAGACTAACGAAACAAAAACCAGGGGAACGACCAGCATCTTTAAACTGGCAATAAAAATTTCACCGCCAATATGAAACAGGCCATCTACGATAATGGCTTTGAGCGGGATTTCCAGACCCAGTAAAAATAATATCCGTTCGTCCTGTCCCGCTAAGATAAATTTGAATAAGGTGCCGACCAGAAAACCGGCTACCATCCCCAGAATAATTTTTTGTGTCAGGCCCAGTTTAGACAGTTTTTTTATCATTTATAGTAAACCAGCGTCTTCAGAGTGGGGCTTAGCCTAGCAGGTTGTAACCGCCTTGTGCAGTCTGATCAGAGGATTTTTTAGAGGTTCTGCCGAAAAATGCCGCTCTGTTAACGAATAAAAAACCTCCCGTATACCGGGAGGCTATTAAGGTGCAGAGACCACAAACAGCCTCTGGCTAATTTTGCTGAAATGAATAAACAGAACCAAGCCGGAGCAAGCGGGTTAATTCATCCAGTGCGGTTCTTGATTCGGTCAGTAGTTGTGGATCGGCTAAATCTGCTTCTGACAGAGTATCCCGGTAGTGTTTATTTACCCACTGATTGAGCCGGGTAAATAAGGTGTCGTTTAATAAGGTGTGAGGATTAACGGCCTGTTTTTGCTGTTCACTCAGTTCTACCCGTAAACGCAGACAAGCCGGGCCACCACCATTTTTCATGCTTTGTTTTACATCGTAATAATGCACCTGGCTGATAGGGGTTCCCCGCTGTACCAGATTTGCCAGATACGCTGAGACCACAGGGCTTTCCTGACATTCTGTTGGTGCGATAATAACCATTTTACCATCTGGTAAGGTAACCAGCTGAGTATTAAATAAGTAGGTTTTTATGGCTTCTTCAACCGAAACTTCGTCGGACAGCACTTCAATTAAATGCAGTGGTGCAGAAGAGTCAAAACGGCTTTTCAGCTCATCAAGCTTCTGGTTTTTATCTGCAAAAGCCTGTTGATGGTAGAACAGGACATTCTGGTTACCGACAGCAATCACATCATTGTGAAAAACACCCTGATCAATCACTTCCGGGTTTTGCTGAATATAGACGACACGTTCGCTGTTCAGGCCATGTAATCTGGCAACCGCGGCGCTGGCTTCATAAGTATGTCTGGCCGGATAACGTACCGGGGCCGCCTTGCTCTGGTCAAAGGCATAGCGGCCAAAGACAAAGATTTCCACACCGGGTTTTCCATATGCGGCACATAATCTGGTATGATTCGCCGCGCCTTCGTCACCAAAATGATCGTTATCCGGTAAATGGTGGTGATGAGCAAAATATGCCGGATCTGAAAACACCGCCCGCAGAATATTGCCGGTGGTTTGGGGTTCCAGTGAGCGGTGAAATTTATTTGTCAGATTGGCCGGTGTAAAATGTACCTTGCCATCTGCGGTATCTGCTGATGGTGAAACTGTTGCAGCATTGGCCGCCCACATGGATGAAGCAGAACAGACCGCACGGAAAATATCCGGTGCCTGTCTGGCAGCTGTTTCTATTATGTGGGTGTCAGAACCATGAAATCCCAGACGACGCAGGGTATGGACATCAGGGCGTTCCTGTGGAGCCAGTACTCCCTGTACCAGACCGAGATCATGCAAGGCTTTCATTTTTTTCAAACCTTGCAAAGCTGCCTGTCTGGGGCTGGAAATATTTCTGGCATTGGAAAGCGAGGCGACATTGCCGACCGAAAGCCCGGCATAGTTATGGGTAGGCCCTACCAGGCCATCAAAATTAGCTTCAAAGAATTTCATTTTTGCTTTATATCCTTTAACAGGAAACGGCACTGTTTTTAGTATTATTACGGCCGCTTGGGTATGTGCTTCATTTTCTGACTGGCTAACTATTAGCCATAAGGCCGAAAAAACAGGCCGGTTTGCATAATAATGAGTTTATTCACTTGTCACAACCGCGGTTTGCGGATATACGTTAAAAAGAACTGCACGATGACGGGCAAAGGTTAGGGATCTCAGGATTAAGATGGCGAAGTCACTGGTAATAGTCGAATCACCGGCAAAAGCGAAAACGATTAATAAATATCTGGGTAATGATTTCATTGTGAAATCAAGTGTCGGGCACATTCGTGACTTACCAACCAGCAGCAGTAAAGAAAAGGCCAAAAATGGTCAGGCGGTGCTGAGCAAGGAAGAAAAAGCCTATCAGGCACTGGTTGACCGGATGGGGATTGATCCTGAGCATGGCTGGAGAGCACGCTACGAAATATTGCCCGGCAAAGAAAAGGTGGTTAAAGAGCTGAAGACGCTGGCAGAGAAAGCTGACACCGTTTATCTGGCAACCGATTTGGATCGTGAAGGAGAAGCGATTGCCTGGCACCTGCAGCAGATAATCGGCGGTAAAGAAGACAAGTTTAAGCGGGTGGTCTTTAATGAAATTACCCAGAATGCCATTCAGAATGCCTTTAAAGAGCCCGGCGAGCTGAATATTGACCGGGTTAATGCACAGCAAGCCCGGCGTTTTCTGGATCGTGTTGTCGGCTTTATGATTTCGCCGTTGCTATGGAAGAAAATTGCCAGAGGTTTATCGGCGGGCCGGGTACAATCGGTTGCGGTACGGCTGGTGGTGGAACGTGAGCGTGAAATAAAAGCTTTTGTGCCAGAAGAATACTGGACGGTTGCTGCTGATACCCTGACGGCAAAACAGCACCCGTTACAGCTGGATGTTACCCGTGAGCAGGGTAAAGCGTTTCGCCCTCTGAATAAAGCGCAAACCGATGCTGCGCTGGCAAAATTAAAAGACGCCAGTTACAAGGTTATTGACCGCGAGGATAAGCCCAGCAGCAGTAAACCGCAGGCGCCTTTTATTACATCGACCCTGCAACAGGCTGCAAGCACCCGTTTAGGTTATGGTGTCAAGAAAACCATGATGCTGGCTCAGCGCTTATATGAAGCGGGCCATATCACCTATATGCGTACTGACTCTACCAATCTCAGTGCTGAAGCGGTGGATTCCTGCCGTCAGTATATTAATAAGCAGTTTGGTAAGAATTACCTGCCGGAAAAACCTGTTGCTTACGGCAGCAAAGCTAATGCGCAGGAAGCGCACGAAGCTATTCGTCCGTCGGATGTCACTATCATGGCCGGAAGTTTGTCTGACATGGAAGCCGATGCCCGTAAGCTGTATGAGCTGATCTGGCGGCAGTTTGTCGCCTGCCAGATGCTACCGGCATTATATGATGTTACCAATATCATTGTGCAGGCCGCCGATTTTGAATTAAAAGCCAAAGGCCGGGTACTGCGTTTTGACGGTTGGACACGGGTTCAACCGGCGGTGAAACGTAAAGATGAAGAAGAAAATGAATTACCGGATGTTGCGGTAGGTGAAATTCTTAATTTGCAGGAACTGCTCCCGGTCCGGCATTTCACTAAACCACCAGCCCGCTTCAGTGAGGCCAGCCTGGTAAAAGAGCTGGAAAAACGTGGTATTGGCCGGCCTTCTACTTATGCTTCTATTATTTCGACCATACAGGAGCGTGGCTACGTTAAGGTTGAAAATAAACGTTTTTATGCAGAGAAAATGGGTGAAATTGTTACAGATCGCCTGGTAGAGAATTTTAACGACCTGATGAATTATGATTTTACCGCCAATATGGAACTGAAACTGGATGATATTGCCAATGGGCAGTTACAGTGGCGTAAAGAGCTGGATAGTTTTTATCAGGGATTCACAGGTAAGCTGAAAACTGCCGAGAATGATCCTGAGCAAGGTGGTATGCGGGCAAACCAGTTTGTCTTAACCAATATTGACTGCCCGGCCTGTGGCCGGAAAATGGGAATTCGTACTGCCTCTACCGGAGTATTTTTAGGGTGTTCCGGTTATAACCTGCCGCCCAAAGAACGCTGTACCCAAACATTGAATCTGGTTTCAGGCGATGAAGCAATTAACGTTACGGATGATGAGCTTGAAACCGAAGCCCTGCGAAATAAGAAGCGTTGTGCTAAATGCGGCACTGCGATGGACAGTTACCTGCTGGACGAACGCCGTAAGCTGCATGTCTGTGGTAACAACCCGGCATGTGACGGTTATGAAATAGAGCAGGGCAGCTTCAAAATTAAAGGTTATGAAGGTCCGGTCATCGAATGTGATAAATGCGGCTCTGAAATGCAGCTGAAATCAGGGCGTTTTGGCAAATATTTTGGCTGTACCAACAGTGAGTGCAAGAATACCCGTAAGCTATTACGTAATGGCGAGGCCGCTCCGCCAAAAGAAGAGCCGGTACATTTGCCAGAGCTTAAATGCGAAAAATCAGACGCTTACTTTGTATTACGCGATGGCGCGGCAGGGGTGTTTCTGGCAGCTTCGACTTTCCCGAAATCCCGCGAAACCAGAGCACCGTTGGTGGCTGAACTGGCCCGTTTCCGTGATCGGTTGTCGCCGAAGTTTTTCTATCTGGCCGATGCACCGAAAACGGATCCGGAAGGCAACCCGGCAATTATCCGCTGGAGCCGTAAGACAAAACAGCAATATGTGATGTCAGAAAAAGCCGGAAAAGCGACTGGCTGGTCAGTGTGGTATGAAAAAGGAAAATGGGTAACAGCTAAGGAATAGCAGGGCAGATAAGCAACGCCGGCATAACGGCGTTGCTTTTACCATTTACGTTTAGGTGCAAATAATTCGTCCAGATCTTTATTTTCTTTTTCTTCCCGTTTTTCCCGGTCACGCAGGTTGCCTTCTTTGAGCAGGGTTGCAATATCTTCCAGTGCCTGAATAACGTCAGATTTACGGCCAACGGTATAGTCATTCTGAAATGGGGCACTGTTCAGGGAAGCCATAGCTCTCTCAAAATATTGTCTGGCCGAGCCAAGCATGTTATTCGTTCTGGCCTGATTACCGCGTTTAATATGGCTTTCAACGTTAATCCGCAGCTGTAGCGTTTCCAGCCGGCGATCTTCCTGCACAACATGGTGCGTATCAATATTACCGCGAACATGCTCTGCCCGGAGAATTGAGCGTAGTTTCTTAATACCTTTGATCATGGTAATCAGTTGCTGGTCGTTATCTGGTAAAGGTAAGTTTTCAACCGCCGGGAATGCTTCGCTCAGGCTTTCTTTCAGGCGGCTTTCAATTTCATTCAGGCGGTGTTTGAGGTCTTTTGAAGAGGGTTCCAGTTCAGTCATGGCTCTAAGGGTGTAAGCCATACGTTTTAGCAGCACGCTGGTAATGATCTGTGTCAGCGGGACATTGGCTGCATTTAACAGCATATCTTCGGTATCTTCCAGTATTGCACGCAGTTTGCTGTATTCGGCCCGCTTTAAAGCAGCCAGCCGCTCTTTATGCTGCTGAATGGCATTGACGATAATCGTGATGATGATCAATGCAACAATCAACGTAATAATCAGGGTTAACAGCATGTAAACCTCAGTAGCTACAGGTCTTCAGACCATAATAATCATAATTGCCGTGAAATGACAGCAGTCAGGGCAGAGTCAGCCGGAACACTCCTCCACCCAGCTTACCGCCATTAAATAATTCGATACTGCCGGTATTGCCGTGATGTTTGTGTGCCTGCGCAATTAGTTTAGCAAAAAACAAGCCAAGCCCGGTATGGCTATTACCCAGATCAGGGTTATTCATCTGTTCCCTGCTGTTTCTGAGCATTAATTCAGGAAACCCCGGACCATCGTCATGAATTTCAATAATCAGTCTGTCATGTTCTGTCGTAGCCGTAAACTGAATCTGCTTTCTGCTGTAACGCAGGGCGTTGACAAAAATATCGTTCAGCAGGTTGGTGATCAGATCGCGATCAAAAAACCAGGCTAAGTCGTCAGGAACATCCAGTGAGATATCTATTTTCTGCTGACTGCTGAGGTAGTGGTTTTTCAGGAGAATTTCTTCGGTAATATCTGACAGGTAATGCTGATCTATCTGCACTGGCAGCTGATCTTTTCCCAGCCGGTATAAGGTCAGTAACTGCAGCAGGTTGGAATTCAGCCGGTTTGCTTCGTAGTTAAGACGGGCCAGCTCTTCGCGGGCATTCTCCGATAAAAAAGCAGATTCCTGCTGGATCAGTTCTGCTGACTGAATAAGCATGCACAAGGAGTTTTTCATGTCGTGAACGGACGAGGCCAGTACAGTGGCAAAATCGATGGTCGGGATGGATGTTGTCATGTCATATCCTGTTTGTATGCTCTTTGTACTGGCCGGAATAGTGAGTTGTCATCTTATTTTTTAGCTACTATTTGTTATAGGTATTACATGATTAAAAATAAGTTGGAATATCCTGCCATACAGGTATATTGAGTAACGATATGCCATTAATGGATCCGTACAC
>JARXRR010000014.1:0-61240 GCA_033792355.1 Chromatiaceae bacterium AAb-1
GCCATCACCCGTTAGCTGATTACCACGCCGGTCATAACCAAAATTCACCTGCCGTCCGTCTTTAAGCAACACCTGGCACACCGCATTCGGGCCAGCATTACTGCCTGCTGCACACGCGCTGTTTCCTCCATACCGGTAAGCACCCGCCATATTCGCACTGTAGTCGCTTTTCTTTTGCAGGTTGCCTGCTATGTCATATGCATAGTTCACCTCAGTACCAGACAATCCCACCACAGTTTCATACCGAACTAACCGGTGCTGGTCATCATAGCCATAGAAACGCTCCTCTCCTGTCAGGTTATTACGCTCTGACAACAGGTTATTAAACGTATCGTACCCGGTATAACGGTGAGAATGGACAAGCTGATTACCCGCCCTGACTTCTGCAAGCTGCCACAGTCCTTCTGCGCTATATTGCCGGGATTCCTCTAACATCCCGCCAGCCAACTGAGCACTCGTCAGGCGTCCAGCCGCATCCTCTGCGGTAATATGCTGATATACATAACCTGAACCAACGTTATACAGTTGCTCCTGATAACCGTAGCTGTTATACCCCACACCTATCATCAGGTCACCGGGATACTCCGTGGCTTTAAGCCGGCCATACCCGCTATCGTAGTGATAGCGTAGCTGCCGCTGTTCTGCTCCAATACTGACAATAACATCACGTAACTGCAAAGCCGGTGTGTAGGTGTAATTGCGGGTAACGCCATTGGCTGCTTCACTGTCCAGCAGCCCCTGCTTCTGGCTGTCCCACTGATATACTGCAGCTCCCGGTGTATTCCCCCCGGTTGTGGTACGCCGGGTTATACGTCCCAACTGGTCATACTGCCACTGCTGAACCACTCCGTTCGCATCAGTCCGGGTATCTGCCTCTCCAAAGCTGTTATAACCAAATTGTGTTACTCCCTGGTTCGGGTCATCTACCTGCAATTTGTGGCCAAACCCGTTATAACGGGTTTTCAGTTTATTTCCGGCCACATCTTCCAATACCAGCACCTGCCCGGCGGCATCATAACCAAAGCGGGTATTTCCTCCTTCGGCATCAGTAGTTGCCAGTAACCAGCCACGGCGGTTATAAGTGCGGGACATCTGCCGTCCCTGCACCGTAATCTCTGTATGCAACCCCTGATAGTAGTAAACTGATCTCAGCCCGCCTGTATGCCCATTTGGCACTGTCCGCCAGCCTGGGCGGTCAAACCCATCATAGCTTCCATATTCGGTATACTCAGCTACACCATAGGCTTCATAAGGCAAAGACTCCCGTAATATCCTCCCCAGAGCATCATACTCTGTGTCCTGATAAACGTAGTTGCCATTGAACCCTTCCGTCGCTACCCGCAACAACCGTCCCAAACTATCGTAGTATTGCTCCTGTACCGGGCTGCCAGCCGCAGCCTGCCGTATCATATAACGGGCAGACTCAGGGCGGTGCATACCATCAGTTGCAGGTAAGTAACGATGATGCAGTGCCGGCAGGCCCGTTCGTTGTTGCTGCAACAAGCGCCCGGTAACATCGTAGCGGTATTGTGTCACGATATTATTAGGTGCACTTTCTCTCAGAGGCAGTCCCCGTCCCATGTCAAATTCGGTTTTAATGACATGACCTTTGGCATTGGTAATCTGTAACGGCAGATACCCTTCTTCAGAAGCAGCTGAGCCATCCGCAGTATAAATAAAAGATGTCTGACGCACCGCCAAGTTACTACAATTGCTCTGTTGCCCCTGCAAACTCTGTTGCACAGGCAAACCATAATCGTTATAGCTAATGTTCTCCCGGTGCAGGCATGCACTGCCACTGGCCGTCAGCGTTACCTGCTCTGGCATCTTATGTGTAATATTCCAGGCATTTACGGTGCGGGTTAGCCATTGCTCAGCCTCCCCAGTAGTTACCGGATCTTCAGCCCAACCTCTTAATACCTGCCTGTAACGTGTTGTTTGAGAACTGTACCGACGCAGCCACCATTGTGCTTCATCCGGGGTAAAAGCCGTTGCTATCTCTGTTGTGTAATGGTTATCTCCCTCCGGCAGATGATCTGTCACAGTGGCGATTACCCTGCTGACATTTCCCCAGGCATCAGTATCTGCTGCTTTACTTTCAACAACAGTGGTAGCCATAAGCTGACCTGACACATCCCTTTCCGTTTGCTCTGCCAGAGTCTGTATCGGGTGATATACGGCAGTTACCTGATGTTGCGGATTCAGCTGCCACTGATAGGCACTATAACCAACCTGCTGTTGGCCCAAAGCAACTGTCTGCCGTTCTGGCAGGCTGACAAAGGGAAATTTCTGATGATAAAGGGTATATACGGTTTTATCTCTGGCCTGTTCATATTCATAGATACCACGGAAACCGGCAAAGCCCCGACCCTGAAAATGATACATTGCTCCCTGATAGGCATATTGCGTCTGGTTATAGCCACCCACACCATTGGTCTGCGTTAATGACTGAACGGCATACATACTGGACGCAAAATGCAGATAACCATCGCCCTGATACTGGTGATCTACCTGATAAAAAGGCTGCCCGGCACTTTGTTCACCGGAAGAAAGAGGCCGGTAGCGCCATTCGCTGCGGTTACCCAGACCATCAGTTGCGGCTTTCAGGTAATCCACCGGCTGATAGTCGCTGTTGGTCAGCCCCTGACCACTGCCAAAATGCCGGTTAATGTATACGCCATATTGCTGCTCAAAACCGCTGAAGGGCGTACCACCTGCACTGCCTGTAAAACTGAAACCAGGCTGTAACCTATGGTTAAACAGCATGGTTGAAATACCAGAGCCATAAGCATCAATAATGACAGACTCATACGCATGACCATAGAGCTCTGTTGGTTCCCGATAAGCCGTTACCCGCCCCTGACTGTCTATATCAAAATAAATGGCATCAAACTGATAAATACTGTCATCAACCTGAGCACTGTTAATATTAGTACGGGAGCTACGCTCATTAGTGGTGTAGTAAAAACCATAAAGTTCATCACCACAGCGTACCCGGCTTGAAGGTGCAGGATAGGCAGTAAAAATGGTGGTACAGCCGGTGTAAATCCGCCGGCCCGGCACCAGTAATTCAGGCCGGCCATCATTATTAATATCATGAACCTTCAGTGCGCCACCAAATTTAGGCACAAAGCGTTCGCCAAATTCATCTCCGGGCAACATGTAATAGTCCGGCCGGAATGCCAGGCTGGCACCACTGATCAATGTTTTTGCTGAAAAACTGCCATTTCCCAGATTTTGCCGGTAGCCAAAACCGGTCCGGTCAGCATTCTCTGTCCAGCCAATCCAGTCGGGTAATCCATCTCCGTTAATATCAATGAAATAACTGAAGTTATCAGTCATTATCGAATATCCGAAATCCAGTAACTGGCTGGTAAACTGTACATTTGAAGGCGTAATTGTAGTATTTTTCAGTAGTTTATCTGGCACCGGCTGGGCATAACTTATTGCCATACCCGCGCCGGTTTTTACTGTGATCAGATCAGGAAGCCCGTTGCCCGTCATATCCCCCATAAACTGAACATCTGTCATCAGGGCATGATCTACACCAGAGTGATAAACAGCATAATTAAATACTGTTTGACCATTAACATAAGGCTGGTTCACATTACGGGTATGAAGATATAACTTTAATTGCGGCTGACCGTTATTGTGATGATAAATCATCAAATCTGGCCAGCCATCACCATTATAATCCGCACTATGAGCAATATAGCTGTCCAGCAGCCCATTATGCTGGCTTGTATCCATAACAATATTTGTTGTTTGCCAGGTACTGCCGGTATAACGGATCTCCAGTTTCCCCGATCGTACCCGCCAGTCATCTGTCAGGCCATCCATATTGATATCAACATCAACACAAACCGGGGTTCTTAACAAAAAGAAGTTTTTATAACAGGGTTTGAGTGTTTCTGAATGTGTGCCTGTCTGAACCCCTTCAGCATTCACATAACGCCCTGGCCAGTCACGTACTCCGTCACCATTAACGTCGCCACGGGGTAAAATAGCTGAAATTTCAGGTACATCAGGGTAAGCCATAGAGCCATTAAACCCGAACGGTTCCAGGCGAATTACACCTGGCTGATCCAGCCAGTCAAAGACTGTCGCAGGCAAACAGCTCTGCTGCACTCCGTTGTAGCCGCATTGCACAATACCCGCCAGCATACTACGCCGGGAGTAATCACTGTAACGGTACGATAGCCGGTATTCATGTACTCTCTGACCAGCTACCTCCGTTGTTACGCTTGCCAGCCGCTTTGTCAGGTTAAGACGGCGTCCGGCAACAATATTCTGCAAAGTATCGTTACGGGATTCGTAATTAAAACGAACAGCTCTGTTACCGGGCGCCATAACAGAGCCGGTATAGTAAATTGCGGACAATAAATGTTCGCCCATGCTACTCAGATACATATAGTCAATGGTGTTCATTCCATATGACCAGGCTTCCTGGCGGATTTTCCAGCTCAGGACATTGCTGCCCCCCTGTGGAATAAAGCGGCTACCTGCATCTGAACCATAACTGGCAACAGAACCATCTGGCCGGGATACTTCAAAATAAGCAGTTTGCTGATTCAGGGAACCATGCTGAATAACTTTTACAAAACTCTCAGTTTCAGTCCGGTAGGAAGTACCACTCTCGCCATAGTAACCAGATACTGCTATTAACCGCTGACCATCCAGGCACAATCGATCAAGGTATTCATTAAACATTACTTGCTGGCTGAACCCGTCCTGAGTAAATGTAGCTGCGCAACGTTCTATTGCAGAGCCAGTATTGAGCGACCAGCCAACACCTGCAATGCCGTTTCCCCCTTGTGAATGGTATGAAAGTGAAACGGTTGGCTGTATTTGGTTTCTTCCAGGCGGCAAAGCAAGAGGTATCTGGTAAACTGCCTGTCCTCCGGCGACATCAGCTCTGGCAGCCATAGCACCGGTTAACACCGAAGGTTCAGGTAAAGATATTTCTTCTGGCACAGTATCTGCCGGAGGCGCTATCGCAATTTGTACCCAGGCCGGAATATCATTCACAATGAACAAAGCCTGTCGTTCCGTACTTTCGACCAGACCACTCTTAAAACCCTTTACCCGCACCGTGGCATTTTGGGTTAGCGTAAAGGGCCCGCTGTATACCGGTGAACTGGCCGTTACCGCCGTATTATCCGTGGTATAACGTAAAGTAGCGCCACTGGTAGCACTGGATAAACTGACACTCACTGAATTGGTATGTGCACCACCATTCGGGCTGACAGACGGCGTGGCAACCGGTTGCAATACCGTGAAACTGGCGCTATGTTCAGCGCTCTCGGCCATCCCGCTCTTAAACCCTTTCACCCGCACCGTGGCATTTTGGGTCAGTATAAAGGGCCCGCTATATACCGGGGAGCTGACCGTTACCGCCGTATTATTCGTGGTATAACGTAAAGTAGCACCACTGGTGGCACTGGATAAACTGACACTCACTGAATTGGTATGGGTGCCGCCATTCGGGCTGATCGCTGGCGTCGCTACCGGTTGCAATACCGTGAAACTGGCGCTATGTTCAGCGCTCTCGGCCATCCCGCTCTTAAACCCTTTCACCCGCACCGTGGCATTTTGGGTTAGCGTAAAGGGCCCGCCGTATACCGGTGAACTGGCCGTTACCACCGTATTATCCGTGGTATAACGTAAAGTAGCGCCACTGGTAGCACTGGATAAACTGACACTCACTGAATTGGTATGTGCACCACCATTCGGGCTGACAGACGGCGTGGCAACCGGTTGCAATACCGTGAAACTGGCGCTATGTTCAGCGCTCTCGGCCATCCCGCTCTTAAACCCTTTCACCCGCACCGTGGCATTTTGGGTCAGTGTAAAGGGCCCGCTATATACCGGGGAGCTGACCGTTACCGCCGCATTATTCGTGGTATAACGTAAAGTAGCGCCACTGGTGGCACTGGATAAACTGACACTTACTGAGTTGGTATGTGTTCCACCTGCCGGACTTATAACCGGAACAGAAGCCGCAGCAATATAAACACTATTGCTTAACCCTGAAGATGCTGAGCATCCATCACTATTACAAGCTTTAACCCGGAACTGATATTCACCGGCAACGCCAAAAGCAATCATCCCAGACGTTTGACTACCTGTTAATACTTCTGGTAAAGGCAAACCATTCAATAGGGGTTGCACATAATATTGTGTTCCCACAGCAGACATCTGAATCTGTTCACTGTCGGAAATCCCCGGCAGAATAGAAGATGCATCATGACACTCCCCGGTTTCAACACAAGGAGGCTTAGGAGGAGCCAGCATTGACCAGTCAATCGCAATATAATTACCAGCCAGACGCGCGGAAGGTGTATATGGAACTGCAGGTATTACCTTAAAAGTTGCTTGCCGCTCATCACTTACCGCCATACCACTTTTAAACCCTTTCACCCGCACCGTGGCACCGGCACTCAGTGTGAACGGTCCGCTATATACCGGGGAACTGGCCGTCACTGCGGTACTATTCGTGGTATAGCGCAGCGTGGCTCCGCTGGTGGTGCTGGACAGGCTGACACTCACGGTGCTGGTATGGGTGCCGCCATTCGGGCTGATCGCTGGCGTCGCTACCGGTTGCAATACCGTGAAACTGGCGCTTTGCTCCGCACTGTCAGCCATACCACTTCTAAATCCCCTAACCCGGACTATGGTATTTTGGGTCAGCGTAAAAGAACCATTGTATAGTGGAGAACTGGCGATCACCGCTGTATTATTTGTGGTATAGCGCAACGTTGCACCGCTTGTCGCAGTTGATAAAGCTACATTGACATGGCGCTCATATGTTCCTCCCGCCGGACTAATAGAAGGTATCACTACCGGAGGCAACACATTCACTGCAACACTCAAGGGCGAATAGGCCGAACACCCTGTATTATCACATGCTTTTATACGGTACCGGTAACTACCTGGTGCTGGTAAAGGTAAATGTGCAATCAATAATGGTCCAGTATTTTGTTCGGTCAGCCACACGCTATTATCTTTATAGCCCTGCAACCAGTACACCACCGTACCAGCAGACGCAACTGAAGCTTTTTCTTCACTTGCTGCATCTATAACAGATAGTACCGGTTCAACAGATTTAGGATCATGGCACCTAGCACAAGGCTGAGTAGCAGGAGCCCATGAGACAACTAACTGTGAACCATTATTCACTACATTAGGTGGGCCAGATACTGAGGGGGCAGCTATCACTGTAAGTGAAAATAAAGCAGATAAAAGGACCAGAATTTTGGATAAAAAGCTAATCATATAAATCTGAAATTATTTAAATTTTCAGAAATATATAACAACAATAAAAATATATCACCAACATTTTAACCATAAGTGAAATTGAAAATTATTTACTGTTCAAACAATATTATCCCCATTAGGGCTCTCGCCAATAAAAAAGCCCCTTACGGGGCTTTTTTACAGATAACACTGCATCAGAACTTGTAGTTAACACCCAGCATGTAGTTGCGGCCGTAGTTCTGGTAATCAATTACCCGACGTTCGTCACCACCTTCATAGGTCACAAACGGCTCGTTGGTCAGGTTGCTGACCTGGAACACTACTGATAAACCGTACAACGCATCGATTCCTGATGATGAGAAATCATAACCGATCTGGGCATCTACCAGCGTTTCGCCTTTAAAGCTGCGGCGGTTCCGCTCCAGCGCATGGTCAGCCACCTCACCCAGGAATTTAGAACGTTTTCTGACACTGGTACGGAACTGAAAGCCATTTTCTTCATAGTAGAAAGTCGCGTTGTATACTTCTTTCGATAACCCGCCCAGCTGTTCTTTTTCTGCACCCGGCTCTTTACGCACAGAACTGTCGACAAAGGAAGCCCCCAGGATTAACCCGAACGGTGACAGAGAATCAGCAATCGCCTTACCTGACAGTGATAATGATACTTCTGCACCTGATACGCTGCCGCCGTCACCATTGACCCAACTGGTGATATAACCCTGGCGTAAAGCCGGTTCTGCGCCATCTACGGCAAAGCCATCAAAATCAGCCAGCACCGCTTCCTGATAAACAAAGTTTTCCAGATCTTTATAAAACACTGCGGCAGCAAAGTAACCAACATCGTCAATGTAGTGCTCGTAGCTCAGGTCATATTGTTTAGCCAGCCACGGACGTAACTGCGGGTTACCGCCACCGCCGGACCATGGCGATTGTGTCAGATCAGTATTAGTCGCTCTGGTCGCATCGTAGTTGATATCACGGCTGACATTCAGCTGATCCATTCTGGCACGGGCCAGCACACGGGCAGCACCCGCACGGATATAGTGGTTGGTGGCGACTTCAAAACGCAGGTTCATACTTGGCAGTACTTCGGTAAATTTATCATCACCGGAAATTGTCTGACGTGACCACAGACCATCAATCTGCTCTGCTGCAGAGCCGACAGAACTCTGATCAGTTTGCACTACCTGCACCCCGATATTACCGGCTACCGGAATATTGAATACCTCGGTATCCAGATCCAGTTTTACGAAGGCAGTCAGTACATCTTCCGATACTTCCCATGGCGAAACCGAACGAATCGGATCGACTATTGCTGCATCTACCGAGGTATAAATGCCACTGTTGTAAAGTGACAGAGCATCATAGGCGATCATCTGGCCCATACCGATAAAGTCCAGCCCAACTGTACCCAGCCGGAATTGCTCCGGTACTTCAACGCGGTTCGGGTAATCATTTAAGGTCAGATAATAACCTTTGTTCAGCTTGCTTTTGGAGCGCTCTGAATAATTAACCCCAAATTCCACGGCGCTGAAAACACCTTCTTCCAGGATCCGGCGGGCACTCAGCTTCACCGCCTTCATTTCATCTTCGATTTCCGGACGGTTTAAAAAGCCATCCTGTGCATCTGCACTCCCAACAGCATCCGGATTACCCCAGTCGCGGGCGGCACCTAGCTGGATAAGATTATAATCGGCATAATTCAGTGACGGAGTGAACACTGCGGTGCCGTCTGCATTCATTTTATAAACCAGGTCATCTTTTAACCCACCGGCATCGCCGCGGCCTGTACCGGCATAGGTTTCCAGTGCCAGGTCTGATCTTTTGGCTCTGGAGAAGCTCAGATCAACTTCTGCAGTCCATAGCGTGTTGACATTGAACTTATTGTTCCAGCCCAGAGATAAGATGTTGGCATCACGCAGGTTATAGTCGTTACGAACCAGCGTTTTAGCCTGATTAACAAGACCTTCGGTGACAAAGCCATTACTGACAGTAATCGGGGTAATGTCGTGACCACCCCAGGCTGCCGGGATCTCAATCCCTCTTAGTACCTGCTCATCCTGAAAGTCGGTGTAATAAAAATCAAATACTGAGGTAAAGCTGTCATTTGGCCGGAATTCCAGCGTAGCCAGAATACCATCACGTTTCAGCTCACTGGAACGGACATACGGCTTGGCACCACCCAGTATCAGATCGCCATCGTCATTTTCCGGGTAACCCCAGGAGTTCCAGCGTTCTTCCTGTACCGGAGATGACATACTGGTCAGCCCTATCACCACACCAATGGTGTTATCGGCAAACTGGTCAATATAGGTAAAACCGGCACGGTAGCCATTGGCACTGATATCCGAATTCAGTGACCCCAGATCGTTACGTTCACCACGCAGGTTAATGGCAATCGTCTGTTCGCCATGTGCCAGCGGGCGAATGGTGCGCATATCAACACTACCGCCCAGCCCCTGTGCCATAACAGAGGCATCCGGTGTTTTATATACCACAACACCAGACAACAGTTCTGAAGGATACTGGTCAAATTCCACACCACGGTTATCATTTACCGTAACCTGTTCGCGGCCATTCAGCATCGCAGTGTTGTAGTCTTCACCCATACCACGGATAGAAATTACGTTAGCACGGCCATTCAGCCGTTGTGCGGTCAGACCTGGCAAACGGGCAATAGATTCTGCCACGCTCACATCCGGCAGTTTACCGATATCTTCTGCAGAAACAGCTTCAACGATAGAGTCAGATCCCAGCTTCAGCATCTGGGCATCCTGCAAACTGCGCCGGAACCCTGTAACAGAAATAACTTCGATATTATCTTCAGCCTGTGGCTGTGTATCTGCCTGAGTGGTTTGCTGAGCGAATGCAAAAGAACTGCAGCCAGAGGCAATAAGTGCCACTGTCAGCATATTGAGCTTGAACTTGTTCATATCCTTCATCCCCGGTGTATTGTCGTTTTTAGAATAGTGTTCCGGCATGCAAGTTATGCTGAAACAGTACAACCATACTTTTAGTGTTGCATTTATTAAACTTATTAAAGCTCCTTCTCAATATGAATACGTATTCATAACCCTTAATGTGCCCGAAACGGGTGCGTTATCTGCTTTTATGCCCCATAACAGGGCAGATAACGGAAATTATCGCTATTTTCACTGCATACGTATGCAGCTGGTTTAATAACAGTATAACCATGCTTTATGCTTGCACCATTAACCGCTGTCTGTTGTAACAACAGGCATCACTGACAGGTATTTTATGGAACAGATTAAGCAACTCGCCTCTCTGGCGGGCCTGCAGGACAGCTATGTGCATGCCCAGGGGCATACTGAAATGATCAGCCTGCCGCGCCAGCAGAATATTCTGGCAGCGATGGGGTTTGCTCTGAACTCAACACAGCAGATTGAACAGCAGAACATACAGCTGACTGAACAACGCTGGCTTGAAACACTGGCTCCTGTCACTGTTTGCCCGCAGCACCAGCCTTTACAGATCCGGCTGCACCAGAATCAGCAACATGCCGTAAGTAACTGGCAATGGCATATCATCACTGAAGATCAGCAAACTTTCAGCGGTGACATCACGCTGGCAGTTAATAATATTGCAGAGCAGTACCAGGCCAGTCAGGGGCTGATACTGGCGTTCGATTTGATACTTCCTGTTGAGCTGCCTGAAGGTTATCACCAGTTGACACTCAGCAATGGACAACATGAATTTCAGCAGCAACTGATCATTACGCCGTCCCGCTGTTTTCAGCTGCACGATAAAGCCGTGCTGCATAAAACCTTTGGCCCGGCTATTCAGCTATATGCCCTGAAATCAGAGCGCAACTGGGGCATCGGTGATTTTACCGATTTAAAAAACATGGTTGCCCCGCTGGCAGAACAAGGTGTTGATTTTATCGGTCTGAACCCGCTGCATGCGCTTTACCCCGGACTGCCACAGGATTGCAGCCCATACAGCCCGAACAGCAGGTTATGGCTGAATACTCTGTATGTTGCACTGGAGCAAACCCCGGAATTTGCCGAATGCACGGCTGCCCGGCAGAAAATGGCCAGCGACGAATTTCAGCAGCAGCTACAGAGCTGCCGCCAACAGGAATATGTTGATTACCCTGCTGTCAGTGCCCTGAAACAGAGCATTGCCAGCCTGTTGTACCAGCATTTTAAACAACAGCATCTGGCGCAAAATACCCCAAGGGCTCAGCAATTCAGGCAGTTTCTGACTGACAGCGACAGCAGTCTGCAACAACTGGCCTTATATCAGGTAATGCAGGACGTATTCTTTCATCAGGACTGGCAAATGGCCGCCTGGCAGAACTTCCCTGAAGCTTACCGTCACCCGTCTTCACCGGCAGTACAGGCCTTCGCTGCCGAGCATGCATCTGCGATAGAACAGCAGCTTTATCTGCAATGGCTGGCTCAGCAACAACTGGCTGAAGTACAACAATTATGTCTGCAACAGGGTATGGCTATTGGTTTGTACTGCGACGTCGCGGTAGGTACCAGTCGTAGCAGTGCAGAAAGCTGGGCCGCACCGGAAGATTATCTGATGGACCTCAGCGTGGGTGCACCGGCAGATATTATGGCCCCCAAAGGGCAAAACTGGGGGCTGCTGGCTTACAACCCTCAAACCCTGCGCCAGAAAGCCTATCAGCCTTTTATCCGGTTATTGCAGGCTAATATGCGCAATGCCGGGGCATTACGGCTTGATCATGTCATGGCACTATTGCGTTTATGGTGCTGCCCGATTGGGGCAGATGCCACAGAAGGCGCCTATATCCGTTTTCCGGCAGAAGATTTATTTGCCATTCTGGCACTGGAAAGCCAGCGTAATCATTGTCTGATTATCGGCGAAGATCTCGGCACCGTTCCGGTAGAGATTTCTCATCTGATGCAACAGTATCAGGTATTGTCTTACCGGGTATTTATGCTGGAGCAAAAAGAAAGCAGCTACCAGCATACCGACCACACGTACCCGGCATTATCGCTGGCAACGGTAACCACTCATGATATGCCAACCCTGATTGGTTACTGGAAACAGCATGATCTGGCCCTGCGTCACCAGCTTGATTTATTTCCGGATGCACAGATAGCAGAGCAGCTTTACCAGCTGCGCGCCGGTGAAAAACACATTATGCAGCAGGCATTACACCTGACTGATGGTGATTTCCAGCAACTGATCCGGGCCAGCCACCTTTATGTTGCGGCATCACCCGCCCGGCTGATGGCTTTTCAGCTGGAAGATCTGTTGTATATGGAAACCCCGGTTAACATTCCCGGCACCAGTCATGAATACCCTAACTGGAAGCGACGCTTAACCATCGATATTGAGCAATTGCTACAGCAAACGGATATCCGCACACTGCTGGCTGAAATCCGCCACAGCAGGAATGGCACACAGACGATATAAAAAAGGGCTTTCAAAATAAGCTCTGTTTATCCCAGCGAAGTTTCACGGGCTGGGATAAACGCTTTCGTTTTCAACCTTACCCTCCAGCAAACAGATTTTACGCTTTCCAGGGATCGATTACGGTTACCCCGCCTGCCTGATAAGGAGCTTTGTCACAGGATGCGACGATAAAACCACGTGATGCTGCAATAGCAGGTGTTTTGTCCCGCATCTGTTCAAGCGCTTCAACATCTTCATTACTCAGCCCGATATCGTGCACCAAGGCTGCCAGTGCATCACCCAGACGCAGACGTTGCTCAGGTTTCACCGCAGCCGCCAGAATCTCACGCACTTCAGCTTCGGTGCTGCGCCCGTGGCTGGCCGCACGCACGCGCAAGGCACGATGCACATCATCCGGCAAATTGCGTACTGTCAGCATGGCCATCCTTCAACCCTGCCGGGTTTCAAGCATGCGCTGAAGCAACTCCTGCAGGAGTTGCTGATCTGATGCGCTGAGCTGTTCGATGAGCGGCGTCATTGCCTGTTGCCCCTGGACATGCAGCCGCTTGACGAGCCTGGCCCCTTCACTCGTCAGAAAAACGTCTGTCGCCCTGCCATCTTCTTCGTTCGGCGCACGCGCCACCAGCCCCCTCTTTTCTGCCCGGGCGATAAGCCCCGACATCGTCTGCTTCTCCAACCCGAGGTAGTCGGCGAGTTCGGTCATTCGCGGGCGTCTATCCCACAGGATTCCCAGGACACGGATCAGCGAGAGGGACAAGTCGTGCTCAGCGCCAATCTTGTTGATGACGGCCATCGTGACAAAAGAGGTTGTCACCAGTGCGTCAGCCAGTCCTTCGTCGGATGCGGAGGTTTGCTTCATGGATTTTTGCTTTTTCATAGTGGCTCTATCTTGACATAGTTCGCATTACGCATCAATAATAGATCGTATTACGAACTTTATAGGGTGTATGCCCGCCAAAGGAGAGTCTCTTGAAAGCTGCCGTCATCACCTCGTTCGACCAACCACCGCACTACGATGACTTCGCCGATCCAAGCCTCACCGATCAATTGGATGCTCAACTATGAAACACCACCTTGCCTATCTCTTCGCTGTGGCCGCTTGTCTTGCCGTTGCCGCCGCTGCAATGCTCATTCCACGCGCCAGCACAGCTCAATCCATACCGTCACCAGTTGCGCTACCGACACTGACGGTCAAGAGCACTTTGGTCAGCACACAGCAATGGCCACTGATGCTGAACGCCGTCGGCACCATCGCTGCCTGGCAAGAAGTTGTGATCGGCGCTGAGATTAGCGGACAGCGCCTGTCGCGACTGCTGGTCGATGTCGGCGACCGGGTGAAGCAGGGGCAACTCCTGGCGCAACTCAGCCTCGGCACGCTCGAAGCTGATCTGAACGCCAGCCTCGCTGCGCTTCAGGAGGCCGAGGTCAATGCCGCAGAGACGGGCCGCGCAGCTGATCGCGCCCGGGCACTGCAGGGCAGCGAGGTCTTATCGGCCCAAGCCATCGACCAGGCCCTGGCAGCCGGCGATGCCGCGCAAGCCCGTCTGGCCGCAGCCCGGGCACGCGTGCAGGCCGACACACTGCGGCTGACCTACACCCAAGTGCGTGCGCCGGACGACGGTGTGATCAGCGCCCGGCCCGCTGTTGAAGGCGGACTCGTTCATGAGGGTGCAGAAATCATGCGCCTGCAACGCCAGGGCCGGCTTGAATGGCGCGCCGAATTGCCGGGTCCGGAGCTCGCGCACGTGGCACCCGGCCAGACCGTGGTCATTAAACTGGGTGGCACGCAGGCCATCGAAGGCCGCGTGCGCATGATCTCGCCGCAGGTCGATCCGCAAAGCCGCACCGGCATCGTGTACGTCGACCTCCAGCCCGCCGCCGCAGTGCGCGCCGGCTTGTTTGCCCGCGGCGAGCTGCTGTTGGATCAGCGCACGGTGCTGACGCTGCCCGAGACCGCGGTCCTGCTGCGCGACGGTTTCAGCTATGTCTTCCGCATTGAGGGTGACAAGGTGCGGCGGCAGAAGGTGACGCTGGGCATGCGGCGCGGTGACCGGGTCGAGATCCGCGAAGGGCTGGCCACCGACACGGCGGTCGTCGAGTCTGGCGTTGGCTTCCTGGCGGACGGCGTGACGGTGCGCGTCGCCGCCACAAGTCCGGGTACGCCCTCCCAGACCACCACACACCTAAGGGGACGACCATGAACTTCTCCGCCTGGTCGATCCGCAACCCCGTGCCAGCCATCCTGCTGTTCGTCATGCTCACGGTGGCCGGGCTGTTCTCCTTCCACGCCGCCAAGGTCCAGAACTTCCCGGACGTTGACCTGCCCATGATCACCGTCATGGCCAGCCTGCCAGGCACTGCCCCGGCCCAGATGGAAACCGAGGTCGCACGCAAGTTGGAGAACGCGATGGCCACGATGAAGGGGCTCAGGCACCTGCACACGACGGTCCAGGACGGTACGGCCATAGTCTCCGCGGAGTTCCGCCTGGAGAAGCCGCCACAGGAAGCTCTGGACGATACCCGCGCCGCAGTGGACCGGGTGCGAGCAGACCTGCCAGCGGCCTTGCGCGACCCCATCATCAGCAAGATCGAGTTCAAGAATGATCCGATCCTGACCTATACGGTGGCGTCGCAGCACATGGACGACGAAGCACTGTCGTGGTTTGTCGATGACCAGATCACCCGGCGCCTGCTCGCTGTGCCCGGTGTCGGTGCCGTCACCCGCGTGGGCGGTGTAAGCCGCGAAGTGCGCGTGGAACTCGACCCGGATCGGCTACTGGCATTGCGCCTGAGTGCAGCCGATGTCTCGCGCCAGCTCGGCCAGATGCAACGTGAGGCCCCAGGCGGACGTACCAGGCTGGGCAGTGGTGAACAGACTGTGCGTATAGTCGTCACTGCACCCTCGGCCGCCGCCCTGGCGGCCATTGAAATCCCATTGTCCGATGGGCATGTCGTGCGTCTGGATCAGGTAGCCACCGTGACCGATGCGCTGGCCGAGCGACGCAGTGGCGCCTTCCTCAACGGCAAGCCGGTGGTCGGCTTCGAGATCCTGCGCACCACGGGCGCCGGTGACATCGACGTTGCCACCGGCGTGCGCCAGGCACTCGCCGTACTGAAAACGGAACAGCCGGACATAGAACTGACCGAGGCGTTCAACGCCGTCGATCAGGTGGTGGAGAACTTTGAAGGCAGCATGTCGCTGCTCATCGAAGGCGCCGTGCTCGCGGTGCTGGTGGTGTGGCTCTTCCTGCGCGACATCCGCGCGACGTTCGTCGTCGCCGTGGCGTTGCCTTTGTCCATCATCCCCACCTTCCTGTTCATGCAATGGATCGGGTTCACGCTGAACATCATCACCTTGCTGTCACTGTCGCTGGTGGTCGGCATCCTGGTGGATGACGCCATCGTCGAAATCGAGAACATCATGCGCCACCTGGCGCAGGGCAAGGAGCCGCTGGTGGCCGCCCGTGAGGCGGCTGACGAGATCGGTCTGGCGGTGATCGCCACCACGTTCACGCTGATCGCCGTCTTCCTGCCCACCGCCTTTATGAAAGGTCTGGCTGGCAAGTTCTTCGTGCAATTCGGCTGGACGGCATCCATCGCCGTGTTCTTCTCGCTCGTCGTGGCACGCTTGCTGACGCCCATGATGGCGGCTTACCTGCTGAAAAAGCCGACCCGGCCTCATGCCGAACCATTCTGGATGGCGGCCTATCTGAAGGCTGCGCGCTGGGCATTTACACACAAGGGCGCCACGCTCGCAATCATGGTGGCCTTCGGCATGGCCAGTTGCACCCCGCTGCTCACGGATGCGATCAAGGGCGATTTCATGCCGCCGGACGATCTGAGCCAGACCCGGATCAGCGTCGAGCTGCCGCCGGGCAGCACCTTTGAACAAACGCGCACCATCACCGAGCAGGTACACGCCACAGTGGCAGCGCATCCGCATGTGCAGATGGTCTACGCCGCCATTGGCGGCGGCAGCGCCGGAGGCAACTCGATGGGCGGCGTGGCCGAAGCGCGCACAGCGAACCTGACGCTGAACCTGACACCACGCAAGAAGCGCCCGGGCCTGAGCCAGCAACACATTGAGCGCGAACTGCGTTCCCGCCTGCAGGATGTGGCCGGTGCACGCATCAAAGTGGCCGCAAACGAAGCCTACACACTGGTGCTCTCCGGCGAGGACACTGAACTGTTGACTCAACATGCGGCTACAGTAGAGCAGGAACTGCGCAGCCTGACAGGGATCGGCCAAGTGACCAGCAGCTCAAGTCTGCAACGGCCCGAGTTGATCGTGCGCCCAGACACTGCCCGCGCGGCCGATCTGGGGGTGACTACCGACGCCATTGCAGAGACGGTGCGTGTAGCTACCCTGGGCGACTACGACCAGTTTCTGCCGAAACTCAACCTGAGCCAGCGCCAGGTGCCGATAGTGGTGCGGCTGCCCGACGATGCGACGAGAGATCTGGAACTGCTGCGTCAGCTCACGGTGCCGGGTGCGCGAGGTCCGGTGCCGCTGCGTGATGTGGCGGAGGTGGAGATCGCCAGTGGCCCCGCGCAGATCAACCGCCTCGACCGTCTGCGCAACGTGAACTTCGAGATCGAACTCAACGGACAGGCGTTGGGCGATGTGCAGCAGCGCGCCGCCGCGCTGCCCAGCCTGTCACACCTTCCACCTGGTCTGGTCAAGAACGACATCGGCGAGGCGGAAACCTCCAACGAACTGGGCAAAAGTTTCCTGCTGGCGATGGGGACGGGCGTGGCCTGCATCTACATCGTGCTGGTGCTGCTGTTCCATGCCTGGGTGCAGCCGGTGACGATTCTCGGGGCGCTGCTGTTGTCGATCCCGGGCGCGATCCTGGCGCTTTTCGTCACCGGCACCAACCTCAGCATGCCCGCCATGATCGGGATGATCATGCTGATGGGCATCGCCACCAAGAACTCCATCCTGCTGGTGGAGTACGCCATCGTGGCGCAGCGCGATCACGGCATGTCGCGGCTCGATGCGCTGCTCGACGCCTGCCACAAGCGCGCACGTCCCATCGTGATGACGACCCTGGCGATGGGCGCCGGGATGCTGCCCATTGCCCTGGGCTTCGGCGCCGACCCTAGCTTTCGCGCGCCGATGGCCATCGTCGTGATCGGCGGTCTCATCACTTCAACTTTCCTGAGCCTGCTGGTGATCCCCGTGCTCTACGAAGTCGTGGATGACCTCGTTCAGCGTTTCACGCCGAGACGTTGGATGGCGCGATGGGGAGGGGCTTGAATGGCGTTGTGCCAGCTTCGCTGTTTCGCCGCTGTCGCAGCAGATCAAAGGATTGCATCACGACCTTACGACGTAGGCTTCGCCCAGTCCGATGAGGTTGGCGACGGCATCGTGGAAGCGGTTTGGAGCGATGCGCTGATAGTGGTTTTTCTTTGACGCCTGCGCCCGAGGTTTTCGACACCGGCGGGCGCCAGCGGTTCTTTTGTGTGTGAATCTTTTGTGTGTGAACTATGTGATCTTTTACTTTTCAACCAACTGTTACCAGAAACGCCCTTCCCAGCTCAGTGCCAAACTTGGTTCCAGCCGGTTATCTTTATCCAGTTCAGGCCAGTGCTGATAGGTCAGCGCGGTCGTAATACTTAAAGTGCCATGATTCAGCTGATACTGATAAATACTCTGCCATTGCAGCTGTTGCTCATACCGGCCTGGCGATACTTTGTTACCGCCGGGAGCTCCCCGATCAATACCGTCAATGTTCAGCCGCAGCCAGCGGAATTTGTTATGCCAGCTCAGCCCGCTGCTTAACGGCGTAATAATACCGGCAACCATAGTCAGGGCGTCATTATCATAAGTACCGCCCATACTGCGATCATAATAGCGGTAGCCTTCACGGTGATAACTATGTTCATAGAAACAGTTATAAAGCTTTGAATTACCTTCGGTACAACCTACTTTGGTATCAGAATATTCCAGATATAACCGGCTGTTCAGGCTCTGGATATAAACATCAGCCCCGACCATAAAAGCAGTGCTGATCAGCCGCTTTTTGCCCCAGTGAAAGTCCTCTGCGGTAACCTGGGCATACAGCCCGTAAGGCACACCACCGGCAACACCGGACCAGCGCAGGTCATAGCCTGCCAGCATATTTTCTGCACCATCTACAGTACCGCCGTCAGACAGGCCATTCCACCAGTCAGACAAACCATTACCATAGCCATCTCCGCCCCAGGTCATGGTCCAGGATACTCCAAGCTCCAGACCAGATAACGGCCGGGCCGTTGCCCGCGCCATCCACAGCTTCGCATCAGGAATAGCACGGTCACTTTCAAGCTGGTTAAAGCTGGTGGTGAAGGTCCAGGGGCCAATCAATCCCAGAATGGCATTATCAAAGGCGGCACTGGAATGACGGGTCAGGCTGATGCCAGGAACAGGCCGGGCATTGTGGCTCAGTTGCAGTGATGTATCCCATGACGGCCCCCAGTAACGTTCAAACGCCCCGGCACTGATCACCCAGTTACCCAGCAGGGCAGCCAGATAACTGTGATCCAGCCGCAGATTATTGCCTTCACCGGAATTGGCATGATAACTGGCAGCAGCCCGCCCGCTGAAACGCTCGTTACTGAACCCGTAATTCAGCTGCACTGAAGCTTTGTCACGATACTGTTCGCCAAAGCCGACAAAACGGTTTTTAGTGGTGCCCAGGCTGGCATTGTAACTCAGCTGGGTTCCCTGATCTTTTTGCCAGGCCTGTAATAAACGTTGCAATGCCGCATTTTGCCGGGCGGTCAGTTGCTCCGGCTTTAGCGCATGCAGTTCGTCAGCAATGGCAGTCCACATTAACGGGTAAGTATTAACCGGCTGCTGAATCAACCGGTAATCTGATAATAACTGCAGATCAGCCCGCACACTCATTTCGGAAGGTTCGATCCACCATTTTGCAGAAACTGGGGCCGATAGCAGCAAGGCTGCCCACACTACGCGCTTCATAAAACACCCGGAGAAAAAACAGAAACAGCATTATTCCCCAGCAGCAGCCGGAAATAAAGAAAAGTGGCAGAATTAATTACAAACCGATACAAATCCGGCGGCTTTACCGCCGGATTTTCAGAGTGGGATTACCAGATTTTTACCCGGACATCTTCTTCACGATACATCGCATCGTCAGGTTTTACGTCAAAGGCGTCATAAAACTCCGGCATATTAGATAACACCCCTAATACCCGGTACATGCCCGGAGAATGAGGGCCGGTAATAACCTGCTGACGCAATGCTTCGTCACGGAACTTGATACGCCATACCTGCGCCCAGCCCATAAAGAAACGCTGCTCAGGGGTGAAACCGTCAATCACTTTACCGTCTTTGCCTGCCAGTGCATGCTGATAAGCTTTATAGGAAACAGTAAGCCCGCCCAGATCGGCAATATTCTCACCCAGACCTAAAGCACCCTGTACATGTAAATCGTCAATCGGGTTAAAGGAATTATATTGTTCGATCATACGCTGAGCGCGTTCGCGGAACTGTGCGGCATCAGCCGGTGTCCACCAGTCACGCAGGTTACCATGTCCGTCTGAGCGGCGGCCCTGATCATCAAAGCCGTGAGTAAATTCATGGCCGATTACGCCACCAATCGCCCCATAGTTCACCGCATCATCAGCATTAACATTAAAGAACGGCGGTTGCAGAATGGCAGCAGGGAATACCACTTCGTTCATGGTTGAACTGTAGTAGGCATTGACCGTTTGTGGTGTCATGCCCCATTCATCACGATTTACCGGCTGACCTAAACGATCAATATTACGCTGATACTCACACTCGGCATGGTGACGCAGACTGCCGATCAGCGCTTTGGCGTCGATGCTTACACAATCATAGTCACGCCATACATCCGGGTAGCCAATTTTAGTATTGAACTGTGCCAGTTTGGCCTGAGCTTCTTTCTTGGTGTCTTCACTCATCCATTCCAGTTCATTAATTGCCACTTTAAAGGCGCTGCGCAGATTCTCAATCAGCTCGTCCATACGTGCTTTGGCTTCCGGTCTGAAATGCTGCTCTACATATTTTTTACCCACCATAAAGCCCAGCGTGCTGTCCACCAGCGATGCCGCCCGTTTTTCACGGGTGCGCTGCTCTTGCAGGCCATTCAGCTTACGGCCATAGAAATCGAAATGTGCCTGTTCAAAGGCATTAGTCAGATTACCGGCATTGCTTCTCAGCAGATGAAACTTCAGATATTGCTGCCACTGCGCAACCGGTACTTTTTTCTGTAAATCAGCAAATTCAGTTAAATATGCAGGCTGGCGCACCACCAGTTCACTGATATCATTTAACCCGGCAGCATTCAGAAATGCCTGCCAGTCAAACCCCGGTGCCAGTTTTGCCAGTTCAGCTTTGGTCAGTTTGTTATACGTTGCGTTGCGATCACGGTTCTGGATACGGGTCCAGTGCTGACGCGCAATGCGGGTTTCCAGCGCCACAATATTTTTAGCCGCCTGCTGCGGGTTATCCCAGCCGGCCAGTTGCCATAACTGGGCAATAAATGCCTGATAATCTGCCAGCAGGGCTGTTGAGCGGGCATCTTCTTTCAGGTAATAGTCACGATCCGGCAGACCCAGCCCGGACTGGTTAACGCTGGTAATATACTGATCTGACTGTTTCTGATCCTGCCCGACATAGACACTGACCGGAACACCGTAACGGTAACGTTGTAATTCGCCCCATAATACTGCCAGATCAGCATGGTTTTTTACCTGCCCAATCCGCTCCAGTTCAGGCTGTAATGGCGTCAGCCCCAACGCTTCAATTAATGGCTGGTCCAGAAATGATAAATATAAATCTGCAATTTTCTGAGCATCAGAACCTGCTACCTGCTCTGTCGCTGCCAGTTCCTGAATAATCGCCAGAACCTGTTTTTCTGCATTTTCACGCAGTTCATCAAAGCTCCCCCAGCGCGCTTTATCAGCCGGGATCTCTGTTGTTGCCAGCCAGTTGCCGTTTACATAACGGAAAAAGTCCTGCTGCGGAGCAACAGTCGTATCCATATTCTGCAGTTCAATACCTGAACTCAGCTGTGATTGCTGCACAGTGTTTTCCTGTGGTTTATCATTCGCTGAACAGGCAACCAGACCAGACGCCAGCGCCACACTCAGCGCCAGCACAGACAATTTCTTCATACGTATTCCCTGAATTGTGTTTTTTTGTCCGCCTCAGTGTAAGGTTTTCTATTTTGTTGTCCAGCCATGCCAGTTGTATCCCTGACCAGTTGCGATAAACGTATCCGATAGTTTTACTTGTATTTGTCACGATTTTTCCGCAGGATCAGCGTTCATAATTTCAGGAAACAGAGTCGACTATGCTAAACACCGCACTGACATCATTGGCGGGCCTGCCGTCTTTCTTACTGTATTTTCTACTGGCAGTTGTTTTATTACTGCTGTTTGTCCGTATTTATACCTGGGTTACGCCACAGGAAGAATTTAACCTGATCAGAGAAGGTAACACCGCAGCAGCCGTTGCGTTCGGTGGCGCTCTGTTTGGTTTTGCGCTGCCACTGTCCAGCGCCATTACACACTCAATGTCATTACTGGACTGTGCCATCTGGGGCGCGGTGGCAATGATCGTACAGATCCTGACATTTCTGGTCAGCCAGCTGGTTTTAAAAAAACTGCCTCAGCGTATCACTGAGGGGAATAATGCGGCCGGTATTTTCTCTGCCGCCTGTTCAATTACTGTCGGTATGCTGAATTCAGCATGCATGACATACTGAGGATCCCGCTATGACACACAGAACTTTTAAACGCAGCAGAAAAGCTGCCTTAATTATGATGGTGCCTGCTGCCGGTCTGGTTATCAGCGGTTGTGGCGAAAAGCCCGCAGATGTAGTGGTGTTTAGTACACCGGACGAATGTGCGGCTTATTACAACCCACCGGCAGAATGTAAAGCTGCATTTGAAGAAGCATCAGCAATGCACCCGCAAGTCGCTCCCCGTTATGCCAATAAAGCAGAATGCGAAGCCGACTTTGGAGCCGGTCAGTGTGAAACCGCACCAGAACGGCACCAGCAAGGCAGTTTCTTTATGCCGATGATGATGGGCTTTCTGGCAGGGCAAATGCTGAACCGCGGCGGGATGACGCCACAGCCAGCAAATCAGCCTGCGGCAGCAGCAGGGCGTAGCCCGGTGCCTGCCCAGCCGTTGTACAAATCACGCGATGATCGCCAGACATTCCGTACCGCAACCAATACCCCTGTTGCCAGCCAGCCGGGGCCGGCCAAAGTACGGCCTTCAGCAGTGCAGCCGAAACCGGCAACACTGGCACGCCGTGGTGGTTTTGGCTCAGAAGCCGCAAAACGCAACGTCGGCAGCTACGGCGGATAACCAGGCATGAAGCGTATTGATATTGCCCCCCGTCCGGGCTGGCAGGCTTTTGCTGAAAATCTGGGATTTAACTTTCATACCATTGCAGGCGAACCCTACTGGGACGAATCGGCCTATTACCAGTTTACCCTGCAACAGATAGAGCAGGATCTGGAAGACCCCACCGAAGAACTGCACCAGATGGCACTGGATCTGGTACCCGATATTCTGGCAGATGAACAGAAATTACAGCAACTGGCGATACCAGAGCAGTTCTGGCAGAAAATTGCTGACAGCTGGCATAACAACGAGCCTCATCTGTACGGCCGCATGGACTTCAGCTACAACGGCAACGGCCCGGCCAAACTGCTGGAACTGAATTACGATACGCCGACTTCTCTTTATGAAACCGGTTTTTTTCAGTGGGTATGGCTGGAAGACCAGCAAATGCGTGGTGAAATTCCACAGCAGGCGGATCAGTTTAATTCGCTGCAGGATAAACTGGAGCAGGCATTTGCCCAGCTGTCATTACCACAGCCATTCTATTTTACTTCTGTCGGTGGCAATACCGAAGACAAAGGCACCACCGATTACCTGATGGATATTGCCCTGCAAAGTGGTATCAACAGCCGTTATATTGAACTGGAACAACTTGGCGATATTGACGGTCAGCTGGTGGATCTGGATGGTTTTCCGATACAAGGGTTGTTCAAGCTGTACCCGTGGGAATTTATGGTGCATGAAGCCTTCGCTTCTGTAGTGCTGACCAGCCAGACCCAATGGCTGGAACCCTGCTGGAAACTGCTTTTATCCAACAAAGGCATTCTGCCACTGCTGTGGCAGAAATATCAGGGCCATCCTAATTTATTACCGGCGTTCTTTGAAGACAAAAACAACGCCTCACTGCAACCTGGCTGGCTACGTAAGCCACTGTTCTCGCGTGAAGGGGCGAATATCGAGCTGGTTACCGCAGAGGGTAAGCATCTGGCAGAGCAGGGACCATACAACGACAGCGGCTATATCCGTCAGGCACTGCATCCGCTGCCACGTTTCGGCCAGAACTACACGCTGATTGGCAGCTGGATAGTAGGGGATAGCGCAGCCGGTATCGGTATCCGGGAAGATAACAGCCTGATCACCAAAGACAGCTCACGTTTTCTGCCTCATATCATCCTCGGCTGAGTACTTGTTCTTAGCCACATGATAACCGTAGTGAGAAACACTGCGGTTATCAGCAGCCATCCCGATATTGGCGTACTTTCTCTGCTCACAGCCTGAAAAACCAGCAAAAAATTCACAATTTTTTTCAAAAACAATTCAGTCAGTTATAGCAACATCATAAAAATATCAATAAAACCTCCGGTTAATTTTTTGACAACGCTGTCATTAATGTCATAGTCAATACTGCTCATTTTCTACACGATATGAAGCAGCAATATCAGGCAGGCAACAGGAAGATTGTGCACAAATTTATGCTGAATAGCCTTATACAGCAAACAGATAAGTGCATAAAAAGATAATAAACCAAACGATAAAACCGGAGAAAGTTATGTTAAAACAAATAGTTAAAAACTATAGTTGTTTATCATTACTACTACTGGCGGCCAGTATACAGGCCGCTACACCCAATACACCAATAATCAGCTGGATGCCCACCAGCTACAGCTTACAGAACGGTAGTGTGCAAGTACCGGTACAATGGGATATGTGGTGGGGCACCAATGGTAACAAGTGGTATTTAAAACAAAATGACAGCGTTGTCTTTAGTGCCGCATTAACCCCAAACGGACAGAATGCCCAAAGCGGCACGACCACTCTGACCTTTACCACAGCCGGAAGTTACCAGTTACAGGTCAGTTTGTGCCAGGTAAGCGGCACGGTGGAAGAATGTGCAGACAGCACTATTACCACTATCACGATCAGTGGCAGCTCCGGTGGTGGTGGAGATAATGGTGGCGGGAATGGCGGTTTCGATCCCTGGACAGATCTGGATCTCAGCGCCTGGCCACACCCGCTGCAGCAGAATAATCTGCCGTACCACAACAGCACCGGTAAAAAAGTAGCAGCATATTTTGTTGAATGGGGTATTTATGGCCGGGCATTTAATGCTGCAGATATACCGGCGCAAAATCTGACCCATATTTACTACGGTTTTATTCCGGTATGTGGCCCGAATGAAGGACTGCGCCAGGCCAACCCGGAAGGCTATGCCGCGCTTAACAGCCAGTGCAGTGGTAAACCGGATTACTCAGTGGTGGTACACGATAAATTTGCTGCGCTGGAAAAAAGCTACCCCGGTGATGTCTGGGACCAGCCGATCCGCGGTATCTTTGCCGAGCTGTACCGTCTGAAACAAACCCATCCGCACATTAAAATTCTGCCTTCTGTCGGCGGCTGGACACTGTCTGATCCACTGTATGATGTTGGCACCAATGCCGCAGCACGCGCAGTGTTTATCGATTCCATTATCGATTTTATCCGCACCTATGATTTCTTTGACGGTATAGATATTGACTGGGAATTCCCCGGTGGTGGCGGTGCTAACCCTGATCTGGGTTCGGCACAGGATGGTGCAGGCTTTGCCACCTTAATGCAGGAACTGCGCGCCGCGCTGGATGCACTGGAAACCGAAACCGGTCGCAGTTATGAACTGGCGGCGGCCATGTCAGGTGGTGTGGAAAAACTTAGCGTGGTGGACTGGGAAGATGCCCACCCATATATGGATTATATCAACCTGATGACCTACGACTACTATGGCGCCTGGAATGGTGTGCTTGGTCACCAGACCGGCCTGTATCCTTCTCCCAATTCGCCTATTGTTGGTTTCAGTGCACATGAAGCGGTGCAATACCTGCTGAACCGTGGCGTTCCACCCGGCAAAATTGCCCTGGGAGCTGCTATGTACGGCCGCGGCTGGCAGAACGTATCCGGTGTCAGTGGTAATAATCCGTTCACCGGCACAGGCGGCAGCGGTATCACCGGCGGCTGGGAAACCGGCATTATGGATTACAAAAAAATCGAAGCCGATTATATGGGCGGGCCTGAGGCCAATGGCGTTAACGGCTTTACCGTAGGCTGGGACGACACAGCGAAAGCCAGCTATGTCTGGAACCCGGCGACCAATACGCTGATTAGCATCGACACTAAACGCTCGGTACGCGAAAAAGGTGCTTATATATTGCAGTATCAGCTGGGAGGTATTTTCGCCTGGGAAATTGATGCCGACAACGGCCATATCTTAAATGCCATGCATGAAGGCTTAGGCCATTCACAACAATAACCTATCACGACAAT
Source organism: Chromatiaceae bacterium AAb-1 (assembly GCA_033792355.1). Classification (GTDB taxonomy): domain Bacteria; phylum Pseudomonadota; class Gammaproteobacteria; order Enterobacterales; family Alteromonadaceae; genus Alishewanella. The sequence goes on from JARXRR010000014.1 coordinate 26,296, forward strand.
CGCCAGTAGTCAGTATTGGCGGCGGCAATGGTGGCGGTGACCTGCCAAGTCACGCCCCATCGCCTTATCGTTTACCGTGCGACAGCCGGATCTTAATCCGGCTGTATTCCGGAGATCACTAAAATAAAAGCAAAATGGTCAGTGCCAACGCTACTGTTACAGGCAGGCTTGTTATGCAGCCAGCGGCTGGCGTTTGCCCTGTTATCGGCGGCAGCAAAAAGCAGCATAAATATGCTTAAAAAGTGGATATAAACCCATTAATACTCTAAAATGCTGACTTTATCGCTGGCGATGTTGGCATTTTGTCATATTACTGCCATCTTTAGCTTTTATTACTGTGTTATCTGTCAGAAGGAATTCCAAAGCCCGTGCGCACTACTGAACTTGTTGCTGGTTTTCGTCAGTCTGCCCCCTATGTCAACGCTCACCGTGGTAAAACCTTTGTGGTTATGCTGGGAGGCGAAGCCATTAACCAACCGGGCTTTCGCAGTATTATCAATGATATCGCGCTGTTAAACAGTCTGGGTATAAAAGTGGTGCTGGTTTACGGTGCCAGGCCCCAGATTAATAATGCCCTGCAACAGGCCGGTCTGCAAACCCAGTATCATAACAGGATACGGGTAACCGACGATGACTCTTTCCGGCTGATTAAACAGGTTGCCGGTGCACTGCAACTGGATATTACTGCCCGCTTGTCAATGAGCCTCAGTAATACCCCCATGCAGGGCGCCCAGATTAACGTGGTCAGCGGTAACTTTGTTATTGCCCAGCCCCTGGGTGTAGACGAAGGGGTCGATTACTTCCACAGTGGTAAAGTACGGCGTATCGATGCTGCCGGTATCCGCCGCCAGTTGGATAACAACGGCATCGTACTGATGGGGCCAATTGCCGCATCGGTAACCGGTGAAAGTTTTAATCTGACCGCCGAAGATATTGCCACCCAGGTAGCCATAAAGCTGAAAGCCGACAAAATGATCGGTTTCAGTGAGCTTGGCGGTATTCAGGGGGAAGACGGTCATATCACAGCGGAACTGATGCCAAACTATGCCGAACAGGTGATGCTGAAAATGGAACAGCAGCAGGATGCCTGCCCCAGCACACTGGCATTTCTGCGGGCAGCCATTACGGCCAGCCGTTCCGGTGTACCCCGCTGTCACCTGGTCAGCTATCAGGAAGACGGTTCTTTATTACAGGAACTGTTCTCCCGCGATGGTATCGGCACCCAGATTGTAACCGAATCGGCAGAAAAGCTGCGTCAGGCGGTAATTTCTGATATCGGTGGTATTCTGGATCTTATTCGCCCGCTGGAACAACAGGGGATGCTGGTGCGCCGTTCCCGCGAGCAACTGGAGCGGGAAATCGACCAGTTTACCCTGATTGAACGTGATGGTCTGGTTATCGGATGTGCCGCACTGTATCCGTTTCCTGAAGAAAATGTCGGTGAATTTGCCTGTCTGGCGGTACACCCGGATTACCGGGATGCCGACAGAGGCAGCCTGCTGCTGAAAAATATCATTCAGCAGGCTCATCAACGTAAATACAATAAACTGTTTGCCCTGACTACCCGCAGCATCCACTGGTTTTTAGAACACGGCTTTGAACTGGTTACGGTAGATGATCTGCCAGCCCAGAAAAAACAGCTGTATAACTACCAGCGCCGCTCTAAAATTCTGGCGCTGACACTACTCTAAGAATGTATGCCCTGAACACTGTTCAGGGCCGGTATGCGGTCAGTTGCTGTAAAACCTGCTTACCCAGGGCCCGGGCGGTAGTCCACTTACCGCCGGACACTGTCAGTAACTGCCCCTGCCAGTCCAGATGGTACTCACGGCTGGCCCGGCTGGCATTATCCGTACCGCCTAATAATGGCCTGACACCGGCAAATGCACCGATTAACTGAGACGGCTCACAGGCTGGCTGAAAATAATGGTTATACACCTTCAGCAAATAGGTTTGTTCTGCTTCAGAACACACTATCGGCTCTGCCAGTGTTTGTCTGACCTCTGTAGTCCCCAGCAGGGTTTTCCCCTGATACGGCAGCACAAAGACAATCCTGGACTCGCCCGGCACTTCCAGCATATGGCCATAGCGGCTTACCGGGGGCAGTAACAGGTGGCTGCCCCTGACCAAATCCAGCTGCCGTACATTTGTCAGGCCGGATTGTTCAGACAGCTGCTGGCTCCACGGTCCCGCTACATTAACCAGACGATCAAACTGCTGCCAGCCACTGTCCAGCAGCAGCCGGCCACCTGTTGTAATTTTCTGTACCGGGCAAAACTCCTGAATATCCACCCCGGCTTTACGGCATTGTTCCGCCATCCATAACCCAAGTTTACGGTCATCCATCTGTCCGTCAAAAAACAGATAGGCACCGGCTAAACCTTCCTGTTTCAGCTGGGGTGAACAGCGTACAGCCTGCGCAGCCGTCAGCCAGCGATGGCGGCCAATACCTGTTTTGCCGGCCAGCAGGTCATAAAGCCATAATCCGGCTTTCACCAGCCAGCGGGAACGGCGGCCATGCCGGTAAACAGGATATAATACCGGCAGGCGCCGGGTAAGCTGCGGCGCTTGTTCTAACCACCAGCGCCTTTCCTGTAATGCTTCTTTTACCAGCCGGAACTCGCCCTGTTCCAAGTAACGCAGCCCACCATGCAATAATTTAGAAGACGCACTGCTGGTCGCCTGCATTAAGGCATCCCGTTCAAATAAGGTAACCTGATAACCCGCCAGCGCCAGTTGCCATGCACTGCTCAGGCCATTAATCCCGCCACCGATAACGGCAATGCGCATAAGGGGCTGTTGAGCCTTCATCTTCACCTCTGTCCAACACTCAAATACCCCGCTACGCTGCCTTACTTGCTGCGACAGCGCAGCAGTAAGCAGGCTAAACGTTAACGGACGGCTGCCGGCTCAAGTAATACCAGGTCATCCCGGTGGATAACCTCTTCACTCGGGCAATATCCCAGAATACCGGCAATTTGCTGGCTGTGAGCACCTGCAATTTTTTGCAGCTCGTAACTACTGTACTGACTGATGCCTTTTGCCAGCGCAGTTCCATGCTGATCAACAATCATCACCGCATCACCCTTATCAAATTCACCGCTAAGTTCCAGAATACCCTTTGCCAGCAAAGATGCGCCTTTTTGTAATAAAGCCGCAGAGGCACCTTTGTCTACCTGTATGCTGCCCTGCTGTTTAAGATGATGCAGTAGCCAATGTTTTTTTGCGCTTAACCGTTCCTGTTGCCGCCGGAATAAAGTACCGGCCTGCTTGCCGGCCAGCAAAGCTTCAAAACTGGCACTGTGCAGCCCGTTGACAATCAGCGTATCAATGCCCTGGCGGGTTGCCTTATCTGCCGCCTGAATTTTTGTAACCATACCGCCGGTACCGATATGATGGTGGCTGCCACCGGCCATGGCATAAACTGCCGGGGTAATTTGCTCAACCAGCGGAATTAAACTGGCATCAGGGGTGGTACGCGGGTTGGCGGTATATAAACCATCAATATCCGAACAGATAATCAGCGCATCAGCATCCACCACTATGGCCACCATAGCAGCCAGATTATCATTATCGCCCACTTTTAATTCAGCGGTTGCCACACTGTCGTTTTCATTAATAATCGGTAACACCTGATTACTGAGCAGGGTTCTCAGGGTGTTATCAATATTCAGATAGCGTCGCCGGTCTTTTAAATCATCGTGCGTCAGCAGGATCTGCGCACACTGAAAATCAAATAAATGGCTCCAGGTTGCCATCATTCTGGTTTGCCCCACGGCGGCCATTGCCTGCTTGATATTAATGGGTAAAGGCTGATGGCTGAATGCTATCGCCGCCCGGCCGGCGGCCACACTGCCGGATGATACCAGCACGACTTCTGTTCCCTGTGCCCGGCACTCGCTGATAAAATGCGCAATCGCCAGCAAATAACGGGTAGAACATCCGCTGGCAGCAGGTGCAATTAATGCACTGCCAACTTTAATAACAACTCGCCGCCACCCCTGCACTAACATAACTTTATTACCTGACATATAATGCAACCCTGTATATCAGCAGCTTAAGGTTCAGGCGTCTGTATGTCTATACCCTGAACCAGCATAGTTCAGCAATTATTCAGTTTCCGGCATTATGCTGGCAGCTATTATCCTGCAGGAGTATTTTATGAAAACCAAATTAAGCATCGTTATGGCAATAGCCGGCAGCCTGATCATTGCAGGTTGTGCCAGCACTGATAATAAAAACACCACCCGTGGTGCAGTAATAGGCGCCGCCGCCGGTGCTATCGCAGGCAAGGCTACCGGTAACCACAAAAACAAACGTCTGGTTATCGGCGCAGCTGTTGGGGCACTGGCAGGCGCTGCGGTAGGCAGCTACATGGATAATCAGGAAAAAGCTCTGCGTGAAGAATTAAGCGGCAGCGGCGTAAAAGTCATTCGTGACGGCGATATATTGCGTCTGGATATTCCGGCCCAGCTGACATTTGATATCAATCGCTCTGATATCCGCTCCAGCCTGTTCCCGGTATTTAACGATATTGCCAAGGTACTGCGTGATTACCCGAAAACCATGCTGGTGATTGCAGGCCATACCGACGACACAGGTACTTACCAGTACAATATGAACCTGTCAAAAGCCCGGGCAGACAGTGTAAAAAGCTATCTGGTTGCCCAGAATGTGCAGGAAATCCGTATCGAAACCCAGGGTTATGGCCCGAACTATCCGGCAGTGCCTAACAACTCAGAAGCCAACCGGGCGGCTAACCGCCGGGTGGAAATTCATATCGAACCGATTGTGGAATAACACACCGGAAACACTGTCATAATCCTGAACTGGTGGTCACAGGGTATCTGCCCAAAGGGCGGGTTACTGTGACCAGCCAGAGCGGGATTATGACTGAGATTTTATATGCTTATCAGAACCGGTAAGTCACCCTACCATACACATACTGGCCTTTCAGCCCGTGAACTTCAGCCGCATAACCATAGTCTCTGGCAGTAAACGGCGGATCCCGATCAAACAGGTTATTCACCCCCAGCACAAACTGGGTATTACTGTTCAGGCTATAGCGCCCCTGAATATCAATCAGTGTCTGGGAACCAATCATCGGCGCTTTCACGCTTTCCAGCACATCAACTGTCTGATAGCTTTCAAAGGAACCGATATATTGCACCACGGTTGAAAATCCCCAGTCGCCGATTGCCCAGTCAGCAGTTAAACGCCCACGATGCTCCGGATATTCATACTCACCTGCATAATCAAGTCCGTTTTTCTCAAATTTGTTGATATATGACCAGTCCAGCGCGAAGCGCAGAGTACCTGCATCCTGTAAATTCAGCCGGTATGAGGTATTAAAATCCAGCCCGCTGGCTTCCTGGGAACTCAGGTTTACGTAGGTGTTATAAATTCGTTCAATCTGCCCCAGACTATTGCCGGCCAGTGGCGGATGACGCAAACAGACAGTACTGCTCTGGTCAGCACATTCCTGATTGTAGATATTCTCTACCGGGTTTTTGTCAATCTTGTTGTCCTGGGTAATATTCCAGATATCAACAGTAACATCCCAGGCATCACTGATCTGCCAGATAGCGCCGATATTCCAGGTTTCGGATTCTTCAGGTTCCAGCGAACCGGCACTGGTATAAATTACCGTGGTTTCGCGTTCGCCGTCACAAATGCCATCCACTGCGCAACGATAGTGGTCTTCAACATAAGGTGAGTCCTGTGACGGGCCTAACCCTATCTGTGCCAGAGACGGAGCACGGAAGCCCTGCCCGTAGGATGCCCGCACGGTAAAGTTATCAGCCGGACGCCACGACGCTGAAATTTGCGGATTGGTGGTAGAACCAAAATCACTGTAATCGTCATAACGACCCGCCAGTGTTAATTCCAGCGTGTCGGTTAACGGCACCAGAAACTCAAGGTATGCTGCCTTAATATCACGCTTGGCCTGTGCTGAAATTGCCTCAGTACCAAAAATCAACCCACGTTCGAATTGTTCATCCGGTTTGTCTGAAACATCTTCTTCACGGTATTCAACACCGGCTGCCACTGAAATAGTACGATCGGCGATAGTAAAGGCATCACCGGTAATACTGGCGTTCCAGGCGGTCATATGTGACTCGCCCTGTCGTACCAGACTGGTGGAAATTGACTCTATAACGTCAGGATTATTAAGGGTTCCGCCAAAAGGATTATAACGGCCGGCATCAATTTCACGCTGCAGGTAATCAACCCGGATCCAGCCATCACCAATGCCACCGGTCTGTAATGATTTACTGCGTCCTTTCTGTAACGAAAGATCCCATTGCCAGTCGTTCAAATCGCCTCTGACACCCGCTACCAGCCGTAACGTATCCGATTCGATATTCCAGATACGCGGCCCGGCATCAACAGTGCGGTAATTATTAATAATTACCTCTGTCCCATACGGGTTATCCGGATGGGACGCCTCAACGGTTAAGCCGGCACTTCGGCTAAGCGGGGTCGCAGCCCCATAAGCACGTGAAGTATTATGCTGGGCTGCCAGTTCCAGATAACCTTCCACGGTATCGCCAAAGCGCTGGCTGGCCTGAAAAATAGCGCCGATACGTTCAGACTCCGGCAGCACCGCACCTGACGGACCATAATCATAACGACAGATATTATTAACAACGTTTTCTTCCGGACAGGCAGCGTCAGGCGTCAGCACACCATCGACAATAAAAGTACCGGGAAAGCCCGAGCCAGAGCGGGCATCGATACCGCGTTCCGGCTGATAGACAGAACCATAACGTCCGACTTCATTACGCATTAACGCGGTATTTTTAAAATAATCCAGAATAAAGGTCGCATTACTGTTATCGTCCCCTTTACCCCATACCAGGCTGAAGTTGGTTTCCTCGTAGTTGGGATCGGTAGTGCCACCGTAACCCAGTGAAATCTCGGTGCCGGTAAAATCCTTCCGCAAAATAACATTCACCACACCGGCGACGGCGTCAGAGCCATAAACCGCTGACGCACCATCTTTCAGCACATCAATACGCTCAATGGCCGCAACCGGAATATTATTAATATCAACAAAAGAGTTAACAATGTTTTCAGCAAAGGCACTGCCTGCAACCCTGCGTCCGTTAATCAGTACCAGTGTGGCGTCGGAACCAAATCCTCTTAAACTGATGGCTGCACCGCCATTAGCCGTTGAGTCCTGATTATTACCACGGGTTGAAAATGTCCCCGTACCGGCAACAGGCAGTGTTTCAAGCAGTTGTTGCAGGTTGGCAAAACCGGACTGTTCAATTTCTGTCCGGCCAATAACCTGAACAGGTGAAGCACCTTCCAGATCATTACGCTTAATATGCGAACCGGTTACAGAAATACGCTCGACAGCACTGGTATCCTGAGCCTGTACTGCCGTCGCGGTAAAAACCGAACTTAGTGCAACACTAATTAACGAAAACTTCATTGATTTTTTCATGCTATCTCCTGGAATATTAATTTTATGTTTTTCTATCCCCGTCCCATTTAAAATATAAACACAAATGTCACTGACAAAAAAGTGTAATAAACGCATAAATTAAAATATTGTTTTCAAATAATTAATTCTGAAAAAGAATTTACATGCGGTAATTTCACCACAGCGGATAAAGCAGGATGTAAAAAAGCCGCGCAGTATCACACTGCGCGGCTTGTTCAATAAGGAAAAATCAGCTGGCGAAAGCTTTTAACACAAAATTTGGCAGGGCAGATGCGGCTTTATGAATATCCGCATTGTAGTACTCGGTAGCAAACGCCGGATTACGGGCATCCGTTTCACGGAAGCCGGCAAAAGCCTCACCTTTACGGGCCAGCGTGCAGGTCCACCAGCCGGACGGATATACCATCTGCGGAAACTGCAGGGTTTGCAGTGCGGCAAAACCGGCATCCTTCATGGCGTTGCGCATGTCCGTCAGTAATTGCATGTGGATAAGCGGTGATTCACTCTGTTGTACCAGTATACCGCCCGGGCGCAGGGCATTAAGGCAGCTCTGATAAAATGCCCGGTTAAATAACCCTTCGCCTGGCCCGATAGGATCGGTGGAATCAACGATAATGACATCAACGGATTCCGGTGCGGCCTCACGCATAAATTTAATGCCATCATCAAATTTCAGCGTCGCCCGCGGATCGTTATTTGACGCACAAAGCTCCGGGAAGTACTTCTCAGCCATGCGGGTAACCTGTTCATCAATATCAATCTGGGTTACCTGTTTTACACCGGGGTGTTTCAGTACTTCACGCAAAGTACCGCAATCACCGCCACCAATAATCACCACATTTTCCGGTTTCTGATGCGTAAACAGCACCGGATGGCTCAGCATTTCATGGTACAGAAAATTGTCACGACTGCTCAGCATAATAACGCCATCAATCACCATCAGGTTACCGAACTCTGTAGTTTCATACATTTCGATTTTCTGAAACGGCGACTGCACTTCATCCAGCTTTTTGGTCACCGCCAGACTGAAGGCACTGCCACTGGGTGCAAACACCTCAGTGAACCATTGTTTGTCATTAAATACTGACATTCTATCCCCCTTAATCATTCAGGGGCGTATTGTGCCTGTGACAGCCGCCACACACAAATTTTTCATCATTTTTGCTGCAGCTGTCAGGCAGAGGCTTTACACTATACACACTTAACTTTTAAAGGAACGACAATGGCACAATGGGGTGTAGACAAAGCGCGTTCAATCTATAACGTTGCAGTCTGGAGTGAAGGGTATTTTGACCTCAACAGTAATGGTGACCTGGTGGCCTACCCGGATCATGATCACAAGAAACCAGGTATTAATTTCCCGGAGCTGACGGCACGTTTTAAGGATGAAGGGCTGACCTTACCGGTACTGGTACGTTTTACTGACATTCTGCAACACCGGGTTGATACCCTGATTAAGTCGTTCCAGCGGGCGAAAGCTGAAAAAGACTATCAGGGCCACTATACCGCCGTTTATCCGATTAAAGTAAACCAGCAGTTTTCTGTGGTAAAACGCCTGATCAGCCATGACAGCGGCAAAGTAGGGCTGGAAGCCGGCAGTAAACCGGAACTGATGGCCATTCTGGGGGTTACCGAGCAACCGCTGACTATTGTCTGTAATGGCTATAAAGACAGTGAGTTTTTACGTCTGGCGACCATAGGCCAGATGATGGGCCACACGGTTTACGTCGTAATAGAAAAGCTGTCAGAGCTGAAAACCCTGCTGCGCGAAATTGACAATCTGGGGGCTGCCCCGCGTATTGGTATCCGTATCCGGCTCAACTCTGTCGGTAAGGGAAAATGGCAGAACACCGGTGGCGAAAAAGGGAAGTTTGGCCTAACGGCTACCCAGGTACTGCAGGCCATTGATATCCTGCGCGATGCCGGCAAGCTGGATTTACTGCAACTGGTGCATTTTCATATCGGTTCGCAAATTGCCAATATCCGCGATATTCATAATGCTATCCGTGAATGCGCCCGCCATTATGCCGAGCTCAGAACGCTGGGTGTGCCAATCAGTACCGTTGATGTCGGCGGTGGCCTGGGGGTGGATTACGAAGGCTCCAAATCCCGTTCGGCCTGCTCTATGAACTACACCATGTATGAATATGCCCGTAATGTTATTAACGGCTTAAAAGACGTGTGTGACGAATACGATTTACCCCACCCGGATATTATTACCGAGTCCGGCCGGGCGATGACCGCCCACCATGCGGTACTGATCACCGACGCTATCGATATCGAGCGGGCACCCGGTCTGGTTAACCTGCCGGAACCAAGCGAAGATGCGCCTTCTGTTATTCTGGGTTTATGGGAATCGTTCCGTAATGTTACCCCCCGTAGCGCAGTAGAAGCTTATCACGATGCGGTTCATTATTTTACAGATGCCCATGCCCAGTATGTGCATGGTCTGCTGACCTTGCAGGACTGGTCATTACTGGAGCAGATTTACTTTGCCACCATTAATAAAGTGCGGGCCAACCTGGATTTGTCCGCCCGTTCTCACCGGGCGATTCACGATGAGCTGAACGAAAAGCTGGCCGATAAACTGTTTGTTAACTTCTCGCTGTTTCAGTCAATGCCGGATGCCTGGGGTATCGACCAGCTGTTTCCGGTAATGCCGCTGGAGCGAATGAACGAACCGTTGAATCACCGTGCCATTATTCAGGACATTACCTGTGATTCCGACGGTATGCTGAAAAGCTATGCCGACGGTAATGGTATTGAATCCAGCCTGCCACTGCCGGAATATAAAGAAGATCAGCAATTCCTGATCGGGATGTTTATGGTCGGCGCCTATCAGGAAATTCTGGGCGATTTGCATAACCTGTTCGGCGACACCGACTCAGTTCATGTTGAAATGACCGCAGACGGCGGTTATGAGCTGAAAAACATCATCAAAGGCGACACTGTTGCTGATGTGCTGCGCTATGTACAGTTTGATGCCAAAAAGCTTATTGCTTCCTACACCCGGCAACTTGCCAAACTGGATACACCGGCAGAAAAGAAAGATGAACTGCTGGATGAACTGAAATCCGGTGTTTATGGTTACACCTACTTTGAAGATTAGGATAAACTAGGCACTGATCGGATGTGTCAGAGCAGGTTCGCCTGCTCTTTTATTTTAATCAGGTGCTTTTATGCTGCATTTTTTACCCCGACCGGTTATCGGTGTGCTGTCGTTATTTCTGTATATCATTAATACCTTATTCTGGTTTGTCCCGGTTATCTTACTGGCCATTATCAAACTCCCGCCGATACAACGCTGGCAAAGCTGGATAACCTACCTGCTGGACGCCTGCGCTGTGGCCTGGATCAGCATTAATAATCTGACAACCCGCATTTTCACACGTATCCGCTGGAATGTTTCCGGGCTGGAAAAACTCTCGGTAAAAGACTGGTATCTGATTCTGGCGAATCACCAGTCTTGGGCAGATATTCTGGTGCTGCAAAACGTATTCAACCGTAAAATTCCGTTTATAAAATTCTTCCTGAAAAAAGAACTGTTATATGTTCCTTTCCTTGGTCTGGCCTGGTGGGCGCTGGACTTTCCGTTTATGAAAAGATACAGCAGTGCTTTTCTGAAAAAATACCCGCATCTGCAGGGCAAGGATATTGAAACAACCCGTAAAGCCTGTCGTAAATTCCGCTTTAAACCGGTTTCTATTATGAACTTTGTCGAAGGCACCCGCTTTACCAGGGAAAAACACGATCAGCAACAATCGCCTTTTAATTATCTGCTGAAGCCCAAGGCCGGCGGTGTGGCATTTGTGCTCGGAGCAATGGGCCAACAGCTGCATAAAATTCTGGATGTCACCATTCACTACCCTAAGGGTATTCCGTCATTCTGGGATTACATTTCCGGCAAAGTTCGTGATATAACGGTAAATATTAACATCTTGCCCGTGCAGCCAGAGCTTATCGGAGACTACAACGATACCGTATACCGGGAACGCTTCCAGCAGTGGGTTAACCAATTGTGGCAGCAGAAAGATCAGTCACTGGCACTGCACCACAGAGGAGAAAAGCAGTAATGTTAAATTTTCTGCCAGGCGTCATTCTGTTCCCCGTCAGCTTTTTCTGTTTTGCTCTTAACCTGACGTTCTGGGGCGTTATTGTCACTTCGTTCGGTATCCTGAAACTGCTGTTGCCATTTGACAGTGTGCATCGGTTATTATCTGGTCCGGCACATGCCTGTTACCGCGGCTGGTCGCTGCTTAACGGTCTGCTTATTCAGCTGTTCAACCCGGTAGAGTGGCAAATCTCAGGTGCAAACGGGCTCAACCAGCATACCTGGTATCTGCTGATATCCAATCATAAAAGCTGGCTGGATATTCCGGTACTGGGCTGGTTCGCGCTGGGCCGTATCCCTGAGCCCAAGTTTTTTCTGAAAGAAGAATTAAAATGGGTGCCTTTTATAGGCTCTGGTTCCTGGGCACTGGATATGCCTTTTATGAAGCGTTACAGCCAGGCCACACTGGCGAAAAAACCGCATTTAAAAGGCAAAGATATTGAAACGACCCAGAAATCCTGTGAAAAATTTAAACATAAGCCAACCACTATTATCAATTTTGTAGAAGGGACCCGTTTTACCGAACAAAAACAGCAACGCAGTAATAGTCCTTTCGGGCATCTGTTGGCCCCCAAGGCCGGCGGCATTGCTTTTACCCTGGCCAGTATGGGACAACAATTTGATGCTATCCTTGATATTACCCTGATTTATCCTGACAACCCCGGCCATATCGTACTGGATATGCTGATGGGCCGCTTAAAGCGGGTGGTTATTCAGGTAGATGTTATCGCAGTAGACCAGCAGGTTATCGGTGATTACTTCAACAACGGGCAATTTCGCGTAAACTTTCAGCAATGGCTGAATCAGCGCTGGCAGCAAAAAGATCAGCGTATTGCGTGCTTTTATGCAAAGGAAAACACAAACAAAGGTCTGAACAACTCTTATGTTAATTGAATTACTGCAAAAACTGGCACTTACCCTCTCCCTTCCTGAATCATGGCATAATACCTTTATCCTGCTGGGCAGCCTTACCAGTTGTCTGCTGTTTATCTGCTTCTGTTTCTTTCTGGCGAAAGCCTATCTGCGCCCGTTGATTACCGGTATTGTTAACCGCTTCAGCAAAAAAAGAGACATTATTCAGTACACCACCGAAGCCACTGCGTCACTGGCAGGTAATTTGTCACATCTGGTACCGGCATTCATTCTGCTGGCACTGACCGATGTATTTTTCTCTGCCTGGCCAGAGCTGGCACATGGCGTAAATGTCTTTCTGTGGATATACCTGCTGTGTTTTACCGGCTTGTCTTTAGCCAGCTTTATCGGCCTGTTCACCATTATCTGGGCCAGACTGTCCGAAAACCCCACCATTCCTTATCAGGTATTCGGACAATTACTTAAACTACTGGTTTTTATTGTTACCGCCATTCTGATCATCAGTACCTTACTGGGCAAATCACCGGTGATTATCCTCAGTGGTTTCGGTGCATTAACCGCCGTGTTAATGCTGGTATTCCAGAATTCAATTCTGGGCTTTGTCGCCAGTATTCAGATGTCAGCCAATAATATGGTTTCAGTAGGTGACTGGATAGAAATGCCCAAATACGGGGCCGATGGTGATGTTATTGAAATTGCCCTGACCACCGTTAAAGTAAAAAACTGGGATAACACCATTACCACCATCCCCACTTATGCCCTGATTTCCGACTCCTTCAAAAACTGGCGCGGTATGCAGGAATCAGGTGGCAGGCGCATCAAACGTTCTATCAATATTGATATTCACACCATTCACTTCTTAACCAAAGAAGAAGCCGATAATCTGCGTAAACATCCCCAGCTGAAAAAATTACTGGAGCAGGAACACCTGCAACCACTGCTGTCATCAGAACAGCTGACCAACGTAGCGTTATACCGTGCTTATATTGAATGGACCCTGCGTAATAATGAAAATATTAATCAGAACATGACCGTGATGGTACGCCAGCTTCAGCCAACAGAAGTCGGATTACCCCTGGAGATTTACTGTTTCTGTGCCGATAAGCGCTGGGTTTATTACGAAAGCATTCAGGCCGACTTATTTGACAGACTGTTTGCGGTATTACCGGTATTCCGGCTGGCAGCTTTCCAGCGTATTGGCCAGAAACAGGATTTATTCGCCGAAGAGTAATTCCGCCTCAATCAGCAGGTTGCGCGGCGTAACCTGATAATCACAAAATGCCTTAACGCTGACACGATAGCCCTGTTGCTGCAAAAACAGGGCTTTATCCAGTACCAGCCATAACTCCAGCGGTCGCCGGAATAAATGCCGGACCAGCTCAATCCGCCGGATCAACCTGCTGCGTTGCCGGCCCTGAACCAGATAGTGCTGCCAGTCGGTTTGTGCCGGTAACGCTATTTTATGCTGCTGTGCGGCCCAGTTGGCAAAAGTACTGAATTCTCCCTGAAACCAATGCTTTGCTACCGACGCCAGCGGTACATATTGCATCTGACCGGTCAGATCCTGCCGTAATGCCTGCCATGCCAGCCGCCATTCGGTTTCAGTCTGGCGCAGACGGCTTACCCGCTCACCAGCGGTTACCTGCCCCTGAACCGCCAGCCTCAGATCATGCAGGCTTAGTTGTAAATCCTCAGCGGTTCCGGCTTCAGACTGCGGCTGATACTGCGACTGGGTAATCAGGTGATAACAGCAGGGCACCAGATGCAGCTGCCGGCAATGTGCGGTTGCCGCCTGTTGCAACAGCTGAATATGCAGTTGCCCGCAGGCATGCAGTGCAATTACCTGTTGTTCGCGGTGTAATAAAGACGCTATCTGTGGTTGCAGCACATCGGCCTGGACCAGCTTCTGCGGTAACCGGTACTGCTCGGCCAGCGTCTGACCGTCATCACATAATGCCTGCTGCCATTCGACACTGGTTACCTGGCGCCCGGACTGAAACGCCAGTAAACGGCCAAGATGCCCTTTACCGGCACACCATTCCAGTACCGGTAACTGGCTTGGCGGTAAAAAGCGGCTGATAGCCTCAATCTGTAGCAGTTTACGGCCACCGATACCATTGGTCAGCCAGAACGGCGGGGCAGGCAGCTCAACGGCGGTTGCAGGGAAAGAAGCACTATGCCACAAAGGCAACCGGAACAACTCCGGAAAAAAGGTCTGAAAATACTGTTGCTGTAAAGCCGGGCTTTGATCAATCGCTGCCAGTTCGTCATCTGGCAGCGACCATAATAATGCTGTCAGTTCGGTCTGCTGCCACGGTAACTGCTGGCAGGCAAAAGGCACCAGTTGCCAGTATTGCCGGTGTTGCTGCAATTGTTTACTGATATCGGCAAACAGCACCGCTAACGTTTTTTCAGGCACTGCTGCCATACCTTCAGGCAAAATCAGTACAACAGGCTGTATAATTTACGCCGGTACTGACTGGCCAGCGGGTCGCCCTGTGGCAGGGCAGCCAGAATATCCAGGTACAGCTTTTTGCTGTCAGAAAAATTAAGATCCTGTAATAAAATACTGTAAAGCAGAGCCAGGGCTTCTTCTGAACGCTGCACCGCCTGATACTGCACCGCCAGCTGTTCTTTCAGGGTATTGTTTTGTGGCTCTGCCCGTAAAGCCTCTTCCAGTGCTTTAATTTCCGGAGTTTCGGCCGCTTCCTGTGCCAGCTGCAATTTAGCCAGTACCGACTTATACAGCGCATCCTGATCGGCCAGCCGGATTTCTGCCAGCAGGCTTTCGGCCTGTGGCAACTGCCCAAGGTTTACCATCACATCAGCCAGCCACAGTTTAATTTCGGTACGTTCCGGCGCCAGCGCTAATGCCTGCTTCAGTAACGGATACGCCTCTGCAAACTGCTGCCCGGCCAGTAATTGCTGCGCCTGTTGCAGTAAATCATCTTCCGGTTTTGGTAAATAGGCTGCCAGCTTATCGCGAATGGCCTGTTCTGTTTCAACCCCGGCAAAACCATCTACCGGCCGGCCATTCTGAATCATCATAACGGTTGGCAACGACTGCACACCAAACTGCATTGCCAGATCCGGCTGCTGATCACAATCAACCCTGGCCAGCAATAACTGCTCCGGATATTGCAGCACAATTTTTTCAAGGACCGGGGTCAGCTGTTTACAGCCTTCGCTGCGGGGAGACCAGAACTGGAAAATCACCAGTTTCTGCGTTGACGCTTCCAGCACATCGCGGGCATTTTCCAGGCTGACGTCGGTAATAGGCGTATTGGTAATGGACGTAGTCATCACGTTGTATTCACTCGATCTGATTAATTTGTTACAGCGCGTACTATGAGGTCTGCCAGACGCATTTGCAAGCAACAGCCTGCGCCAAGAACTTAGAAAAAGTCATCGACATTGTATGACATATATCTTAAATTAACTCAGTGCATATAAGCTTCTGCAGAAGCAAAACAACTAAAATAACTACAGCACCATAGTTTTATCAGTAACAGCAGCTCTGTTACTCCTGTCCACGTAGCAGAAATCAACGGAATACCCGCTATTCCGCGTTTTTCTATTGTTAACCGGCTACAGCTGTGCCGGCTATTTTTGCCACTGTAAACTATGAGACAACAACATGACGAGCCAATCTAAACAAGCCGAGATGTTATCCGGAGCGGCTATGGTTATTCGCGCCTTAGCAGACGAAGGCGTTGAATATGTATATGGATATCCGGGCGGCGCTGTTTTGCATATTTACGATGCGTTATTCCAGCAAAATAACGTTAAACACGTACTGGTGCGCCACGAGCAGGCGGCAACCCATATGGCAGATGCCTACGCCCGTGCTACCGGTAAAGCCGGTGTGGTACTGGTAACATCCGGCCCCGGTGCCACCAATGCCGTTACCGGTATTGCCACTGCCTATATGGATTCGATTCCGATGGTGGTACTGACCGGTCAGGTGATGAGCCATCTGATTGGCGACGATGCCTTTCAGGAAACCGATATGCTCGGCATCTCACGTCCGATTGTAAAGCACAATATGTCAGTACGGCGGCCGGAAGATATTCCTTACCTGATCAAAAAAGCCTTCTATATCGCCCAAAGTGGCCGGCCCGGTCCGGTGGTGGTCGATATTCCGAAAGACATGACCATTCCGACGCAGAAGTTCGCCTATAAATACCCGGACGACGTTAAGCTGCGCTCTTACAACCCGAAATTAAAAGGCCACAGTGGCCAGATAAAAAAAGCGGTTACCGCACTACTGGCGGCGAAGCGCCCGGTATTATATTCCGGCGGTGGCGTTATTCTGGGTAAAGCGGCAGACGAGTTGACAGAGCTGGCGCAATTACTGAATCTGCCGGTAACCAATACCCTGATGGGCTTAGGCGGCTATCCCGGCACTGACCGGCAGTTTCTGGGAATGCTGGGAATGCACGGCAGCTACGAGGCCAATCAGGCCATGCACCATGCTGATCTGATTCTGGCAGTCGGGGTACGTTTTGATGACCGCGTAACCAACAATACCCAGAAATTCTGCCCGGATGCGACCATTATCCATATTGATATCGACCCGGCCAGCATTGCCAAAACCATTAATGCACACATTCCGATAGTCGGGCTGGTACAGCCGGTACTGGCAGAAATGCTGGAACTGATTAAACAGAAAAAGAAAAAACCGGATACCACCGCCTTACAAAACTGGTGGCAACAGCTTGACCAGTGGAAACAGGTACATGGCGGCCGTTATGACCAGAACACGCCGCTGTTAAAGCCGCAATATGTAATTGAACAGGTCAGTAAAATCACCAAAGGCAACGCCTATGTTGCCAGCGATGTTGGTCAGCACCAGATGTTTGCCGCCCAGTACTACAAATTTAATAAGCCCAACCGCTGGATCAATTCCGGCGGCCTTGGCACTATGGGCTTTGGCCTACCCGCAGCAATGGGCGTTAAACTGAATTTTCCTGATGCCGATGTCGTCTGTGTCACCGGCGAAGGCTCTATCCAGATGAATATTCAGGAATTGTCTACCTGTAAACAATACGGACTGGGCGTTAAAATTATCAACCTGAACAACGGTTATCTGGGCATGGTAAAGCAGTGGCAGGATATGAACTACGAATCCCGCTACGCCAGCTCTTATATGGATTCACTGCCTGATTTTGTCAAACTGGCAGAAGCCTACGGCCATATCGGTATCCGGGTAACCACACCGGAAGAACTACAACCCGCGCTGGAACGTGCCTTTGCCGTCAAAGATCAGCTGGTATTTCTGGATATCCATATCGACCCGAAAGAACACGTCTATCCAATGCAGGTGCCAGGCGGTGCCATGAACGATATGTTCCTGAGCAAAACAGAGAGGACTTAACAATGCGGCATATTATTTCTGTTCTGCTGGAGAACGAATCAGGCGCCCTGGCCCGTCTGGTCGGGTTATTTGCCCAGCGTGGCTACAATATCGACTCGCTGAACGTAGCCGCCACTGAAGACCCGACGTTATCCCGGCTGACACTGGTTACCCACGGTAATGATCAAGTGATAGAGCAAATTACCAAGCAACTGCATAAACTGGTGGAAGTGGTTAAAGTGTCGGATCTCAGCGAATCTGCCCATATCGAGCGCGAACTGATGCTGGTAAAAGTAAAGGCCGGTAACAGCCAGCGCGACGAAGTAAAACGCTGTGCCGATATTTTCCGCGGCCAGATTATCGACGTCACGCCAACCACCTACACCATTCAGCTGGCGGGCACCAGCGACAAACTGGATGCCTTTATTCAGGCCCTGGGGACAGTACCGGTACTGGAAGTGGTGCGCAGTGGTTCATCAGGCATTGCCAGAGGCGAAAAAACACTGGCACTGTAAAATCACAATAAGTGTTGCAAGAACAGGCTTACTCTAAGCCAACCGTTGAAGCCTGTTTATGCCAAGCCATCTGCTAATAAAAAACGCTGCAATGGCAGCGTTTTTTGTTGTATATGCAAAATTAATCAGGATGACTTAGCCGCACTGTGCGTCTTTTTCAATGCCGCCACCAGATTACCGGCCAGTTCACGACCTTCATCGGTCAGGCTGTAATAATGTTTAATCAGTAATGCCAGCTGGGCATCCACAACCGGCGGCTCGTTATAATGATTACGCTGTTCCATCGTTTTAGGAACATGTAACTCTTCAACATCACGATACAATACAGAAACCTGAGTCCCTAAAGCTTCTGCGATGGCTTCCAGCAGATCCAGTGAAGGACGCTGCTCATCACGTTCAATACGGGATAAATTACCAGCATCCGTATCTGCAATAAAAGCGATATCTTCCAGAGTTTTACCCAGAAGTTTTCTTCGCTGTCTCAGTATGTTGCCAATTTTCATTCCGCTGATTTTCTGCGTATCGGTACATTTTCACAAAGCGGAAACACCAAAATAACTTTCAATAAATTGCGAAATGCGCAATAATGAAGCTAAGCTACTGTCAGCCGATCGTTATGTTTTTATTACACAGGCGTAGCAGATACATAAGCAGGTGATATTTCGCATGAAGAAGAAACACAACAGCCAGCAGCACGCTTATATACTTCTGAATGAAAAAACAGATGGCTCCTGTCATGCCTATCTTGATATCCGGGATCCTGCCGAATTTATTGTTGAGCAGGATACCTCTGCTACCTGGCTTACCGTTGCCGTTCCTGCTGCTTTGATGGACGAGCTTGCACTTTCCTGGTGCAGGCAACGCCAGTTATTGCCGATCTCTGCATCTGCCCCGCATCTTACCGTAAAAGAAACTACAGCAGACATTAAAAACTGTGCACTAAGCTAACAGTAATCTGCCCTAAAATATCACCGCTGGCCTTGAATTTATGGCAGGATCTCGCATACTGCCGTTCAGACATCAGTACATGAGACCAGATAATGAGTGAAAATGATCAATTTGATCAGGCAATGTTATTCGAAGTAGTAGAAAACCAGCTGGCCGACAATTACCCGAAAGAAGTCACCGCAACCATGCTACGCTTACGTATGACCGGCAAAAGCCAGGAAGAAGCTATCGAACTTATCGCCTGCGCTCTGGCACCGGAAATGATCGATGTCATTGAACACCGCCAGTCATTCAACATGGAGCGTTATTGCCAGCATCTGGCACTGTTACCAGATACACCCTGGCTTGAAGAGGAGGAATAAATGAGTGACGCAATTATACAGCATCAGCCTGAACTGCAACGATTTGTGCTGATGATGGATGATGCCGAAGCCGTGCTGGAATATGAAATGTCCGGCCAGCAGATCAACTTTACCCATACTTTTGTGCCGCCGGAATTCAGAGGCAAAGGGCTGGCAGAAAAACTGGTACGCAATGCTCTCAGTTGGGCAAAGTCACAAAACTACCAGATTGTGGCCAGTTGCAGTTATGTACAGAAATTTCTGGCTTAATACCTGAAGCATTATAGCCCGCAGTTATCAGGACCAGATTGCCGGACCTGATAACAAAGCGAGCATTTACTCAACAACATTGGCAATAATAACTTCTACCCGTCGATTCTGCTGACGGCCTTCCGCCGATCCGTTACTGCCAAGTGGTACAGCTTCACCTTTGCCGGATGCATCCAGCCGGCTGCCAGCAATACCCTGTGCGACCAGAAACGCTTTTACCGTATCAGCACGGCGCTGCGACAACAGCATATTAGAGGCATCAGACCCTACATCGTCGGTATGGCCTTCAATTTGTGCAGTCCGCTCCGGGTGAGTGTTTAAAAACAGCGCCAGCTTGTCTAAATGCTGACTGCTGCCACTTTTCAGGCTGGCCTGACCGGTATCAAACAGCACATCTCCCAGAATCACCACCAGACCTCTGTCAGTTGGCCGGGCATTAAGCTCAGCAATCTGTAAGCGTAAGTCTGTGGCGGTGGCATCGGATGTATCTGCCTGCTGCCGGGCATCGCGGGCATCACCACGGGCAAGCTCGGCATCACTGCGTGCCACATTGGCTTCGCGGGTACGGGCAGTTAACTGTACTTCATCACGGCGCTGACTTAGTTCTGTGCGCTGCAGTTCCAGTTGGCGGGTTTGCGCCTGTGTACTGGCCAGTGCCACTTTACGTTCGGCCAGCAGAACTCTGTGAGCAGCCACAGCGGTATTTTTCTCTGGTTGTTCAGCCGTCACCACGGCCTGTTCGGCTTCTTTAATCGCCAGCGGTGCCAATATCGCCAGTTGCCGGTCAGCCTGCAGCCGGGTAAGTTGCTGGCGCACATTGGCTGCACCTTCAGGGCTTTGCGGTGCTGTGGCACAACCCGCCACAAACAGACCTGCCAGGCTCACACTGAGCAGTATTTTGCCAAAAAATCTCTGGCTGTTCATAGTCTTACTCCCGATACGTTGCGCTGAGCTTCCTGCTGCAAAGCATCAATACTTTGCTGCATATCTTTGTTTACAGCCGTGGCTTTCATCAGTTCAGCATTGGCTATTGCCAGTTCCGCACTTAACTGGGCCTGCAGCGCTAACCGCTGAGCCTGTGGCATGTCTTTCCGTATTACTGCGGCCCGTGCTGCCGCCAGTTCAGTGCGGGCCGTATTAAGCTCGATACTGGTATAACGGGTAACCTGCGCCCGCTCGGCATTACTGATGGCATTTTCTGCAGCCTGCAACTCCGCAGCCGGTGTTTTGGACGCCAACGTACAGGCGCTTAGCATTAACACAGCAGCGGCAATCAACAGCCCCCCCTGGTCAGGCTTAATGGCTGATAAACGCTCTGTGATAAGCCTGGTTTTAACGATCATGGTTTTCATGTGTAGCTCCTGATAAACAGGGCGGCAGCAAAAGTGCGACCCCGTTTTATTATTTCAGTAAGGTGGAGCTATGTCGGTGTGCTAACACGCATAGTGTGAGTTTTGATTAACTTCTTTGCAGGGACAAATCAGGCACTGTGCTATATTCTGCGACCACGTAATACTCTTACCGCCAATACCACCAGCGCAATCACCAACAGAATATGAATCAAACCACCCATAGAATAAGATGTGGTCAGGCCCAGTACCCACAGTACCAGTAAGACAACAATAATGGTTTCTAACATAACGACCTCCCGGATAAACATATGCAACGTTACTGGCAGTATGCCCGCTTATATACCGATGCAGACTGACAGATTAAAGAGTGCCATGCGTTTCATAGTTCATGTGCTGCTCCGTTACTAAGACTCAAACGCCGAACAGGATGCTGACGTGAGTTGAGTTTGCAGTATAGATATAACAGCAACAATATTCTGTGCGCTGCCACACGTAGCGCCAGACAGACTTTGACAGGCTGAACAAATAGCTGCCAGCGATGTTAAAACCGGGAAAGACGTAATATACGGCTAAAATAATCGCGCATTGCTGTTATGTACGATAACGTACAGAGTTAACACTGATGTTATATCTATACTATCAGTCAGACTATTTAACCCTGAACAGATGCAACGATGCCCAATACCCCAACCCAAACCGGCTTGCCAGCTAATGCAGCAGCCGACCACCCGCCAACGCAGAACTGTCTGCTTGGCGCCTTATCGGCAGAAGTACAGCAACGGTTGTTTCCACACCTCGAGCTGATTGCTATGCCACTGTCCAGAGTGCTGTACGAATCGGGCGATACACTGCGCTATGTCTATTTCCCGGTCAACTGTATTGTCTCCTTGCTGTATGTGATGGAAAACGGTGCGTCTGCCGAAATCTCTGTGGTAGGTAACGAAGGTATTATTGGCGTGGCACTGTTTATGGGCGGCGAAAGCACTACCAGCCGGGCTATTGTGCAAAGTGCCGGTTTTGCCTATCGTTTGCTCGGTCAACGGCTGAAAGACGAATTTAACCGCCACGGTGAATTGCTGCATTTAATGCTGCGTTACTCGCAGGCGCTCATCACCCAGATGGCACAAACCGCGGTCTGTAACCGCCATCATAGTATTGATCAGCAGTTATGCCGCTGGTTGTTGCTTTCGCTTGACCGGCTTAACGGCAACCATCTGGTGATGACCCAGGAACTGATCGCCAATATGCTTGGTGTGCGGCGTGAAGGTGTGACCGAAGCTGCAGGTCGTCTGCATAAACTCGGCGTTATTGAATACAGCCGCGGCCATATTACCGTACTGGACCGGCTCAGACTGGAGCAACTAAGCTGCGAATGCTACGCGGTGGTTAAAACTGAAACAGACCGCTTATTACCATACCATGCTCCATCGTCTGCAGCACAACCAGCCCCCGGCAACCACTGCTAAAACTGTTCGCGCCATTTTCTCCTGATTCTCAACGTTGCCATACTGACTGACAGCAGTATGTACGGTAACGCACCGACAACAGCCCCCGGCCGGCTTAGGCTGAACAGTTCCGGTATTGTACCGTTCTCAGATAATCAGGCGGCTAATGAAGGCTTTACTTCGCACCACCTTTGGCTATATCCGGCAGTTTCAGACACGTTTTACCCCGGCACTGTGGCAACAAAGCGCACCCATCAGGGCAGAGCTGTTCAGTGTCGAACGACTGGAACAACATGCTAAAAGTCTGGCTGCTGCCCAGCAGTTGCAAAACAACCGTCACTGGCAGCAACGCATTGCCGCCAGCTTCAGCAGCCCGTTGCAGCGACGTTTAAACGCCAATGCCAGGGTGCTGCTGGCGGCTTACCGTACCAGTGCGGCAGAACTGGAGGCCGGGCACAGTATCGTACCGGCAGCAGAATGGCTGCTGGATAATTACCATATTATTGACCAGCAAATTCGCGAAATCCGTGACGATTTACCCGCCGGCTATTACCGGCAGTTACCAAAACTGGCAGACGGCCCTTTTGCCGGTTATCCGCGGGTGTTCGGGCTGGCCTGGGCGTTTGTCGCCCATACCGACAGCCATTTTGACCCGTTAATTCTGACCCGCTTTCTCACCGCCTACCAGCAGGTACAGGCGCTGAGTATTGGCGAACTGTGGGCGGTGGCAATCACGCTGCGGATCGTGCTGCTGGAAAACCTGCGCCGCCTGACCGATCAAATCAGTATCGGATTACGCGAACGCACCGCTGCCGATCAACTGGCTGATCAGTTATTACAACCTGCTGCTGACAGCGATGTTCCGCTAACCGCCATGGTCAGACGAATCACTGGCACCCTGAGCGAAAATTTTGCGGCCCAGCTGACCAAACGACTGCGTGACCAGGACCCCAGTGTAACTCCGGCCCTGCAATGGCTGGAAAAACGGCTACAGTTGCAGGCCACCAGTGCCGAGGCCGTAGTACTGCGCGCCCAGCAACGGCAGGGCGCCTCTAATGTCAGCGTACGTAACGTGATCACCAGCCTGCGCAGTATTTCTGCTATTGACTGGGCCGAACTGTTCGAAAGCGTCAGTCTGGTCGATCAAAGCCTGACCGCTGACAGCCGTTTCGATGAAATGGATTTTGCCAGCCGTAATCTGTACCGCAGTGCTATTGAACAACTGGCACGCGGGGCTGCCTGCTCAGAGCTGAATGTCACCGGCCAGGCACTGCATAGCGCCCGCTATGCCGCCAGCCACTGCGACCACCCGGTACAGGCTGCCCGCGAAGGTGACACCGGCTATCATTTAATTGGTGCCGGGCGCCCGGCTTTTGAACAACAACTGGGCTTTAAAGCCGGTATCGGCCTGCGGCTGCGCCGCTTCATCGGCCAAAGCGGTGTCAGCGGCTATATCGGTATGTTCTGGTTACTGACTGTAACGCTGTTAGTACTGTCAGGCTGGCTGCTGGGCGTGACCACTCTTGGCAGCGCGCTGCTGTTATTACTGCTTGGTATCCTTCCTGCCAGCGAACTGGCCAATGCCATCCTGCACCGGCTGGCAGCCTGGTACAGCACTCCGGTGTTGTTACCGGCACTGGCATTACGCCATGGCGTACCCCCGCAGCTACGTACCCTGGTGGTAATACCCACGTTACTGAGCAATGAAACCGACTTACTGCAGCAGTTATCCCGGCTTGAAGTGCATTATCTGGCCAGCGGTAACGGCGAGCTGTTCTTTGCCTTATTGTCTGACTTTGCCGATGCCGACCAGCAGCAACTGCCCACCGATCTGCCGTTGTTACAACAGGCCACCGCCGCTATCCGGCAACTTAACCTGCGTTACGCACCGGACAATACAGAACCACGTTTTATGTTATTGCACCGGCCACGGCAGTTTAATGCCACTGAGCAGAAATGGATGGGCTGGGAGCGTAAACGCGGCAAGCTGGTGCAATTAAACCAGTTACTACGTGGCACCGGCAACAGCCACTTTCTCGGCCCCGGTGCCGGGTTACCGCTGTTATCCTGCCAGGTACCCGCTGATGTGCGTTATGTGATTACACTGGATGCCGACACCCAGTTGCCCCGCGACGCCGCACTGCGCTTAGTCGGTAAAATAGCCCACCCGCTAAACCGGGCACAATATTGTCAGCAGCAACAGCGGGTGATCGCAGGTTATGGCATTTTACAGCCCAGAGTCACACCGGCGCTGGCATCCGGCAGCCTGGGCTCACACTATCAACGGCTGACGTCAGGGCCCGCCGGAATCGACCCTTATGCCGCGGCGGTTTCCGATGTCTATCAGGATCTGTTTCTGGAAGGTTCGTTCACCGGCAAAGGCATTTACGATGTTGACGCCTTTACCGCAGCCTTATCGGGCCGGGTGCCGGAAAACACCCTGCTCAGCCATGATTTATTTGAAGGTATCTTTGTCCGCGCCGCGCTGGTCAGCGATATTGAAGTGGTGGAAGATTTTCCAACCCGCTATGATGTCGCCGCCCAGCGCCAGCACCGCTGGACCCGTGGCGACTGGCAATTGCTGCCCTGGTTAGCCACACCGTGGCTGTTTCAGCAGTCTATCAACAGCCGCCTGCCCCAGCTGGGCCGCTGGAAAATTTCTGACAACCTGCGCCGTTCATTGCTGGCCCCTGCCAGCTTACTGGCGCTGCTGGTTGCATTGTCGTTGCCCTGGTCCATGGCACTGACAGCGGTACTGTTATTGCTCAGTTGCCTGCTGCTCCCGGCGCTGCTGCCACGCCGTTTCAGCCTGTGGCCGCGCCCAAGCGCACTACCTGGCACTACTTTGCAGTGGCGTCACTACTTCCGCCAGCGCTGTGCCGATATAACACGGACACTAAGTCAGAGTTTGCTCGGGATAGTATTGCTGGCCGATCAGGCCTGGCGTATGACGGATGCTATTTTCCGCACCTTATGGCGGATGCTGTACAGCCGCCGGCACCTGCTGCAATGGGTTACCTCGGCTCAGTCAGGCGATGCTGCCCGCTTAACCCTGCCAGGGTTTTACCGCCAGATGGCACCCGCGATCTGCATACTATTACCGGCTACAGCACTGTTGCTATGGCAGGCACCGCATAACGCACCATTATTGCTGCCGCTACTGTTGCTCTGGTTGCTGGCTCCGGCCATTGCGTACTGGCTCAGCCGGCCCTCCGTGTTGACCACAGTACCACCGCTGTCAGCGGCAGAAACCAATGCCCTGCGCTTAACAGCACGGCGCACCTGGCGCTTTTTCGAACATTTTGTCAGCCCTAACAACAATATGCTGCCGCCGGATAATGTGCAGTTTCAGCCCCACACCGCTATTGCCCACCGTACCTCGCCCACCAATATCGGTGTCTACCTGTTGTCTGCCGTGGTAGCACGTGACTTCGGCTGGGCCGGCACCCATGCCACTGTGACACGGCTGGAAGCCTGCTTTGCCACATTACAGCGGTTGAGCCGCTATCGTGGTCACCTGTTTAACTGGTACGACACTCAGACCCTGCACCCGCTGGCTCCAATCTATGTGTCGTCAGTCGACAGCGGCAATCTGGCCGGGCATTTAATTGCACTGGCCAATGCCTGTGACGAATGGCAGCAGCAGTTAAACGCACCGCAAGCCCGTCAGGGTATTATTGATACCCTGACACTGGCCCGGCTCAGCCAGCCGGTACAACGTGGACCATTACAGGCCACCCTGGCTGACATGGCCCTGCAACTGGACAGCGCTGACAGCCTGCCACAATTACACATTCGCCTGAGCCGGCTGGCTGACAGTGCACAGCAACTGGGTGCCAGTTCTGCAGCATCCATAAAGCCACATGAGCCCGAACAGCATAATCTGCAGTTTTATTTACAGGCCTTGGTTAACACCCTGGCAGAGCACCAACACGACTGGCTGGCCACCAACGACCAGCATCAGCAGCTACAACAGCGGCTGGCACAACTGGCTATGCAGGCCCGGCAGATGGCACTGGAAATGGATTTTGCATTTTTGCTTAACCCCGAACGCAATTTGCTGTCGATTGGTTATTCCGTGTCCGACAACCAGCTCGACAATAGCTGTTATGATCTGCTGGCATCGGAAGCCCGGCTGGCCAGCCTGTTCGCTATTGCCAAGGGCGATGTCAACAGTAAACACTGGTTCCGGCTTGGCCGCAGCGCTACCCCGCTTGGCGGTGGTTCAGTATTGTTATCCTGGTCGGGTTCGATGTTTGAGTACCTGATGCCATCGCTGGTGATGCGTGCCCCGGCCGGCAGCCTGCTGGAACAGACCAACCG
Organism: Chromatiaceae bacterium AAb-1; assembly: GCA_033792355.1. Lineage (GTDB taxonomy): Bacteria > Pseudomonadota > Gammaproteobacteria > Enterobacterales > Alteromonadaceae > Alishewanella. The sequence continues at coordinate 53,283 of JARXRR010000014.1, forward strand.
GTTAATTGTGGCGCGGCAAATCCGCTATGGTCAGCAACTGCATGTACCGTGGGGCATTTCCGAATCGGCCTATAATGCCCGTGATCTGGAACTTACCTACCAGTATTCTAATTTTGGTGTACCGGGACTGGGACTGAAACGGGGGCTGGCACAAAACGTGGTAATCGCACCCTATGCCACTGCGCTGGCAGCCATGGTTGATGCTCCGGCCGCCTGCCGCAATTTTGACCGCTTGCAACAACTGGGGGTGCTGGGCGACTATGGTTTTTTTGAAGCACTGGACTACACCCGCTCCCGGTTGCCGGATCAGGCCGGGCCAGTACTGGTACAAAGCGTTATGGCACATCATCAGGGCATGACACTGATTGCGCTGGCCAATACCCTGCAACAGGGCCTGATGCGCAGCCGCTTTCACCGCGAACCAATGATCCGGGCCTGCGAGCTGTTGTTGCAGGAACGGGTGCCACACGAGATGGTAAATGCCCATCCCAGGGCAGAAGAAGTCAGCATAGCGGCCAGTGCCATCAACACAGCGCCATTAACTGAACGCCGGTTAAACCCTGCTGCCCCCGGCGCACCACTGACCCATATCCTGTCCAATGGTCGCTATTCTTTGATGTTAAGCGCCACCGGGGGAGGTTACAGTCACTGGTGTGGGCTGGCTATCAGCCGTTGGCGGGAAGACAGCAGCTGCGATCCGTGGGGTGCTTACATTCTGCTACGGGATCGCCATAGCGGCGTACGCTGGTCACCGACATTGCAACCTCTTAACCTGCACGCCAGCCCGTCGGCAAACCATAAATACAGCGCCATTTTCAGCGAAGATCATGCCGAGTTCAGCCTGAAACAGCCGGATTTAACCACCACACTGGATATTGTGGTGTCGGCCGAACATGATGGCGAAGTACGCCGCGTCACCTTGTATAACCATAACCGCCACAGCCGTGACATTGAGCTGACCTCTTATGCTGAACTGGTGTTAAACCGCGCCGACAGCGACAACGCTCATCCGGCCTTTTCCAAATTATTTGTTCAGACCGAATATCTGCCAGGCTATAACGCATTACTGGCTACCCGCCGTCTGCGTTCAGCAGACGAAACGCCGGTCTGGCTTGGTCATTTTACGGTGGTTGAAGGTAAGCAGTATGCCGAACAGCAATACGAAACCGACCGTGCCCGCTTTTTTGGCCAGGCTGTCAGCCTGTACGATGCCGACGCCATGACGACTGACCAGCCGTTGTCGAACAGTTGCGGCACCGTGCTGGATCCGGTTATTTCACTGCGTCAGTTTGTGCGGCTGGCACCGGGCCAGCAGGTACGCGTCGCCTTCTGGACCCTGGTAGCCAATTCGCGCGAAGAACTGCTGGAACTGATAGATCAGCACAATGAACGTAGCGCCTATGACCGGGCTGCCATACTGGCCTGGACCCAGGCTCAGGTACAATTGCACCATCTGGCAGTCAGCGTGACCGAAGCAGCAGAATTTCAGCGCTTAACCGGCCCGTTACTGTATAACGACAGCCGTTTCCGGGCATCGCCGGCAGCAATCAGCCGTGGTGCCGGTGCACAGTCGGGTTTATGGCAACATGGTATATCCGGCGATTTACCCATCGTTTTACTGCATATCGACGATATTGACGACATTGATACCGTGCAGCAATTACTGCGCGCCCATGAATACTGGCGTATGAAGCAACTGGCAGTTGATCTGGTGATCATTAACGAACGGGCCGCATCCTATATACAGCAGTTGCAGTCTGCGATTGAAACCCTGCTGCGCAGCAGCCAGAGCCGGCCCGGAATCAACCAGCCACTGGCTGGTGGCAATGTGTATACCTTACGTGCCGATTTAATGAGCGTAACCAACCGGGCACTGCTGGCTGCCGTGGCCCGGATAGTGCTGTACGCCCGCCGCGGTAAATTGAGCCGCCAGTTAAGCCGCTTATTACCGCTGCCGTCACAGCAACAAAAGCCGTTGTGGCAGCCTGCCGGCAAACAGACGAAACCGACGACATCAGGCGATATATCAGGTAATAGTACAGAGCACGCAGCAGAGCAGCAGTATAGTGGTGCCGAACTGGAGTTTTTTAATGGCCTGGGCGGTTTTGCCAGTAACGGCCGCGAATATGTCATCCTGCTGCAACACCAGCAGCGTACGCCAATGCCCTGGCTGAATGTGATTGCTAACCCGCAGTTTGGTTTTCAGGTATCGGCAACCGGCAGCGGCTATAGCTGGGCAGAAAACAGCCGCGAGAATCAACTGACGCCCTGGTCGAATGATCCGGTCACCGATCCGTGCGGCGAAGCTATTTATGTGCGGGATGACGACCACGGCTACCTGTTCAGCGCCACTGCCCAACCGATTAACGATGGCGGCCACTATCAGGCCTGCCATGGCTTTGGCTACAGCCGCTTCAACCATCAGGCACACGGTATTGCACTGAGTTTATTGCAGTATGTGCCGCTGGCCGATCCGGTTAAAATTTCCCGCTTAAGCCTGCATAACCGCTCCGGCCAGACCCGTCGCCTGACACTGACCGCTTACGCCGAATGGGTAATGGGTCGCGAACGCGGAGCCTGTGCGCCGTTTTTATTGTCGGCACTGGATGCCGGTAACGAAGTGCTGCTGGTACGTAACCCGTGGCAAACAGCCTTTCCCGACCGGGTGGCTTTTGCTGCCCTGGCCGCGCCGTTATCAGGCTGGACCGCGGATCGCAGCGAATTTATTGGCCGTAACCGCAGTTTACACAACCCGCAGGGTTTACTGGGCTCACAACCGTTAAGTGCCAGCAGCGGTGCCGGATTGGACCCTTGTGCTGCGCTGCAGCAACAGATCGAACTGGCACCGGGCCAACGGCTTGAGCTGGTGTTTTTACTCGGCCAGAGCCCGGATACAGCCAGTGCGCTGGCGCTGGTGCAGCGCTACCGGCAAGCTGATCTGGCGCAGGTACTGCAACAGGTGCAAACGCACTGGCAACAGCTGCTGGGTACAGTGCAGGTCACCACACCGGATCGGGCCATGGACATTATGCTGAACGGCTGGTTGTTGTATCAGACCATCGCCTGCCGGCTGTATGCCCGCGCAGCGTTTTATCAGGCCAGCGGCGCCTATGGCTTTCGTGATCAGTTACAGGACTCCATGGCATTAAGTTTTGCCGCCCCGGCACTGACCCGTCAGCATTTGCTGCGCGCCGCCGCACGCCAGTTTGTCGAAGGCGATGTACAGCACTGGTGGCTGCCACATTCCGGCCAGGGAGTGCGCGGCCGCATCTCCGATGACCGCGTCTGGCTGGCGTTTGCCTGCGCCCGCTATATTGACAGCAGTGGCGACCAGGCCGTACTGGATGAAGCCGTCAGCTTTTTACAGGGACCGCCACTGGATGCCGGGCAACATGATGCTTTCTTCCAGCCAATGCCTACCGACTACACAGCATCGTTATTTGAGCACTGCGCCCGTGGTCTGGATCAGGCTATCCGTCTGACCGGCCAGTTGGGCTTACCGTTAATCGGCAGTGGCGACTGGAACGATGGTATGGATCAGGTAGGTGCAGCCGGTAAAGGTGAAAGTGTCTGGCTGGGCTGGTTATTGCTGCGCACACTGACGTTGTTTACACCGCTGGTTACTGACCGTGATAATGCCAGAGCCCGTCGCTGGCTGGCCCACAGCGCACAACTGCGAACGGCACTGGAGCAACATGGCTGGGACGGTGACTGGTATAAACGCGCCACTTACGATGATGGCAGCTGGCTCGGCAGTACCGACAGCGAAGAATGCCAGCTGGATTCTATCGCCCAGTCATGGGCAGTGTTGTCAGAAGCCGCCGATCCACAGCGGGCAGCCAGCGCCATGGCATCGGTCGACAGATTACTGCTGCGCCGCAGCGAACAGCTGTTGTTGTTATTTACGCCGCCTTTTGATCAGACCACGCGCAACCCCGGTTATATCAAAGGTTATCCGCCGGGACTGCGCGAAAACGGCGGCCAGTACAGCCATGCCGCGATGTGGGCCATCATTGCCTTTGCCAGACTGGGGCAGGCCGACAAGGCCCATGAACTGTTCAGCATGTTAAACCCGCTTAATCATGCGCTGACCCCGGCGGCAGTAAACCGCTATAAAATTGAACCCTATGTGGTAGCAGCGGATATTTATTCCGTAGCACCGCATAATGGCCGCGGCGGCTGGAGCTGGTATACCGGTGCCGCGGGCTGGATGTATCAGGCCGGACTTGAAGCCATACTGGGGCTGAGCCGCCACGGCACTCATATACAACTGGCGCCTTGTCTGCCTGCCGGCTGGCCTGGCTTCAGCGCCACGGTTCAGCTCGGTGACAGCCAGTACGTTATCCGCATCCGCCAGTCGCTGCCTGACCAGCCCTGTGCCGCCCGTCTGCTGCTGGACGATGGTGTTATCGCCGCCGATGCACCGTTGTTTATCAGCAGCCGCTGCATCCGCTTAGCTCTGGATCAGCAGCAACATACCCTGGACTGGTGCCTGAATTAAATATAACTGGGTGCTTTAGCGAACAGACGACTACCGCGCTATGCCGCACACTCTGCATTCGAGATAGCACAGCACCTGTCTTGTACCATTACGGCAATGCCAGTGCTAAAGGCCCATGCTATGTCTGTATTAACCAGCCCGGTGATTACCAATCACCTGCTTGAATTGTTATCCGCCAAAGAACGCCGGCTGTTGCTGCAACGGTGTGAAATGGTGGAGCTGCAGTTTGGCGACATATTGTGTGAACCTTACCAACGCTACCGCTATTTGTACTTTCCGCTTAGTGGCTTTATTTCGCTGGTCAGCAAACTGGCCGGACATAAACCACTGGAAATGGGCCTGATTGGTAATGAAGGTATGCTGGGAGTGACTCTGGCACTGGGGGTAACAACAGTACCGATGCAGGCGGTGGTGCAGGGTGCAGGCACGGCCTGGCGCATTGAGGTAGCTGCGCTGCAACAACTGCTGAACCAGTGCCCGCAACTGCAGCACCTGCTACAACAATATCTGTTTGTGTTAATGCAGCAGTTGTCACAAAGTGCAGCCTGTGTGCATTTTCATGCACTGGATTGTCGCCTGGCACGCTGGTTATTAATGAGCCATGACCGGGCACATGCCGATCACTTTCATCTGACACATCAGTTTCTGGCAGATATGCTGGGAGTACGGCGCAGTGGTGTTACTGTAGCCGCCAGTATAATGCAGCAGCAGCAGTTGATCCGCTACCGCCGTGGCGACATCAGTATTCTGAATCGCCCGGCATTAACCGCCATAGCATGTGACTGCTATCAGACAGCTGTTGATGATTATGCAGGGATGCTGGGCAAACGGTGCTAAAAACCGCGCCAGCCCGTTAAACAACACAAAGACCCGGCGCAGGCAGCGGCAGGCAAGATGTCATGGTGTTATGCTCAGCTGTCATTGTGTCAGCACGCATAGGACTCAGGTCTACCCGCAGCAAGTGCCACCGCCCTGTCGCTTGGCCCGGTACATGGCAGCATCAGCATGATTAATTAAACTGGCTACATCAGTGCCATCCTGCGGGAAGACAGCCATACCGATACTGGCGGATAAATCCAGGCTGTGGGTGCCAATCTGGTAAGGCGCTGCCAGTATCCGGTTGATCTTGTCCGAGATGATACAAACATCGTCGCGGTGGGTAACTTCACTTAACAGCAACAGAAACTCATCACCACCGTAACGGCTCAGGGTATCACTATCGCGGATGGCAGCGGTTAAGCGCTCAGCCACCTGCAGTAATACCTGATCACCTATCGCATGACCAAGCTGATCATTAACAGGTTTAAAGTTATCCAGATCAATAAACAACACGGCAAAGAGTTTATTCCGCCGCTTACCGGTGCTGATAGCCTGCTGGATCCGATCCAGCATAATATTCCGGTTTGGCGTTTTAGTTAACGCATCGCTCTGGCTTTTCTGTGCCAGCTCATGCAGGCGTGCCTCAGCTTTTATATTAACAGCATCGGCTTGTATCAATGCCTGCAACAATAGTTGGTTGGCATGTTGCAGCTGTTGTTTTTCCTGATACCAGATAGCTTGTTGTACCATAACATCACATTGTATACGCACCATTTCGGCGGCCATAGTGTCGGCATGTGTCTGCAAAACAACAGGCTGAAACTGCCGGTACTGCTTATGCTGAGAATCATTCACAGGTTTGTACCTTCCAGAGCCAGCGATTAAGAGTAGTGCGAGCGTTTATTAACCCATAGGCTTCAGAATATAAGCTGTTCAGATGACACACTTTTCACACCGCGGATATTCTGAGCCAGTTCAATGGCCAGTGCCTGCTCTGCACCGCTACCCACTTTGCCAGTCAACGTAACAACCCCGCCATCGGTGGCGACTGAAATATCAGAACCTGCCACATTGCTGGAATACAGATAAGTCGACTTCACTTTGGTGGTAATCCAGCTGTCAGCGATGACGGTACCTTTTTTGTCACTGGTTTTGTCGGTCGCCTTACCAGATGTGGCTCTGTCACTGACCAGCAGTTTGTTATCCACTGAACGTACGCCATCGGTATTCTTCGCCAGCTTTTCGGCCTGTTGTTTCGCCTGTTGCGACGCTACCGTACCGGTAAGAACCACTTTGCCGCCGTTGGTTACAACTTTGGTATCCATCCCTTCAGTATGCTTGCTCCATAACAGCTTTGACTTTACTGCCGTAGTAATGGTCGCATCGTCAATCACATCGCCATAACTACGTTCGCTTCCCCGGTCTGCGGCTTTATAATCAGCGTCAACAATAATCTGATTATCAACTTTACTGATGCCGTTAACACCAGCGGCAATTTCACCTGCCAGTTCTTTATGCACATCTTCTTCCACATGACCACTCAAGGTAGCTGTACCATTCTCGACGGCAACAGTCAGATCATTGCTGCGCAGATAAGGGCTCAGCGCATAGGTAGTTGATATTTGGGCTTCCTGCCGGGCATTTATTGTCGGCGTTGATTGATCAGCCCTGGTGTTATCGGCAGCGGCAACACCACTCATGCTGCCTAACGCCAGCATAATGCCAGTGGCAAGCAGTAATTTACGGCTATAGATATTCATGATTTTCTTCCTGTAATCGTTTAATAAGCTGTGTCCCGGGTGGCATTATTGTGCCCCCACCAGAACACCCGTGGTATTACGCTATATTGCATTTATCGAGAAAACTTTTTACCTGCTTTTCTGCTGCATGCCGTTCAATGGAATAACGCTGTTGCACCAGGCCGGTCAGTTGCTGCGGATCGCCATCGCTTTTCAGCAATTCGGCTTCACTGAGTTTTCCCCATTGGTTTTTCGCAGCTTTTACCTGCTGCGGCCACTTGCCTTTGATTACTGTGGTGCTGTCAGGGGTCCGTTGCTCACGTTTCTGGCGGGCAACTTCAATTTTATCCACTTTCTTTGCCCGGTCGGTTTTATCCGTATGGTCAGCGGGATGTTGCTGGTTCTGCTGTTTCATAATAATAACCTCTGATTAATCGCGGCAAAGTGCAATATTGCACTACACCGGTTAGCTCACTATGAGGCGAAACAATATGACTGTCAGTGCGCCAGCGCGCATAGTCGGGTAATCACACAGAAAATTTCAACAAACAGAGAAGGGGGGAGATTGAGAAAGTATCAGGCGGTAAAAACAAAAAGGGCGTAATCATCTGATTTACGCCCTTTTCGGTGGTAAGACCCTTTGCCTTTCTTCGCTTTTACAATCCGGGTCCGGAACAGGTTGCTGGTCACTAATGCTTTAAGGGCATTATCCTGAATCTCACCGCGGCCATGCTCATGCACCGCTGTTTTCTTTGCCATAATAATAACTCCTGATTAAAAATCAGGCGTATTTTAGCAGGTTCTGCGTCTGCTGCACGTTAAATATCCCACAACACTATTCCGTACTAAAACGCAAAATATTAAATACCGTTCACAAGCACAGCATCAACAATAAACAT
>JARXRR010000047.1:0-29404 GCA_033792355.1 Chromatiaceae bacterium AAb-1
GATTAAGATGAATAAGTATCCGACTCTAGTCGTATTGTCAGGCCAAGTAAAATATGCAATGTTCCAAATACGGATTTTTTCAGCGAAGGCTAAACAAAAATTGTAATAAGTATCCATGAAATATATACTATCGCGGGTTTGAAAACAGTTCACTCAGCAAGGTCTTTTTTTGCTGAACCAGCTTGAGCAAAAAAAGAGTATCAGTTGAGTGTCGCTGTTTTTTAAAGCAACGACAATGACAACAAAAGCTCAGAACAAATGAGCATCGATGGGCAAGCAACTGTGAAAAAGCAAAGACCAGTAAATCTCGACCTTACAACGATTGCGCTGCCAGCTTCTGGTAAAGCGTCTATTCTGCACCGGGTAACCGGCGTAGCACTATTTTTTGCTCTGGTGTTCGTAATATGGGCATGGGCATATTCCCTTCAGGATCAAGCCAGTTTTGATTTTGTTAAACAACTGCTGACTTCTCACCTGGCAAAGTTTATTGCCTGGGGTACTGTTACTGTACTGATTTATCACCTGCTTGGTGGCATCCGTCATCTTATTATGGATATGGGGCACTGGGAGGAGCTTAAATCAGGCAATCTGAGCGCTCAGATTACTATAGGGCTATGGGTTGTATTAGCGGTAGCAGCAGGAGTATGGTTATGGTTCTGAATAAAGCAACCCTGAAGCGTGATGGTGTTCAGGATTACGTTTCTCTGCGGGCAACCGCAATTGTTTTAGCGTTATACAGCTTATTTATTCTGGGGTTCTTTCTGTTTACACCGGAAATAACCTTTGAGATCTGGCAAGGACTATTTGCCAATATTTTTGTGAAAGTATTCACTTTACTCACCTTAGTTTCTATTGCAGTTCACACCCGCATCGGTTTGTGGCAGGTTCTGACGGATTACGTTAAAAGTGCCCGTCTGCGTGCAATATTGCAATTCTTCCTGTATGCCTTGGCCTTTGCTTATGTTGCTGTTGGCCTGTTTGTTTTGTGGGGTGCTTAAGTGAATATTCCAGTAAGAGAGTTTGATGCCGTCGTAATAGGTGCCGGTGGGGCGGGTATGCGCGCAGCGCTACAGATTACCCAGTCAGGTTTAAGCTGTGCCTTATTATCAAAAGTGTTTCCGACCCGTTCTCATACCGTATCTGCCCAGGGGGGGATTACCGTTGCACTGGGTAACTCGCACCCTGATAACTGGCAATGGCACATGTTCGATACGGTAAAAGGTTCTGATTATATCGGTGATCAGGATGCTATCGAATATATGTGTAAAACCGGCCCAGAAGCGATTACCGAACTTGAAAACATGGGTTTACCGTTTTCACGTTTTGAAAACGGCCGCGTATATCAGCGTCCTTTCGGTGGCCAGTCCAAAAACTTCGGTGGTGAGCAGGCTGCCCGTACCGCTGCTGCTGCTGACCGTACCGGTCATGCTTTACTGCACCTTTTATATCAGCAGAACGTAAAAAACCGTACTCAGGTGTTCAGCGAATGGTATGCACTGGATCTGGTGAAAAACCAGGATGGTGCTGTTGTCGGCTGTACGGCGATTGATATCGAAACCGGCGAAATCGTTTATTTCAAATCACGGGCCACGGTGCTGGCAACCGGTGGTGCCGGGCGTATTTTTGCCTCAACCACCAATGCACATATTAATACCGGTGATGGTGTTGGTATGGCGCTGCGTGCCGGTGTGCCGCTGCAGGATATGGAAATGTGGCAATTCCACCCGACAGGTATAGCCGGTGCCGGTGTACTGGTAACCGAAGGTTGTCGTGGTGAAGGCGGTTACCTGCTGAATAAAGACGGTGAGCGTTTTATGGAACGTTATGCGCCTAATGCTAAAGACTTAGCAGGCCGTGATGTTGTTGCCCGTTCCATGATGACTGAGATCCGCGAAGGCCGTGGTTGTGATGGCCCGTGGGGCGTGCATATCAAACTTAAACTGGATCATCTGGGTGAAGAAGTGCTGGAAAGCCGTCTGCCGGGTATCTGTGAATTATCACGTACCTTTGCCCACGTTGACCCGGTAAAAGAACCTATTCCGGTTATTCCTACCTGTCACTATATGATGGGCGGTATTCCGACTAATGTTCATGGTCAGGTGATCAAACCTGGCAGTGATGGTTCTGAAACGGTTGTTGCTGGCTTATTTGCCTGTGGTGAAATTGCCTGTGTATCGGTACATGGTGCTAACCGTTTAGGTGGTAACTCATTACTTGACCTGGTGGTGTTCGGCCGTGCTACCGGTCTGCATTTAGGCGAAGCGCTGGCTGCAACGTCTGAAGCACGTGAAGCATCAGATTCTGATCTGGATGCTGCACTGGCCCGTACTATGCGCTGGGAAGACAGTAAAGTGGGTCAGGGTGAAGATCCGGTTCAGATTAAGAAAGACCTGCAACAGTGTATGCAGCTTAACTTCTCGGTATTCCGTGAAGGTGAAGCAATGGCCGAAGGTCTGGCGCAACTGAAAGAAATTCGTGAACGTGTTAAGTATGCCCGTCTGGACGATAAGAGTGCAGAATTCAATACTCAGCGTATTGAATGTCTGGAACTGGATAACCTGATGGAAACTGCGTTCTCAACGGCTGTAGCGGCAAACTACCGTACTGAAAGCCGTGGTGCCCATGCCCGTTTTGACTATCCGGATCGTGATGATGAAAACTGGCTGTGTCACAGCGTTTATTCGCCGGATACTGAATCTATGTTTAAGCGTAAGGTTAATATGGAACCTAAGTTCCGTGAAGCCTTCCCGCCAAAAGCACGTACTTATTAAGAGGGCAAACGATGAAAATTACATTCTCTATTTATCGTTATAACCCTGATGTCGATAAAGCACCTCGCATGCAGGATTATACGCTGGATAACCCGGAAGGCCGGGATATGATGGTGCTGGATGCACTGCTTAAACTGAAAGAGCAGGACCCTTCGCTGTCTTTCCGCCGTTCCTGCCGTGAAGGTGTTTGCGGTTCAGATGGCCTGAACATGAATGGTAAAAACGGTCTGGCCTGTATTACTCCTTTATCTGCTTTAGGCAAAGGTAAAGGTGGTAAGCTGGTTATCCGTCCACTGCCAGGGTTGCCGGTGATCCGTGATCTGGTGGTCGATATGAGCCAGTTTTACACTCAGTACGAGAAAGTAAAACCTTATCTGATTGTTGACGATAAAATGCCACCAGCCGGTGAGTATCTGCAGTCACCGGAACAGCGTGCTAAACTTGACGGCTTGTATGAGTGTATCCTGTGTGCCTGTTGTTCTACATCTTGCCCGTCTTTCTGGTGGAATCCGGATAAATTTATCGGACCGGCAGGTTTATTACATGCTTACCGCTTCCTGGCGGACAGCCGGGATGCAGCGACAGAGCAGCGGTTGAACGATCTGGATGATGCATTCAGCGTATTCCGGTGTCATGGCATTATGAACTGCGTTAATGTCTGTCCAAAAGGTTTAAATCCTACCAAAGCTATTGGTGAGATTAAGTCGATGTTGTTAAACCGGGCGCTTTAATGCGCCCTTTTTTAGTGTGGTTAACTGAAAAACACACAATTTTCACGGTGTCATAGTGTGTTTTTCTGCTACTTTTCCAAGTGCGCAGATATTAAGGGTAACTAAATGCACGAAGGTGTAATGAAGGCGTGGTTAGAGTCTTCTCATCTTGGCGGTGGAAACATGGCCTATGTGGATGAACTCTATGAATCCTACTTAGCTGAACCTACCAGTGTTGGTGATGAATGGCGTGAGTTCTTTGCGAAGCTGCCAAAGATTGACGGCGTAGATCTCGAAACACGTCATTCTGATGTGCGTGATCAGTTTGCAGAGCTGGCAAGAAACAAGCACCGGGCAGTGGTAGTGGTGAATTCTGGCTCAGCATCAGATGCTCGTCAGGTCAAAGTGTTACAACTGATCAACTCTTACCGTTTTCGTGGTCATCAGCAAGCTAATCTGGATCCGCTGAGTTTATGGCAGCGTCCACGTGTTCGTGATCTTGAATTATCTTTTCATGGGCTGTCAGAAGCTGATTATGAAACTGAATTCAATGTAGGTTCTTTTGCTTCTGGCCAGGAAACCATGAAACTGGGCGATTTGCATAAGGCACTGGAAAAAACCTATTGTGGTTCTATCGGTGCTGAATATATGCATATTGTATCTACTGATGAAAAACGGTGGATACAACAGCGTCTGGAAAGTATTCAGTCAACACCTTCATACGACAAAGCAACCAAAGGCCAGATCCTCAAAGGCTTAGTAGCTGCCGATGGCCTGGAAAAATATCTGTCATCAAAATTCCCCGGAGCCAAGCGCTTTGGCCTGGAAGGTGGCGATGCTATGGTTCCGATGCTGAAGGCGATGATCCACAGAGCCGGAGAGCAGGGCGCTAAAGATTGTGTTATCGGTATGGCACACCGCGGCCGTCTGAATACGCTGATTAACGTACTGGGTAAAAACCCGTCAGCATTGTTTGATGAGTTTGCCGGTAAATATATTGTGGTTGGTGCCGGTGATGTTAAGTACCACATGGGCTTCTCGTCTGATTTTGCTACCGCAGGCGGTAATGTGCATCTGGCACTGGCTTTTAACCCGTCGCATCTTGAAATTGTAAATCCGGTGGTAATGGGCTCGGTACGCGCCCGTCTTGATCGTCGTGATTGCACCGACGGTTCGCTGGCATTACCTATTACTATTCACGGTGATTCTGCTTTTGCCGGTCAGGGTGTGGTTGCTGAAACCTTTAATATTTCACAAACCCGCGCTTTTAAAGTGGGTGGTTCAGTTCGTATCGTTATTAATAACCAGGTTGGTTTTACGACCTCTAACCCGGAAGATACCCGTTCTACGGAATACTGTACTGATATTGCCAAAATGGTACAGGCACCAATCTTCCATGTGAATGGCGATGACCCTGAAGCTGTGGTATTTGTTGCCCAACTGGCGGTAGATTACCGCAATACATTCAAACGTGATGTGGTAATTGATTTAGTCTGTTACCGCCGTAATGGTCACAACGAAGCTGATGAGCCAAATGCGACTCAGCCACTGATGTACCAGAAAATTAAAAAGCATCCTACGCCACGTGAACTGTATGCGCGCAAACTGGAACTGGAAGGTCTGTTCAAAGCAGATGAAATTCAGACGCTGGTTGATCATTACCGTGATGCGCTGGACAAAGGTGATTGCGTGGTTGATGAATGGCGGGAAATGGATGAAACATCCGTTGACTGGCGGCCATTTATCGGCAAAGAGTGGGATAGCAGCTATGATTCCAGCGTACCGGTTGAAGAACTGGTTGCGCTGGGGCATAAAGCGATAGCGATTCCTGAAAATCATGTACTGCAACGCCAGGTTGGCCGGGTATATGATGACCGCGCGCTGATGCTTAAAGGCGAAAAGAAAATCGACTGGGGCTTTGCTGAAATTCTGGCTTATGCGGCAACTGTCGTTAACAAAGAGCGGGTTCGTATCGTTGGTCAGGATTCCGGTCGTGGTACTTTCTTCCACCGTCATGCGGTACTGTATAACCAGAATGATGGCAATGATTATACACCGCTGGCGCATATTGCTGATGATCAGGGGCCGTTCCAGGTATATGATTCTGCCTTGTCAGAAGAGGCAGTGCTGGCATTTGAATACGGTTATGCCACAGCAGAACCTAATGCGCTGCTAATCTGGGAAGGTCAGTTTGGTGATTTTGCCAATGGTGCCCAGGTTGTTATTGACCAGTTTTTAAGCTCTGGTGAGCAGAAATGGGGCCGTTTGTGTGGTCTGACACTGTTACTGCCGCATGGTTACGAAGGTCAGGGGCCAGAGCATTCTTCAGCCCGTCTGGAGCGCTTCCTGCAGCTGTGTGCTGATCACAATATGCAGGTTTGTATTCCGACTACACCGGCTCAGGTTTTCAACATGCTGCGCCGGCAAATGGTACGGCCAATGCGTCGTCCGCTGATTGTGATGTCGCCAAAATCACTGCTGCGTCATCCGCTGGCGACTTCAACCCTGGAAGAGCTGGCAGCAGGTAAATTCTATAATGTTATCGGTGAAATCGATGAACTGAAACCTGCTGATGTGAAGCGTGTGGTGTTCTGTAGCGGTAAAGTGTACTACGATTTGCTGGAAGAGCGCCGCAAGCGTGAACAGAAGGACGTGGCAATTGTCCGTATCGAACAGCTGTATCCATTCCCGCAGGATGAAATGGCTGCGATATTAAGCCAGTATCAGCATGTAAACGATTTTGTCTGGTGTCAGGAAGAACCTCAGAATCAGGGCGCCTGGTATTGCAGCCAGCACCATTTCCGTGCGGCGATACCGGCATCAGCAAAACTGAGTTATGCAGGGCGTGAAGCGTCTTCTTCACCTGCTGTCGGTTACCTGTCAGTGCATAATAAGCAACAACAGGCACTGGTAAATGATGCTCTGACGATTAAATAAATTGTTGCAGCCTGGATTCAGGCTGCGTTATACGTATTAAGACCAACCCGTAGAAGGTGAAAAAGTGGAAATTAAAGTACCCGTACTTCCGGAATCTGTTGCAGATGCAACCATTGCAACCTGGCATGTTAAAGCTGGTGAAGCTGTAACCCGTGATCAGGTATTAGTAGATATTGAAACTGACAAGGTCGTGCTGGAAGTTGTAGCACAGGCGGATGGTGTTATTGGCGACATTCTGCATGATGTTGGTGCAACGGTAACCGCTGAACAGGTTATTGGTCATCTGAATGAAGGTGCAACAGCATCTGCTGCGCCTGCGGCTAAAGCAGAAGAAAGCAAACCGGCAGAAAAACCAGCCGCCGCTGATGATGGCAGTGACGATGCATTAAGCCCGTCAGTACGTCGCCTGATTGCGGAAAAAGGTCTGGATGCTAACAAGATCAAAGGTAGCGGCAAAAATGGCCGTGTTACTAAAGAAGACGTTGAAAAATTCCTGGCCGGTGCACCAGCAAAAGCCGCTACTCCGGCAGCTTCAGCTCCGGTAGCTGTTGCTGGTGAACGTACCCAGAAACGTGTTCCGATGACCCGTCTGCGTAAAACGATTGCGAACCGTCTGCTGGAAGCAAAAAATTCTACTGCAATGCTGACGACCTTTAACGAAGTGAACATGAAGCCGATCATGGATCTTCGTAAGCAGTATCAGGATGTTTTTGAAAAGCGCCATGGTATCCGTTTAGGTTTTATGTCTTTCTATGTGAAAGCGGTTACTGAAGCGCTGAAACGTTTCCCTGAAGTGAACGCGGCAATTGATGGTGACGATATTGTTTACCATAACTATTTTGATATCAGCATTGCCGTATCTACCCCCCGTGGTCTGGTAACACCGGTTCTGCGTGACTGTGACAAGATGAACCTGGCTGAAATCGAAAAGGCTATCAAAGACTTAGCGCTTAAAGGCCGTGACGGTAAGCTGTCTATGGACGATTTAACCGGCGGTAACTTCACTATCACTAACGGTGGGGTGTTTGGTTCTCTGATGTCTACGCCGATTATCAACCCACCTCAGTCTGCGATTTTAGGTATGCACAAAATCCAGGACCGGGTGATGGTAGTTGACGGTAAAATGGAAATTCTGCCAATGATGTATTTAGCGTTGTCTTACGACCACCGCATCATCGATGGTAAAGAATCAGTAGGCTTCCTGGTAACGATTAAAGAGTTGCTTGAAGATCCAACCCGTATTCTGCTGGATATCTGATATCCGGAAAAAGTAACTAAAATGCTGTTGTTTTACGACAACAGCATTTTTTATCGAACTGATTGGCACTATAATACGCGCCGATCAAAGGGTCAGGTTGCGTCCTCCGATGTAGCCTCAATGTCAAAATGAACGGAAAATAGCCATGAATTTGCACGAGTATCAGGGTAAGCAACTGTTTGCCCAATATGGTTTGCCTGTATCTAAGGGCATCGCCGCAGCAACTGTTGAAGAAGCGGTTGCAGCTGCAGATAAAATCGGCGGCGACATGTTTGTTGTCAAGGCTCAGGTTCACGCCGGCGGTCGCGGTAAAGCGGGCGGTGTGAAACTGGTCAAGAGCAAAGAAGAAATCAAAGCTTTCGCAGAAAAATGGCTTGGTAAAAATCTGGTAACTTACCAGACAGACGAAAAAGGTCAGCCGGTAAGTCGTATTCTGGTTGAAACCTGTACTGATATCGCTAAAGAACTGTATTTAGGTGCAGTAGTAGATCGCTCTTCACGTCGTATCGTGTTTATGGCTTCTACAGAAGGTGGTGTGGAAATTGAAAAAGTTGCCCACGAAACACCTGAAAAAATCCTCAAAGCCATTATCGATCCACTGGTTGGCGCTCAGCCGTTCCAGGGGCGCGAACTGGCATTCAAGTTAGGTCTGGAAGGCAAACAGGTTAACCAGTTTGTTAATATTTTCCTGGGTCTGGCAAAACTGTTTAAAGAAAAAGACCTGGCGCTGCTGGAAGTAAACCCACTGGTTATCACACCAGAAGGCAACTTGCACTGTCTGGACGCTAAACTGGTTATCGACGGCAATGCGCTGTATCGTCATCCAGAGCTTAAAGAAATGCAGGATCCTTCACAGGAAGATCCACGTGAAGCACATGCTGCTTCATGGGAACTGAACTATGTAGCTTTAGGTGGCGACATCGGTTGTATGGTTAACGGTGCCGGCCTGGCGATGGGTACAATGGACATCGTTAAACTGCACGGTGGCCAGCCTGCTAACTTCCTGGACGTAGGCGGCGGCGCGACTAAAGAGCGTGTGGTTGAAGCGTTCAAAATTATCCTGTCTGATGCCAGCGTTAAAGCTGTATTCATTAACATTTTCGGCGGTATCGTTCGTTGCGATATGATTGCCGAAGGTGTAATTGGCGCGGTTAAAGAAGTCGGCGTAAAAGTACCGGTAGTTGTTCGCCTGCAGGGTAACAATGCAGAACTGGGTGCTAAAGTGCTGTCTGAAAGCGGCCTGAATATTATCGCTGACACAGACCTGACTAGTGCTGCCAAGCAGGTAGTTGCAGCAGCGGCTAAGGCATAAGGGGTAGGCAATGAGCGTTTTAATTAATAAAAATACCAAAGTAATTTGTCAGGGCTTTACTGGTGCTCAGGGTACTTTCCACTCTGAACAAGCCATTGCTTATGGCACTAAAATGGTTGGTGGTGTGACTCCGGGTAAAGGCGGTCAGACTCACTTAGGTTTACCGGTATTCAATACCGTAAAAGAAGCCGTAGAAGCTACTGGTGCCGAAGCGTCAGTAATCTATGTTCCAGCTGCTTTTTGTAAAGATTCTATCCTGGAAGCTGCAAACGGCGGTATCAAACTGATCGTTTGTATCACCGAAGGTATTCCTACGCTGGATATGCTGGATGCCAAAGTTAAATGTGACGAGCTGGGCGTACGTTTAATTGGCCCTAACTGTCCGGGCGTTATCACGCCGGGTGAATGTAAAATCGGTATCATGCCAGGCCATATTCACAAGCCAGGTAAAGTAGGTATCGTTTCCCGCTCTGGTACTTTGACTTACGAAGCGGTAAAACAAACTACTGATTACGGTTTTGGTCAGTCTACCTGTGTTGGTATCGGTGGTGACCCAATTCCAGGTTCAAACTTCATCGACATCCTGAAACTGTTCCAGGAAGATCCACAGACTGAAGCTATCGTAATGATCGGTGAAATCGGTGGTTCAGCAGAAGAAGAAGCGGCAGCCTTTATCAAAGCTAACGTGACTAAGCCTGTAGTGTCTTACATTGCCGGTGTAACTGCACCTGCCGGTAAGCGTATGGGCCATGCCGGTGCGATTATCTCTGGTGGTAAAGGTACAGCTGATGAGAAATTTGCTGCACTGGAAGATGCTGGCGTTAAAACCGTTAAGAGCTTAGCGGATATCGGTAAGGCACTGAAAGAAGTGACTGGCTGGTAATCACCGCTTTTAGCTTAATGATACAAAAGCCCGCTCACTGAGCGGGTTTTTTATTTTCAGCAATTAGGCACAAAGCAGTATAATCCGGTAATTCCTATCTATGGCTGCCAACTGTCATATTATGCAGCGCGCAATGCCTATTCAGTTCGTCGGAGAATTAACACGTGCAACTCAGGGAAGACCTGAAACGATTTAACCGCATTGAGCAATTATGGCTGATGCTGTTTTTAGCCATAATTTGTGGCAGCACTATCTGGTTCAGCCTGCAGGGTACAGATTGGGGTAGCTGGCAGTCAGTGGTACTGAACTGGCTGGTCAGCCCAATCAGCGCTGTCAGTGGTGTGCTCTGTGTGGTGATGGTGGCTAAGGGGTTATTGTCTAACTGGTTCTGGGGACTGATCGGCAGTTTAACCTATGGCCTGCTGGCATGGACATCCGGTTATTATGGTGACTGGTTGCTTAACTGGTTTTATCTGCTGCCGGCACAGCTGTTTGTGTATTGGAGCTGGAAATCGCAACTACACGCAGATACCCAAACTGTCAGAATGCGTAAACTTGGCTGGCACTGGTTATGGGTTATTGCGCTGCTGATATTCGCAGTGATAGCTGGTGCGGCATTATTACTACAGGTTGATGGCTTTATTGCAGAAGCATTCAAACGGAACTCCGCAGTATACCAGAGTTTAAGTGAGCTTTCTGGCAGCCACTGGAGTGGACCATTACTGGACAGTTCTACAGTCATGTTGCAGATTACGGCACAGCTGTTAATGATCAGGATGTTTGCCGCTCAATGGCCATTATGGATCCTCACTAATACACTGAATATTTTTGCCTGGTCTCTGGTTCTGCTTACTGATCCCGGAGCTACGGCGTATGCTGTTCCGACATTGATAATGTGGATCGCCTTTTTACTTAATTCTGTATATGGTGCCTTTACCTGGCACAGAGGTTCAAGGGTAATATAATGAAAACTGGTGTTTTTCCCGGTAAGTTTTTACCTCCGCATCGCGGCCATCTGACGGCTATTCTGCGGGCACATGCGTTATGCGACAAGCTATATGTTGTGATCAGTGAACGACAACAGGAAGACGGTGAGCTTTGCCGCAGTGCCGGTATTCCGTATATTTCCGGCCAGTTGCGCCAGCGTTGGCTGTCACAGGAATTACAGGGGCTGGGGATTGAAATTCTGTTACTGGATGAAGGTGATATTCCGCCATTTCCGGCAGGGTGGGAAGAGTATGCCAGTCTGTTGTGTAACACAATAGAAGAGCCTTTTGAGGTGATTTTCGGCGGCGAAGAATCATACCGTGAAGGCCATTACCGTTACTTCCCGGATATTGAGTATCAGGTACTGGATCCACAGCGTACCCAGTGGCCGATAAGTGGTACTGAAATCCGTACGGCACCTTATCAGCACTGGGATTATATTGCCGGTTCAGCCAGACCGTTTTTTGCCCGTAAGGTGCTGATTACCGGGCCGGAGTCCTGCGGCAAAACCACGTTAACCCGCAAGCTGGCTAAAGTGTATTGCACCTCCTGGTCAGAAGAACTGGGGCGCGATTATCAGGATGAAGTAGTTGCTGGTAATGGCGATTTATTTAATCTGGAAGACTTTAACCGCATTGCCCACTTACAGTATGAGCAGGATTTGCAGGCACAGCGAACTGCCAATAAAGTGTGCTTTTTTGATACCGATGCGGTGGTAACGGCATTTTTCAGCCAGATTTTTATGGGCGAAGTGGCAAGCCGGATAGAAAGCTTTATCGACCCGGATAAATATGATCTGATTATTGCATTAAAACCCACCGTACCCTGGGTTGCAGATGGTATGCGTGAACTGGGCGATCCTGCAACACGGCAGCTGAGTTTCGAACAGCTAATGTCGTTATACCAGCACTATGGTTTTGAGCAGTCAAAATTTCTGATTGTGGATTCTCCCGATTATTACCAGCGGCTGGAAACCTGTATTGCCGCGGTAGAGCAGCTGTTGTATGGCAGGAAAGCCTGAGTAACACCTTATTATGGTGTTTTACAAAAATAACCTGTTATCTGTGAAGTGCAATTTTTCTGGCGGTACTGGTTTGGTGATGAATTCTGATCGCTGCTGGTAGCCAGCCGTGTTTCTGCTGTTATAATGCAGCCATTATTTTATTGTCAGTACTAAAGGATACAGCGCATTATGGCGGACGCAGAACATCGCCCCACAAATTTTATCCGGCAAATTATTGATCAGGATCTGGCATCCGGTAAGCACAGTGCTGTGCAAACCCGTTTTCCGCCGGAGCCTAATGGCTATTTACATATCGGCCATGCTAAATCTATCTGTCTGAACTTTGGTATTGCCCAGGACTATCAGGGTAAATGTAACCTGCGCTTTGATGACACCAATCCTGAAAAAGAGAATATCGACTTTGTAAAGTCGATTCAGCAGGATGTGAACTGGCTGGGTTTCCAGTGGGATGGGGCAGTCCGTTATTCTTCTGATTACTTTGAACAGTTATATGGCTATGCGGTAGAGCTGATCAATAAAGGGCTGGCCTATGTCTGTTTTCTCAATGCCGAGCAGATGCGTGAATATCGCGGTAACCTTACCCAGCCAGGTAAGTTCAGCCCGACCCGTGATACTTCACCTGCCGAAAACCTGGCGCTGTTTGAAAAAATGCGGGCCGGCGGTTTTAAAGAAGGTGAGTGTTCATTACGGGCCAAAATTGATATGGCTTCGCCCTTTATGTGTATGCGTGATCCGGTAATTTACCGGGTAAAATTTGCCCATCACCATCAGACCGGTGATAAATGGTGCATTTACCCGATGTACGATTTTACCCACTGTATCTCAGATGCTCTGGAAGGCATTACCCATTCACTGTGTACGCTGGAGTTTCAGGATAACCGCCGTCTTTACGACTGGATCCTGGACAATATTACCATTCCTTGTCATCCACAACAGATTGAGTTTTCACGCTTAAATCTGGAATATGCCGTAATGAGCAAGCGCAAGCTGCATACGCTGGTGGAGCAGAAAGTGGTATCAGGCTGGGATGATCCCCGTATGCCAACCGTTGCCGGGTTACGCCGTCGGGGTTATACACCGGCGTCAATCCGCGAGTTTGCTAAGCGCATTGGCGTGACCAAACAAGATAATGTGATTGAAATGAGCGCTCTGGAGGCCTGTATCCGTGAAGATCTGGATACTGTTGCGCCAAGAGCGATGGCCGTGCTTGAGCCGCTGAAAGTGACGATTATCAATTACCCGGAACAACAGATCGAATGGGTAACAGCACCAAATCATCCGAAAAATGAAAGCATGGGTGAACGTAAACTGCCTTTTGGGCGGGAAATTTATATCGACCGGGCTGATTTTCGCGAAGAAGCGAACAAAAAGTACAAGCGTCTGGTATCTGGTGGCGATGTGCGTTTGCGTAATGCTTATGTTATTCACGCCGAAGAAGTGGTTAAAGATGCCGCCGGTAATATTACTGAACTGAAATGCAGCTACTTACCGGAAACACTGGGTGAGAACCCGGCAGATGGCCGTAAGGTACGCGGTGTTATTCACTGGGTTGAAGCAACTCATGCGCTGCCGGCAGAATTCCGGGTATACGATCGGTTATTCAGTGTGGCTAATCCGGCTGCGGAAGAGGATTTCCTGCAAACCATTAACCCTGCTTCTTTAGTGGTTAAACAGGGTTTTGCAGAACCGTCATTAAAAGACGCTGTGGCAGAAAAAGCCTATCAGTTTGAGCGGGAAGGTTATTATTGTGCAGACAATAAAGATTTTTCTGCCGCTAAGCTGGTATTTAACCGTACTGTCGGTTTACGCGACAGCTGGGGTAAAGAGGAAGAGTAATCTTTCTGAACGGAAACAAAAAGGCCGACTTGATAATATCAATCAAGTAAAGCAGGAATCAGCTTACTCTAAGCTAACCGTTGAAGCCCCGGATGGGCGTAATCGAGCCTACAGGGATGTATTTACGGCGTGTTAGTGTGAGTAAGGTGGTTCCTGCTTAAATTTTAACTGACCGATATTAGCCTGATGCGGCCTTTTTAAGCTGCTAATTTCTGCTTTTCAGTATAGCTCCCAAGCCAATAATCACTGCAATAGCGCCACCAATCAGAAACCAGATGGCATTGTCGGTAGGACTTCCTGTTACGGTTTCTGTAATTTTTGATGCTGCTGAGTTGTATTCTGAATAACCGAAGTACAACAGAATAATCCCCACAACCAGAATAGCTAACCCTATCACTTTATTCATTGCTTGCTCCTTTTTTGATAAAAGCATAGCCCTTAATATTATTAAATCAAATAAAACCGGAATTACAGCCTTTGGCGTTTTTATGCTAGGCTTAAATCAGCTATCACAGACTGGGTTATACCTTGTTAGTGCTCTTTATTCTGCTGATTTGTATCAGTAATATCAGTTATGCCACAACTGTTGTTAATTATCCGGCGATTGCCCGTGAGGATGATCCGCGCTCGGAATATCCACTGGCGCTGTTACAGATGGCGCTGGATGAGGCAGCGCAGGATTATCAGTTGATAAGTACAGAAAGCCATATGTCAAAAAGCCGGGCATTATCTTTCCTTAAGGAAAACCAGATTGTGGATGTGGTGTGGACCATGACATCGCGCGAGCGGGAGCAGGATTACCTGCCAATTCGTATTCCTGTTTTTAAAGGGCTGAGCGGCTACCGGGTATTATTGATTCATAATTCATCTCAGCAGAAGTTTGCCAGAGATTTAACCATTCAGAAAATAAAACGCCTGCTTTATGCTCAGGGGCATGACTGGGTCGATACCAGTATTATGCGCAGAAACGGTTTTGCTGTACTGGAGGCATCCAACTACGAAGCTTTATTTTTTATGCTGGAAAAGGGCCGGGTAGATGCTGTTCCCCGTAGTGTAGCCGAAGTGCTGTCAGAAACCGCCGCACTGAAATTACGTAATATTAAGGTAGAGAAAAACTGGGTTTTCTATTATCCGACCGCCAGCTATTTTTTCGTAAACAAGCACAATATTACATTAGCCAGAGATATTGAAGAAGGGCTGCTAAAACTGATTAACGATGGTCGCTTTGATAAGCTTTTTATGCAGACATTTGCGGCTCAGCTTACAGAGTTGCGCCTGACAGAGCGTAATATGATTATTCTGGATAATCCGTTTTTGCCGGCTGAAACACCAACCCAAAACCCACAACTCTGGTATTATCGGCAACAATCCAATATGCAGAATTAACAGCAGGCAGGTTATATGGAGTTGTTTTTCGCAGTATTATTTTTCGCTTTCTCTACAACAATTACCCCTGGCCCTAATAACGTTATGATTATGTCGTCAGGGATGAATTATGGCGTAAAAGCCAGCTTACCGCACTTTCTGGGGATCTGTCTGGGCTTCCCGCTGATGGTATTGATGCTGGGGTTAGGTTTTGGTGTGGTGTTTGAGCGTTTCCCGCATCTGCATCAGCTGATTAAAATTCTGGGTATTGGTTATTTGTTATGGTTGTCATGGAAAATCGCTTCTGCTGCTCCGCAAAAAATAGAGCAGGGCCAGAGTAAGCCGTTTACTTTTTTGCAGGCGATGTTATTTCAGTGGGTTAATGGTAAAGCCTGGGTGATGGCATCAGGTGCCCTTGCTGCATTTACAACAGTTGCGGGTATTTACTGGCTGGAGGTGCTGAATATCGGAGGCGCTTTTCTGCTGGTAGCGTTTCCATGTGTCGGGGCCTGGCTGGTATTTGGCACGCTATTGCGAAAAGTATTGACCCGTCCGGTTTGGCAGCGGATGTTTAATATTGCAATGGCATTAATATTATTGTTATCTGTGTTGCCGGTTATGATGGATGTATGGCGCTATTACTTTACCGGTATGGCCTGAAAAACATCCGGATAAGATGCTGGAAAAGCGAGTCAGATGAACGGAAATGAAGAAAAAATAAAACTGGAGCACGACGCCGCCAGATTATTTATGCGGCTATATGAGCAACGGTTTGGCATAAAGATGCGGCATATCTGGCACAACGAGCCTGCCCGCCCTGATGTGTCCTGTTATTATGACGAGCAGAAACTGGATCTGGAAATTGCGCATTTATATGGCAGTGAAGTTGAAGCGATGCAGATCCTTGGTCGTTCACTAAGCGAAAATACTCACCGGGAATTACTGGCGTTACTGCGCATGCCACCAGAGCGCAGGCTGGTAGGGGCTTTGAATCGTTTAATCAGTAATAAAGCCGATAAAGTGTATCAGTCTGAACGGGTCTGGCTGGTAATTCGTAATGCCAATCCGCTATGGGATCGCAGGGAACTGTTAAAGTACCATACCGTATTGCATATGCCCCGGCGCCATCCTTTTGAACAAATATGGGTTATCGGCGATATTACAGGGCAATCAGGAATTATGGCATTGTATCCGGAACAACTTATCCAACGGGAACTGGAATAAATGCTGGCTTTTTATCAGCGAATTGCCAGCGCCTGTTACCCAAAACGGCTTTTTTTCTGGTTTGGTCTGACGCTTGCAGTTATTGCTTTTATTTATCTGCTGCTGATTGCACCAGCAGAGCTGGGCCAGCGTTGGATGCTCAGCTGTACCTTGCTTATTATCTGTAATTTACTGTTGTTACTGGTGATCCGGTTTTTTAATAAAAAATTACTGCCACTACCGGCTGACAGTTCTTTTTGGCAACGGATTAAATACCGGTTTATCTGGCTGGGGTATTATCTGCTGGCATTTATTACCAGTTTACTGTTGCTGGCTATTTTGCTGCTGGGTTTACGTACATTGCTGGGTATAATACGAACCCTTTTTTTCAGCTGAAGTAATTTTATGCCGGTATCTGCAAAAGGTGCGTTGTGGGACATTTTCTGTGCTGTGGTCGATAACTTCGGTGATATCGGTATTTGCTGGCGGTTTAGCCGGCAGCTTGCAACCGAGCATAAGATTCCGGTACGGCTGTGGGTTGATGATCTGCATAGTTTTCAGAAAATCTGCCCGCAGGTTGATCCTGCCTTACCAGCACAGCATATTGAAGGTGTTAATGTTGTATTATGGTCCGCAGATACTCAATGGCAGCAGACAACAATTGCGACGGTAGTCATTGAAGCGCTGGCCTGTACCATCCCGGAAGGTTACCAGCAGAGAATGGCGGCAACCACTGAACCGGTAATCTGGCTGAATCTGGAATATCTGTCTGCTGAAAGCTGGATTGAAGACTGTCACGGACTGACATCGCCGCAGGCACATCCATTGTTGCATAAATACTTTTTCTTTCCGGGGTTTACTGCCCGTACCGGAGGTTTGCTGCAAGAGCAGCATTTGCAGCAAAAACTGGCTGCTTTCCGGCAGGATAAAACTGCTCAGCTGCAGTTCTGGCATCAGCTGGCGATTGAGCAGCCAGCATATTATCAGCGCAAAATATCACTCTTTGCATATTCGCATCCTCAACTGGCTGAACTGCTGGTTCAGTGGCAGCAGGAACATTCTGCAACCTTATGTCTGATACCGGAAGGGGCTCTGGCTGAGCAGGTTAAGCAGCTCTATCCTGAGTTACAGCAGCAGCGGCAGTTGACCGCGGGTAACCTGACATTACGTATTCTGCCGTTTATGCCACAGCCGCAGTATGATTTGCTGCTGGCCGCCTGTGATTTTAATTTTGTCAGGGGAGAAGACTCTGTTATCCGGGCTCACTGGGCCGGACAACCTTTTATCTGGCAAATCTATCGCCAGCAGGAACAGGCACATCTGATAAAACTTAATGCTTTTTTAGCGCGTTACACCACAGCAATGCCAGCAGCGTTACAACAGACAATAACCGCCATGTTTTTAAGCTGGAATACCGAATCTGCGCTGGTTGCCGACTGGGTGGCCTTCAGCAGTGCCAGTACTGAAATAATACAATTTAACCGCTACTGGCAGCAGCAGCTTAGCGAGCTGGGAGATCTTAGTGGCAACCTCGTGCGTTTTGTTGAAAAAAAATTTATAATGCACCGCAATTTTTCCTAACAAGAAGATATTTCAATTATGATGAAGACCGCTCAAGAAGTGCGTGCAGGCCAGGTAATTATGGTTGGTAACGATGCCATGGTGATCCTGAAAGCTGAATTTAACAAATCAGGCCGTAACGCTGCCGTAGTAAAAATGAAAATGAAAAACCTGCTTAATGGTCAGGGCATGGAAACGGTATACCGTGCTGATGACAAATTTGAGCAGGTTATGCTGGAAACCAAAGAAGTTACCTATTCTTACTTTGCCGATCCGATGTATGTATTTATGGACTCTGAGTACAACCAGTACGAGATCGAAGCAGAATCAATGGAAGGTGCACTGAAATATCTGGTAGATGGTATGGAATGCTCAGTGGTGTTCTATGGTGAGCGTCCTATTTCGGTTGACCTGCCAACTATCGTGGTGCGTACTGTAACTTATACTGAACCAGCGGCGCGTGGTGATACATCAGGTAAAGTATTGAAGCCTGCTAAAATTGAAACAGGCTTTGAGCTGATGGTTCCTGCGTTTGTTGAAGAAGGTGACAAAATTGAAATTGACACCCGTACTGACGAATACCGTAGCCGGGCTAAATAAGCTCAGAACTATGAACAGAAAAGGCGCTATGCGCCTTTTTTTCTATCAGAGCTAAAGGTTTGTAATATGACTATTTCTGCCGCTGATGCGTTAGCCCGCCTGAAAGAAGGGAATCGTCGCTTTATTGCCAATACCAGGGGACCAAATGCTAAAGCAGATACGGCCCGCCGGGTTGAACTGATAGAAGGGCAGAGCCCTTTTGCCATTATTCTGGGATGTTCTGATTCCAGAGTGCCGGCGGAAATTATTTTTGATCAGGGGTTAGGTGATCTTTTCGTGATCCGTGTCGCCGGTAATATTGTGGCACCATCCCAGATTGGCAGCGTTGAGTTTGCCGCTGCCCACTTCGGTACACGACTGGTGGTTGTGCTGGGGCATTCTAATTGCGGTGCAATAGAAGTTACCCTGGAAGAACTGCAACGCCCGACGGAAAGCCAATCCAGAAACCTGCAGGCAATAGTTGACAGGGTAAGACCGGCAGTTCAGGGATTACTGGATACCGAACTGAAACACGACCATAAAGCACTGGTGGCTCATGCGGTGCGCAATAATATCCGCGCTTCGGTTAACCAGTTACGGCATGGTTCGGCTTTACTGGAGCAGTTAAGCCGTCAGGATGGTTTGCTGGTAGTCGGGGCGGAATATTCGCTTGAAACCGGTGAGGTTAATTTCTTTGAAAAACCATTATCGTCAGCCTGATGAAAACTGAAAAAGAAAAGATGCTCAGCGGTGAGCTTTATAACCCGCTTGATAAAATACTGACAGCCGAGCGGCAGCAGGCAAGGACGTTATTCAGGGCATTTAATACTGTTGCAGATGAGCGTGAACGCCGTAAGCTGCTAAAGCAGTTGTTACCAAATGCTGCGGCCAGTATCTGGATTGAGCCACCTTTCTTCTGTGATTACGGTTATAACCTGAAACTGGGTAAAAAAGTCTTTTTTAACTTTAACTGTGTGGTGTTGGATGTGGCCCCGGTCACTATCGGTGATAATACCCTGATTGGCCCGGCGGTACAGATTTATACTGCCACTCATCCACTTAATGCTGCAGAGCGCAGAACGCTGCAGGAGTCAGCTTTGAGTATTGAGATTGGCAAAGATGTGTGGATTGGCGGTGGAGCCGTTATCTGCCCTGGTGTCCGGATTGGTGATGGTGCGGTGATTGGCGCGGGCAGTGTCGTTACCCGTGATATTCCGCCAAGGGTTATTGCCGCGGGTAATCCATGCCGGGTTATCCGGGCTGTAGATTAGCGGGACTGATGGTACAGATCCCCCAACGTCAGGGTGGGGTGGCTTTGCTTGATCTGGCTCAGCAACAGCAGCGCACAACCGTAGGCGTCTTCCAGGGCATGATGTTGTTCGCTCAGGGGTAATTTATGTCGTTTCAGGCAGCCCGGTAACCTTACCCCTTCCCGTGTCATCACTTTACCTTGCTGTGATAAGCGCAGCCACTCTATCTGCATGGTATCAATAAATCTGAGCCGGGGCGCTGTGCCAAAGCACCGCTGGCAGGCTATTTTCAGAAAACGCTGTTCCAGCTGGCTGTGATGTGCGACAAAAATATAACCGGCATAGGTTTGCATCAGCTCAATTAAGACATCGCTCAGGTCGCGGGCATTAACCAGATGTTTGTCGTGTACACCATGGAATACTGCACTTTGGCCGACACTGACCGGCGCCCGAATCAGATAATAACGGGCATCAGATAAAATAATCTGCTGCTGCCGGACAGGGACCCAGCCAATACTGACAATATGATCGCGTTTTTCATTGAGGCCGGTTAATTCCAGATCAATCACCAGAAAAGGGCAGTCTGTAGCAGGAGTGTCATTTGCCGGCAGGGGCACAGTATTAAAATACTGTACCACCTGATGAATTACCGGTGCCTTGCGGCTTAACCATTGCAACATATCAGTATCAGACCTCTCTGCAGAAACGGTATTTGAGAGATGCCTGAGCACTGTTGATCACTGCAAAACTGTCTTTAAGCTGGTGTCGCTGTAACCCTGATAAAGTAGAAGGGTCCAGCAGGTTAGTGACATCATGTCCCTGTTGTAAATCGTGCTGGTGTTTATCCCAGCGCAGCTGGGCCAGAATATCAAAGGCATCTGACAGGTTCTGGGTATCCCTGACCTCCATAACTCCGGACTGTGCCAGCAGTTTCAGGCGCTCTCTGGTATTAACCGCCTGAATACCGGCAGATAGCGCATAAACCCTGACTAAATCGGTGATTAGGCTGATACCGCGTTTTTTCAGATCCAGCTCTTTCTTATGTTTACCATTGGGTTCTAGAATAAAGTTTTTCAAAAACCCCAGTGGGGCAGTGCGTTCCATTGCGGCCTGGGACAAATGCAGCAGGAAAAAGGCATTATTGGTTCTGGCCAGAATATCCTGTTGTAAGGCGTTAAACAGTCCTTTACTGCCATCAATCAATCGTAAATCGAAAAATATACTGGATTTCAGCAACGCTTCCGGGGTCGGTGAGGTAATCCATTGCGCAAACTGGCGGGACCAGCCTTTCAGGCTGAGGCGCAACGCCGGATTGCTGGCCATAATATTACCCGGACATAAGCTGATACCACAGCGTGCCAGCCCCTGACAGACAAACTCTGCCAGCGCAGAAAAGTATTTTCCGGTTTCCCCGGTCGGTTCTTTTTCCAGCAGCAGCGCGTTGTCCTGATCGGCATTGAGGCTTTGGTCCATCCGGGCCTGAGAGCCAAAAGCCAGCCAACTGAATACGCAGGGCGGATCTCCCAGTTGCAACTGGGCCAGTTTGATCAGGCGCTGGGTCAGGGCATCGGTAATGGTGGTGATAATATGGCCGGCTTCATAAGCCGGAACCTGCTGTTTACTTAGCGTAACGGCCAGGTTATTGATTTGCATACTGCAATGTTCCAGGCCATCAATACTGGTTTGGCGGTGAATTTCGCCAATCAGGTAAACCGGATGATCCTGTTGTGCCCTGATAATATCAGTCGCAGTAATCATACTGTAACCTGTGCCATGTTCAGTAACCGGCAGGTGGTGAATATTGTGCTGGCTCATCAGTTGAATAGCTTCAAACAGGTAGGCATATTTATCGACGGTATAGGGCTGCCGGGTCATAACCTGTTGTACCTGTGTGCTGGCAGGAAGGTTTCTGGCAAGTACCCGGCTGCGTAAATCCCGGTCAGTAATAATACCTACCAGTCTCTCATGTTGTTCAACCATCAGCGAGGAGACCCGGGTTTCGGTCATCAGCACTGCAGCTTGTTGCACCGTTTGCTCCGGGGAGACCGATACTTTCCGTCCCTGAATGACATCGCTGATTTTCAGGGTAAAGCGGGATGAACCCTGTTGCTCTTTATACTGATGCAGGCGGCGGCTGAATAAGCGCTGGAAAAACAAATCGATATTTTTATACTGGTGCCGGCACTGATGAAAGGCTTCGGCGTTCAGCCAGTACACCAGACTGTCTTCTTCACAAATCAGGGTATCCTGATCATGCAGCCCGGTCAGCAGAAACTGGTAGCCATAAAAGTCACCTTCCTGCAGTTTTGCCAGTAGTTGCTGCTGATCACTGTACAGGGCAAAAGTGCCGGTACGGATAATCATCAGCTTTTCGCGATCAGGTTTAACCTGTTCCTGCTCTTTGTAGTAATACACGGTGATCTGGCTGACTAAGCCTGTCAGCACATTGGTATTCAGCTGATCAAAGGGTGTGGTTTGTGCAAGAAACTTTGTTACTTCTGTAACTTCCATAAATTCCCCCGCCATAATATACAAACTGTAGCAAAGAGAGGGAACTTACGGGTAGCCGACTTTAGTCTCAGGATGGTTACTTTTCCGGGGCATAACGGCAAATAGTGGTGAACAAAGCATCATCACTGTCCAGCGCACGCCACTGGGAATCCAGTGCTTCTCCGGGTTGTGGCACAGGTAAATCATGGCTGAAGTCAGCCCGGGCCTGCTGGGCACAATAGAAAACCTGCGGCATCCGTCTGGCAGGACTGTGGCGTTCAAAGAAATACAGATCGACCAGCAAGAGTTCCTGGTTCTGTTTATTTGTGGTTGCATTTGCCATATCTGCGGCAATAAAGCGTAAAACCTGCGGTCTGATATAGCTCCACGGCCGCCAGAAAGAACTTTGCATAACAGGCTTAGCCACTATTACACCCTGCGGCAACCTGCTGGCCTGGTGCTCAAACCAGGTATATTCACTGTAAATCTGAAACGCCATCATTCCTGCGCCTGCGGCTACAGGAATCAGCCAGCGAGGCAGGCGTTTACGACTGATCGTTCTGGCAATTAAAGCGATACCCGCCATGCCTAACCCAGCAAAAACTGTTGCTAGAAGCTCCCAAAACATAAAACCTCTTCCTGAAATAAAACGGGCTTTCATCTGAAAGCCCGCTGATTAAAATTACACTAGCAGTATCTGTTTATGCAGAGTTCTAGTGATTAACAGCCTGACCTGCGCCTGTAGGGTAGCGCACGCTTTCTACCAGTTCCTGTATTTCTTTTGGTGGTTCTTCAGTTGCATACGATACAGCAAATGCGACTAAGAAGTTGATCATTGCACCAATTGCGCCGAACGACAATGGTGAAATGCCCAGTAACCAGTTTTCCGGTGTATTCGCAAAAGAAGCCGTACCCGGAATAAAGAACCAGCCAAGGTACATAAAGATATAAGTACAGGTAGATACCAGACCTGCCAGCATACCTGCAACTGCTCCTTTGTTATTAACACGTTTGGAGAATATTCCCATCATCAGTGCCGGGAATATTGATGCGGCGGCTATACCAAATGCCAGGGCAACAACCTGAGCCGCAAAACCAGGAGGGTTCATCCCCAGCCAGGTTGCCACTACGATTGCTACTGCCATAGATATCCGTGCTGCCAGCAGCTCTCCTTTTTCTGAGATTTTCGGATTGATGGAGCCTTTAATCAGGTCATGGCTGATCGCTGAAGATATTGCCAGTAACAGACCTGCCGCAGTTGACAGTGCTGCTGCCAGACCACCTGCTGCAATCAGGCCAACAACCCAGCTGGGCAGGTTAGCGATTTCAGGGTTGGCCAGTACCAGAATGTCATTGTTAACAATCATTTCATTGCCAGCCCAGCCGCGTTCAGCTGCCGTTGCGGCAAATGCCTGTCCTTTCGCATCATTGCCGTCATTGTACAGCTGTATACGACCATCACCATTTTTATCCTGATACTGAATTAATCCTGTCTGTTCCCAGTTCTTGATCCAGTCAGGTCTGTCTTCATATCTGATTGCATCTGCAGTCGGGCCATCAGGGTAGATGGTGGTTAACAGATTCAAACGGGCCATAGAGGCAACAGCCGGAGCAGTAAGATATAACAAGGCAATAAAGACCAGCGCCCAGCCAGCAGACCAACGGGCATCTGATACTTTAGGTACAGTGAAGAAACGGATAATTACATGAGGTAAGCCAGCAGTACCAATCATCAGTGACAGCGTGAACAGTACCATATTCAGTTTATTTGGAACATCAGCGGTGTAATCCTGGAAGCCAAGTTCACGTACAACCTGATCCAGTTTCTGTAACAGAGGAACACCTGATTCAGTGTGTTCTGATAACAGACCCAGTGGTGGAATAGGATTGCCGGTTAATTGCAGAGAGATGAATACTGCCGGAATAGTATAGGCAATAATCAGTACTACATACTGCGCAACCTGAGTATAGGTAATACCTTTCATACCCCCCAGTACCGCATAGAAGAATACCACTACACCGGCAATAATCAGACCGGTGCCGCTTTCTACTTCAAGAAAACGCGAGAACGCTACCCCGGCACCTGTCATCTGGCCGATAACGTAGGTAACGGAAGCAATAATCAGACAGGCTACAGCAACCAGCCTGGCTCCTGAGCTGTAAAAGCGGTCTCCGATAAAATCCGGAACGGTATATTTACCAAATTTACGCAGGTAGGGAGCTAACAGCATTGCCAGTAAAACATAACCACCAGTCCAGCCCATCAGGTAGGCTGAGTTAGCATAACCAGCAACAGAAATTAATCCTGCCATTGAAATAAAGGATGCAGCTGACATCCAGTCCGCCGCCGTCGCCATACCATTCATTACCGGGTGAACACCTCCTCCGGCAACATAGAATTCTTTGGTTGAACCGGCACGAGCCCAGATCGCTATTGCAATATACAGCGCAAAGGAACCACCAACAAACAACAAGTTGATTGCAAACTGACTCATGATATTACTCCTCATCCAATCCGAGGGTTTTATCGAGCTTATTCATTCTCCACGAATAGAAAAAAATAAGCGCGATAAACGTCAGAATAGAACCTTGCGAAGCAAACCAGAAGCCAAGATCTGTTCCTCCTATTGATATTCCTGCAAGTAGCGGGCGGAACAGAATAGCCGCACCGTATGACACCAGCGCCCATATAATCAGGCTGCCGGTGATAAGACGAAGATTGGCTTTCCAGTAAGCCTCTTCTTTAGCACTGTGATTTGACATTATTGTACTCCTTCGTACTTTGTTATTTTTATCTAGCATTGTTAATCTAGCAGTAGTCTGTGGAAGCAAAACCCCGACTTTAGTCGAAGCTGACTGCACTGATTGTTGGCATTAGCTGCCCGCTGAGTGAGAATAGACAGATAAAAATAACAGGAGAACCCAGTGGCTGCGTGGACTGTTGCCTTATTGGCATTATTATATGTAGGTGCTTTATTCTGGATTGCAGACTGGGGCGAACGTCATGCTGACGACAAAATAATACGAAAGTATGGTGGGCTGATTTATAGCCTTGCTCTTTCTGTCTATTGTACCTCCTGGACATATTACGGTGCGGTTGGAACAGCCGTTACCCGCGGCTGGGATTATATCCCTATCTATCTTGGCCCAATGCTGGTGTTTATTTTTGGCCAGCCATTTCTGTTTAAGATGCTGTATGTCACTAAAAAGCAGAATGTAACTTCCGTAGCTGATTTTATTTCAGCCCGTTATGGCAAACGCAAAAATATTGCCATGCTGGCTGCAATTATCTGTCTGGTGGTTGTGGTGCCTTATATTGCTTTACAGCTCAAAGCTGTTGCCGGCTCTTTTCAGGTATTACTGGGTAATGATTTTTCTGATGAAGCGATCAGCTGGTGGCAGGACAGTGCCTTACTCAGTGCTGCCGCTATGGCATTTTTTGCCATATTATTTGGTACGCGCAAAGTGCATCTGACCGAACAGAACCGTGGGGTTATGGTCGCGATAGCATTTGAATCAGTCGTTAAACTTTTTGCTTTATTAACACTGGCTATTGCT
Organism: Chromatiaceae bacterium AAb-1; assembly: GCA_033792355.1. Classification (GTDB taxonomy): domain Bacteria; phylum Pseudomonadota; class Gammaproteobacteria; order Enterobacterales; family Alteromonadaceae; genus Alishewanella. Next base: position 25,724 of record JARXRR010000047.1, read on the forward strand.
GCCTATGTATTTTTGTTTGATCGTGAACAGGCATTACTGCAGGTTTTTATCAGCCATGCCAGTGAGCAGCAAAGCCAGTCTGAAACGTCTGGCCTGATCGAGTTTTTTACAAAAACGGTACTGGCAATGGCGGCTATTTTTCTGCTACCCCGGCAATTTCATGTCGCTTTTGTAGAAAATGTGTCTCATCACCATTTACGTCATGCCCGGCGCTGGTTTTCAGGTTATCTGTTACTCGTCACTTTAGTGGTTATTCCTATTGCGGCAGTCGGCATGCAGTTGTTTCCGACCATGCTGAACCGGGCAGATAATTTTGTATTACTAATACCGGCCCTGTCAGGCTGGGATGTCCTGAGTGTACTGGTATTTATTGGCGGGTTTTCTGCGGCTACCTCCATGATTATTATTGCTACCCTGGCACTCAGTACCATGATCAGTAACGATGTGGTTATGCCCAGCTTACTGCGTAGCAGTAAACATAAAGGCATGCAGCATGATTACAGCCTGCTGCTGCTGGTGGTACGGCGAGCTATGATTCTGGTGGTTATGACGCTGTCTTACCTGTATTACAGTACATTTGCGCGTAGTTATGAACTGGCAGAAACCGGGCTGGTAGCCTTTGCACTGGCAATTCAGCTGGCACCGGCCGTGCTGGGGGGCTTGTACTGGCGGCATGGTAATGCCTGGGGGGTTTATGTTGGCCTGACGACGGGGTTTGTATTGTGGTTTTATACGCTGATGCTGCCGCAACTGGTCAATGCCGGTGTATTACACAGTGATATTATGGAGCTGGGGTTATTTGGTATCAGCTGGCTGATCCCTGACGCATTATTCGGATTACAGCAACTGGACAGCCTTAGTCATGGTGTGTTGTTTTCACTGGGTTTTAATATTCTGTGCTATGTGGTTGTGTCGCTGCTTACCTCTGTAAATCTGCAGGATCGGTTGCAGGCTGTTGCGTTTGTAAAACCCAATTTACCGATTGATCATCAGGATACCCCGGCCCGGCGTATCCGTATCCGTAATGCCGAGCTGAAGATTCTGCTGGAACGGTTTGTCGGGGCACAACGGGCTACCGAGTGCCTGACAGAATATGCCCGTAAACAGCATCTGACGCTGCAACTGGACGATTTACCCAGCGTAGGGCTGGTAGAGCACGTAGAACGTGAACTTGCCGGGGTTATCGGTGCCTCTTCAGCGTCTGCAATGGTAAATGCGGTACTGGAAGGTCGTCAGCTGGGGTTTGAAGATGTTGTCACGTTATTTGATGACACCACGCAGGCCATTCAGTTTTCCCGTAAAATTCTGTTTTCTACGCTTGAACATTTAAGTCAGGGTGTCAGTGTGGTTGACCGGGAACTGAAACTGGTAGCATGGAACCGCTCTTATCTGGAAATGTTTGAATACCCTGAAGGGATGATCAGGGTCGGGCGCCCGGTGGCGGATATTGTGCGGCTGAATGCCGAGCGCGGTTTATGTGGCCCCGGAGATCCGGAAGAGCATGTACAGAAACGTATTCAGCATATGCAAAAAGGCACTGCGCATGTATTCCAGCGGGTCAGGCCGGATGGCAAAGTTATTGAGATGCGTGGTAATCCCATTCCCGGTGGTGGCTTTGTTACCAGCTTCACCGATATTTCAGATCATGTTCAGGCGGTACAGGAACTGGCCGAAGCCAAGCAGCATCTGGAAGACCGGGTACAGGAAAGAACCCAGACGATCTCTGAAATGAACCATGAATTACTGGGGGAGGTACGCCGTCGCCGGGAAACGGAACAGCAACTGTTACAGGCAAAAGCTGAGGCCGAAGCGGCTAATGCGTCTAAAACCCGTTTTCTGGCGCTGGCCAGTCACGACATCCTGCAACCATTAAATGCCGCCAGACTGTTTACTGCGGCACTGGCAGGAACACAGGAAAAACAACAGCAGCAGGCAATTCTCAATCAGCTGGATAATTCATTAAAGGCGTCAGAAGAACTGATTTCGACCCTGCTGGAAATTGCCAAGCTGGATGATGGCAAGCCCCAACCCGAAGTACAACCAGTAGCGTTGAAGGAGTTGTTGTCGCAACTTGCTGATGAATACAATCTGGTGGCTGCACAGAAAGGGCTGACTCTGAAAGTCCGGCCCTGTCATTATGATGTATTGACTGACGCAACGTATCTGCGGCGGATTTTACAGAATATGCTGTCTAATGCCATCAAATATACGGTGAAAGGCCGTATTCTGCTGGGATGGCGTAAGCGGGAAAATAACCTGACTCTGCAGGTATGGGATACCGGGCCGGGCATTGCCGAGCCGGATCTGGAGCGCATTTTTGAAGACTTTTACCGTATAGATGCCACCGCCCGTGGTCAGCAGGGTGTTGGCCTTGGCCTTGGTGTTGTACACCGGATGGCTAAGTTATTGGGGCATGCCCTGCAGGTGAAATCAGCACCGGGTAAAGGCACGATGTTCAGCATTTGCCTGCCGCTGTCTGCTACTTTGCATGACAGTACGCCTGCGTTACCGGATATACCGGTAGTACAAAGACCACTACCGGGGTTATCGGTGGTTTGTGTTGATGATGATGCTGCTAACCTGTCTGCCCTGAAGGTATTGCTGCAACAATGGCAGATTGATGATGTACAGTGTTTTTACGATGAGCATGAATTTATTGCCTATGCACAAACCCATGCTGCTCCTGATGTATTGCTGATTGATTATCAGCTTGGGCAGCAACTAAATGGTTTACAACTGTATCAGCAAATAAAGGAATACTGGGGAGAGATAAAAGGTATTCTGGTATCTGCTTCTCCGCAGGGCGATTTGGCCATGAAGGCAAAGCAGCATGGCCTGATGTTTCTGGCGAAGCCGATTAAACCCGGTGCACTGCGGGCAAGCCTGAACCACTTCAAAATGATGAAAAGAGCGGCAGGAGGAAGGGCATAGCCAGGGGCAACAGATTCCCCAGGGCTTGTGCCGCTTAATCGCTTAATGTTGTTGTGATAGGGCGCGATCCACCGGTGGCTCCAGTGTCAGGCGCTGTGCCTGAATGACAACCTGAGTACGGTTGCTGACGCCCAGTTTGCGGAAAATAGCGGTAATATGGGCTTTGACAGTCGCTTCTGAAATATGCAGATCATAAGCAATCTGTTTATTCAGCCAGCCTTCGGTCAGGTAATACAATACTTTATATTGCTGTTGTGTCAGTTGGGCGACTTTGGCGGCTAAATCCAGATCTTCCTCTGAGTTATGTTGTTCCAGTACCATTTTACGTAATGGCGCAGGTACCCACAAATCTCCTTCCAGTACCGCATTTAAGGCATTGCTGATATCTGCCGGGTTAGCCGATTTTGGCACATAAGCCGAGGCTCCGAAAGCCATTACCCGGCGTATTACATCAAGATCTTCACTTGCTGAAATAACCACAATCGGTAATGACGGGTATATCTTTCGTAGCTGAATCAACCCAAGGAAACCGCAGTTCCCCGGCATATGCAGATCCAACAGCAGTAAATCGGTATCGGGGTGCTGCTCCAGTGCAGCACAGGTGCTGTCGAATGTATCCGTTTCTATCGTTGCTTTGGTCGCGAACGTACTGCTGATTGCGTTTATCAGGGCGTTTCTGAATAGTGGGTGATCATCTGCTACGATCAACTTTGCCATTTTATCCTCCGGAGGGTCGCATATCATTTTAAT
>JARXRR010000082.1:0-12261 GCA_033792355.1 Chromatiaceae bacterium AAb-1
GATTATATTCCGATGTCTGGCCTTACAGAGCACCTGACGACCTACATATTATGCTCCCGATGCGAATCATCAACAATTGTCATGTAAATATCTCGGGAACCATTAATGTCTATAAAAATCTGTATCAAAAAGCAATACAACGCGGCCTTGTGAACAAAACAGATGAGGACGAACAAGAGTTTTATAATTTTATCTGTCATACCGAGATGCAACAGCTTTCAAACATCCTCTATCAAAACGGACCAATCCCGGACAACTTCCGTGATTTAAAACATCTGATATTTGAGCGTACGTTGCTCCGAAAGTAACAGCAGACTGAGCAGCTTCAAACAGCAGAGCTGATCATCTCTGGCCAGCAGAACAGATCAATCTGTCCAGCCCCACCACAAAAACGCAGCTTTTGGCTGTCCAGCGAACGAAGTGAGCGATAGTTGAGCGCATTGTTAAGAGCCGCATAACAAACTGACGATAGATGCGAAAAGAGCGATTATCGAAATAACCAGAGGTGCAGCGAATTGGAAATGCGACTGCTTAAGTTCGGCTAGAACAGCCGAGAGGAGCGGGAAGTTCACTGCGTGTCTCTCTTCTCCCAGCGCGAATGCAAACAGATGGACTTTCGAGCCGTCGTCTTGGCAGTATCCATACTTTTTATCTAGATGATAATAGAGACGCCCGAATACTATGTCAGAGTCGACCTTCAGTTCGGTTGCTATCGCCTTGCAATCGATAGGCACGTAAATCTTTGACTTCCTTTCATTGTTGGGATCACCTTTCTTGAAATTACCAAATTCCTTCAAATATCGATCATGGATTTTCTGCAAGATCTCTCGATCCGTAGGCGGTCGTTTCACGGTGCCTCCTTGCGGCTTTTAACGCCTGAATTAAGCCGCGCCGTGAAGTGGCGTCGGCTTGAATAAATTGTTATATGGTCTTATGCAGGGCATTACTCACCAACGCTTGTATGTTGATGAATTTCATCCAAGACAACCGGCCATACCGTGCGTGGGAGTTCGTGCCCGGTACCCTCCAACTTCACGAGGCGTGCATTCGACAGTGCTTCGTATAGCGCCTCGGCGTGGGCATATGGCAGCACAATGTCGTCCGTGCCGTGGATAATAAGCGTTGGCTGCTTTATCTCCTGCAATCGGTCGAGCCAACCGACGGCATCCCCAAGGCCCGCATGATTGAATGCCGTAAGCGGATTGGGCGTTCGGGCCAAGTCTGCTACCGCCATCTTTCGAATTAATTCAGGCTCAAACTCATGAGCGGAACCAGAGAGCAGCGCCCACGCGCCAACCCAATACTCGATGATGGCCTCTCGATCACTCCAATCGAGTTCTGCGGCACGAGCATGGTATTCCAGTAGCTCGGAAGCGATACCCGGCATGGCTGGATCTGCTGCGGCAAGCCGCTCGGAAGCGATGGTCGTAACCGTCAGGATTCGGTTGGAATACTTCAGGGCGAGCAGTTGGGCGATATAGCCCCCCAACGACATCCCGACAACGTGAGTGTCCTTTATGCCGTATCCGTCGAGGACGCGAACCGCATCGTCCGCGAGGTCTTCCACGCTATACGGCGCCGCTCCCGGCTCATAGCTCGTCGAGCTGCCAGTATCCCGATGGTCATATCGGATCACAAAGCGCCCACGATCAGCCAGAAACGTACAGAATTCATCGGGCCACCATGCGCCGGATGCAGTCGCTCCCATGATAAGAAGAACTGCGGGGTCTTCCGCACTCCCAAAGCTCTCCGAATAAATACGTATGCCTTCGGACTCAATGATTCTTGCTTTCATTCAAACACTCTCTCTGAATTATGGTGGCCGTATAATGCTAAACACAGGGGCGGAAAAACGTGTCAGCGGTTTTTACTGCTTTTACGCTTGAGAAAACATACTTTTTCGATTTAGCTTGCCACCACAGTACGGGCAAGCTAAAGAGGATGTAAGAATGGTCCTGCCACATCCGGTACAATTACATTTTTCCTTGGTATTAACTCTACCATCTGCTTTCCCATCCATTAAATCTACTTTTTCTACATACTTTCTCAAATCTGACTCAGTCAAACCAGAGTGCTCTTTCAGCAGAGTCCACATAGCCATTGTAACCAACTTTAACTGCTCATGGCGCCTTTCCAGCTCTCGAAGCCGAGCTTCTGTATTCGTAATTTTATTATCTTGATATTTGTTCTTTTCTAAATTATTTCTGAGCCCGTCCTGCAGCCCACCTATTTGACGGTGCTGAAACATGTTCCATATAAAATCAATCATGGCAACTCCCCAATAAATAGCAGCTAACGCCGCCAGCACGCACGGCTTTGTGGTGGAGGCAAAGCCGCAACGAAAAAGTCGTCGCCGTGCTTGGCCTTGTTAGGGCTTTTGCCGTATACTTGTACGGAATTTCCGTACATCAAGGTACCTTTATGGACACAATTAGCGTAAACAAATTCAGAGATAATCTGAAAAGTGTTGTAGAGCAAGTAGTTAGCAGGCATGAGCCGCTCAAAGTAACACGACGAGCCGGAGAGTCTTTCGTGGTGATGAGCGCCGACGACTGGGAGCGAGAACAGGAAACCCTTCACGTTCTCCAAAGCAAGAATCTCATGCAGCAGATTACCGATTCTCTTGAAACCCACAGCCGTGCAACAGGCTACAAACCGACTAGCGAGCAAATGGATGAGATCACTGGTATTTGAGGGCAACACCTGGGAAGCGTATGAGGTTATGCGCGAAAAGGACAAACGATTACACAAGGCCTTGTGCAAATTGCTCAAGGAAATGCTGCGATCAGAAGACCCTTCCTCCGGCCTTGGAAAGCCTGAACCTCTAAAGCACAACCTCTCTGGCCTGTGGTCTAAACGGATATCACAGAAAGATCGTTTGATATATCGATTCGATGACAAGTTCATTTATATCTTCGCTATTGGTGGTCACTACGATCAGCCCTAACGCCTCAATCAGACGCCGCGTCAGCGGTCGGCTGTATTGAATTGTTAGGTAACTCTGCACCCTCGCCAAGCAATATGGGCAATATATGATTTCTACTTAGCCGATGGTGCGTTGCATTTTTATATTTACTATCGTGTGCATTTAGCAAGAGAACGATCAAGAGATCTCGATTCGGAACAAACTGAATCAGAGCAGTGTAGCCATAGTCAGTGCTGCCTCCCATCTGAATGATGGATTCACCGCTGATTTCGACCTGAGCTAAACTACCTAACAACCACCGTTCATTTGCTTCAGTAAAAACTGGATTTGACGACCCAGCGGGGAATATCGTCCCATTTTTAAGTGCAGCAGACCAAATAGCTAAATCATCAATTGACGTAACCATACCCCCAGCACCAACTAGCGCCCAGGTTAAGCCTTTTTCAAAAGTGGTACTGCCTTGATCATCGCCTCCGTACCCACGAGCCATGTTGCGGACTGGAATTCGTTGATCTTGATAGAAACCGGTGTTACTCAAATTTAACGGAGTAAGTAAGTTGTCGTGAACGTAATCCTGAAATGGCTGAGCGCTTACTTTCTCGACGATAGCCGCCAACAGGGTATAACCTGCATTAGAATACGCAATTTTTTCGTCCGGCTTCGCAATTAACGGCATAGCTAAGATTCTGCTTTCAGCCTGAGCTTTATCCATCAACTCAAAGTCAGAATCATTATGAAAGTTATCTAAACCACTTGAATGCCCCAAGAGCTGCATAATTGTTATCAGCTTTACTTCATCAGGTGCCGTTGGATAAAAATCTCCAATCGTGTCGGAAAGTTGCAACCTTTCATTCTGGGCAAGTTGGAGCACCGCAGCTGCCGTAAACGTTTTCGCAATTGACCCCATATCAGAGATAGCGACAGCACTATTTATCACAGAACCTTCTCTGTCTGCGTAGCCATAAGCACTCTTAAATATAACAGCATCACCCTCAGCAACCAGAACCAGCCCATCAAAAGTGCCAGCCAAGTGCTCTCGCTGAAGTTCATCAGCCAAACTAATTATACCCCCGTTATCTAGCTGAACAATTGAAGACACCTTGCGATAGTCAGATACACCACTACAACTTGAAATAGCGAGGACAAATAAAAAAATGGCTAGTCGATTCATAGTATTCCTAAGTTACCTAACGCTGTGCTCTGGGGCAAACCGGAGCGCAGCGTAGGTTTGTCCCTAGCAGCACCTTGTTAGGTTTAAATCTTTCGTATTCTTTCATTGCTTATCTCAAACGCCATTACACGATACAATTTCCCTGAAGCTAATGACTTTATGTAGTATTTAGGAAATTCTCTGAACTGATACTGCTGAATAAACCAATCACCATCGTACTTAACTTCTGATTCGAGACTTGGTAGTAATTCGTGTAACTGGAAAGGATGCTTATCTCCTTTTTCATCAAACAAGGGGATTTCACCTTGTTCAGTTCCTTCATATTTAAATGTTGGGCTATTAATTTCTTGTTGAGCTAGAAGCGCCTCATCCCTCGTGTCGAAGTGATAACCAAACCTTGTATGAGCTGGCCCATGACACTGATGAAGTAATTCTTCAAGAGCAACCTTCTTGAAGTTTTTTTTCTCAATATCGTTTATACCAACAATTGTACTGAATGTGTCTAGATAATTGCGACTAGATAGAACTACACCAACAGCAAACAGGTCATACAACTTAACTAAGCAAATCAATCCAAACTGGGATGAAGAAAGAATTAAATAGTGCTTTTCGCTCTGCAAATCTAAATAATTTGCAAATGGCTCAAATACTTCATGTTGAAGACCATTGCCTATTTTTACAAACTCTTCTACTCGTTCATAGTTAGCCAATTTTAGTACTTTTGAAATTTCTATTGCATCTGGGTCATCAAAGTATTCGTCGATTGTGTCAACCGCAAACTCATATGCAATCTTCAAGAGGCCAATCTTGAATTTGAGCGTATCAACTTTCCATTGACCTTTTACCGCGTCTGTACTTAGTACTATTTTCCTATTACCAGAAACTATAGAGCCATCTGGCAATCCGTGGCGTTTCGCAAGTTTCTTTAATATACCGTCTATTTCATGTTCATCATCGGAATCTACAGAAATTTCAATAAAATTAATTTCATCAGCAACTTTATTGATATTAACCTTGGGTAGAAATTTTGTTTTTAGCTTGCCATCTTCATCAACTTCTACTCTAAACTTCGCATCCTGATCAGATTCGTGAAAGTAGATGCCTGAGAATGGATTAGGTATTTGGCCACTCTTTCCGGCCACTTCCCGTGAAAATCTATATAACTCTGTTAGTTTGTGATTAACAAGTGGGGAATCGACTTGATTTCCAAGGAATGAGTTACAATCTTTGCATACTGAATATATATGATAAAACCCTTTCATTGAGTCTGGAATGACATGTTCATCACTCATGTCACTCTTTTCTTCTCTACAAATAATACAAACCATAGAGTATTACCTTTTATTGTTATGCTTGAGACCAGATGATCAGTTATTGGGTAAACCTAACGCCCACAGCAGGGGCGACAAAAAGTGTAGCGAGGAACGAGCGAGCTTTTTGGCGTCCCTTGCCTGTGATTGTTATGTGCTTACTCACGAACACCAAGTAAAACGTTTTGAAGCTCGCTATTGTTTGCACAGACTTCGCTACCAGAATCAGTACGCATTATAGAGACCATGTTTGTAAAAGCCTCACGCTGCTCCTTGGACCCCATAGACGCACCAAGTTCTTCAAAGCGCGAGAATGCGGTGACAGATTGTTTTGAGCCGTAAAGGCAAATTCTTGCCTTTGCATCTCCTGTTCGGGAAAACAGCTCCTTTTGCTCTTGAGTTCCAAGTTTTGGACGGAACTGAGCCTGTTCACAGACACACTTCAAATAGTCCATATAGGCTTTTGAGCGCAAATCACGTAGATGCCTTTGGCTCTCAATATGCCGGGTAAAAAAATACTGGAGCGACGCCCCGATGACAACGCCCAGAAACGACAGGAATGCGGTTAGCAATTTCTAAACTCCTTGGCTACGCCGTAGCTGGGTTTGCACATAACGTTGCGATAAACGGTGGTTTTTAAGTTGCACTGTTGCCATAAAATGGAGCGAAGCGGAATAGCAACAGTGCAACTTAAAATCCATCCGTTTGATTGCTTTGTTATGCATTTTACTCAATTAAAGCATCAAGTTTTTTCGTGAAGTAGTGTTCTAGTAATTTTTGACTTCCATCAAAAATAGTTTTGAACGGTGCATCTTTCAGCTCTGTCTTTAACTTTAATAGGATTTCCTTGTTTTGTAGCGATTTAGCAAAATCATGGCCTCGCTGCGTAAGTCGAATAGGAGTGGATGTTAGTGTTACGTTGCTACCGCCACCAATGTGAATACCGATAGATTTTAAGCCGCTAAACTGTAAGTCTCGATTGCTTATTAGCCCATTTTCAAGGGCAAGCTGCAAATGGAATAAAAACTCTTCATCCAGACCTGCTTGGCCAGCGATTGTGATGCCGGAACTTTGGAAGTCTTGAATTGAAATGTGCGCATTGCTTGCATTAAGAAAGACATCAAGAAGCTTTGCGGTGTAATCAATGTTTGGAATCATTTCTACTACTCCTTTATATCTGGGGAATTTCGCTTTTTGCATAACGCCAAAAGCAGCCGCGCCGCTGTTTGGCGTCGGCTGGCTTTGTTTGTTAGCAACCCACACCGAACTTGCGCGGCTTGCCGCACTGGCTGAACTGGCTGAACTGAACAACAGCACCAACGTGCAATTTAAAACTTAACTGGCCAGTTGCGATACAGCGAAATGGCCAGAACCTGTAAAACTAATAAAGCGAAGCTACCAAAGAACAACGCCACTGCACCAACCAAGATTGCGACTAACCCACAAACTGGCGCACCTGAATGAGTAACTTAGCATTGACGTAACACCACGCCAAGTGGCTGCATTACGATTACTGCTAACGCCGCACATATGCGGCGGCTGAAATGTAGGGAGGAACGACCGAAATGTAAGCCGTCCGAGCCACGAAGTGGCGACATAATGTGCTTGTTAGTGGCTTATGCAATCCGCACCTCTTTGAAATTTGGATTGTTTTCAAATAGCTCTTTGAAAAACACAAAACAGCTATCAGATGCAGTCATTTTATTCTTACCGAGAAGAACTTGCATGAAGCTCCTGGATTTGTCTACTTGAAACACCCACTCTAGCTCCCCGACTGGCTCTTCGCCTTCCTCAACAAGAGCGCAAGAGCCGATAAGGTACGTATTCCCGCCATATTGCAATTCACTGTACCAGCCCCAATCTTCTGCGTCTGGCTTAGTTATCTCTAGCTCTGCTTTCAGCTCTTCCCTTAGCCACTCCAATAGCGATAATCCATATATTGGATTGATCGGATTTTCTCTTTCGCTGGAAACATCAAACATAGACGTTTTGAAATGGATGGCTTGGTTCATAGGTTTACTTGACCACTAACGCCCGCCACAAACGCGAGCAACTTGTTGCGAGTCGAGCGCCCAACGAGCGCGTTTTTGATGGCGATTGTTATGCAATTACCCGATCTCCGTGACTGGGCGGTGTTGATACAACAAGAAACACCAAATCCTCAGTCTGCTGATTACTCAATTGATGGGCTATCCCTGCCGGTACATGTATACCAGTGCCTGTCGGCAGCTGAGATATATCACCGTCAACTTCCATCGTCGCCATCCCAGAAAGCACATAAAAAAATTGCTCTGAACGTTCATGATAATGCCTGACCTCAGAGCAACCATGCGGAACTCTTTCCTGTATCACACTGAGACCAGAGCTTTTAGCTAAATGCCAGCCATCACACTTTTCGCCCCAAATATAATGCTCAGCATTTTTGATCGATACAACTGCCACTAAACTCTCCTGATGGCATAACGCCCAAAGCAAGCGCGCGGTACGCGTCGCCGTGCCTTTGTTTGTTAGCAGCCTACGCCAAACTTGCGCGGCTTGCCGCACTGGCAAACTTGAATAGCGTCACGGCTGCTTTTAATTAAAACTAAACCAGCAAGCAGCGAAGCAGCGCGCCAACCGGAACCTGTAAAACTGTTTAAACGAAGCCTCAAAGAACAACGCCATTGTGCCAACAAAGATTGCACCAAACCAACAAACTGGCGCACGTTAACTTTTGGCGCTGCCGCTAAGAAAACAAAACATGAGCAATGCCAAAATAAAACTACAAACTAAAACCGTTAAAACCCGAAAACCTGCTAACGCCGCCAACACAGGCCGAGCGAAGCGAGGTCCAGTGCAATGCGTTTTTTGCATTGCACGTTTGTGCTTGGCCTTGTTATGAGTGTTACTTGCTGCATACTACAGCCCCAAGCCATTTTTTATTTCAATGATCATTTTTGCAATATTCAAGTCGTGCTCTGGCGCGGCAGACAAGCCCATACTTTCCGTTGAAACTACGCCAAGATACTTAGCAATTGGCTCAGGCGAATCACTTTCCATTGCATGGGCAAAAACTCTAGGCAAGTAAGACTGATACTCATCTCTAGCCCAGTCCCCATCTGAAATCCCAATCGGATCCCATTTATAGAAAAGAACCTCATCAATTCTTTTATAAAGTTCCAACTGATCTGGTGGTAGTTTCTGTCCCATTACTTACTCATAACGCCCGGCTTTGGGGCGGACTTGTAGCCGCGAAGCGGCGGAAAGGCCGTCCCAGCCCCGAAGGGGCGACAACAGCCGCTTGTTAGTTTTGTTGGCGATTTCTCTTTCTCCAACCGTTATTCTTTATGCCACTCTTATGAGGCCACTTTAAAAGATTTTTATAGATTTCATAATCGAAGACCTCATCCATGCCTTTGCCTCCCTCGAAATAAAACTCATCTTCTTCGATTCTTGCACATATCCTGAGCAGCTCATCATTGATTATTGAAATAAACTGCCTTGCATCTTTTTGTTTTATCTTCCAGAGGGTGGAAATTCGACTGCCTGTGTCAATTTTCCCTTTTGAGCGAGACAAGCCGACGTAGATAGCGTTTTGCTTTTTCTCTTCAAGCTTTCTGCCTTGGATAAGAGAAATAAACTTTGGCGAATAATCATCTGTTTCTCTTGCCACAAAGTTCCACTGTTTCTTTGGATGTAAGTACAGAAGCTTTAGCCATTCTTGCTCAAACTCAGCTTCAGGATAGCCATCATTGGTTTCCGACGACCAAATATAGTGATCTACCCAGTTGGCCTTTGAGAACTCTTCCATAGCCAAGACCGAAAGCTGAAGAGCACTTGGATAGGAGCCGTTTTCATAGAGCAACACGGAGTCAAAATGAAGACGGATAGTATTTCTCAAAGACTCCGTAGCGATTTTATTCAGCTTGTACTTTGAGATTCCGTCTTCTTTCTTCACTGATACTCCGATTCAGAAACTAACGCCTCAAACACCGGCTTGGTGAAGTTGGCGGCTTTTTTGGAACAAAAAAGGTGACAGCTTTACCAAGTCCGCGTGCTTTGACTTGTTATGTTTTTCTACAATGCCAACAAGGAATTTAAGTAAATTAACCGTAGCCGGTTCAAGCTCTTTAATACCTTCGGTGATCAGGCATACCTCATCACCGAGCCAAATTATGAAATCAGTGGCATCAGAATCTAGCTTCGATGAATGGTAATGCATTGCCAGAAGGTTATTGGCTACCTCAAAGAAATCCAAGAGACCTGACTCATATTGCTTTAGAAGCTCCATGGCCACTAACTCAAATGCTTCATTTTCTAAGCTGACATCAAGGCTGCCTAAAACTTTGAGCTGTGTGTCTTCGGACTTAGCCACACACAGATCAAGAAGAAGCTCTTCTGGCTCATCACTCGCAATGACACGTTCATCGGCCCAGCTTACCACCTGCACAGGGTCAATAATTGAGCACAGCAGCTCAAACTCAATTACTTTGTAGACCAACTGATTAAGCACGACAATTCCTCAAGAAACATAACGCCGCCAGCACCCGCGGATTTGTAGTGAAGGCGAAGCCGCAACGGAAAAGCCGTCGCCGTGCCTGGCCTGGTTATAAGGCATGTAACTCCCACTGATCCTTACTGATCTTGTACAAAACATGTTCGCAAAGTGGGTCTGAAGGTTCTAGGTCAGGATGCTCAAAATTGCTGGTATAAGCCATCCCGATTTTTTCCATGACAGACTGAGAGCGAATATTACCCACTGTCGTAAAAGAGACCACTTCATCTAAGCCCAAGTGAGTAAAAGCATACCGCAATGATTCTTTGGCAGCCTCTGTCGCGTAACCCATACCCCAATATCGTTTCGCAAGACGCCAGCCAATCTCAACACATGGTGAAAAAGGCATGCTTTCCTTGGGAATGTGCAGACCCACAAAACCAATGAACTTACTATGGCCAGGAATCTCAACTGCCCAAAACCCCCACCCACGCTCAGCAATGAGTGATCTGATTTTTTCCCCCATTGCGTAGCTTTCTTCAACTGTAAGAAGCTTAGGGAAAAACTCCATCACATCATTATCCTCACACATCTGTGAGAAAGGAAGGAGGTCTTCGTCATTCCACTGTCGAAGTATCAATCGTTCCGTTCGAATCATGTGCCAGGTGATGCCTTATAACGCCAAAAGCAGCGGCGCCCCCGGCGTCCGTTGCCTTTGTTTGTTAGCTTTCGGACCCAAGGATTAGTTCGTAAATTGCCTTGCTTCGTGTGATACGGCTGCTTCTGTCGTTGCTAGCTTGAAGCGCGGAGTTGTAATATTCCTGTGCGTCTTTGTCATCACCAAGATCCCCAGCTGCCACTCGGTCTACCCGGTCATAGAAATTATCCAGTCGCTTTCTCAATACGCTGACGTCTACAGATAGTCCGTTTTTCACTACGGCTCTGTGAATTTCTACGAACAAAGTGTAGAAATCGGCCTTTTTAAAAGCCCTTGAGTTGCTATCAAAATTCAGGCGATCTATAAACTTCAGCACTGCAGATATTTCGTTATCTAGGCGGTCTTTTTCTGGAAACTCTTCGTTAAATTTTTCAAGGTATAGCTCAAGCTCCTTGTCTCGATTGAAATAGGTGGTCATGATTGTGATTATCAACCCGAGACAGTATTTGACGTCATTCATCCGCTTAATGTCGGTAGATGTAAAGACTCTGTTTCGCTCGAAAATGTCTGCCTTAGATACTTCCTCGGCAAATTGTTTGAATTCACCTCCGAATCGAGAATTATGCAACTCCATCGCATTCAAGCCATAGCTAGTCGAATTGATTCGCTTGAATACCTCTTTGATATGCTCGATAGGCATGTTCCCCATATCTCTGACAACGACCTTATACTCAAGGAAGGCAATCTGTTTGTCCTCATCCAGGTCAGTGTAAGCTGGTAAACTGTTACCTAGCTTTATATCTGGCGATCCTTTGAAATACTGGTAGAGCGTTGTTATGCGCTGCTGGCCGTCGACAAGAACCTCCGAGCCTTCTCCCGTTTTAGGGTCTACCTTGCCTGCGGCTATGTATATCTCTGGGAAGGGATAGCCTTCTAAAACTGTTTTGATAAACTCGATTTTATCCTTGTTGGTCCAGACCAGTCTTCTTTGAAAGTCTGGTTGTGGAATAAGGGTTTTATTACCGATGCCGGTCAAAAGCACTCTAAGGCGCCGGTTTGAAGCTGAAGTGTCCATTAAGGTGCCTCCTGAATGCACTGCTCAATGCATATTATTTGGTATTCTTGCAAGAAAAAATGGGAATGGTACAAACCACCACGAACCTTAAACGGTCCAAACCTGTTGCTACTGGTTAAAGTATTGAAGAAGTTCCACCAGTCGGCGGTAAACTCAAAATAGCTGCTCGGTGGAAGTTTGTCGGGACGTATCCATCCTTCAGAGAGATACTTAAAGAATTTGCTTGATGATGGCCAATCAGCACCGCTCTTCTTAAACTGATAGGCTTCTTGCCAAACCCGCTCAAAGAGTTTCGTTGATACAATTGCAATATCTATATCGGAATCATCGTTAAATAGTCCAAACCTTCGCGAGGGCTTTATGCTAAACCCCAGCTTACCTGATCCCACCATAATTACATCGTTGAATTCTATTTCAAATTTATCACAGATGGTCTCGCGAATTTCAAACATCTGATGATTATCAAGAAGGTGGCAATTTCCCCCAAGAACGTACTTTCTGTAGATTTGAAGGCTGTTCAAACTTTTAAGATCAGCCCTAAATTCATCTATCATTTTGAGTTGCCCGTTTCACCCGACTGAAAGCTAACAATTTAATAGAAGGTTTTATACCCGCAAGTCGCGCTAGCAAGTCACCTTCTTATATAT
>JARXRR010000078.1:0-14597 GCA_033792355.1 Chromatiaceae bacterium AAb-1
ATGTCAATACAGGATACTCTATCTCTATTAGAAGATTTAACTATATCCACTATGTATTTCCTTATTCATCGTTTTTGCTTCCGGTGCTGTCATTATGCCCCCTGCAGATAAGGCTGATATGCAAAGCCCGGTGCACCCCTATGTCAAATCGTTTGCTGCCTTATGCCGTAAGGCCGGAACATTCCAACTGGCGGTATTAAGTTGCGTGCTGCTTATTATGACCACGGCCTTACTGAGTCTGGCATATTCTGTAATTCTGTATAATCAGCCAGACTGGCAGCACATGAAAGGGGCAGTGATGGTCGCTGTGGTCAGTGCACCTTTTGCTGTGGGCATTATGTTTTATCTGGCACTGCATCTGGATGCGGCTTTATCGTATCTGGAAGACTCTGCCCATCAGGAACGGCTGCTGAATGAAAGTATGCAGGACAATATCCGGCAGCTGAATTTTGAGATTGAAGAGCGTAAAAAGGCGTTTCAGGCGAAACGGCGGGCGGTTGATGAATTACGCAAAGAGATTGCTGAGCGGAAAAAGGCCCAGGCAGCTCTGGAAAAGTCTTATCATGATAAAGGAAAGTTTATTGCCACTCTCAGCCATGAGTTACGTACACCGCTCAATGGCATTGTCGGGTTAACCCAGCGCCTGCTGGACAGCCAGCTGACACCAGAGCAGCACAGCTGGGCCAATACCATTTTCAGCAGCGCTGAAGCGCTGGGTAATATTTTTAACGATATTATCGATCTGGATAAAATAGACCGCCAGGATCTGGACATTGTATATCAGAGTATTCCGTTGCAGCCGTTCCTGAATGATATTGCCAACTTTGCCGAGCTGATTTGTCAGCAGAAAGGGTTGCAGTTTGCATTACAGACCGAGGGTGAACTGGCGGTATATCTGAAACTGGATCCTACCCGGTTACGCCAGATATTGTGGAATTTACTGAATAACGCGGTGAAATTTACCGCCAAAGGTACTGTAAGGTTATTCTGCCGGGTTGAGGCTGTACCGGATATACGGCTTACCTTTACTGTCAGCGATACCGGTATTGGCATATCTGCTGCCGAGCAGCAGCGTATTTTCGATATGTACTATAAGTCTAACGATGGACGACGCCTGAGTATCGCCGGTTCCGGTATTGGCTTATCAGTGTCAAAAGCGCTGATAGAAGCGATGCACGGGCAAATTGAAGTACACAGTGAAGTTAACCGCGGCAGCACCTTTACGGTTAAGCTGCCTTCAGAGTTAATGCCGGCTCCCCAGGCGACAGCGATGGTAAGTTGCCCGGCATTAACTGTGCTGCTGATAGAAGATATCCCCCTTAATGCTGAGATTGCGACCAGTCTGCTGGAACAGCGGGGCCATACGGTTGTTCATGCTGAAACCGGGGAAGATGCACTGGCATTACTGGAAACAGAAGACGATATCGATCTGGTGCTGCTGGATATGCAGTTGCCGGACATGAATGGCGACGAAATTGCCAGATATATACGCAATGAGCCACATCTGGCTGCCATTCCTGTAGTGGTGTTAAGTGCTAATGTGCGTAAAGCAGAAGAGCAGCTGGCAGGAGTTAAGATTGATGGTGCCCTGGCCAAGCCGATTAATACGGGGACTTTAGATCAGTTACTGTTGCAGTTGTTTGCTCCCAGCGCTTTAAAGCAACATCAGGGAACGGTGGAATCGGTGATTGTGCAGCATGAGGAAATACTGGATCAGGCTACGTTGCTGGATTATCTGCACTCTCTGGGTAAAGACGCGATGAAACGCAGCGCCGGGCTTTGTTCCCGCCTGTTACCAGACTATATTAAGAATCTGCAAGAGCTTGCAGTGCAGCAGGACTGGGTAATATTCCGTGAAGAAGCTCATAAACTGAAAGGAGCGGCGGCATCAGCCGGGCTTAAATGGATTCAGCAGCAGGCAAAATATCTGGAGCAGGAAACAAACGACTGGTCTGATGCAAAACAGCATTTAGCTGAACTGCAAAATAAAACAGAGCAGCATTTAGCTGCTCTGCAGGAGTTCATCGATAACTACTGAAAATATTATTTTTCAAGTGTGCCAACGAAGCGGTAGCCTTCACCATGAATGGTGCTGATTAACTCAGGGCTGTCGATATCCGACTCGAAGTGTTTTCTGATACGACGAATAGTGACATCTACTGTGCGGTCATTCGGACGTAAATCACGGCCTGTCATATGACGGATTAACTGCTCACGGGTAAAGATTTTACCGGGTGTGTCCAGCATCAGGCGCAGAGCGCGGTATTCGCCTTTAGGTAAACGACGGGCCACACCTTTTGGTGATGTCAGGTTGCGGCTGTTTTCGTCCAGCGTCCAGCCGTTGAATTTCACCACGCTTTTATGTTCTTCAATCACTGGCTGCGCAACGGTCCGGTTTAACAGGTTACGGGCGCGGATCGTCAGCTCGCGTGGGTTGAACGGCTTGGTCAGGTAATCGTCAGCACCAATCTCAAGGCCCAGAATGCGGTCAACTTCACTATCACGACCGGTCAGGAAAATCAGGCCGATGTTTTCTTTCTGGCGTAACTCTCTTGCCAGAATAAGGCCGTTTTTACCTGGTAAGTTGATATCCATTACTACCAGGTTAACTTTGTTTTCGGCCAGCTGACGGTTCATTTCTTCACCATTTACTGCCTCTATAACATCGTACCCTTCACCCTGAAACAGGCTGACAAGATTAAGGCGGGTTACTTCTTCATCTTCTACGATGAGGATCACGGGTGTTTGCATGGAATTAAACCTTATGTGAACTTTGTGAAATTTAGCACTTTCTTAAGTTTTATAGATGACGTGCTTTTGTCAAATTATGAGCAATTATAACTCAGCCTGCCAATTGTTAACAAGTTTTTTGTTAACAATTAGACTTTTCTTATGCAATTGCTATGATTTTAGATGCTGATTTAATAAAAATCATCAGGTTATATCTCAATAAAGAGTGCTTTTAACGATAACCGGAAAGTCGATTTTAACGTCAATGCCATGCCCAAGTGTGCTGTCCAGCTGGATTTTTCCATTTAGTGCCTGCGTCACCAGGTTATAGACAAGATGCATACCCAGCCCGCTACCGCCTTCACCCCGTTTAGTGGTTACGAAGGGATCAAAAATCCGTTTTCTGATTGCTTCCGGTACGCCGGCACCGTTATCACTGTATAGCAACAGGCAGCGGTTATGGCTGACCGAAGCAGTAATGTGGATTTCTCCCTGTTCGGTATTGTCAAATGCGTGGATCAGGCTGTTCATAATCAGGTTTATCAGGATCTGGTTTATCGGGCCGGGTTTACTGTCCAGTTCAAGGGTTTCCGGGCATTCGACAATTATCTGGTGCGGGGTCTTTTTCAGATTGGGACGTAATGACAACAGTACTTCGTTGATCAGCTGCAACATATTAAATTGCCGCCGGTTATCGTTAGACTGGTCAACTGCCACCCGTTTAAAGCTGCTAATCAGGCTGGCGGCGCGTTCAAGGTTACGATAAATAATCCCGAGGTTTTCTTTGCTGTCTTCCATAAAGCGGGCCAGTTGTGATGAAGTAAGTTTTTTGTCATCAAATGCTTTCTGGATGTCTGTCAGCTTGTCCTGCAACAGGGTCGAGGCGGTTATACCCAGACCTATGGGGGTATTTACCTCATGTGCCACACCTGCCACCATCTGACCCAGGCTGGCCATTTTTTCGGTTTCGATAATCTGGTTCTGATATTGATGCAAAGTGGCAAGGGTATTAAGCAACTCCTGGTTTGAGGTTTTCAGGGCCTGGGTGCGGTCTTCTATTTTTTGCTCCAGTCCCTGATTCAGCTGGCGTATTTTCTGCTCGTCCTGTTGTTGCCGGTTTATTTGCTGCTCTATACGATCCAGCATGATGTTAAAAGCCCGGCCCAGCATATTGAATTCTTTTATCGACGTGGCCGGGGCCCGTATATGGTAGTCTTTGTCTTTCGATACCCGCTGTACTACCGCCAGTAACGTTTCTATTGGTGACGTAAAACGACGTTGCAGGCGGCTGCTGATAGAAAAAGCCACACTCAGGGCAATTAAGGCAATCAGGATATCCAGCATGATGCGGGTCTGAATATAGTTATGCAGTTCTTCCTGACCAGCTCTGATATAAGCATATCCGAGTAACTGGTCGCCCTGCAGTATTGGTTTGCTTAATTCGATATTGTTTTTGCTGATATAGGGAGTGCTGAAATCCCTGGCTTTGCTGAACTGTACCGGGTAAGGGCCGATGTCGCGCCGGTTATAGCTGGCAAAAAAGGTTAGTGTCTGCTGTTCAGGTTGCCATTTATAGATGTGAATATTATGCAGAATATTTACCGCAGCAAAGGAGCTCAGGCGGCTTTCTTCAATATCGTTACTGTCAGTCTGTAAAGTGGAATTGGCGTTAAAGGCGATAATACTGGCGTAACCTTCCAACTGATCGATAAGTTTCTGACGTTGCAGCTTAATATCCTGAACGGTCGAAATTATCAGAGCGGTACACAGGGTAATGCTACAGATCACCATAATCACCCAGATCAGGGCACTTTTAATCGATGTGGTTTTATCTAAAGCAATCATCAAATGAGCTAACCCTGCTGGTATGATTGAAATTTGGTCAGTGCATAGATGTTATGCACATTATGATAATTTGGCAAACAGCGCTGGTAAAATTGCTAAAGCGGTTTATAGTAAGAGCACTTGTTGCTTTAGGATCATGGTATGACCCTGTGGGAAAGTTATAAAACGAGTATCTTTTTGTGCCATCAGCAACTGGCAAATAATATTGATTTTGCCATTATCAGTGCCCAGAACCCCGCTGGAAACGTAAATAATCCCTATTTTAATCTTCGTCTGGATAAAGAACTGGAAGTTTGCCTTAATCAGCAACGATTACCTTATCGTTCGGTAATAGGTTCGTCTCCGGACCGGGCTTTTCAGGAAAAAAGCTGGATTGTAATGTGTGAAAAAGCACAGGCAGTTCAGCTGGCGCTACAGTTCCGGCAAAATGCAATCTACTGGGTTGAAGAGGGAATGTTATATCTGGTGCCTGTGCTGCTGGCTAATGAAGAAGAATGCCTTGGAACATTTAAACAGCGGCTGGTTGTATTACCGGATTAGTTCCGGCTGTAAATAAACGGTGTTATGTCAGAGCGGGTTTTATTGTTTTCTGCGCAGGATATCCAGTATTGGTTCAACCGGCATTCCCAGTTCGGCTTCAAGCTGCCGTTTCGTCATGCGTTGCCTGATAAGCTCAGTGTCAGTAGTGGCAGGCTGAAGCAGCTCAGAGAAGTCGGTTGCGCAAATACACAGTAACTGCGGCTTCTCCATTGCCGGTAATTGTGCTGAGCGGTAAAGCAGGTTAGGGCAGGCACTGACCCGCTTAGGCGACTGAATACACTGACTGGTTTTTGCTGCGGTTGCCGGCAGGCTCAGCAACAATAATATCAGGATACTCAGTAGCTTTTGCATAGCGTTACCTTTTTACCGAATGATAGACAATAAAACCGTCTTTTCTGGCCAGAATATCTGTTTTACCAAAAGCGGCCGTCAGCAGCTCCTGATAAGCCAGATGATTATTTGCAACCAACGTCAGTGAGCCTCCCGGTTTTAAACGCGATACGCTCTGACTGATAAACTGCTGGCTGATACTGTAGTCTGTCTTTATGCCGGTGTGAAACGGCGGGTTACTGACAATATGGTCAAATACCGGTACGTTATCTGGCAGGCCATCTGCGGCGATAACCGTTCCTTCAAGGTTGTTGGCTGCCAGGGTCTGCTCTGTTGCGCTGACGGCCAGCGCGCTGATATCTGAACTGAACAGCTGGATTGCCGGAGTACGCTTTTTCAGAAATGCCCCGATGACGCCACAGCCACAGGCAAAATCCAGGACGTTACCGGCAGTAATATGTTGCAGATGGTTTAATAATAAGGCGGTGCCGGTGTCCAGCTTGCCGTGGTTAAATACGCCGGGCAAAGAACAAAGCGTCAGGCTGATATCATTGATGACTACATTAAAGCTGAGCGCCGTACTGCTTGCTGTGGTACTGGCAGCAAGCTTACCGAAATCACCATGCAGGGAAAACCACAGGCTATGCTTGGCGTTATCCAGTTTATTGGCCTGTAATCCAAGTTTCCGGGCATGAGCCGACAGGCTTTTAATACCGCCTTTGTTATCACCGACCACAAAAACAGCGGTACTGTCTGTCAGTACCGTTTTTAGCTGGTGCAGAGTAAACGCCAGTTGTTCTTTGCTTTTAGGATAAAACAACACAATACAATCAAATGAGTTGTCAAACTGAGGTTGTACACCGAAGTAACAGTTATGGTTCTGCCATAAAGAGGCGGTCGCCTGATCAGTGGTGTAGCAGGTAAACTGTAATAGCGGGGCCTGGGCAGCAAGTTGTGCTGCCAGTTGATCTGCCGGAGGTTCAGCCAGCAGAACCCTGCCTGATAAATCGTTCAGATTACGCAATAATAACTGGCTGGTATTGGCTAACATCATCGTTCAGCTTACTCTCTTAAACATTAGGTCCCATACGCCGTGTCCGAGCCGTTGTCCGCGTTGCTCGAATTTGGTCAGCGGGCGCTGTGCCGGGCGTTCAATATAGTTGCCGGCAACAGACAGGTTTTCAAACCCTTCGGCGGCTAACATCACTTCCAGCATATGCTGAGCATAGTGTTCCCAGTCAGTTGCCATATGGAAGACACCACCGATTTTCAGCTTGTGGCGTAATAGTTGTACAAAATCGGGCTGAACAATACGGCGTTTATGATGGCGTTTTTTGTGCCACGGGTCCGGGAAAAATAACTGTACGGTATCCAGAGCCTGCTCTGCAATGCTATTTTTTAATACTTCTACTGCGTCATGTTCAAATAAACGCAGATTGTGAAGATTTTTGGCAGCGGCATCGCCAAGGCAGGCACCCACGCCGGGTTTATGCACTTCAATGCCGATAAAGTCTTTTTCCGGCGCGGCTTCGGCCATTTCGACTAGCGATTTTCCCATGCCGAAGCCTATTTCCAGCACTTTAGGCGCGGTGCGCCCGAAAACCTGTTCCAGATTAAACGGTGTATTCTGGTATTCTAAACCAAATTGCGGCCAGTAAGTTTCCAGGGCATGCTGCTGCCCTTTGGTCAGACGCCCTTCCCGTAGTACGAAAGAGCGGATTTTTCTCATATAAGCCGGTTGTTCCTGCTGTCCGTCTACAGACAATGATTCAGGGCTGTCAGTCATTTTAAACTCCGGACATTGCATAACATTTCAGTGGGTCAGTGGGCGCACATTATGCTCATAATAGGCTGTCAGCTCAACCAACAAACATAAACAGACCTTACAGCATTGGCATTTTATTTATAGCTGCTTATACTGCCGCCGGTAACTGGCAGAGGGTAATATGCTTCAACAGGAAAGAGAATGGTTTTCAAATCAGCTGGTTAGCTGGTATCAGGTTAACGGGCGTAAACATTTGCCGTGGCAACAGCAGAAAAGCCCTTATAAAACCTGGCTGAGCGAAATCATGCTGCAACAGACGCAGGTGGCGACTGTTATCCCTTATTTTCAGCGTTTTATTGCCCGTTTTCCTGATGTCAGCAGTCTGGCAGCTGCCGAACTGGATGAGGTACTGCATTTATGGACCGGCCTTGGTTATTATGCCCGGGCCCGTAACCTGCACAAAGCGGCCAGACAAATAGTGGCTGAATATCAGGGGCATTTTCCACAGGAGTTTGAGCAGGTTCTGGCATTGCCCGGGATCGGGCGTTCTACTGCCGGGGCAGTGTTGTCGTTGTCACTGGGCAAACATTTCCCGATTCTGGATGGTAACTGTAAACGGGTATTAAGCCGCTTTGCTGCTATAGACGGCTGGCCCGGTGAAAAAGCAACAGAACAACAGTTATGGCAACTGGCAGAACAGGTAACGCCAGCGGCAACTGCTGCTGAGTTTAATCAGGCGATGATGGATCTCGGCGCATCTTTATGCAGCCGTAGTAAGCCCGAATGCCCGCAATGCCCGTTAAAACTGAAGTGCCGGGCGGCACTGACCGGTGAGCAGTCCCGTTATCCCGGCAAAAAACCAAAGAAGGTTTTACCCGAAAAAGAAAGCTTCTGGCTGATATTACAGGCACAGCAGCAGATTTTTCTGCAACAGCGCCCGGCCACTGGCTTGTGGGGCGGATTATACGGTTTTCCTGAATTCAGTTCAGTGGCTGAGCGGCAGGCTTACTGCGATATCCAGCAATTAAAGGTGGCACACAGCGAACAGTTACCGGCTTTTCGCCATACGTTCAGCCATTTTCATTTATGGATCCAACCTTTGTTACTGCAGCTGACCGCTATACCCACAGCGGTACAGGAGCAATCTGCAGCACAATGGTTTACAATAGACGTCATGCCGCAGGTCGGGTTGTCAGCTCCGGCCAGACTGTTACTGGAACAGCAATTAGCTAAAGGTAAAAACGAATGAGCCGTACAGTTTTTTGTGAATATTTAAAAAAAGAAGCACCGGGACTGGATTTTCAGTTATATCCGGGAGATTTGGGCAAGAAAATTTTTGATTCTGTCAGTAAAGAAGCCTGGGGATTATGGCAGGCGAAGCAGATTATGCTGATCAACGAGAAAAAGCTGAATATGATGAACCAGGAACACAGAAAGTTTCTGGAAGAGCAAATGGAAGCCTTTTTATTCAAAGGTCAGAATGTTGAAATAGAAGGTTATAAACCTCCTTCAGCCTGAACCGGTTAATTTTACCTGTAGTAAGAAGAGTAGCCCGGCTTTATACTCTTGGTCATAAAATAACAATGAATGGACAGCTATGGCGCGTCGTTTGCCCCCGCTTAATGCTTTGAAAGCGTTTGAAACTGCAGCCCGTCATCTTAGTTTTACTAAGGCTGCGGAAGAAATGTACGTTACTCAGGCTGCTATCAGTCATCAGATCAAGGCATTGGAAGAGCACCTTGGCCTGAAGCTTTTTATGCGTAAAAACCGTTCATTGTTACTGACAGAGGAAGGGCAGAGCTATTTTCTGGATATTAAGGAAATTTTCCTGCAACTGCATGAGGCCACAGAAAAACTGCTGGCCCGCGGTGCTAAAGGTTCATTAACCGTAAGCCTGCAACCCAGTTTTGCTATTCAGTGGCTGGTGCCAAGGCTGAATCTGTTCAGTGAACAACATCCTGATATTGATGTGCGGATTAAAGCCGTTGATCAGGACGAGGGCTCACTGACTGATGATGTTGACGTCGCAATTTATTACGGCCGCGGTAACTGGCGCAATTTACATGCGGATAAACTGCATACCGAATATCTGTTACCGGTCTGTTCACCATTACTGCTGAGCAGAGGAAAACCCCTGAACGAGCCCGAGGATCTGAAGCATCATAATTTGCTGCATGATGGTTCCCGTCGTGCATGGAAAGCCTGGTTTATCAGCCAGGGTTACAAAAACTTCAATGTTAATCAGGGGCCTATTTTCAGCCATTCCTCAATGGTGTTACAGGCGGCTATTCACGGGCAGGGGGTTGCCCTGGCACATAATGTTCTGGCAAGACCTGATATTAACTCCGGGCGTTTAATCGTGCCGTTCAATCATGTGTTAATCAGTAAAGATGCATATTATCTGGTATGCCGGGAAAGCCAGACCGAGCTTGGCAAGATTAACGCTTTCCGCCAGTGGATGGTGAATCTGGTTGAAGCTGAGCAGACCGCTTTTGCCGAACAACAATTTACCAATGCGGTTGCCATTGACTGATATTCTTAAAGACTGCCCGGCACAGCCTGTTGCCAGATTATTGCTGGCGCATGGTGCCGGTGCTGCAGTACAAAGCCCGTTTATGCAGCAGTTAACGGCCGCGTTACTGCAGCATAAAATTGAAGTGTGGCGCTTTAACTTTCCTTATATGCAGCAACAACTGAGCACCGGAAAAAAGCGGCCACCGGACAAAATAGCAATATTACAACAATATTTTATGCAGATACTGGCACTGTGTCCGTCTGATCTGCCCTTGTTTTGTGGCGGAAAATCAATGGGTGGCAGAGTTGCCAGTATGGTATCGGTATATCCGCAACTTCGTGCGGTATTTGCTTATGGTTACCCATTTTGTCCGCCCGGTAAGTCAAACTGGCGTACGGAACATTTTGAACAGCTAAGTTGCCCGTTGTTTATTATGCAGGGCGAAAGGGATCCCTTTGGTAACAAAGCTCAACTGGCAGAAAAAAGCTGGGCTGATGTCAGCCTGCAATGGTTGCCCGGAGCTGATCACGACTATAAACCACTAAAGAAAACAGGACTAACCCAGCAGCAACTGATTACCCAGGCTGCGCTTTTTACCAGTGAGAAAATAAATGAGATTATTCTGGCAAATCAGTAGTTTTTTAACCGGATTATATGGTGCAACCTGTGTCGGTATGGCAGCAGCCGTGATGCATGTCTGGAAAAATTCGTTATCTGAAGCGGCACTGGCCAGTTTGCTTAGTGCTTTGGCTATGCTGGCATTTCATACGCTGGCGCTGCTGGTGCTGAATACGCAGCAGTCTGCATCAAGGCTGGTCAGGTTAAGTGCAATCTTATGGCATGTTGGTTTATTTTGTTTTGTCTGGACGGTGATAGCCGGGATCTTTTTATTACCGCTTCATTATTCCGGGCTGGCCCCCGTCGGAGGGCAGATATTGATTGCCAGCTGGCTTATTTTTGCCGTGTCAGGTTTGTTCAGGAGTTAATATGAAACAGCTGTTGCTGTATTGCCGTGCCGGTTTTGAGAAAGAATGTGCGGCAGAAATTCAGGATAAAGCCGGGCAGCATGGGGTTGCCGGTTACTGCAAACTGACAACCGGCAGCGCTTTTGTAATTTTTGAAGCCTATGATGAGCAGGCTTTGACTGCATTTTTCCGGGATTTTCCGTTCAGCGGATTTATTTTTATCCGCCAGTGGTGTCTGTTACTGGCTGAGGCATTGGTGTTACCGGCCGGAGATCGGGTGTCCCCTGTAGTTACGGCAGCGGTGGCTGCTGAAGTTCAGCATTGTGGTGAACTGCGGATTGAATATCCGGATACCAATGATGGCAAAACATTATCGACATTAGCCCGTAAACTTACCGTACCTATGCGCCAGGCTTTACGTCAGGCCGGTGTTTTACTGGCTAAAGAGCAGAAGCGGGCACCGGTATTGCATCTGTTTATGACTGACGGACAAAATGGTTTGCTGGGTATGTCTTATCCGGAAAACAGCAGTGCGCTGGAAAACGGCATTATGCGGCTGAAGTTTCCGAATGAAGCTCCCAGCCGCAGTACCTTAAAACTGGAAGAAGCTTTTTTACAGTTTATTCCGCGTTCGGAATGGGATGAACGTTTAGCTGCCGGAATGAATGCCGTTGATTTAGGCGCCTGCCCCGGAGGCTGGACCTATCAGCTGGTTAAACGCAGTATGATGGTAACGGCAATAGATAATGGCCCTATGGCTGAATCGCTGATGCAAACCGGGCAGGTAAAACATCTGATGACAGATGGCTTTAAATTCCGGCCGGCTAAAAAGAATGTGTACTGGCTGGTGTGCGATATGATCGAACAGCCACAACGTGTGGCAGAACTTATTGCTGACTGGCTTATTAACGGCTGCTGTCAGGAAAGTATTTTCAACCTTAAATTGCCAATGAAAAAGCGTTATGAAATAGTGCGGGACATACTGGCCCAGTTTGAAGCGCGTTTACAGCAGGCAGGGATTAAATATCAGCTGCAGGCAAAGCACCTGTACCATGATCGTGAAGAAGTCACGGTGCATGTCAGGGCTTACTGAATATAAGCCTAATGCCGATCAGTAAAGCAGGAATCAGCTTACTCTAAGCTAACCGTTGAAGGCAGGGATGCTGACAAATTCATCGGGAATGAATTTGAACAGCTCCGCTGGCCCGCGAGGGTGAACTTCACGGATGAAGTTCATAGCCGAGCCTACAGGGATGTATTTACGGCGTGTTAGTGTGAGTAAGGTGATGGATGCTTTAAAACTTTAACTGACAAGCATTATGCATATAAGCCAGGCTCACTGAGCTTTCAATTCTAATTTAACCCAGACCAGCCGGTGATCTGAACTGGCTGTTCTGGAGCCTACCAGTTCATAATCAGCATCGTCTTTTGCCGGCCAGAATACACCGCTGTCAATTACCGTAAATCCTTTAACCGATGGCAGTACATAATCGGCACGCATCCGCCATGCAGCGGTATGATATGCGGCATCTGCTTTATCCGGGCTGTGTTCTTTAGCGCCTTCGCTGGCAGGCGTAAAACTATTATTAATACGTGAATGAGCCAACAGATTCTGAATTCCGTTTATTAATGCATCACCACCGGTCGGAGAGGCATTCTGATCGCCCAGTAATATAAAGCTCTTGTCAGTGGCTAAACCACCTTTATTACCCTGGTCGTCATAAATATAACTGCTGCTTTGCGGGGTAAGATAATCTGTCCAGAAACGAATTTCATCATGGTTCCGTTTACCATTGCGGTTTTCCGGGCCGTCAAATACCGGTGGTGTCGGGTGGCTGGCCAGTATATGAATAACTTTACCATTTACTGTAACAGGTATATCCCAGTGTGATTTGGAAGACAGCCTGAACTCCTGCCAGGCGGCTTTGCTGTACCAGTCTGAGCCATCGGCCTTGTAAGTCCTCAGTGCATCTGGCATATCCTTCCATTTAAAATACTGAAATGTCCTGATGCTATCTGTATCAAGCGGATATTTCGATAATAGCACCATGCCGTACTGGCCCGGATAATTGCCATAACCCCAGGCATCGGCTCCTACCCCGGTAGCCTTGCCGTCATTGTCCAGATCGTAAGGGCTGGGCTGGCCGGTATTTACGGTGCTGTAATAGAAGTAAGGGTAATCTATGGTATCGCTGCCTTGCTGAGGCTGATTAAGGTAGTTACGGATAAAGGCTTTGATGCCTTTTTCCGGATCTTCAACATAATCGAATTCATTCAGCAGCAAAATATCAGGCCGTATTCTCTGGATTATTGCTGCCACATTCCGCACCTGCGGGTGCTCTGGTGTTGCCAGAACAGCCGGCAGTACATCTGCATCAGGCTTCTGTCCTTTAGGCAGATAATTTTCAGCTTCCATACTGACATTAAAAGTGGCGACAGTTAGCTCGGTGGCGTGCAGATTTATAGAGAAACTCAAAAAGGATAATCCTGAAATACCGATAATACATTTCATCATAATAACTTAATTCTCAATAAGTAGAATTGTAAGACAGTTACAGATTATAGGAAAAACCAGCAAAATTTTCTGACAAAAAGACGCAATTTACAGGTTAATTTAGGTGGTTATGAAGTACGCAACATAAATGCATTATGTTACACTATTATGGCAGTCGCCTAAGACCACAAGAGGAACAAAAAGTTCCCGTGAATAAAGGATTACGTAAGAAAAGTGTAATGTAGCTCAGTTACTATTACCTCCCAAATTGAACATAGCCCTTGTGTTCAAAAGGATTGAGAAAAGAACCTACAACTACCAGGTGAAAAACGATATGAAAATTAAACATTTAGCTATGGCTGTCGCTCTCTCTATGGGGGTGGCAAACGTTGCATTTGCAGACACGTCTTCTGCCATTCGTGGTGTGATTAATAGTCCACAAGGGAGTCCTGCTGCAGGTACTAAAGTTACAATTCTGCATGTTCCTTCAGGCACAAGCCGTCAAGCGGTTGTAAATGACAGTGGTGTTTTCAATGCTTCTGGTTTAAGGGTCGGTGGGCCTTACCGTATCATCGTTGATTCCGATGTATACGCTGATACAGTAATAGATGGTGTATACCTTAATTTAGGGGAAACATTCCAGCTGCAGCATCAATTAGAAGCGTCAAATATCGAGAGAATTCAAGTTGCAGGAACTGCTATTTCCAGCCTGACTGGCGATACTGGCCCGGCTGCCCGCTTTGATAGCTATGCCCTTGAAGTCTCTCCTTCAGTTAACCGCGATATTAAAGATGTCATTCGTACTGATCCTCGTATCTATATCAATGAAACAAATGCCAGTTCTATACAATGCGCCGGCGGTAGTCCACGTTCTAACAGTTTGACGGTTGATGGCGTTCGTATGAACGACAACTTTGGTTTGAACAGCAGTGGTTATCCGACAGAGCGCATTCCATTTTCATTTGATGCTATAGATCAGGTAGCTGTTGAGCTTGCTCCGTTTGATGTGAAATATGGTGGTTTTACGGCCTGTAATATCAACGCTGTAACTAAGTCAGGTTCTAATAAAGTTAGTGGCAGTGTTTTCATTGACTATACAAACGATTCAATGAAAGGTGACAAGTTAGAGGGAGATAAACAAGAGCTCGGTTCTTATAACGAGAAACGCTATGGTGTGAATGTTGGCTTCCCAATAGTGACAGACAAACTGTTTGCCTTTTTTGCGTATGAAAAATTAGAAGGTTCAGAAATATTTGACTATGCACCTTTAGCAAATGGTCGTGTAACGCAAGCTCAAATAGATGAAATTATTTCAATTTCAAGAGATATATACAATTATGATCCTGGTTCTGCAATTCCTAGTATGCCAGTTAAAGACGAAAAGATTTTATTAAAAGTCGACTGGAATATTAA
>JARXRR010000139.1:0-1324 GCA_033792355.1 Chromatiaceae bacterium AAb-1
AGTGTCTATCTCAATATCGTAGTGCGGCCTGATGGTTTGCTCTTTGCGTTTGCAGAACACGCAGCCCATTAGTGTGACAAAGCTTTTCCAGTTGCTGGTATCTGCTGCCTGATGAATGGCTGTTAGGGTGATGTCTTGCTGCTCTAGCTTCCGCAGGCTTCAATCGGGTTTTCACCATATCTTTGTAAATGCTCAATGACCTGCGTACATCTCGGTACGGTGATAGCTCAGATATTTATCATGCTCAGGACGAATAGCAAGCTGTAAACCCGAGTGAATACCAAGCACTTCTGGGCGTTCAAGGATACTGGCAATTAAGATCTTTCCTTGACGATCAAATGAAATAAAGCCCTTATCAAAAGCCTTATCAAGATTTGCAACCAACAGCAGACCATTCGCAGGATCTAACCGTTCAAAGTTATTAGATGCCCGCCAGGGTTTGATGTGCGATGCAACCAACATGGCTTGCATCTGATAGCCGGTTACAGCACAACTTTGCCATTCTTGAAGCAAATTTCTGCGGAAATTGCCCTGACCCAGCCGGGCATTTACTAAGATGCTTTTTTCAGTCTTATTTAGTGTATTGTCCTGAAGAATTTCATCAACGTCGGCAGAAACATCTACCTGACCCAAGTCAGCTAAAAACTCGCCAAAAGACTTCAGAGCGCTGCTATACATGCTTTTACCGCGTTCATCTTTATGCTTGAATTCTTCAAGCTGATAAAGAGGGGTTACGGCACGCTGATACTCATGGAATGAACCAATCTTGGTCAGCTCTTTATCAGTAAACTGGTGTTCTTTAGCCATGGAGCTTAACACGCCTTGTACAGCGCCAAGGTAACTTTTAACTGTCCGCTCCGCTTTTCCAAGGCCAGATGCCCAGCGTTGATAAAGTTCTGGCAGACGTGTCAGATTTTGCGATAACGCAATTCTCAGATCATTACAGACGATGCTGCTTTGCATATAGGCATAGAGTTCATCGTCAAGATAGGCATAAGCAATTTTGTTCTTACTGTAGCCTGATATGTCTTCGCTTTTTACACCCGCAACAGGCTTCAAATGCCAGAAACCTTCAGAAATTAGGTGATAAAAAGGATTTTCAGGTGTGTCTTTATCATTACCTGCTTTTAACCGGTCAAAATGCAGGGTGAAACAGCGTCTTAGAGCGTTATTTAATTCAATCTTATTGTCGGTAATAGTACCGATAGCAATCAGATCCATAATTGCCAACAGCATACAAATTTTATGCGGTTTATTATGGCCTTGCTGGCGCATAGTGTTAAGTGACTGAAATTTATTTAGATAGTATTCCAACGACATATAT
>JARXRR010000067.1:0-17299 GCA_033792355.1 Chromatiaceae bacterium AAb-1
GTATAATTATTTATATTTCTATCCAAATCAGATAGTTTTTTTTAGCAGGGAATGCTAAGAGAAGTTAATATGTGAAACACTGTATCAGTGGCGGTGATTAAGGATGATATTTATGGTGATCCGGGATTTACCGGGTGGCCGCCACCGCTGAAAAGTCTGGATATCAAACAGCGGGTGATACTCTGTAGCTCGTTTTTCAAAGCATTATAAGAGTGAAGGATATGAAGAATTATTTTTTGTTGGCAGTTTTTTTAGCTGTATTTTCAGGATCTGCAACATCAGCGACTATTGTCAGTGGCTGGACAAAGATTATTGAGCTTTACCCAACTCGTGAAGGGCTGATGTTTATCACTGAATATAAAAACGTCAGTTTGAGCACCTGTGAAGATGGTGCTCGTTTTGCTCTTAAACCAGAGAATCCAGAGTATACAACTCAGTCCTCAGCAATAATAGCAGCTTTTATTGCTCAGAAAGAGATCAATATGACAATTGAAGTACGCCCTGCAGCATGTAATGGGGTGGTTGATCGCTTCAGGGTCAGACGTTAACTGACCAGTAATCTTCCGGTAATTTGTAGCCGCAGGCTGGAAACTCAGCCCTGCTTCCATATCGAGGCTGCCGGGGTTATAGCTATGGCAACCCTTGCAGTTTCGGCGTTTATCTCTGTTTATCTTTTAATTTGCTTTAATTAACAGTTATGTAAAACATCTCTGGTTTAACTTCTTCTAAAATACCAGCCTGCTGACATTGATGTTATCTGGAGGCTGGATGTTTTTCCGGGCCATAGTTTTATCTTGTATTGCTGTTTTTCTTTTTGTTAATTATGCGTTAGCTGCACCAGCCAGTTTTGAACAGGCCAAGGCCGAGTTACGCCGTTATGTTTACCATGATCGTAACCAGAGCGATTTTGGCGATTTTTATTGCGGTTGTCAGTGGCAGTGGGTTGGCCGCTCCGGTGGCCGGGTTGATCTGGCATCCTGTGGCTATCAGGTGCGGGCGCAGCAAACCAGAGCAGAGCGCATCGAGTGGGAACATGTGATGCCGGCCCACTCTTTCGGGCAGCAGCGGTTATGCTGGCAACAAGGCGGGCGGGCAAACTGCACGGCAAATGATCCGGTATTCAGCCGGATTGAGGCTGATATGCATAATCTGACACCTGCTATCGGCGAAGTGAACGGCGACAGAAGTAATTTCCGCTTTGGTGTACTGCCTGCCACCACTCCACAATACGGGCAGTGTAATGTGCAGGTGGATTTTAAAGGCCGGGTAGTAGAGCCGCGGGATCAGATCAAAGGCATGATTGCCCGTATTTATTTCTATATGCATGACCGCTATGACCTGAGCATGTCGCGTCAGCAGCAACAATTGCTGATGGCCTGGGACCGGCAGTTTCCGGTGTCGGAGTGGGAGCTGGAACGCGACCGGCGGATAGCCGCCAGGATCGGCCATCATAATCCGTTTGTGACCGGTGAGCGGCACTGGTCATTGCAATACCGTAATCAGGCCGAAGGCATTGCTAAGCCGGAACATAATAATGCGGTAAACCAGCCTGCTTTATCTGCACCGGTCAGGGGTAACAAACGTTCGAAGGTTTATCATTTATCTACCTGTCCGGCGTATCAGAGCCTGAAGCCTGAGAATATTGAAGAGTTCAGCTCTGAGCAGCAAGCAATACAGGCAGGCTATCGCCGTGCCGGAAATTGCCGCTGATTTGCTATTATTTTACGTAGATAAAAATTTTTTTACGCCCGGACCTTAAATAGGGTATATTTCAACTGTACCCTTTTGATGTACATGGATGAAGTCTGGAAAAGGAGTTTTTGTGCGGACATGTAAACTGATATTCCGGGGGGAATATGCAGATTCTATAAACCCTGAAGAACTGAAACAGGCGTTAGCCTCTCATTTTCAGTTGTCAGAATCAGATTTGCTGTCGGTGTTTAACGGGCAGGCGTTGTGTCTGAAAGATCAACTGACGGAACCTGAAGGTAAATTCTTTCAACAATTCTTAGGTATTGCCGGTATTCTGGTGCATCTGTACTGCGAATAACCTGTTTATGAAAAACACGGCTAAGTTCAGATAAGAAAATTATATCGGCAACGCTGTACAGCAGGAATGATACAGCGTTGTCTTTTACAGCTTATTCCGGTTTTTAAAACGGCGGACGAGCAGTGGCCAGAACGCCGCGACAACGGCCACCAGTACAAACAGGAAAATGGCAATCACCATTTGCACCACTTCGAAATTGTTGGCCTCCCGTGATACAAACCAGCTGGCGATAACACCACCTGCAACCAGAAAAAATCTTGCTAACCAACCTAACATCTTTCTCCTCCCGGATAATAAAACATATCAATGCTGTTCGCTTAAGCATGCATCAGCTTAACTGAACGGCATTACTATTACATATTGTCTATGCTATGCCATCTGGCTGATGGTTTTACGAAAGCGCGACAGCGAGAATGCGAATAAGCAACTTCCGATAAGCAGCAGCCATAAAAATTGCGGCCATACTACGTCTATGCCGGCACCACGATACAAAATAGCCTGTGCCTGGCTGACAAAATGCGTTGTCGGCGCTGCCAGCATAATATTTTGTACCAGTTCCGGCATACTTTCTCTGGGGGTCGAACCGCCGGACAACATTTGCAGCGGCAACAGGATCAATACCATCAGCATACCAAACTGCGGCATATTACGGGCCAGTGTCGCCATAAAAATACCCATCGACGTAGTGGCAAAAAGGTGCAGAGCCACACCTGCCAGGAACAGGGCGACTGAACCCTCAATCGGCACCTGTAATGCGCCCTGAACCACAAATGTCAGAGAGAAAGCGGCTGCACACAGTACCACCAGCCCCATAGACCAGACTTTTGCCAGCATAATTTCAGTCGGGGTGACCGGCATAACCAGCAAGTGCTCAATGGTGCCATGTTCACGTTCCCGGATCAGTGCCGCCCCGGTCAGGATAATCGATAGCATCGTGACATTATTGATAATCTGCATTACGGAGCCAAACCAGGCTTTCTCCAGTGTCGGGTTAAACCGTATTCTTAAAGCCAGATCAACCGGTGTTGATGATACACCGCGCTGGTGCTGCAGAAATTCGCTGATTTCAGTCATGATGATTTGCTGAATATAACCACTGCCGCTGAATGCCTGGCTCATCCGGGTTGCGTCGGTGCTCAGTTGGATATTGGTAATATTTCCGGCCAGGATATCACTCTGGAAATTCGGGGGAATATTAACCACAAAGGTGTAGCGGCCTGAATCCATACCCGGATCCATCTGTGGCAGTGAAATCAGTTCAGGCAAATTAAACTGTGGTGGATAGAACGCTGATACGATACGGGCTGATAACGGCGACGCATCTTCATCGACGATAGCTATCGGCGCTTTATTCAGCGTATCCGGCATGGCAGTGGCAGCGGTGTAAACTGAAAGCGTAAAGGTATAAATAATCAGGAACAGCATGATTTTATCGCGCCGTAAACTCCATAGCTCTTTAACCCCTAAGCGATAAATATTGGCTAATGCCTGCATATCAGCGCTCCTGCTTTTTTAGTAACGCGATAGCCGCTCCGAGAATAACAGGAACAGCCAGCAACAACGGTTTGAAAGAGTCATACAGATCACTGAAGTTCAGCGCTTTACTGAATACCCCGCGGGTAATGTTAATCATATAGGTAGCCGGATAAATCTCACCAATCAGACGGCCGCCACCTTCCATTGATGATACCGGATCCAGTAATCCGGCAAATTGTACAGCCGGGATCAACGTTGCCAGCATGGCGAAAAACATTGCCGCTATCTGGCTTTTGGTAACGGTTGACGCCAGCAACCCCATCCCTGTTGCAATAATGCAATATAAAAAGGCTGCCAGCAGCAGGGTCATAAAGCTGCCGGTAATCGGAACATCAAACAACGTTACGGCTAATAAACACATCAGCAAAAAGTTCAGCATTGCCAGTGCCACGTAGGGCAGTTGTTTACCCAGCATAAACTCTGTTTTTGTGACCGGGGTAACGTACAGATTGAGAATAGAACCCAGCTCTTTTTCGCGTACCACGGCAAGTGCCGTCAGCATCGCCGGCATCATCAGCAACAACAGCGGAATAATGGCAGGCACCATTGCCGGCAGGCTGCGGACATCCGGGTTATAACGATAACGGGTTTCAATGCCTGCTACACTGCTGGCAGTACTGTTAGTACGCAGGCGTGCCTGTTCTGCCAGCCAGTGCTGGTGAATTCCCTGCACATAGCCTTTAACCGTTTCTGCCCGTTGTGGCATAGCACCGTCAACCCAGGCTCCTATTGCGGTGTTTGTGCCGCGTTCTATATCTCTGGCAAAACCGGGAGGAATTTCCAGCACCAGTGCCAGCTCACCATCCCGCATCCGTTTATCCAGATCTGCATGATTTTTAACCGGTGCCTGCTCTATAAAATAGCGGGAACCGGACAGGCTCATGGTGTAGCTCTGGCTTAATACGGTTTGATCTCTGTCCAGCACGGCGTAGCGTAAATCCTCTACATCCATACTGATACCAAAACCCATGACAAACATCAGAATTAATGAACCGGCCAGCGCCAGCGTACTACGTACCGGATCGCGCTGCAGCTCAAGTGATTCCCGCCAGACATAGCTCATCATCCGTTGCAGGCTGAAACGGCGTGGCTTAGGTGGTGTCCCGGTATTTTCTGCGCCAAGATGTGGGGTGCCTGCGGTTTTTTCTGCTGCTGTTTTATCTTCGCCGCTGGCTTCAATCAGATAATCGATAAAGGCTTCTTCCAGTGTGGCTTTTCCACGTTTTTGCATCAGAGAGGCCGGTTTGTCGCTGTCGAGCACTTTACCGGCGTGCATCATCGACATCCGGTCACAGCGCTCCGCTTCATTCATAAAATGGGTGGAAATAAAGATAGTGACCTGATCTTGTCTCGACAGCGTAATCAGCAAGCGCCAGAAATTATCCCTGGCAACAGGATCAACCCCTGATGTGGGTTCATCCAGAATAAGCAACTCAGGCTTATGCACCATTGCTACCGCCAGCGACAGCCGTTGGCGGATACCCAGTGGCAGGCTGTCCGGCAGCTCGTGAAGTACTCCGGCTAAATCAAAGCGGGAGATCATTTCATCTACTCTGGCAGGAATCTCCTGTTCAGCCACATGAAACAGCCGGGCATGCAGTACCAGATTCTGCTCTACCGTCAGCTCACTGTACAATGAAAATGCCTGCGACATATAACCAACCCGTTTGCGGGTATTGATATCTCTGGGGTTAACTTCTTTGCCAAATAACCAGGCTTTGCCTTCTGTTGCCGGTAGCAAACCAGTCAGCATTTTCATGGTGGTGGATTTACCACAGCCATTCGAACCCAGAAAGCCGAATATCTCACCCCGCTGAATTCTGAAGCTGACATCATGTACTGCGGTAAAATCGCCAAAACGCATTGTCAGGTTCCGGGCTTCGATGGCAATATCTGAGTCGGCAAGATTACTTAATGGCGTAATTTCGACAGGCTGGTGGTCACGTTTTTTTTCCTCTGGCAGCAGTTTGATAAACGCTTCTTCCAGTGAGGCCGAGGCCGTGTGGCTGAGAATTTCATCCGGGGTGCCGGTTGACAGTACCTGACCGTCATCCATTGCTACCAGCCAGTCAAAACCTTCGGCTTCATCCATATAAGCGGTTGCCACAATCACGCTCATTTGTGGCCGGTCCTGTCTTATCCGGGTAATCAGTTGCCAGAACTGGCTGCGAGCCAGTGGATCAACCCCGGTAGTGGGCTCATCCAAAATCAGAAACTGCGGGTCATGAATTAATGCACAGCATAATCCCAGCTTCTGCTTCATCCCGCCAGACAGCTTACCGGCAGGGCGATCCAGAAATTTATTCAGGCCGGTAGATGTGGTTAAGTCGTCAATCCGGCGGCGGCGTTCAGCCTTCGAGTGACCGAATAAGCGGGCGAAGAACTGCAGGTTTTCTTCAACCGACAGCGTCGGATACAGGTTTTTCCCCAGCCCCTGCGGCATATAGGCAATATGCGGGCAAACCTGTTCCCGGTGCCGTTTGCTGGCCATATCACCATTCAGTACTTCTATCTGGCCGCTCTGGATTTCTCTGGCTCCGGACAGTAGCGATAACAGGCTGGATTTACCAACGCCATCCGGTCCCAGTAATCCCACCATTTTTCCGGCGGGAATATCCAGCGTAATATTTTTCAGCGCCTGGGTTTTGCCATAATGTAAGCTGACCTGCCGGATACGGGCTACTGTCATGGATTAACCCGCTCAGGTAAATGCGCCGGCCACTGGGCATCTGCACTTAGTTTTACCCAGGCCACACCCGGCAAACCGGTTTTTACCTGAGAAATATGCTTTTGCAGCAGCTCCGGGTTTATCTGAGCTTTAACCCTGAACATCAGCTTTTCGCGTTCGCTGGCAGTTTCAACGGTTTTAGGTGTGAATTGCGCAACATCGGCAACGTAGGAAATCTTAGCCGGGATGGCAACATGGGGCACGGCATCCAGTACGATACTGACTTCACTGCCAATAGCAACCCGGCCAGCCTGTGCTGCGGGTAAGAAGAAGGTCATGTATACATCGGTCAGGTCAATCATGTTCAGTACCCGGCCGCCACTGCCAACAATTTCACCCGGCTGGGCAACACGGTACTGAATACGGCCGGCCCGCGGCGCTTTTAACACATTATCCTGTAATTCTACTTTGACGCGGTTAACGGTGGCTTCGGCGGCTTCGGAAGCGGATTCGGCTGACAGGATCTGGGCATTGGCCGCAGCAATACCTGAACCGGCTGAGTCTATCTGGGCTTTCGCGGCGGCAACGGCTGCTTCGGCGCTACGTAATTGTGCCTGATCATCATCGGCGGTCTGCTGTGAAGCGGCGCCGGTTTTTGCCAGTGTGCTGGTGCGGCGGGCACGGTTACTGGCGGCTGACAGTTCTGCTTCACGCTGTGCCAGTACGGCTTCCAATGCCGCTTTTTCGCTCTGGCGCTGAGCCAGCTGGCTGTAAGCGGCACTGACGGCATTAAATGCCTGGCGTTGCTGGGCTTCAGCCTGTTGCAACTGAGCGGTCAGTGACTCGGAATCAATGTAAGCGACTATCTGTTCTGCTGCTACAAAATCCCCTTCATTGACCAGTATTTCTTTGATGCGGCCGGCAGTTTTGGCGGAAATTGCAATTTCTGTTGCTTCAACCCGGCCATTACCTGTGGCGATATCAGCGGGCAGTGCATCAGAAAACAGGTACTTCTGGCTGATAATAAAAAGAACAATAATAACACCGGCTATTATTACTATGGGTTTTAAAGCAATTTTCGGTAGATTCATGCTTTGCTTTTCCTTGGGGTAGTGTCAGTCAGAAACGGTAGTATGATCCTGATCACAGAACAGGCTGATTATGAAGCTGTAAAGATATTGTAGGTGAGAAGTTTAGGAAGGGCCTGATATTATTGTCAAATCCGGATTTGAATTTAGGGCAGCTAATTAAGGCTTTATTGATTCAGAACAAAACTGCATGAGTGCAGGAGCATAAAAACGTTCGTATACACGGGCAGATGGTGAGCAGACCAAACATTATTACTTGAGGTTGCCGGGCAACTGTTTGCCCGGAAAGGTTATTTGCCTCACAAATATCTCAGTCTTGTTCTGCCGCCGGAGGTTGTGCTGTAACCGGCTGAGTGTGTTCTGTAGCGGGTGTGGCTTTCTGGTTTTTACGTTGCTGACGGCGCAGATCCCGGTACACCGCTGCCCGCATAATCATCATGGCTGTAACCGGCGCTGTCAGAAAAACAAACGCAGTAATCAGCAGTTCGTGCACAACCGGGCGGGCCTGTAAACCGGTAAAGTAAATCATCGAGGCGATCAGAATACTACCGGTGCCAAAGGTAATAGTAATTGCCGGGCCGTGGATACGCTGGTAAAAATCAGACAGACGTAATAATCCCAGCGCGCCAATCAGGGTGACACTACTGCCAGCAATCAGAAAAATAATGACCGGCACGGCAAACCAGGGTGATAATTGTTCCAGTGTGTTCATACAATAATTCCCCGTTATTCGATAATTTCGCCGCGCATCAGAAACTTCGCCAGCGCGACAGAAGATACAAAGCCCGTCAGGGCAATCAGCATAGCCAGTTCAAAATAAATCAGGCTGGCAAAGCGTATGCCCATTAACAGCGCCAGCAGCATACCGCACATCCATAAGGTATCCAGTGCCAGAATTCTGTCCTGTGCTGTTGGCCCCAGAATTAACCGCAGTGTACAGAACAGCATGGCCAGAATAATACAGAACTGTGAGAAATAGAGCGTAATGTTAAGTGCCTGAGCCATGGTTTACCTCTGTTCAAAAATATCTATAAGTGGTTTTTCATAGCGGGTTTTAATGGTATTTACCCACCAGTCGGCATCATGCAGATCAAATACGTGTAATGACAGCTCATGGGTATCCTGCAGAATTTCCACCCAGACCGTACCGGGGGTTGAATTGATAATACAGGATAGTACAGCCAGCCCGCTGGGATCACGTAAATCCAGCGGCACTTTTATAAATTGCGAGTTCAGCCCTTTATACCTCGAAGACAGGATTAACCGGCTGACGTTAAAGCAGGAATGAATAATCTCCAGTAATGACCAGCTGATCAGCTTTATTACTGTAAAAGGCTTGCTGATTGTCGCTTTAAACGGGCGCAGCGGCTGGCTGAGCAGAGGGGCTGCTATTGCCAGCATACTGCCCAGCAGAATATGTCCTAAGTCGATACTCTGGTTAAGTAACAACCAGATAACCAGCAGTGCCAGTGATAGCAGCGGAGAAGGAAGCCAGCGTGTCATTGAGTGTACTCCCCGGAAGCAATGGTAGTAACGGGCGAGGATATTACCCGGTCAATATAAAGCTGTGGTTGGTGTAAATCTGCGGCGACCCGTTGTAAGTAGCCATGTAACGGGCCGGCAGCAATAGTCATCGTGACACAAAGTGCCAGCAGTACAGAGATTGGGGCCGCTTCGGTAATTTGTAAACGGGGCGGGACAGCCGAGGTTGACCAGAATGTCCGTACCCCGAAACGCATCAGGGCAATAATTGCCGCCAGGCCGGAAACGATGATCAGTATGAGCAGCACCCAACTGAACGGGCTGTGCAGCTGTTGATTATTTTCATTCAGTAGCGTGGCAAAGATTGAGAATTTGGCAATAAAGCCTGAAAGCGGCGGTAAACCAGCCATAATCAGCGCACAGGCGGCAAAGGTCAGCCCGAGAAAGGCCATCGCCGCCGGAATAGCAACCCCGGCAGATTCAGGCTTGGAAGCATCATCAATCGCAAAGGCTTCCATGGTCAGTGCCAGCATGCTGGCTGCCGGAGTACGGATACGATCAATCAGTTCGATCAACAGTACAAAGGCAGCTAACGCTAATGTGGAGCTTAACAGGTAAAACAGGGCAGCACTGATTAACGCTGGCTGACCATAGCCTACGGCTGCCAGTAAAGTACCGGATGAAATTACCGCACTGTAACCGGCCATTCGCCCTGATTCCTGGCTAGCCAGTAAACCAATCGCCCCGAAAGCCAGTGTCAGCATACCGCCAAACAGTAATACGTTACCGCCAAAGCCCGCGGAATCTCCGGCAGCATCAGAGAACAGCAGCAGCCATAAACGTAGAATGATATAAACACCGATTTTGGTCATCAGCACCAGCATGGCGGTAACCGGCGGGCAGGCCGCGGTGTAGGTTGTCGGTAACCAGAAGCCCAGTGGCCACATAGCGCTTTTGGTTAAAAAGGCTACTGCCAGTATAGCGATACCCGTCTCCAGCAACATGCGGTCTGCGTCAGTCAGCCCGGCGATCCGTGAAGCCAGATCGGCCATATTCAGAGTACCGGATGCAGCATAAATAAGTGCAATACCAATCAGGAAGAAGAATGAGGACATCAGGTTAACCACAATGTACTGCATACCTGCCCTGATCCGCGTCACGTTGTAGCCGTGTAATACCAGACCATAGGATGCTGCCAGCATCACCTCGAAAAATACGAACAGGTTAAACAGGTCACCGGTAAGGAAAGCGCCGTTGATACCCATCAGTAAAAACTGGAATAACGAGTGAAAGTGAATACCTAAGCGGCTCCAGCGACTGTAGGAATAAACTAATGCTGCAGTTGCCAGTATGGCGGTCAGTAACAGCATCAGTGCTGCCAGCCGGTCTGCCAGCAGTACAATCCCGAAAGGGGCGGCCCAGTTAGCTGCCAGGTAAACGCCAATACCGTCGGGCCAGCCTTCGGTATCGGTAAAATGGAACAGCCAGCAAGCTGTTGCCAGCACAATAAAGGTACTTATAAAGTTAATCAGAAACTTCAGATGGTGATGGCGCTCATTAAACAGTACCAGTGCAGCGCCGCTTAACAGTGGTAATACAACAGGCAGCAGGATCAGGTGATTAAGCCAGTTCATTATTATTCGGTGTCCTTCTCTTTACCATCAACATGGTCGGTACCTGTCAGGCCGCGGGAGCCCAGCAATACCACCAGATATAATGCGGTTGTGGCAAAACCAATCACGATAGCTGTTAATACCAGTGCCTGCGGCAGGGGATCAGCATACAGTGACGGGTCTATTATTTCGCCATCCAGAGTCAGAGGTGGCTTATTAACAGATAAACGGCCCATAATAAAAATGAACAGATTTACAGCATAAGACAGTAATAACAGGCCGATAATGACCTGAAAGCTTCTGGGGCGCAGCATCAGCCACACCCCGCAGCTGAACAGAATGCCGATAGCGAGAGCAAGTACTGCTTCCATTAATTAATCTCCCTGTCGTTGCGTGGAGTGTCAGTTGCAGCAGCTACACTACCGGCAGGTAAACGATGGCTACGTACAGACTGGTGGGCAAGTGCTATCAGAATCAGCATGGTGGTGCCGACGACGACAGTAAATACACCAAGGTCGAACATAAAGGCTGTTGGCAGGTGCAGTTCTCCAAGCAGCGGCAGGTTCAGGTGAGCGGTATGGGTAGTCAGGAACGGAAAGCCAACAACCCAGGCACCGATGCCGGTGGTACAGGCAAGCCCCAGCCCAACTGCGATCCAGCGGTGCGGTTGCAGCCGTAAGTGCGACTCTACCCACACCGTACCGGCCAGCATGTACTGGATGATCAGGGCGACAGAGAAGATCAGGCCAGCGATAAAACCGCCTCCCGGCAGGTTGTGACCCCGCATAAAGAAGTAAACGGCGACAATGCCAATAACCGGTAGCAACAGTCGCAGGTAAACACCCGGAATCATCAGATAGCCGCTGTTTGCCTGTTCTGCCGGTGGCTGGCTGGCAGCCGGATCAATGGTATTGGTCTGCTGTGCCGGAATGCTGACACTTTCCGGTGCCGGGCGGAAACGACGCAGTAAGGCATATACGGTTAATGCCACAATACTGAGTACGGTGATTTCACCAAAGGTATCGAAGCTCCTGAAATCAACCAGCAGCACATTGACCACATTGCTGCCGCCACCTTCCGGCAGCGCTTTTTCGATAAAGAAATGGCTGATGCCATACTGTGCCGGGTGCGTCAGTACAAAATAGCTGATAACTGTCATGGTGACACCGGCGCAAACCGCGATAATAAAGTCTCTGGCGCGGCGCAGTTTTGCTTCACCCAAGGTAATAAATTTCAGTTTTCTGGCTGAGATACGCGGAGGCAGCCAGCGTAATCCCAGCAGTAACAGAATCGTTGTTACGGTTTCGACCATAAGTTGCGTTAGCGCCAGATCCGGTGCCGACAGCCATAAAAAGGTCAGGCTGGTTACAATACCGGTACCGCTTAGCAGAATCAGCGCTGCCAGCCGGTGATATTTTACCTGCCAGGTAGCGGCCAATGCACATATGCAGCCGATCAGCCACATAGCGGCAAATGGCAGATCGATACTGCTGCCCGGAATACTGTGCCAGATTTCCGGCAGAGTGTTAAAAATAAACAGCGAAGCCAGTAAACCGGCCAGCACCAGCATAAATATCTGTGGCTGTAAACGGCGGGTACTCAGCAGCCGCTCCAGCCGGGCAGCGCCGCTTGCCAGCCCTAACATGGTGCTTTCGTAAGCCTGCTTGCCGTTAAAGCGGTATAGCAGTGGTTCATGTTCCCGCTGAATTAAATTCAGGTAACGGCGCAGAATAATGTAAAACAACACCCCACCG
The DNA here is from genome assembly GCA_033792355.1 of Chromatiaceae bacterium AAb-1. Lineage (GTDB taxonomy): Bacteria > Pseudomonadota > Gammaproteobacteria > Enterobacterales > Alteromonadaceae > Alishewanella. Next base: position 12,192 of record JARXRR010000067.1, read on the forward strand.
ATCAGTGCAATAAAACTCATCAGTAACGGAATATTAAAACCATGCCAGATTGCCAGGCTGTAGACCGGGGTCTGCGCTTTTAATACCGATTCAACTGCGGTATGCAGAAAACCGCCAATACTCAGGCTGGGGATCATACCGACGAGCAGGCAGCAGAACACCAGAAACTCTATCGGGAAACGCATCCAGCGGGGCGGCTCATGTGGTATTTTCGGCATATCCTGTGATACCGGCCCAAAAAACACATAAATGAAACGCAATGAATAAGCTACCCCAAAGATCCCCATAGTGACGGCAGCGGCAGACATCCACCAGTTTGAACCCGAACCTACCTGCAGGGCTTCGGCAAAAAACATTTCTTTTGACAGGAAACCATTTAGCAATGGTACGCCGGCCATAGCGCCACTGGCGACAATCGCCAGCGTGGCCGTTATTGGCATTAATGTGTAAAGCCCGCGCAGCTTGCGCATATCGCGGGTGCCACTTTCGTGATCAATAATGCCGACCGCCATAAATAATGACGCTTTAAAAGTCGCATGGTTAAGGGTATGAAAAATAGCGGCTACCATTGCCAGCGGTGTGCCGATACCCAGCAGTACGGTAATCAGCCCCAGGTGGCTGATAGTTGAATAAGCCAGCAGACCTTTCATATCGTGCTGGAAAATGGCAATAAAAGCGCCGATTAGCAAAGTACAGACACCTGCACCACCAATCAGCCAGGTCCATTCCGGTGTGCCGGAAAGTACCGGCCATAAGCGCATCAGCAGGAAAATCCCGGCTTTTACCATCGTCGCAGAATGCAGATAGGCCGAAACCGGAGTAGGTGCTGCCATAGCATGCGGCAACCAGAAATGAAAAGGAAACTGCGCACTTTTGGTCATCGCTCCCAGTGCAATCAGAATCAGGGTGGGGATATACCAGTCATGGTTACGTATGGCGTCGCCGGACGCCAGCACTTTGTCCAGATCATAACTGCCGGTGATATGTCCCACCATTAATACGCCGACTAACAGACACAAACCACCGATAGATGTTACAGTGAAAGCCATCCGTGCCCCACGCCTTGCGTCGGCCCTGTGATGCCAGTAACCAATCAGCAGGAAGGAGGTCAGGCTGGTCAGTTCCCAGAACATTACCAGCTGGATTAGGTTTCCTGACAGAACCACCCCCTGCATGGCACCCATAAAGGCCAGCAGAAAAGAGAAAAAGCGCGGCACCGGATCTTTCGGTGACATGTAATAGCGGGCGTACAGCACAACCAGCAGACAGATACCCTGAATCATCATGGTAAACAGCCAGGCCAGGCCGTCCATCCGCAGTACAAAGTTCAGATCGTGAGCGGCCAGCCAGTCGAGTTGAAAGCGCAGGGTATTACCCCCGCTGATGTCCCCGTATTGCAGAAGAGCGTTAAGCACCCCGCAAAGTGCGATAAATGCTGCAAACCAGGCTTCCCTGTTACGCGCGTTTGCAGGCATACATGCTGCGATAAGGCTACCAATAAAAGGCAACAAAATAAGAATGACTAATGACATAGTACCCCAAAATGCAATTGCGAAAATTACAGGCAGCTGAATGGTTGCACGCCCGAAAACAGAGGCTGATAAGCTGGAACCGCACTCTGACAGATAGTGTTATGAATATTATTTTCAGTATAAGCTTATATGCCGACTATCGTCGAACTGGATAAAATTGCTATATTGTGGCATATAAACGCAACGCATTGATTATATTTTGGATCTGTGTTTCGGTCAAACCGGGATGAATTTTATGTCAGGTAGCAGATAAAGTTGCTTTTCCCTTAACTGGTTACCTCAAATTTCGCTGCTTCAGCATGGAGTTATAAAGTATGCCCCCGATTTTTACCAACAGTACCATCAGTCGTATTCTGTTGATTCTGGTTCTGGCCGCAGGTGTTTTCTTCTTTATCGATTTTCTGGTACCGGTGTTAGCTGCCTTGATTATCTGTTTTGCCAGTTGGCCGGTTTATCAGCGCTTGCTGGAATTATGCAATGGCAACACAACTCAGGCTGCTACCCTGGCATTATGCACTATTCTGCTGGTACTGGTTATTCCGATGACACTGGCATTTTCGTATGCCTTACAGGAAATAAAAGGCTGGGTGGAATGGCTGGTTCATGCCAATCAGCATGGGGCGCCTGTACCGGTCTGGATCCCCGAACTGCCGGGAATTGGCAGTTGGCTGGAAGACCAATGGCAAACGCATCTGAGCCAGCCTCATGATCTGGGGTATCTGATTACGCTGACCAGTGGCCAGCACATTGGCGGCATTTCAAAGTGGGTGCTGATGCTGAGCTGGAATGTGGTCGGCATTCTGTTAACCGTGCTGTTTATGCTGATTACCCTGTTTTTTCTGTATAAAGATGGCGCCAAATTTGCCCGGCAGCTGGATGTGCTGGGCGAGCGTATTCTGCCGGTACGCTGGCAGCGTTTTTCCCGGGTGGTTCCGGCCACTATCAGTTCTACTGTAATTGGTATGGGGCTGATTGCGGTCGGTGAAGGTGTGGTGCTGGGTGTTGCTTACTGGATTGCCGGAGTGCCTTCGCCGGTGGCAATGGGGGTGCTGACTGCTTTTATGGCGCTGATTCCTGGTGGTGCGCCGCTGGCGTTTACGCTGATTTCATTGTATCTGGTCGGAACCGGCGATCTGACCGCCGGTATCGCGCTGTTTGTCTGGGGCAGTGTCGAGCTGTTTATCGTAGATAAAACCTTACGTCCGAAGCTGGTTGGCGGGCCGATAAAACTTCCTTTTCTGCCAACGTTTTTTGGCCTGATTGGTGGTGTAAAGACTATGGGGCTGATAGGTCTGTTTGTCGGACCGGTGTTAATGGCCCTGCTGGTTGCTATCTGGCGGGAGTGGCTGCACGAGGAAGAACTGGACATTAGACAAAGGTAGTAGATAAAAAGCCGCCGGTTACGGATAAAATTCGCGGTACGAAATCAGAAGTTAAAGCGTTACTAAAAAAGGATTCCTCCCTGATGTCTCAGGATCGTGTACGTCTGCCTTCGCTGGCGGATAAAGTGATGAGCGCTGCGCAGGCAGCTGATCTTATTCAGGATGGTATGACCGTTGGTATGAGTGGTTTTACCAGAGCCGGTGAGGCCAAAGCGGTGCCGCAGGCACTGGCGGTGAAAGCGCAGGCCTCCCCGCTGAAAATTACCCTGATGACAGGTGCTTCTTTAGGCAATGATCTGGATAAACAACTGACAGAAGCCGGTGTACTGGCACGCCGTATGCCGTTTCAGGTCGACAGCACGTTACGTAAAGCCATCAATAACGGTCAGGTCATGTTTATCGATCAGCATTTGTCTGAAACGGTTGAGCAATTACGTAACCATCAGCTGAAATTACCGGATATTGCCGTTATTGAAGCGGTTGCCATTACTGAGCAGGGCCATATTGTGCCGACAACGTCTGTTGGTAACTCTGCCAGTTTTGCTATTTTTGCCAAGAAGATTATTGTTGAAATCAATATGTCGCATAACGCAAACCTTGAAGGCTTGCATGATATTTATATTCCAACCTACCGGCCGACCCGTACCGCTGTACCCTTGGTAAAAGTGGATGATCGCATTGGCTCTGCTGCCGTCCCGATTGATCCGGCGAAGATTGTCGCAATTGTGTATTCGGATCAGCCGGATTCACCATCAACTGTATTACCACCAGATGAAGAAACACAGGGTATTGCCGACCATTTGATCGCCTTTTTTGAGCAGGAAGTGGCTGCCGGACGGCTGGCAAAAAACCTGGCCCCGCTACAGGCTGGCATTGGCAGTATCGCTAATGCCGTGATGTGTGGTTTGCTGAATTCTTCGTTTGAAGATTTAACCATGTACTCGGAAGTATTACAGGATTCTACCTTTGACCTGATCGATGCCGGTAAAATGCGTTTTGCATCGGGCAGCTCTATTACGCTGTCGGCAAGACGTAACAGCGATGTCTTCGGTAATCTGGAACGCTATAAAGATAAGCTGGTATTGCGCCCGCAGGAGATTTCAAATCACCCTGAACTGGTACGCCGTCTGGGAATTATTGGCATCAACACGGCGCTGGAGTTTGATATTTACGGTAATGTTAACTCAACCCATGTTTGCGGTACCCGGATGATGAATGGGATCGGTGGTTCCGGTGACTTTGCCCGTAATGCCCATCTGGCGATCTTTGTGACAAAATCTGTTGCCAAAGACGGTGCTATTTCCAGCATCGTGCCGATGGTCAGCCATGTTGATCATACCGAACATGATGTAGATATTCTGGTCACAGAGCAGGGACTGGCAGATTTGCGTGGTCTGGCACCGAGGGAACGCGCAGTCGTGATTATTAATAACTGCGTGCATCCGGATTATCGTGCACAGTTGCTGGACTATTTCGAGCGGGCCTGCCAGCGCGGTGGTCATACCCCTCATTTACTGGAAGAAGCCCTGTCATGGCATTTACGGCTGGAACAGACCGGAAGTATGAAGCCTGACAGCCGGGTTGCGCATATCCGGATCCCGGCATAAACAGGTATAAATAGGTATCAACAGACATAAAAAAACCGGCGATGGCAGTAATGCTGTCGCCGGTTTTTTATCTGACACTAAAAACCGGCGGTATTACCCTTAATCCAGGAGGCACAGACCTGATAATGACTGTCCAGCAATACCATATCCGCCAACGCCCCCACCGCCAGCCGGCCCAACGGTACGCCCAGGCACTGCGCCGGGTATAACGACGCCATCCGCAGCGCCTGCGCCGGGGACACCCCCAATTGGCTCACCGCATACCGCACCGCAGAGGCCATATCCAGCACCGAGCCCGCCAGCTTCCCTTCCTCCGACACCAGCTTATCCCCCTGACGGATAACCTTACCCTCGGCAAAGCGGAATGCCGTCTCCTGCGTCCCCACCGGGGACATCGCATCGGTCACCAGCAGCAGTTTGCCCTCCGGCTTGGCCGCCAGCGCAACTTTGGCCGCCACCGGATGGACATGGTAACCATCAAGGATAATGCCGCACCAGCTGTCGGGGTCTGCCAGGGCCACCCCGACCATCCCCGGTGCCCTTGAGCCTAACGCCGACATCGCATTGTACAGGTGGGTAAAGCCCAC
>JARXRR010000036.1:0-38529 GCA_033792355.1 Chromatiaceae bacterium AAb-1
GTCTGTAATTGTTACATTGTATCAGGCTCTAACTCATGGAGTATAATAATGCATTACAAACGTTCATTATGGTTTTTATTTATTCTCATTTCAGGCATTGCTGGTAAGGCAATAGCTGCTGAAGCATTCGATATCCGGTATCAACAAAATACCGCTGTAGCTGATACCAGGGTAATTCTGACTGACAGCACCCTGACTATTCCTGCTGATGTATCAGAGCAAATCCCCCAGATTAATACGCTGATTACCCAGCAGAAATTTAGCGGAAAAACCGGACAATTGCTGGAAATACCGGTATCAGCAACCCAGATCCCGTATCAGCGGATAGTACTGCTCGGCACCGGTGAGCAGAACACTCTGAATGTAAAAGCAGCTAATCAGCTGGGAAGTACACTGACGGCTTTCCTGCAACACAGTCCGGCAGAAAAAATAACTCTCGAAACGCAAAATATAGCTTCCTCTCTCGGTAATGCAGAGCTGGCAACTCAGATTGCTCACGGTATCCAGCTTCGCAGCTATCAGTTCAGGAAATATCACAGCAATCAGGCTGCAGTCACCACACGCCAGATTAGCATTATTGTTGACGATAGTACGCTTGCTCAGGCAAGACATCAGCAGCTTACAGCTGTTACCGCCGGGGTATTTCTGGCCCGGGATCTGACAAACGAACCGGCCAATGTGATGACTCCGGAAAACTTTGCCAGACAAGCTCAGGAGCTGAAAAAACTGGGGGTTAAAGTTGAGGCTTTTGCAGATAAAGAACTGAAAAAGCATGGCTTAGGCGCCATTATTGCTGTTGGTCAGGGTAGTATTAATGCACCCCGTCTGGTGATAGCTCACTGGCAAGGCAGCAAAAATGCCCCTGTCGCATTCGTCGGTAAAGGTATTACCTTTGATTCCGGTGGTTATAACCTGAAAACCTCTGCTGAATCGATCCATCGTATGACCAGCGATATGGCAGGCGGAGCAGCCGTGTTAGGAGCAATAAAAGCACTGGCATTGCAAAAAGCACCAATCAATGCCGTTGGTGTTATTGCGCTGGCCGAAAACCGTATTTCTGATCGCGCCTACCTGCCAGGAGACATTATTACGACCGGTGCCGGTCTGACCGTTGAAATACTGAACACCGATGCTGAAGGTCGTCTGGTTCTGGCTGATGCCTTATGGTGGGTTAATAAACAATATAATCCTGCAGCTATCATCGATTTGGCTACTCTGACCGGAGCCAAAGTAACGGCTGTTGGCACTTATTATGCTGGCGCATTCAGTGAACATGATCAACTGACAGAACAGTTGCGTCAGGCCGGTGAAACAGTCGACGAGAAAATCTGGCGTCTGCCACTTAGCAAAGAATTTGCTCCGGAAGTAAAAAGCCGGGTTGCCGATTTACGTAACACCGGCCGTAGTACCGGCGCATCATCGGCAGCTTATTTCTTACAGCGCTTTGTTGGCGAAACACCCTGGGTACATCTGGACATTGCCGGCAATGCCTTAACAAACAGTACAACAGGGGTAACACCGGAAGGTGCTACCGGGTTCGGTGTCCGTTTATTAACAGAATGGGCTGCCACCCAACAGTAACCTTAATATAAAAGGGCTGCTGAAATTGCAGCCCTTGCACTATGCCCACACGACACAAATCGCAGCAATAACAATCAGCAACAATCCAAGATGGTCAGTTCTTACCAGTTTTTCCTTAAAGAAAAAGACCGAGATCAAAAGACTGAATAACACTTCTATCTGACCCAGTGTTTTAACCAGTGCAACACTTTCCAGACTCATGGCAGTAAACCATCCCAATGAACCGATGCAGCTGAAAATACTGATTAACAGCGTAAGCTTACTGCGCTTTAGTAATGCTCTTAAGGTATTTTTGTCTTTAAAGAATAACCATACCACTAACATTACCGCTTCAGTTGCAATAACCCACAGCAATACCCAGGCCGCACTATACGGAAAAGGCACCGCCAGCAGCAGGCTTGCTTCTCTTACCCACAGTGATGTCAGTGCAAATGCAAGGCCACTACCCAGACCAAGCAACAGCGTTGGCCATGAGATATAACGTAGCCTGACACCGCTTAATAAAAATACAGCAAAAGCGCCCAGTATCACACCAAACCAACCAATGGGGGTCAGTACGGTAGCAAAAAATGCCACTCCCAGTATTGCCGCCAGAATCGCTTCGCTTTTAGCCAGCCCGACCCCGATAGCATAGTTTTTAAGCTGAAACAGCTTTACCATTAATACCGTAGCAATAATCTGAGCAACCGAAGCCCCCAGGATATACATGACAAAAGATAAAGAAAAATCAGGAATATCAGCTGGTTGCCATTGATACAAACCGAATACATACAAAGCTGCAAACGGCCACGCCCAGATAAACCGGGCCAGTGTTACGCCAAGAGCATTAACATCTTTACTTAACTGTTTCTGAAAAGCATTGCGCCAGGCCTGCATAAATGCAGCCAGCAGTGTGAAGGGGATCCATAGCACAGCAATCAACAACCGACTTGAAAATGGGAACACCATAATAGCAAGACAACACAAATGAAGATATTAACAATCACAGTTTTGTCATTAATCAGGCAATAAGCGCTGAAAAACTACGCAATCAGCCGCCGGCCCATTGCATTATTGCCGAGAATCATTAATATACGCTGCACGTCGGTACGTAGCGCAGCTTGGTAGCGCACTGTCATGGGGTGTCAGGGGTCGGAGGTTCAAATCCTCTCGTACCGACCATTTAAGAACCTGTTATTAAACAGGTTTTTTGCTTTTTATGGCCTGAACAAAAATTGAGCGTACCAATTCCGTACCAATATACAGTAATCGCTAAATCGCAAAGATCTGTCTTCGGCCAAAGAAAATAATTACGCTGAAGAATGGCTCTGTGCCAGAGCCATTAATAATGAAAGCGGCATTGTGCGATAATCAGAACACCATCCACATAGGTATAAACCAGGCGGTGTTCCCGATCGATACGGCGGGAATAAAACCCTGATAAATCCCCCACCAACCTTTCTGGCTTTCCTTTTCCTTCTAATGGGGAACGACGAGCTTCTTTAATTAATTCATCAACTCTGGCTGAAAGTTTTTTATCATACTGTTTAAAATACAGATAATCCTCCCAGGCATCATTGTCAAAAGCAATACCGCTTCTAAGGTTCTTCTTTACCATCTGAAAAAATATCCTGCTCTTTGAAAGAACCGGCTTTAATACGCGCTACCGACTCACGTAAACGATTTGCATTGTTCGGAGTACTTAGCAGGTACAACGTTTCCTGCATCGCGTTATAGTCTTCCTGTGATATCAAAACCACATTACCAGAGCGTTGGTTAGTCACAATTGTAGGTTCGTGAGTATCCAGCACGGTATCAATAACAGCCTTAAAGTTAGCTCTTGCTTCACTGACTGTAAGAATATTCATCATTGCCCTCACCTGCTTCATCGTCGGGCCATTATAGTACAAAGTTTTGTACAAAGCCAAATGCAGTATACTTATTAACTGCAAACAAAAATTAAAACTCTCTGGTGCCGTACGGCCATGCCAAAACCTGTTTTACACAGATTTTTGTTTTTCAGGATTAAGAGGCAATATAATTGCCTCAGTCTGTATGATACTACAACCTGAACCCGGCTAATGACGCCTGCATATCTGCTGCCATCTGGCGTAATTGCTGGCTTGCCTGTAGTAATTCGTTTGAACGGTTAGCGGTGCTTTCTACTGCTTCAGCAATATTTTCCATATTCTCATTAATCGTTGCCGAAACTGCCGCCAGTTCTTCAGTTGAGCTGGCCAGTTGATCATTAACATCAGTAATGCTGGATACTGCAATACTGATACGGGCTAATGCCGCATTCGCCTGTTGTGAACAGGTTATAGTCTGCTCGGTTTCCGCCTGGCTTTGTGCCATTGACTGTACTGCGTTAGCAGAATCCTGCTGAATGCCCTGCACTTTCTTATTGATATCCTGAGTCGAGCTCTGAGAACGGCTGGCAAGTGTGCGAACTTCGTCGGCCACCACAGCAAAGCCTCTGCCCATTTCACCGGCTCTTGCCGCTTCAATAGCGGCATTTAGTGCCAGCAGGTTGGTTTGTTCGGCGATAGCACCTATCATATCGGTTACAGTACCAACTTCCTGCCCTCTTACAGACAATTGCTGAATAACACCGGCAACCTGCTCCAGTTTCGATTTCAGTATATTGATGGCGCTGATAGTCTGTTCTACTGCGGTAACCCCGGCATTGGCTTCTTCCCCGGCATCACGGGTAGAACGTGCTGCGGTGCTGGCATTTCTGGCCATATCCTCGCAGGTTGCGGTCATTTCGCTTACCGCCGTTGCTACCTGGGTAGTCTGGTCCATCACATTCTGTAAAATATGCTGGGTTTGCTGGTTACTGTTATCCAGTAATTCTGACTGCACCGCCAGTTTACCTGCCAATTCAGTTTGTCGCTGCATAATATCCCGGATACGGCTGACCAGCGAACTCAGAGCGGCCAGCAGGCTGTTCTGATCTCCCGCTTTAAGTAAGAATGCTACGGAAAAATCTCCGCTGGCAACCTGTTGTACCAGATTTTTAGCATAGGATACTTCGCCTCCCAATGACTGCAGTAACCAACGGCGAATGTACAGAGAAAATCCAACGGTCAGTAAAATAATAAACAACACCACAGCACCGATACGCCAGGCGACAGCCCAGAATGCCGCAGAAACATCGTCAATATAAATACCCGAGCCCAGTACCCAGCCCCATTCTTTGTCCACATCAACATAAGATAATTTAGTATAACGCTGCTCTGTCACTCCGCCGGAAGCCAGTGGTTTAGGCCACTGATATTCTACAAAGCCAGAACCATACTGATTTACTGTACTGACAAAACTGACAAACAGGTTATTGTGATGTAGTTGCTGCTGCTGGCTGCCATCTCTGTTGCGCATCAGTGTGGCATAATTAAAATTGGCATTATCCAGCAGATTGCCATCCAGAGAAGGAACTGTCGGATGCATTACCATTTTAGGAATGGGACGGCCTAAGTCATTAATCCAGATATATTCTGTGCCGTCATAGCGGATAGATTTGATTGCAGCCATCGCCAGTTGCTGGGCTTCTTCTGTTGACAACAGCCCTTGTTGTGCCTGCGCCTGATAATGCCTGACAATACTTAAACCAGCGTCAACAACGGCCACCACCCGCGCTTCACGCCCTTCAATTAAACGATGATTAAGTGCATTTAATGCCACAATAGCAAGAAGAATAAATCCGGCAAATGCAATAAATGGCATAGCCAGCAGTCGTCCGCCTACAGTATTCAGAATTCCCATGATACACCCCGTTTATGCCGGTAGATCACGGAGATAGTGACATACCGCGACTACCGGATTTATTTATTATATCGGGATCAGCATAGCTAACTCTGTCAGGCTTTTATAGCTACAATAAAGGTACATGCTATCATAAATAGAAATAGACCTGATTCAGGTAAATGATATCTGCCTCAGCCATAAACTAACGCGATTGTTCAAACCCGGCCAAACCTGAAGCCATCTGCGAAATCCGTTCTTTATACTTCTCCAGTGCGGTTTTATCTTCACTGCTCAGGCAGGAACCAATCACCTGATGGTACTGCTGCCCTTGTTTCAGGGATGCCTCCACAGCTTTACGCTGTTCTGCCGGTAACAATGGTAATGTTTGCCGTGATATTTCCAGTACCGGCATTGTGGCATCCAGCATCGGCCAGGATGTTTTGGCACTTAATTCCAGAAATTGGGCGGGTGTAAATCCCTGCTTACTGATAAGTTGCTCGGCTTTTGTCAGGTAGGCAGTATCAGTTTCTTTTGCTTTAAAATCTGTGTAATGACGCTGCCAGTCACAGTGCTGCTGAAATTCTGCCTGCTGTAATGCCTTACTGTCAGGCGCTTCCAGTTGCATCAGTTGTGGCAATAATGCTTCCAGTTTATCCAGATTGTCACCGGTAATAATTGTTGCGGCATGGGCAGGCAGTGCTGACAGCCCGACGGATAGAGCCAGAGCCAGTATCTTCATTATTATGTCCTTAGTTAATAAAGCGTCGATACGCTGTGTAATGAACTATAGTGAAGCAATTTGAATCGCTCCTGAATAGTTATTATCTGTGTTACAACAGACTACCTGCGATCCCGGCAATCAGGATAATCAATGTTGCCAGTAATAACCGGCTGGCCAGTGCTTTACTGCCCAGTGTCATTACCAGACCACATTTCACCATCGTATTACTGAGTGTCGCAATGGTTATAGCACTGGCCGCAACTGACAGCATGGTGAGATCTGTTGTGACTGACTGCCGGGCAAACTCCGACATCGACAGCGTAATAGCATCAACATCGGTTAAACCGGCCAGCGCGGCCAGAAAATACAACCCTTCGACCGAAACATACTGTTCAACCAGCTTTACCAGCATCAGGATAACCGCAAATAAACTGCCGAATTTAATGGCTTCGACCAGACTAAACGGGTTGGTTATTTCAACATGCTGTTGTGGCTGCTTATACCGACGGCTTCCCAGCCAGAAAAACGTTCCGGCCAGCAATGCTGTAGCCAGTGTCATCAGACTATAAGGTACGGCCAGCAAAGGTAATAAAGGCGCATATACAATACCAACAGTTACCAGTACCCGGATAAACATTACCAGCCAGGCAATCAGAATACCGGCAGCCTGAATATCTGCCGCCAGCGGATCGGGTTCTGTTTTACTGGTTCGGGCAAAGCTCAGTGTCAGGGCAGTAGAAGATGCCAGCCCACCACTGATCCCGGTTACCAGTGTGCCGTGAGCGGTTCCCAGCCAGCGTATGGCAATGTATCCCACCAGCGACATACCCGAAATAAGAATTACCAGTAACCAGAGCTTGTAAGGATTCAGCGCCTGCAACGGATCCACCGGGTAATTTGGTAATAACGGCAATACAATAAAACTGGCGATCAGCAACTTCAGGCCGGCGTATAAATCATCAGTGCCGATTTTCCCTACTAATCCATGTAACGGCTGTTTAAATACCAGTACGGCAGAGGTCAGGATACCCAGCGACACTGCCAGCTCCGTATGACCATACATTACCGCCCCACCCAGCAGACATACCGTTATCGCAGATATTTCACTGGTAAGGCCGGGAGATGTAGCCTGTTTACGGTTTTCCATAATATAGGCCGTTATCACAGTAGCCGCAGTAGCCAGTACCGTAATAATAAATAGCCACGGTGATTCCATATCACGCGATAACCAGGCACTGATGGCCCCTAACTGGGAAAATAAAATGAAAGTGCGTAACCCGCCAAAACCACTGGGATGTTCAGTGCGTTTATGTTTTTCCCGTTCAATACCAACCAAAGCACCAATTAACAGTGCGATAAGAAAATCCTGTACCAGAGAAACATTAAATTCAGCCATAATTCAGTCTGTTAACCACAGAAAAATACAGCATAACTAATTTGCGCTATGTTGTCTGTCAGATTTCTCCGGCTTTTGTTTGAGGGTAATAGCATCCTGCGATACACTGCGGGCCTTTCATTTTTAGCGGTAATCAGGCTTATGGCGCTTAAAGCAACGGTTTTTAAAGTTAAGCTGCATATCGCAGATATGGATCGGCACTATTATCAGGAACATCAGCTAACACTGGCGCAGCATCCTTCAGAAAACGATGAACGTATGATGGTACGCCTGCTGGCCTTTGCACTTAATGCATCAGACTCCCTGAGCTTTACCAAAGGGCTGAGTTCAGAAGATGAAGAAGCAGAGCTTTGGGATAAAGATTTAAGTGACCATATTACCCTTTGGGTTGAATTTGGCCACAGTGATGAAAAGTGGCTACGCAAAGCCTGCAACCGCGCCAGACAGGTAAAACTCTACTGCTACGGCGGGCGCAGCACTGCGGTATGGTGGAAACAGCAGGAACAAAACCTGCAGCGCTACCAGAACCTGACAGTAACAGACATTCCCGAAACCGCCGTGAAAAGTATGGCAACACTGGTTAACCGCAATATGGAACTACAATGCAATATCAGCGAAGGGCAAATCTGGTTATCTGATCACAACAGCAGCCTACTGATTGAGCCGGTGATACTGAAAAATTAAAAACCTGCAAAAATAAGTGCAGGTTAGTTAAAGCTTTGCAAGAATCAGTTTGCTCACACCAACACGCCGTAAATACATCCCTGTAGGCTCGGTTCCGCCCGTCCAGGGCTTCAACGGTTGGCTTAGAACAAGCTGATTCTTGCTGAACTGACTTACAGCAGGCTTATTACTATTGATAACCGGTTAAGTATTCTTAAATGCCCTCGTTTTCTTCAACACTGAAAAATTTAATAGCCAGCGGATAATTTCTGATTACCCCTTCTTTTGCCCTTAATCCGCCCTGGATAATAAACACCACAGAGGCAATAAATAAGGCAATTAACAACGGGAAACCGATCAGAATAAATAACAGCACCCAGCCGATAACCGCATAAATAAAGGCGCTTAACATCCAGTTCAGTGCCACTTTACCCTGTTGATCAACATAGGTATCACTGTCTTTACGATGCAGCCATAACAGCAATGGCACCACCGCCCCCAGCACCGGGATCACAAACGTCAGTAGTTGTGAATAATGCAGTAGCATGGCATAAGATTTACTGTCCTGCAGTAAATCATTAATGCTGGCGCCTGATGGTTTTCCCGCCAGAATTTTTTCTTTCTGCTGCTGAAATTCCTCCTCAGAAAGAATCCCTTTTTCCTTTAATTCATGGAGTTTCTCTAACTGTTGTAAGTCCATATAATCTCCAGTTATCTGATGATACCGCTGAACAACATAACGAAAACGTTACCGAACAACAACAAAAACTTATATTAGCCCAGGCGCGGATCTGTCTGAGCTACCGCTTCCTGCTGACTGTTTTGCTGCTGAAAAGCCAGTAAGGCCGGGTAGGCTTCCATATCAATCAGCTCCCGGAATAAAATCCAGTCAACCAGGCTGTACAATGCCATTGCCGGATAATCCCAGTTCGCAAACTCACCCGCTTCACACTGCTGTTCCAGCACAAAAAGTGATGCCGCGATGCGCTCTTTCTGTAAATTGAATAAAAGCCTGTCTTCATCCATATCAAAGCCAGAGCGGCTGCCCTGATACAGAATAACCAGCGAATCGTTAACAGCATTAATTACTGTTAACTGATTTTCCTGATACCAGCCAAGTGCTTTAAATTTCAGTTTGCCGGCCAGATAGCGATAAATCACCCCGGAATCAAAAATAACCGTATCATCATCCAGCAACATCGGAATTTTATACGTCGGGTTATACCGGCTTAGTATTGCCCTGTCCTGCTCGTCAAGAATGTTCATGCGGCTGAACTGGTAAGCCTGCTGTGCCAGTACAAGCCGTATCCGGCGAACATAAGGCGACGTTTGTGAACCAAATAGTGTCAGTGTCATAGATTCCCCACTTGCAAGACTATGCAGCTTTATTGCATAATCAACATGCTTCATTTTTGCTTTATAGCTTCCGGCCCATACCTTGTGTATGGGCTTTTTACTTTTGGGTCTGATCAGCCCTTGTCATCATGGCCGATACGGCTGGCCACCGCACCACTCTGCTGCTGATATTTGGCATCAGTACGCTTATTGTACGGGCGATCAGCCGGGCCGGTCATCAGTTCAAAGTTTAATGCCCCAATCTTCATTTTAGGGCGTAACGCCAGTGGTAACTTACCACTGTTATAAAACTCCAGCACGATATTACCTGCCCAGCCCGGATCAATACGGTGCGCTGTAACATGCACCATTAAGCCAAGCCGGGCCAGTGACGAACGGCCATCCAGCCAGCCGACAATATCAGCAGGTAAGGTTACCGATTCCTGTGTCACAGCCAGGGCAAGCTCTGCCGGATGCAGAATAAACACATCACCGTCGGCAATAAAAATCTCGTCACTCATTACTGAGTTCAGAGCTTTATCAACTTCTGCCCGTGGGCCACTCAGGTCAATATAGGGCGCGGCATGCGCCTGAAATACCCGGAATTTATTTCCCAGCCTTATATCCACACTTACGCCGCTAATCATATCTTTATCCGGTGCAGGCTCAATGCTGATTTTACCTTCTGCCAGATAGCGTTCTATATCACGATCACACAATCTCATTCTTTAATCGTCCGTTATTATAATCTCTGGTTGCTGGCTGCTGTTTTGTTGCTGCCAGTACAAAGTAAGCTGCATTTGTCTGGCTATTTCCCGGTAAAGTTGAGCGACCGACTCAGCAGTTAATACTACAGGTGTACCCTCATCAGCGGCTTCGCGTATTGTTTTTTGCAGCGGCAGTTGCCCCAGTACAGGCACCTGATAACGTTCAGCCAGAGCCACACCACCTTCTGTACCAAAAATATCCTCCCGTTCACCACAGTTACGGCACAGGTAAAAACTCATATTCTCGACCAGTCCCAGAATCGGGATATTCACTTGCCGGAACATACTGATCGCTTTTCTGGCATCAGACAATGCCACATCCTGCGGGGTGGTTACAATAACACTGCCGGTCACCGGCAGCTTCTGTGCCATTGTCAGCTGAATATCACCGGTACCCGGCGGCATATCAACAATCAGATAATCCAGCTCCGGCCACAGGGTTTCATTAAGCAGTTGCAGCAATGCCTGACTGGCCATCGGCCCCCGCCAGACAGATGCCTGCTCCGGCGCAACCAGAAAACCGATAGACTGCAGGTAAATACCATGCGCATACTTCGCCGACAACAACTTATTATCCGGTGATTCCGCTTTTTGTCCGTCCAGGCCCAGCATTACAGGAATAGACGGGCCGTAAATATCCGCATCCAGCAACCCGGTTTTAGCACCTTCCATCGCCAGTGCAGTTGCCAGATTAACAGCCGTAGTTGATTTACCTACCCCGCCCTTACCAGACGCAACCAGAATAATATGCTTGATTTGCCGGAACACCGGGGCTTTTTCCAGCTCTCCCTGCAACGTTAACGTCATATCAAAACCAGCCTGTTGCAGTGCCTGTTGTAATGCAGGCTGTACCGATGCCATTGGCAGCCCCAGTTGCACTGTTAACTGACGGGCAGCAGCATCGAAACTTACCTGCCTGATCAGGCTGCCTAAAAGACCGGTATTATCCGGCAATGGCCACTGCTGTAAAAAATCACTTAATGCGGCAGGCAGTTCGGTATTTTTTGCTGATTTAAACCAGTTAAACATTCTCTGTTCCTGTTTTGTCAGAATAAAAACGCCTTTCTTCGCCAAATCGCTGTTTGACGAGTGCGCTTTAATGCTGGCTATTGTATCATTAAGCCATATTTTTTCAGTTATTTATGCAAAGAGCGTTTGTTTAATGTCGACACGGAAAATTCTGATCACCAGTGCGTTACCTTATGCTAATGGCCCAATTCACCTGGGGCACCTGCTTGAATATATTCAGACTGATATCTGGGCCCGTTTTCAGAAAAGCCGCGGCCATGAATGTTATTACGTTTGTGCGGATGATGCCCATGGCACGCCTATTATGCTTAAAGCGCAGGAACAGGGCATTACGCCAGAGCAGATGATTACCAAAACCAAAGCCGAGCATCAGGCAGACTTTGCCGGCTTTGCCATCGCTTTTGACAACTATCACTCTACACACAGCGACGAAAACCGCCAGTTATCGACCATGATTTATCAACGGCTGGAGCAAGGCGGCTATATTAAGCGCAACACCATCAGCCAGTTATTTGATCCTGAAAAAAGCATGTTTCTGCCGGATCGTTTCGTAAAAGGCGACTGCCCCAAGTGCGGCGCGTTGGATCAGAACGGTGACAGCTGCGATGCCTGCGGCGCGACATACAGCCCGACAGAGCTGAAAAACCCTCGTTCGGTAGTATCAGGCGCCACGCCGGTATTAAAAGACAGCGAACATTTCTTCTTTGACTTACCTGCGTTTGAGCAAATGCTGCAAGACTGGACGCGCAGTGGCGCCCTGCAGGACGAAATGGCCAATAAGTTACAGGAATGGTTCAGCGAAGGCCTGCAAATGTGGGATATCAGCCGGGATGCTCCCTACTTTGGTTTTGAAATTCCGGGCGCACCCGGCAAATTCTTTTATGTCTGGCTGGACGCACCTATTGGCTATCTGGCAAGTTTTAAAAACTACTGTGATAAACACGGTATTGATTTTGACAGCTTCTGGCAACGCGATTCAGCTGCCGAAGTTTACCACTTTATCGGCAAAGACATTATTTACTTCCACAGTCTGTTCTGGCCTGCGATGCTGGAAGGTGCCGGCTTACGTAAACCTACGGCCGTATTTGCCCATGGTTTTGTTACCGTAAATGGTGCCAAGATGTCCAAATCGCGCGGTACTTTTATCAAAGCACGTACTTATCTTGACCATCTGAACCCGGAATATCTGCGTTATTACTTTGCGTCCAAACTCAGTTCCGGCATTACGGATCTGGATTTGAACCTTGACGATTTTATCCAGAAAGTCAATGCAGATCTGGTTGGTAAAGTCGTTAATATCGCCAGTCGCTGTGCCAGCTTTATTACCAAAAGATTCGATGGCCGGCTGTCTGCAACGGTAGCCGAACCGGCACTACTGGCAGAATTTACCTCTGCCGGAGAAAGCATTGCCGACAGTTTCGAGAAGCGCGAATTTGCCCGGGCTATCCGCGATATTATGGCCCTTGCTGATAAAGCAAATCAGTATATTGATGCTAAAGCGCCGTGGGTATTAGTAAAAGATGACAACCAACAGCAACTGGCACATGATGTCTGTTCAATGGGCATTAATCTGTTCCGTGTTTTAATGCACTACCTGAAGCCGGTGCTGCCGGTGATGGCTCAGGAAGCTGAAAGCTTTTTAAACAGTGAATTAAACTGGAGCAATTACCAGCAGCCGCTGTTAAATCATCCGGTTAACCCGTTCAAAGCGCTGATGCAAAGGGTTGATCCGGTCAGGGTAACCGCTATGATTGACGCATCAAAAGACAACCTGCAACCGACAGCCAGTGTGCAGCAAGCGGTCTCTCAGGAACACACCATGACCAAAGAACCCATTGCAGACACTATCAGTATTGAAGACTTTGCAAAAATCGATTTACGGGTGGCCCGTATTGTTAAAGCCACTGCCGTAGAAGGTGCCGACAAACTGGTGCAGTTACAACTGGATATTGGCGAAGGTGAAATTCGCCAGGTGTTTGCCGGTATAAAATCTGCGTATGAACCGGCGGCACTGGAAGGCCGTTTAACGGTAATGGTTGCTAATCTGGCGCCACGTAAAATGCGTTTCGGTTTGTCTGAAGGGATGGTACTGGCAGCAGGCCCCGGCGGCAGTGAGCTGTTTATTCTGTCACCGGATGATGGTGCACAACCAGGAATGCGCGTTAAATAATCTGAATATGATGTAGCAGCACTCGCTGCTACTTTTTTAATGTGAGAAAGATGGCCAGTCCATATCGTCGTTTTACTGCATTATTCCTTACCACCCTGCTGATGCTGATTGCCCAGGGGGCGCTATCAACCTATCTGGGGCTGTCACTGGCTCAGCAGCAAACCAGTTCCGTCTGGATTGGCGCCATGATGTCCTGCTACTACCTGGGGCTGGTATTGGGCTCCAAGCTGGGGCATAAGGTAATCGCCAGGGTTGGCCATATCAGGGCTTTTGTCGCCAGCGCCGCTATTGTCAGCGCCTGTGCCATGACCCATGCCCTGACAGCACAACTGGAAATCTGGTTGTTGTTAAGGGTCGTAGTCGGCATGGGAATGATGTGCCAGTACATGGTGCTGGAAAGCTGGCTGAATGAACAGGCAGAAAGTTCACAGCGGGGCGCTGTTTTTGCCAGTTATATGATTATCTCCTATCTGGGCATGATTGGTGGCCAGCTGATGCTGCGAAGCTTTCCGGAGTTAGGGCTGGAACCACTACTGCTGATCAGCATGAGCTATTCACTATGTATTGTGCCAATAGCGCTGACCAAAAGAATTCACCCGGCACCACTGCAACCGGCGCCGCTGCAAATACTGGCCTTCTGGAAAAAAGTGCCGCAGTCACTGACAGCAGTTACCGTTGCGGGACTGATGGCCGGTGCATTCTATGGTCTGGCTCCGGCCTATGTTGCCAGTAAGGGATTGGGAACAGAAGATGTAACACTGTTTATGTCAGTCACCATTCTGGCTGGCTTACTGGCACAGTGGCCTATGGGTAAAATTTCTGACAAACTGCCACGTAGCCGTATTTTGCGCTTTAATGCCGTTTTACTGACATTGCTGACCTTGGGTATCTGTCTGTTACCACTCAGTAATAGTTTATTGCTGCTTGCCACTTTTTGCTACGGTGTACTGGCTTTTACGCTCTACCCGATTGCAACGGCCTTTGCCAATCAGCATATAGAGCAAAACGAACGGGTTGCATTGTCGGCAACCATTCTGCTGACATTTGGCCTTGGTGCTTCTATCGGGCCGTTAATCGCCTCAGCTCTGATGCAAACCGTTGGCCCTGCTATGCTGTATGCCTTTATCAGTTGCTGTGCATTCTCGTTGTTCCTGCGCCTGATGCGGGTAAATTACACCCAGAAAGCAGTGAAAAGACTGATGGCCGAACAGCAGAATGCTCAGTTTAAGATGGGCTCAGGCGATTTGGTTTCATCCCCACTGGCCGCTGCACTTGACCCGCGGGTTGACGAACAGATGGTGCAGGAGCAAATGCGTGACGACCCGGCACCGGTAACGGAAGATATACCTCCGTCAGATAGTGACACCCCGGTAGCAGAGACAGAACCTGCGCCAGAAGCAGAAGAAAAAACAGAAACAGACGATGCCCCACCGTCATCCCAACCGGAAAATAACGAACAGGATGATGCGGTAAAAACACCTTAATTCGACAGCACTACGACCTTATTCCACAGGTTCTGATTTTTAATAAACGAAAAATACTCGTCCGGATGCCAGCATCCGGGGATCAGTGCCATAGATTTGCGTTCTTCAAAATTGGAAACCAGTTTACTCAGAATTTCCAGTAACCGCTCTTCACTGATTTTCTCCAGCTTTTTACGGGCCTGAGGGAAATAAAGGTTATTATCAGTGCTAACTGTACATCCCTGTGCCGATACATTATAGGTCAGGTTACGGGTCACCATCCGGCATACCGGCACCCTGGGATCAGCCGGATATAACGAAGTGACAATGGCATATTCATAGCGATCAAGATCCTGCTTGTCGGAATCTTTCGGAATATAGGTAATACCAAACCCCTGGGGGAAAATACCGGTAATCCGTAACATCGCCGTTACCGCGGTATGGCTGTAAAGCCCCTTTTCCACGCCTTTTTCCAGTACCAGCGCAGCCTTAGGTAAAGCATCATAAACATAATTATGCTTAGTCGATAACACCACCGAGCTATATACCTGGGGAATTTTCAGTAAGTTGCCAATACCATGTTCCGGTTTTACCGCATTTTTCAGCAACCCCAGAATAAATGCCTGCCGTTCACGTTCATGATGAATAAACTGCTCGCGTTCTTCTCTGGAATTTCCGACATAGCGATCAATGCCTATCGCATTGGTGACATAATTCAGCGTTTCCCTGAAACTGATTTGCAGCAGCCTGATACGCTGCTCATCATCCAATGCCCGGAACTCGTCAGCTTTGCCATCTTCGCCTTTCAGAATCAGCTGTGCATCAGGGTGCATAGTGCCGATCTCCTGCAATAATACAGCCATTAACAGGGGCATTTGCACATCGTCGCGAAAAGGATGATATTCCGTAACCGGAAGATTAGTACGGCTGCGGCTATCATTATGGCGTTGCAGAATAAACGGATTATGTAATTCTTTATCTGCCAGCAAGCGATCCAGCAGCCGTAAACTCAGGGCGGCTTTATACAGGTGCTTGCTTTTCTGATTACTGGCGGCCACCTGTTTGCCCTGAGTCGGCGAACTCAGCTGAATAGTGCCCAGTAATTTTGCCGTCAGTAAATTGGTTTCGGTAAAAGAATCCCCCTGAGTCAGAGCCAGAATTTCCCGGCAGAGTTCTTTAAGATACAGATACCGCTGGTGGTTTTCATCAAGTTGTTGCTGACTGAAATGTTTCTGCTCTTCCTGTGCCTGCTGCAAGCGCTGTTCAACCAGGGCAATGTCCCGTTTACTGACCTGATGCTGACGTTGGCGCAGCAAGAGCACCTGATGTTCCAGCTCCCGTTGTTGTTGCCTGCGCTTCACTTCCTGCCTGAACCACA
Source organism: Chromatiaceae bacterium AAb-1 (assembly GCA_033792355.1). Classification (GTDB taxonomy): domain Bacteria; phylum Pseudomonadota; class Gammaproteobacteria; order Enterobacterales; family Alteromonadaceae; genus Alishewanella. The sequence continues at coordinate 16,230 of JARXRR010000036.1, forward strand.
GCGCAGCCTGTTCATATAGCGAGCCGGCTACAACATTATTGTCATAGATTTTATCGATCAGCGTTCTTATCGCTTTCGTATAATTCGATTTACCAACTGTACCCGCGGTCATCTCGAGTCTGAAGTCCTTACTATTTTTTCTTATCAGTTAAGGGTTAATATCAGTTTACCCATAGTCTGATTAGACGCCATCAACTGATGAGCCTGCTCTGCCTGCTGCCAGTCAAATACCTGGTGAATCACCGGTTTCAACCGGCCAGAGGCCAATGCGCCGGCAAACTGTTTTTCAAACGCCTGCACCAGCTCAGCTTTATACTGTGTGCTGCGGTTACGCAATGTCGAGCAAATCAACTGACCACGCCGTTTAAACAATGGTGCCAAATCAATCTGCTCCATTTTGCTGCCCCCCATCATCGCAAAAACAGCAATAATGCCATCCATTGCCAGTAACGGAATTTCTTTTGCCAGATAACTGCCTGCTACAGGATCAAGCACTACATTGATGCCCTGCGGCCAGTGTTGACTGATTTGCTCAGCAAAATCCTGCGAGCGGTAATTAATTGCCAGATTAGCCCCCAGAGCCAGACAAGCCTGTGCTTTTTCATCTGAGCTTACGGTAACCGCAACCTCAGCCCCGGCATAACGTGCCAGTTGAATAGCCGCCGTACCTACCCCGCTGGCACCGGCATGGATCAGTACTTTTTGTCCGGCCTGCAGCTGCCCGATAGCAAATAATAACTGAAACGCAGTAAGAAAAACCTCTGCGGTGGCAGCACCTTCAACCATGCTCCATCCCGCAGGTAAATGCATCGCATGATTTGCCTGTAGTAAGGCATATTCAGCATAGCCACCGCCACCCACCAGCCCGAATACTTTCTGGCCCAGCCAGTGCTGTTCGTTATCTGCGGCAGCCACCACCGTACCGGCAACTTCCAGCCCCGGAATATCACTTTCTCCTGCCGGCGGCGGATACAGCCCCCGGCGCTGCATTAAATCAGCACGGTTAATGCCGGCAGCTTCAACCCGGATTAACAACTGCCCATACGCTGGTACGGGTAAAGGCCGGTCTGTAAAATAAAGGCGGCTATGTTTACCCGGTTCTTCAACATTAATCACTTTCATCACTGACGGTAAACTGTCTGGTAAAGACACGCTATTTATCCCTCCGGTGAAAATTTGCTTTAGCTTTGCTTACAGCTTCTCTAGAATGCGGACTTTAGTCTAGCACAATGTCCTTATTGCCATGAGCACCAAAAACCAGCTTCCGACCATAGTATTACAAGATAGCCGTGAAAAATCGTTAAAGCGCCATCACCCGTGGATTTTTTCTAAAGCCGTTAAATATGTTACAGGTACTCCCAATAGCGGGGATACGGTAGATGTTATCAGCAGTTCAGGCGAATGGCTGGCCAGGGCGGCTTATTCAGCGGATTCCCAGATCCGTGCCAGAGTCTGGTCTTTCGATGCTGAAGAAGCGATTGATCAGACATTTTTTACCCGCCGTATTGAACAGGCATGGCAACTCAGGTTGTCATTATTCGACCTGGAGCAGACTAATGCCTTACGGGTTGTCGCTGCCGAGTCAGATGGCCTGCCAGGCGTTACCATTGATAAATATAACGATGTACTGGTGTGTCAGTTACTTTCTGCCGGAGCAGAAGCCAGGCGCCCTTTTATTCTGAAGGCGCTGCAAACGTTGTTTCCCCAGCATAGTATTTATGAACGTTCAGATGTGGACGTCAGAAAAAAAGAAGGATTGAAGCCGGTAACCGGCTGGCTGCATTTGCCCAGAGACAATGGCGAAATTGTTATAAAAGAACATGGCATGTCACTGCTGGTAGACGTAATTAATGGACATAAAACCGGCTTTTATCTCGATCAGCGCGCCAGCCGGGCTGCCGCCAGACGTTATGCAGCCGGAAAAGATATTCTGAACTGTTTCAGTTATACCGGTACTTTTGCAGTTGCATCTTTACTGGGACAAGCCAGTTCGGTAACTAATGTCGATTTGTCTGAGCAGGCCCTGCAAACAGCGGTAAAAAATGCTGAACTTAACCTGCTGGATTTACGTCAGTTAAATAATATTCGCCATGATGTTTTTAAACAGCTGCGACACTACCGTGAACAGGGCCAGCAATTTGATATGGTGATTCTGGATCCGCCTAAATTTGCCGAAAGTAAAGCGCAGCTTCCGGGGGCATGCCGCGGATACAAAGATATTAATATGGTGGCGATGCAAATTGTAAAACCCGGTGGTTTACTGCTAACCTTTTCCTGTTCCGGTTTAATGGACGAAGCGCTATTCCAGAAAATTGTGGCCGATGCCGCCCTGGATGCCCGTCGCCGTTGTCTGTTTATCGAAAAGCTGGGACAGGATGCCGATCATCCGGTAGCCAGTAATTACCCTGAAGGTCATTACCTCAAAGGGTTAGTGTGTAAAGTGTATTAAAACGCAGAAAATTACTTATAACAAAAAGAGGTTTACTATGAAAGGTATCGCATTGTTAGGGCTGGTTGTCAGTAGTTTTGCGGCATCCGCCAACTGGCAGCTGGACAACAGCCAGTCCAGTCTGGATTTTGTGTCAGTAAAGAACGACATCATCGCTGAAACAAGCCAGTTCAGCCAGCTTGAAGGTGAATGGCTGCCTGACGGCTCAGTCAATATCACTATTCCGGTGAGCAGCCTGCAAACTCATGTCCCTATCCGTGACGAGCGGATTTGGGAGTTTGTACTGGATGCAGAGAAATTCCCGAAAATTACCGCAACAGCAAAAGTATCACCGGAAACCGTCAGTAAACTGGCAGCAGGCCAGTCAACGACACTGGAAACCAGTGTTGGCGTTACGCTATTAACAGAAACTGTGCCCGTCAATGCCAAAATTAAAATTACCCGGCTGACAACCGACACCATACTGGTCAATACCATTGCACCACTGATGCTGAATACAGACAGTTTTACCCTGACTGCAGGTGTCAGCAAATTGCAGCAACTGGCCGGCCTGACCAGTATTTCGCCGCTGGTCCCCGTTAACTTCAGTGTGACCTTCCGCCAGGCAAAATAAATTCTTTCTGCCGGTTCTTTGCATAGTAAGGAACCGGTAATGTATTTTCACCCACAATCAGGCAATCTCCCTCTAATCTTTATAAGGAATGCAGGATTGCGTAATCTGGTACTATGCTCCCTTTTTCTGTCGGGCACTTTGGTAGCCTCCGGCAGCTATGCGGCTTCAATTACTGTGGGTGGCGGTGTTGCCGTTAAAGATCCCGCTTATCGCGGTTTCAGCAGTGAAACACGGCTGCTGCCGGCATTTTTTATTGATCATCGCTATTTCAGGCTGGCCGGTGCGAATCTGGATCTGAAAGTTGCCGATCACAACAATGTCGCTGTGGTAGTCAGAGCAAGGTACGCCCTGTATGATGGTTACAGATCTAAAGATGCATGGATTCTTGATGGCATGAAACGTGATGCAAGTATCTGGCTTGGGCCACATATCAGCTGGCAGTTTACTGCGAACAGCCAGTTATTTGCCGAAGTACTGGGTGATACTTTTTCAAACAGCGAAGGCTGGCAGGCCAGCACCGGAATATCTACCCGCTTTATCCTGACCCGCCGCCTGCACCTTGAACCACGCGTGACAATCAGTTGGTATGATAAAAACTATATTGACTACTATTATGGTGTACGGACAGCAGAAGCCCGTGACTATCGCATTGCGTACCAGGGAGAAGCCGCAGTTCTGCCTGAAGCTGCGGTTCGGCTGATGTACATTATCAGTCCGGAACAGGCTGTTTCTCTTAATACTGGCGTTCGTTTTCTGCCTGATGAGGTATATGACAGCCCGCTGATTGACAGCAGGACAGAGAAAAACGCCAGCCTGTTTTACAGTTACCGTTTTTGAGCAGAGTATGAACCGTATTATTCTGGTAGAAGATCATGAACGTTTAACCGCCCTGCTGTCGACTGCACTGCATCGTGTAGGTATTGAATGTGATTGCTTCAGCAGCAGTGCATCTGCCTGGCAGGCATTTTCGATGCAGCAGTACGCAGTACTGGTACTGGATCGGGGATTACCGGATGGCGAAGGACTGGCATTACTGCGCAGATTAAGAAGCAACGGCAACATGATCCCCTGTCTTGTACTGACAGCACGTAATGCGGTACATGATCGGATTGAAGGACTGGAAAGCGGTGCTGATGATTATCTTAGTAAACCCTTCGCGATGGATGAGCTGGTTGCCAGAGTCCGGGCACTGTTGCGACGACCGCCGGTAATACAGACACTCAACCCTAAATACGGCGATCTGGAACTGTACCCTGCCACCGCACAACTGGAATGTGCGGCCAAACAGGTTATGCTGGCACCGGCTGAAGTCCAGATTATGTTCTCACTGATGCAGTCTGCGGGAGAGATGGTTGCCCGCAATAAACTGGAACAGGCAGCCTGGGGCCTGAGTGAAGCAGTTACTCCCAATGCGCTGGATGTTGCCCTGCACCGTCTGCGTAAAAAACTGCTGGAACTTGACTCGACAATCACGATTACCAATATCCGGGGCCGGGGTTATGCGCTGCATTAAACGTTTATACCGCAATCTGGCGTTACGGCTTATCAGTACCTTTGTTGTTGCGGTGCTACTGCTACTGAGCGTTATTTACCTCTACATTTATGCAGTAAACCCGGATCTGCTGATCCAGAAAATCATGCGCAAGCAAATCGACTTTCTGGCGCACCACATTACAACCGATACCCGCGGCATACCTGTAAGTGTCACACTACCGGATGACAAAAGCTGGTTTCAGATGATACTGCGTGATGATCTGAAATACCGGGTCATAACCAAAGACGGAAAAGTGATCCTGTCATCCGATAACGATATGACACCCTTTGATGCCGATGGCACGGAGTTTTCAGCAGCACGCTCTTATCTGTACAGCAGTAACGAGCACCGGGACTACATCATAAGCCGTAAGCTGCATACCTCATCCGGGGACTATCTGCTGCAGGCATTCAGCAGCAACAGAATTCTTGACCTTTTCCAGTTAACCAGAGTTGAACCGATTTCCCACATCGCTATCTTTATTGCACTGCTGTTTTTTCTGCTGATCACCATTATTGTTATTATCACTATCCGCTACATGCTGAAACCCCTACAGGTTGCCTCAGCCATCGCCGCCGGCATAACCCCGCAGAACCTTCAGCAGCGGCTTAATATTGATAAACTGCCTTCGGAAGTTGTACCACTGGTCGAAGCCTTTAACTCGGCACTGGACCGGCTGACTTATGGTTTTCAGGTTCAGCAGGAACTGCTGGCAACAACAGCCCATGAACTGAAAACCCCGCTTTCCCTGCTGCGGGGTGAAATTGAAATGTCAGATAACCTGCCATCCCGCCAGTTATTGCTGAAAGATATTGACCAGATGGTAAGACAGGTTCATCAGTTATTACATCTGGCTGAAGTGCGCGAAGCACACAACTATCAATTTGAACCGGCTGAACTGATTGAAATTACCGGAGAGGTTACTAATTATCTGGCGCGTTTAGCAGCTACCCATCAGGTAGCCTTAAACCTGCACTATCCACAGGACATTATTAATGTCCGGGCAGACAGCAGTACTTTGTTTATTCTGATTAAAAACCTGATAGAGAATGCGATTACCCATGCCCCGGCGGGCAGTACGGTAGATATCTGGATTAATGAGGAACAACTGCAGGTAAGAGATTACGGTACCGGTATTGCGGAGGAGCATTTTGAGCTGCTTTTCAGCAAATTCTGGCGTGGCCCTGCCCGGCGCAACGAAGGTGCCGGCTTGGGGCTGGCCATTTGCCGTGAAATAGCCTCGATGCACGGCTGGACACTTAGCGCACAAAACGCCCAGCCCGGCGCTAAATTCACCTTACATCTGGCAGGGCTCAGTTCATATCAATAAATGCCAGACCAAGCTGATAGCAGTCTTCACTTTCCTGACCGCAACGCATCACTTTTGCAGTGGCATCCAGTGGCGGAATACTGGCATTTTGCGACTCAAGCCGTATTTTAATCAGCGTTCCCATTTCCAGCGGTTCATCAATTTCAACCGACATTCCTGAAGCACTTAAATCACGGCAAATACCATCAATTACCCGCCCCGCTCCGGGATCATTAATCATCAGTTCAACCTCGGCATTAACCATCATCCTGAAATAATGCCGGTTATCATTTCTTCCTAACATAATGTACTCCTGCTACCGCAAAGCAAAATACTCTGCAGCAAACACACTCCCGTAGTGTCAGAAGACATTACGGGAAACAACCGCAACAACCTTTAGTTATAGAAGGTTCGCACCAAGGTGTAAAGCACCGGTTGAAACCGGTTCATCTCAATTCATTTACCGCATGTAATATCCGTTTTACTGAAACCGGATAAGGTGTACCTAACTGCTGGGCATGCAATGAAACTTTCAGTTCCTGCAACATCCAGGCAATATGCTGCACCGGTTCTGGTAATACCGGTTGACCGGCATATTTTCCCAGCAGATTCTTATAAGCCTCCTCCGCTTTCTGGTATTCATGCATTAGCAGCCGGTCACGGTGAGGATCAACCGGCAGTTTCTCCAGTCGTTTTTGCATTGCCTGTAAATAACGGTTGATATCATCTAACCGGGCAGCACCATGTTTACTGACAAAACCTTTAAAAATCAGTTCATCCAGTTGTTGTTTAATATCTGCCTGGGCCTGTACGTGCTGTAAATCGACCCGGCCTTTCAGGCGCTTCTGAATATCATGGCAAAGTGTCAGGATTTGCTCAACTTTAAGTGCAATAACCACCACCACATCCCCGATTTCAGCCCGGACTTTCTCTCTCAGTTGCTGAAACGCTGCCTGATTCTCCGGCGGTTTATCCGCAGTTATCAGGCTGTCAACACCAGCGGCAATACAATCATTTATCAGCTCCAGTACTTTACCAAAAGGGTTGAAGTACAGCCCGAGTTTGGCCTTATTCGGTAATGATTCCTGCAGGTATTTCACCGGTGACGGAATATTCAGCAATAACAGACGCCGCAAACCACGTTTACTTTCTGCCGCTGCCTGCTGTGGGTTATCCAGTAATTTGATTGCAACAGAATGCTTTTCGTCCACCAGGGCCGGAAACGCTTTAATCTCATACCCTGCCTGTACTTTTACGTACTCCCGGGGTAATTGTCCAAAGCTCCAGTCAGTCAGTTTATCCTGTTCGATTCCCTGCTCTGCAACCTGACTCAGGCTTTGCTGTACTTCGCCCTGCAACCCTTGTTTCAATAAAGCCAGGGAACGCCCCTGATGCAGCGTGTGACCTTTTTCATCTGTTATTTTAAAGTTCATCCGTAAATGAACCGGCAGACTGCTAAGTTCCCAGGCATCATCAGGAATGGTAACACCTGACATTCTTTTCAGACGTGACGTCATCGCTGCCAGTAACGGGCCATCTTCCGGGGTAATACTTTGTAATAATGCGCCGGCATAATCAGGTGCCGGCACAAAATTGCGCCGATACTGTTTCGGTAACAGTTTAATCAGCGATGTTACCAGCTCATGCCGCAGAGCCGGAATAAGCCAGTCAAAACCGGTATCTTCTATCTGATTCAGCAATGCCAGCGGAATAATCAGACTTACGCCATCATCTTCTTCACCCGGTGCAAAATGATACTCCAGTGGTAATGCCAGGTTGCCCTGACGCCACACTTCCGGGAATTTATCGGCGGTAATTTCACTGGCATCACGGTTTAACAGGCTGTCCGGATCAAAATTCAGAAAAGCAGGATCTTCGGCCCGCTTTTTCTTCCACCATTTGGCAAAATCAATCCGGTTGTTGGCAAATTGTGGTACCCGGTCAGCATAAAAAGCGGCCAGTGTTTCTTCATCAACCAGAATATCACGCCGCCGGGATTTATCTTCCAGCGCTTCAACCTGCTCTATCAGACGGCGGTTATGCTCAAGAAAAGCTTCCTGGCCGCCAAGCTGCTCATTCACCAGGGCTTCGCGTATAAAAAGCTGATGGCTTACCGCAGCATCTATCCGGCTGTACAGTACCGGCCGCCTGGGCACGATAACCAGCCCGTACAAGGTAACCTGTTCGTAAGCCACCACAGCGCCGCGCTTTTTCTCCCAGTGCGGTTCACTGTAGCTGCGGCTTACCAGATGCTGGGCCAGTGGTTCTATCCATTCCGGTTCAATTTTAGCCAGGGTTCTGGCATATAATCTGGACGTTTCCACCCACTCGGCAGCCATCACCCATTTAGGTTTACGTTTGAATAAGTGACTACCGGGGAAAACATAAAACCGGGTCTGACGGGGGCCAAGATAATCGGCATCTGAATCTTTAAAACCTACCTGCCCCAGCAACCCGCTTAATACCGCACGGTGAACAGTCTGATAATCTGCATGTTCCTGATTCAGTCTGACACCCTGCTCCTGCAACAGTTGCTGTAACTGCGCAGTTAAGTCCTGCCATTCCCGTACCCGCAGATAATTCAGAAATTCCTGACGGCATAAACGCCGGAACTGGTTATTACTCAGTACTTCCTGTTGTTGTTGCAGGTATTCCCATAGTTTGAGCCAGCTGACAAAATCTGAATCGCTGTCAGCAAAACGCCGGTGGCATTCATCAGCTTTTTGTTGTTTATCCAGCGGCCGTTCTCTCGGGTCCTGAATAGAAAGTGCCGCGGTCAGTACCGTTAATTCTTTACTGGCGCCGGTTTCAGTTGCCGTAATAACCATCCGCGCCAAACGGGGATCTATTGGTAAACGGGCCAGCTGTTTACCGGATGCAGTAAGCTGTACGCCCTGCTTACCCCGTTCAGTTGTAATGGCGCCGAGTTCTTCCAGTAATTTAATACCATCACTGACAAAGCGGCTGTCAGGACGTTCCAGAAACGGAAAAGCTTCAATGTCTCCCAGCCCGGATGCCAGCATCTGCATAATAACCGACGCCAGGTTGGTACGCAGAATTTCCGGATCAGTAAATTCCTGCCGGCTTAAAAAGTCTTCTTCACTGTATAACCGGATACAGATACCGGCAGCTACCCGGCCACACCGGCCTTTACGCTGGTTGGCACTGGCCTGGCTAATCGCCTCTATCGGCAGTTGCTGAACCTTGGAGCGATAACTGTAACGCGACAAACGGGCTGTTCCGGGGTCAATAACGTAACGAATTCCCGGTACGGTTAAAGACGTTTCAGCCACATTCGTTGCCAGCACAATACGCCGCCCGCTATGGCTCTGGAAAATACGGTTCTGCTCTGCCGCACTTAATCTGGCATATAGCGGTAGTATTTCGGTATGCGGTAATTTCAGCTTTTCGAGCCCGTCGGCGGTATCACGAATTTCGCGTTCACCATTCAGAAAGATCAGGATATCGCCTGGTGGCTCCTGATACAGTTCTTCCACAGCATTAAAGATCCCCTGTAGCTGATCAGCATCTTTATCTTCCTGTTCTGCAACGGGCCGGTAACGCACTTCGACCGGATAAGTACGACCTGAAACTTCAATAACCGGCGCATCAAAGAAATGCCGCGAAAAACGCTGCGGATCGATAGTGGCCGAGGTAATAATCAATTTAAGATCCGGCCGCTTAGGCAACAGTTGCTTTAAATAACCCAGCAGAAAATCGATATTGAGGCTGCGTTCATGAGCTTCATCGATAATAAGAGTATCGTACTGATTTAAAAAACGATCCTGCTGAATTTCTGCCAGCAGAATCCCGTCGGTCATCAGTTTTATATGGGTTTGCGCTGCGGTATGATCGCCAAAGCGGATTTTATAACCCACCTGTTGTCCAACCTGGCATTGCAGTTCTTCCGCCAGCCGGTCACAGACACTGCGCGCAGCCAGCCGCCGTGGCTGGGTATGACCAATCATACCTGCAACTCCCCGCCCAAGCTCCAGACAGATTTTCGGGATCTGCGTGGTTTTACCTGAACCGGTCTCCCCGGCGATAATCACTATCTGGTGTTGTTTAATAGCAGCTTTAATTTCTTCTTTTTTCGCGACTACCGGTAATTCCAGCGGATAGCGGATAACCGGAACAGTCTCAGCCCGTTGCTGGCGCAGTAACACCGAGCGTTCAATTTCAGTGCTGACAGAGGTTAGTAATTGTTGCTGTTTTGCGTTATCAGCAACAGTTTTAAGCTGCTGCAAACGCCGGCGCAACCGAAACTGATCTTTCAGTAAACAGACCGATAAACGGGAAAATAACTCAGGAACAGATAATACAGGTTCAGACAAAACAGCACCCTCATCATAAGAGGGCGTCATGCTATCAATTTTATGCCCGGTTGTTAATATCAACTCACCTGACTGTAGTGGGAATGCAGTTCTTTATCAATCGCCGCCAGTACATTCCGCCGGGTAATAATACCAATCAGCAAACCGTCATCATCCACTACCGGATACAATTTGGGTTTGGCTTTCAGCATCAGCTGTGCCAGATCGATCAGGCAATCATAGGGTTTTACGGTAAGCACCGGTGCTGTCATTACGTCTGCAACGCAGGCTCCCTGCTGATCGTGATAAGTTGACGATAACATTCTGGCCAGACAATCCTGCTCAGAAATAAAGCCGATAACCTGCTGTCGCTCATTGATTACCGGCCCGCCGGTATGGCAGCTTTGCATCAGTAAATCAACAGCCTGTTCAACCGGCATATCTGTACGAAACATTAACGGACGACGGTTCATATAGTCTGCAACTTTCAGTAAATCCATCATACCCTCCTTATCGGTTATATTCTAAGGGTAGCCGATATATGATGGATTACCCGTTCAGGGACGGAAAATCTCAACGACCGTCACAGAACCTTCAGTACGTTTTGCTCTGTACATGCCTTCGGTATTGAATGCCCAGCTCAGATTACCCTGAGGATCAACAACAATAACTCCTCCGGTACCACCAATGTTAATCAGCTCCTGATTAATCACTTCATCTGCCGCCTGTTCAGCACTTTTTCCCTGATATTTCACTCTGGCGCAAATATCAGCAGCAACCTGATAGCGGATAAAATATTCTCCGTGTCCGGTTGCCGATACCGCACAGCTTGCATTATCTGCAAAGTTTCCGGCACCAATTACCGGAGAATCGCCAATCCGGCCATAGCGCTTAGCGGTCATACCGCCGGTTGATGTTGCCGCAGCAAGGTTTCCCTGCCGATCGATTGCTACCGCTCCCACTGTCCCCATTTTCCACGCAGGGTCATAAGCTACCGCGGCCTGATGCGGTAAAGCCTGTTGCGCCTGTTTTGCTCTTTTTAATGCTTCAAGCCGGAATTCTGTGCCAAAGTAATTATTATCAACCAGTTCCAGTTTCTGTTCGGCGGCAAACTGTTCTGCGCCTTTTCCGGCCAGCATCACATGCTCTGATTTTTCCATGACAGCACGAGCCAGCAGTACCGGATTTTTAACTGTGGTGACTCCGGCAACAGCACCGGCACTACGATCACGGCCATCCATCACCGAAGCATCAAGCTCATGTGTTTCATCCCAGGTATATACCGCCCCTTTTCCCGCATTAAACAATGGTGAATTCTCCAGTACGATGACAGCTGCGGTTACTGCATCCATACTGCTGCCACCAGATTCAAGTATCCGGTAACCCTGCTCGACAGCCTGTGTCAGCACAGCCTGATATTCCTGTTGCTGCTGCACCGTCATATGATCACGGTTAATCGTTCCTGCCCCGCCATGAATAACAATACCTACCGGAACGGCTGTTTCCTGCCTGACAGGTAACGATTCTGCCATGGCGCCGGTTACTGCTAATGCCAAAATCAGTGCTACATATCTCATTGCCTCACCTTTTATTTTTATTCCAGACAGTTCGTTATATACCAAATATTTATGCTGGTCAGTGCTTTTCTTGCGTTAGATCAAAAGCGGGGTCAGACAGACTGTTACACTGTCCCTGTGTTACGACACACTGCGATAACCTGACGTTGGGCGCTCCTCTGGCGCCCTTTTTTTCTGCCAGCTTTTGTTGACACTTACCATACCCCCTGATTTCTCCTGTTACTGGAGATCACATCATATTTCACTATAGTTAGCTGATAATCCGGTAAAGCGGAGCAGCATTGTGCGTAATATCCTCTGTTTAACAATATTACTGCTGCTGACAGCCTGTCAGCATACAGCTGGTATATGGCAAAAATACCCGCCATCACAGCTTTATGCTGATCACCACTTTACCGAACCTGCAGCGGTACTGGAAACCGCTGACGATATTTTCAGGCTGCCACCGGCAACAGAGGCAGATATCCGACAATTTATCAACCGCCAGCAGGATACACAGCAACGCACCAAGGAAATTCTGCAATACATCTTTTTCTATGCCAATACCGGGCTCAGCTATGAACATACCGCCACCACCACAGCAACAGAAACATTGCAACAACGGGAAGCAAATTGCCTCAGCCTTTCCATTCTGGCTTACAGCCTGGCGAAAGCCGCAGGTATTCAGGCTGAATTTCAGGATATACAAATTCCGGAGTATTGGGTTAACAGCGAAGGCCAGAGTTTTCTGAATGGTCATGTCAATCTGCGGCTGAAAGCATCATCTCCGGCGAATACTGTCTACACCTTCATATCCAGAGATGTTATTGTCGATTTTGATCCATACGTAACCCGTAAAACCTTCCCGGCAGAAATTATTTCCGGCAACCGTATTGTGGCGATGTTTTACAACAATAAAGCCGCTCATGCCCACAGCAATGGTAACAGTAACCTTGCTTATCAGTATTACAAAGCGGCGACACTGACTGACCCGGAATTTGCTGCCAGCTGGTCTAATCTTGCTGTGCTGTACCGGGAGGAAAACTTAACTGAATATGCTTTTAATGCCTATCATCACAGCCTGGCGCTGCAACCTGATTCTGTCAACACCCTGGCAAATCTGGCGATGCTTTATCGCAAAACAGGTAATACCGATAAAGCGGCAGAGCTGGAAAGATATGTGCTGTTGCAACGCCAGAATAACCCTTACTACTACGTTATGTTGGGCGACGAAAGTATACCGCAGCAACCCGCCCAGGCCATAAAGCACTACAAAAAAGCACTGACACTGAATACTAACCTGCATGAAGCTTACTTCGGCCTGTCAAAAAGCTATTACCTGCAGGGTAATATCACACTGGCCAGCCACTATATGGAAAAAGCCCGCAGAAGTTCATCATCGCAATCAGAGCAACAACGTTATCAGAATAAATTACAACTACTTACCCAGACAACGGCATACAATCCATAACATCGACGATACACTACGCCCGATGCCTAATCTGCAGAATCATACGGCCATTGACACCCTGCCCTGGCTGCTGACAAAAGTAGCCTTTAAACAAACATTGCCGCCGGAATACCAAACCGCTTTGACAATGCCCGGATGTGGTTTAATGTTAATGACCGGCTGCCGCTCAGGATCTGCGACACCAGTGATTTACCACCTATCTCTTCCTGAAAATCGCTTTGTGTCAGGCCATGTTGGTCAATCAGTACCCGCAGCATAGCCACTCCCTGATCCAGTTCGTTTATACGTTGGTTAAACGCTTTAAAGCGCTCTGCCGTTTCCTCATATTCTTCAATAACAGGAAACAACATATCAATCAGTACCTGATTGGCATCATAATCCTCAACCAGTTCATCCATCAGCGTAATTAACTCATGGTATTGCTCATCAGAGGTAATACCCCGCACCCAGGGCATTACCTGCACTATCTGGTTAGATAAGGACTTCATTGCCTGAACATTTAACATGCTATCCTCCTATTTCTTCCGATACTCTGCTGTTATGCGGTCGTACTCTTTATGAGTAACAATATGCTTGATAAAGCACTTACCGCCAACAAACTCAAGAAACGCTATCAGCCGTAACTTATTGCCACCGATATCAATAACGTACCATTTGTCCACATACTTAAAGTTATCCAGCGACGGAAATACCTGCCGCAACTCTTCCGGTTTTTTCGCTTCACTGCGCTTTAATGCTTTATAGGTTGCGTCAAGCGCGTCAGCACAGTTTGGATATAATACCTTAGCTGTTTCAAAGGGTTCACGCTTAATAACGTGCATTTATCGCACCCATTGCAGTTTACTTAATGTGAACATTATACAGAATAGGATAAAGTTTACAATAAGTGAACTTTGAATTGTCTTACAACAAAAATATTGCTACACGCCTCTTTAACTGTGAGTAAATTATCCATATTTCTTATCCCTGTCTTGGCCGCATCGACGACAGAGCCATCTTGCTGCTACACTACGGTGCAGAACACTGCCAAATGATGCCAAATATAATCGTAAGAGGCATGGTAAAAAAGATTGAAACAACTGATAAAAAACAGTAAAAAAAATCAGATAAGCGAACATAACGCAGGAAAGTAAAATTGAACCAGCAAGGCACACTCTATTTCCACGATTATGAGACCTGGGGAGCTGATCCCAAAAGAGACCGTCCGGCGCAGTTTGCCGGGATCCGTACAGATCTGGATTTGAACATCATTTCTGAGCCCGATATCTGGTACTGCCAGCTGGCAAATGATTATCTGCCTCACCCTCAGGCAGCTTTGATTACAGGAATAACACCGCAGTTATGCCAGCAGAAAGGTCTGCCGGAAACAGAATTTATGCGTAATATCCTGACACGCTTTGCAGAACCGGAAACCTGCGTTACCGGTTACAACAACCTTCGCTTTGATGATGAAGTAACACGTTACAGTCTGTACCGTAACTTTTATGATCCTTATGCCCGTGAATGGCAGCATGGCAATAGCCGCTGGGATATTATTGATATGGTTCGAGCCTGTTATGCACTGCGCCCGGAGGGGATTAACTGGCCTTTACACGAAAACGGTAATCCCAGTTTCCGGCTGGAACATCTGACTAAAGCTAATGCAGTAGAACATGCCAATGCACATGATGCCTTATCAGACGTATATGCCACTATCGCTATCGCTAAACTGATTAAAACCAGACAACCCCGGTTATTTCAGTATCTGTTTAACCTGCGGCGCAAAAATGCAGTCAGCGAGCTGATTGATGTCGCAGGGATTACCCCGCTGGTACATGTGTCATCCAAATTTCCGGCATCTCAGGGCTGTACCAGTCTGATAGCCCCGCTGGCATGGCATCCAACCAATAAAAATGCCGTGATCTGTTATAACTTGCAGGCAGATCCTGCGCCGTTACTGCATGATGATACCGACACCCTGCTGGCTAAAATGTATAGCCGGACCGAAGATCTGGCAGAAGGCGAACAACGGCTGGGACTGAAACTGGTTCATCTGAATAAATGCCCGGTACTGGCACCTTTAAACACGCTGTCAGCAGAGCGGGCTGCTCAACTTGGTATAGATTTAACCCTTTGTCAGCAAAACCTGCAATGGCTGCGGCAACACCCGCAGGTTCAGCAAACGGTTACTCAGGTTTTTGCTCAGAATAACGAATTTAAGCCGGAAACCAACCCTGACTATCAGCTTTACAGCGGTTTTATCAGCAACCCGGACAAACAGAAAGCTGAATATCTGCATGGCCTGACACCACAGCAGCTGGCCGCTGAGCCACTGGTTTTTGCTGATGAACGGCTGAACAATCTGTTATTTTTGTATCGGGCGCGTAATTACCCAACTACCCTAACCCATGAAGAACAGCAAAAATGGCAGCGTTATTGTGCAGACAAACTGATGCACGGAAAAGATAACCCTAACCTGACGCTGGAGGCTTTTGGTCTGGAACTGGAAAATCTTGCCCATGAACACAGTGCAGATGAGCAAAAAATGAAAATATTAAAGGCACTTTACCAATATGCCCAGTCACTCTGAGCATATTGCCTTTATCTAAAATCCTGTTGCATTCTGTTTACGACAATCTATACTGACTTCCATCTTGTCGGAGTGCCCTAATTTAAAAATGGGCTGAGACCGCGAAAGCGGGATCCGTTGAACCTGATCAGGTTAGTACCTGCGAAGGGAAACAAGGGGAAATCACATCACCCTGCATAGCCAGCCGTATATTACAGGCTGTAGCTATGTGCGCATGTTTTACCCCAAACTCCGGACAAGCAACTTCTTTTAATCAACCGGAGCTTGCTATGTCTGTACATTCATCTAAAAATCGTCGTCAGCTACGCGATGCGGCACAACAATTTATTTATCAATTGCAGGGAGAAACCTTTCCGAATGCAACCAGACGGTATCTTGAAGGTTCTGCTGCTGACATCAGAGTACCGGTCAGGGAAATACAGCTGCACCCCACTATCGTTAATGAGCAGCCGGTGCCAAACCCGCCACTGCAGGTTTATGACACTTCCGGCCCTTATGGCGATCCCGACGCCACACTGAATATACTGGCCGGGTTACCCGCATTACGTGCCGGCTGGATTCAGGCTCGTCAGGACACCGGCTACTACTCCCAATCAACGGCAGATGAAATAACAACTGAAATCTGGCAAACCGAATTCGCTCACCAGCCCCGGCGCGCATTAGCGGACAAACGGGTCACTCAGCTGCATTACGCCAGAGCCGGCATTATTACACCGGAAATGGAATTTATTGCCCTGCGTGAAAATATGGGGCTGACAGCATCCGATACAAAAGAATACCGCCATCAGGGGCAACATTTCGGGGCACATATTCCTGATGAAATTACAGCAGAGTTCGTCCGCCAGGAAGTTGCCGCAGGACGGGCCATCATTCCGGCCAATATTAACCATCCTGAAGCTGAGCCGATGATTATCGGCCGCAATTTTAAAGTAAAGGTAAATGCCAATATTGGTAACTCAGCCGTTAGTTCCAGCATTGAAGAAGAAGTAGAAAAACTGGTATGGGCTATTCGCTGGGGAGCCGACACAGTAATGGATCTCTCCACAGGCCGCCGTATACATCAAACCCGTGAATGGATTATTCGCAACAGCCCGGTCCCGGTTGGTACAGTTCCGATTTATCAGGCGCTGGAAAAAGTAAAAGGCGATGTCAGTCAGTTAAACTGGCCTGTATTTTATGCCACTCTGCTGGAACAAGCTGAACAGGGAGTAGATTACTTCACCATTCATGCCGGGGTATTAAAAGATTATATTAACCTTACGGTCAGGCGGGTTACAGGTATAGTGTCGCGTGGTGGCGCTATTATGGCACAGTGGTGCCACCTCTTTCAGCAGGAGAATTTCCTCTACAGCCATTTTGAAGAAATCTGCCAGTTATGTGCACAATATGATATTTCACTGTCGCTGGGAGATGGCCTTCGTCCCGGAAGCATTGCAGATGCCAATGATGCAGCTCAGTTTGCAGAACTACGTACCCTGGGTGAACTGACAAAAATTGCCTGGAAATACGATGTCCAGGTGATGATTGAAGGTCCGGGTCATATTCCGATGCAACTTATCCACGAGAATATGACCGAGCAGCTTAAACACTGCCACGAAGCGCCATTTTATACCCTGGGCCCACTGACTACGGATATTGCCCCCGGCTACGATCACATCACATCAGCCATTGGTGCAGCGATGATTGGCTGGTACGGTTGTGCCATGCTTTGTTATGTTACCCCGAAAGAGCATCTTGGTTTGCCAAACAAAGAAGATGTTAAACAAGGACTTATCGCTTATACCATTGCTGCTCATGCCGCTGATCTGGCAAAAGGTCATCCGGCAGCACAACGACGCGATAATGCCCTGTCCAAAGCCAGATATGAATTCCGCTGGCAGGATCAATACAACCTCTCATTGGACCCTTACACGGCCAAAGCCTATCACGATGAAACCCTCAATAATGAAGGGGCAGATGAAGCGCATTTCTGCTCTATGTGTGGCCCTAAATTTTGCTCCATGCGGCTGAACCAGCAGCTCCGGCAGGATACAGCAGACCAGACTGCGGAGGCGTAAATGACGGTTTTATCTTCCAGGCCGGTAGTCTGGAGCATTGCTGCTTCAGACAGCGGCGGCGGAGCCGGTATTCAGGCTGATTTACACACTTTTGCCGCATTTGGCTGCCACGGTTGTACCGTCATCAGCGGCATTACTGCTCAAAACAGTATACAAGTCTGTGCGGCACAAACTGTCAGCCCGGCGCTGTTCAAAACCCAGTTAGATACCCTGGCCACTGATTTACCACCAGTGGCGATTAAAATCGGGGTGATTTCAGATATTACACTTATCCATCTACTGGCAGACTGGCTGGCAGCATACCGCCGGCAGCGGCAGCTCTTTGTGGTAGCTGATCCGGTTTTTGCCAGCAGTACCGGCTATTGCTTTGCCGCCAGCCATACTATTGAAGCATGGCGACAGTTACTGCCCGTAACTGATATTGTGACACCAAACCTGCCAGAACTGGCTTTACTTAGCCCTGGGCAGCAAACCGTGCAGATGCAGGCAAAACATCTGCTGGCACTGGGAGCAAAAGCTGTATTGCTCAAGGGGGGCCATGCCACAGATAACAACCGGTACGTAACTGATCATTTTATCAGTACAGCGCAGTCAGATTTTCTGATGCAAAGCCCCCGCATTAATACGGCGAACAACCACGGTACCGGCTGTGTTTTATCAGCAGCTATCGCAGCCGCTTATGCACAGCAGTACGCGATTCAGGATGCTGTCGTACTGGCAAGAGCCTACCTGCAACAGGCACTAACCTATGCTTATGCCACAGGCTCAGGAGCGGGTTCTCTCCTTCATCAGGCATTACCTGTTGCGCCGGCATTTTTCCCTGAAATACAAGTATTGCCAGAGGTTCCTGTACCAGAGGGCAGATTTCCGGCATTAGATCAGAGCCCCGGGCTTTATCCTGTTGTCGATAATCTTGATAGCCTGAAGCAACTTTTGCAACTCGGCGCCAAAACGCTGCAACTCAGAATAAAAGAAGGCTCGCAACAACAGACAGAGCAAACTATTGCTGCTGCTATCCTGTACGGCAGAAAATATCAGGCTCAACTGTTTATTAATGATCACTGGCAGTTAGCAATAAAACACCATGCTTATGGTGTGCATCTGGGACAGGAGGATTTAGCCCAGGCAGATCTTAATGCTATCAGTCAGGCAAATCTGCGACTGGGCATTTCAACACATGGTTATTATGAACTGACCAATACCCTGCCGCTTAAACCTTCCTATATTGCGCTGGGACATATTTTTCCAACCCGGACTAAACAAATGCCTTCAAAACCCCAGGGACTACAGCGGTTAGCGCAGTATGTACGACTATGCGATCACTATAAAATTCCTGCCGTAGCAATTGGAGGGATCAATGCTGAACGATTTCCTGCGGTGGCAGATACCGGGGTTTCAGGTATTGCAGTAGTCAGTGCTATCAGTGCCGCAGCCGATCCCGATGGCGCTTTTCAGCAATTACAGAGCTTATGGTCAGAACATCAGGTAATACGAAATGCAAATCACACTTAACCAGCAGGTCATTTCCTGCTCTTCTGTGCAAACATTACAGGAATTATTACAACAGCATAAAATCAGTACCGACGGTGTCGCCGTAGCACTCAATAATACGGTTATTGCCAGACGTTTATGGCCTGAAGTCACTCTTAATTCCGGTGATGACGTTCAGCTATTTCAGATCGTTACCGGAGGCTGATTTATGCTGACAATTGCAGATCATACTTTTAGCAGCAGATTATTTCTGGGGACAGGAAAATTTGCCAGTGCAGCACAGATGCAGCAGGCAATACAGGCTTCAGGAACAGAACTGGTAACGCTGGCAATCAAGCGGCTGCAGCTGGGTAAACCCCAGGATGACTTGCTGACACCTCTTCGCCAGTCAGGAATAAAGCTGCTGCCAAATACTTCCGGCGCCAAAACAGCCAGAGAAGCAATCTTCGCCGCAGAGCTGGCCAGAGAGGCTCTGCAAACCAACTGGCTAAAACTGGAAATACATCCTGATCCACGCTATCTGATGCCAGATCCTATCGAAACATTAGCTGCAGCAGAAACTCTGGTTAAACAGGGCTTTGTTGTACTGCCCTATTGCAGCGCTGATCCGGTGCTGTGTAAACGCCTTGAAGACGCCGGTTGTGCCGCAGTAATGCCATTGGGTGCAGCTATCGGCTCTAATCAGGGGTTACAGACACTGGCGATGCTACAAATTATTATCGAACAATCCCGGATCCCGGTCATTGTTGATGCCGGTATCGGCGCCCCATCACATGCTGCCCTTGCTCTTGAAACAGGAGCTGCCGCTGTGCTGGTGAATACCGCTATAGCTACCGCAATTAATCCCGTTACAATGGCAGATGCTTTCAGGCAAGCGGTTCAGGCAGGCAGTCAGGCTTATCAGGCTGGCCTGACAAGTTCATCTTCTTTATCTGCCGCTTCCAGCCCGTTAACCTGCTTTCTGGAGGCGTTATGAGTTTTGTTTCAGTCTGGCAGACATTAAACTGGCAGGATATTCAGCTGAACAGCCGTAAAGCCACTACAGCACAGATTGAACCTATTCTGTATAAGCGCTCACCCATTAGTATTGATGAACTGCAAATCCTGCTGTCTCCTGCTGCCCGACAGTTTTTACCGCAACTGGCAGAAAAAGCCCGGCAACTTACCCGACAGCGTTTCGGACATACAGTACAGCTATTTGCTCCGTTATATTTATCAAATCTTTGTGCTAATGAATGCCTTTATTGTGGCTTCTCGATGAGCCAGAAAGTAAAACGACGTATATTAAATCAACCTGAAGTTGCCCGGGAATGCAAAGCAATACAGCAAATGGGTATAGATCAGGTTTTAGTGGTTACCGGAGAACATGAAACTAAAGCCGGTATGAGTTATTTTCAGCAGATGCTGCCGCTTATCCGTGAACATTTCAGCAGTATGCAGCTTGAAGTACAACCACTGGCAACAGAAGATTACTGCCAGCTCCGGACGCTGGGTACTGATGCGGTTATGGTATATCAGGAAACCTATAATCATTCTGCTTATCAGCAATATCATCTTAAAGGGAAAAAAACTGATATTGCCTGGCGGCTGGATGCCCCGGACAGAATTGCCCAGGCAGGTATTGATAAAATTGGTCTGGGTATCCTGCTCGGCCTGGCAGACTGGCAAACTGACGCCATTATGCTGGCTTTTCATCTGCAATATCTGCGTAAAACCTACTGGAAAACCCGTTTGAGTTTATCAGTACCACGTATACGGCCATGCAGCGGAGGTATTACTCCGCAAAGCCCGGTCAGTGATAAAGATCTTGTTCAGCTAATCTGTGCCTTCCGGCTTTTTATGCCGGAGCTGGAAATATCGTTATCAACACGGGAATCAGCCGATTTCCGCCATCATATTATGCCACTGGCCATAACCAGTATCAGTGCCGGTTCAAAAACACAACCGGGCGGTTATCAGGTTGAACCGGATAATCTTGAGCAATTCAGTACCGAAGATAATCGTACACCGCTACAGGTAGCCACATCATTATCACAACAGGGATTTCAGCCGGTCTGGAAAGACTGGGATAGCTATCTTGGCAGATAAAAGCAAAAAAACCCCACTGCTTTCGCGTAGGCGCCTGGGATGAACAACAGTATTCCGGGCTTCCTGCCCTCCATCCTACGGGCCGCCTACGGCGTTCAAAAACGCTCCCGACCAATTTGTGCTCCCTATTTCCATGGGAAGGCCGTTTCACGACCAGCTGAAACTGTTGACAAAGCACGAAAATTCGCTAGTTGCAGCGTAAGTATGCAGACGGTCATAAGGAAACCTCAGCCTGCCAAGCCAATAACCTAACACCGCACCAGCGACATCATCATCGGGATTTGCTGGGGGCTAAACCAGGCAATAGCCAGCAGCAAGCCAATGGTCAGAAGAATCCAGGTAAATAAACGGGGTAATTGAAGTTTCATAAGCCTAATCTGCAGTTAGTTAACGTAACCGCAGATTAGGTGTCAGGCGGGAATGTTTAAATTAAAGGGTTTTAGGAAAAGCAGTAACCAACCGTTAAACCATAAAGCAACGAGTGTAATACCCAAAAAAGCTAAAGCTACAACGCCATCAACTATATAAAGCAGGACTTTTTGATGGAAAATTCTGCAGTTAATTTGATGAAAATCCTTATCAAATTTTTCAGCTATACCATTATATTTAGTGCATAACTGTTGCTCATGCTGCTTAACTTCCTCTTGAACAGACTTTAAGGTGTTTTTTTGATTGCGAATTAAGAGGTTCATAAAGATAGTAAAAACAAAAGCACCGCACCATATAAGCAAGTTTTTAACCCAAAAATCACCTGTCTTATCGAGTTGACCGCCGACTAAAACAATAGCAAGCGGAACAGCGAGTAACTGATTCTGAATGTCAGAAAAAATTTTATTAATCTTTATTATAC
>JARXRR010000019.1:0-56568 GCA_033792355.1 Chromatiaceae bacterium AAb-1
GGTTATTCCTGCTGGGTTTAATGCTGTATCGTATCGGCAATTTAATAAACTGGATGGTGAATTTGATTTTTCTTTAATAATTTTTCGCCTGGATGATGATGGCAATAATAAATTTATAGATAATATGTTGGCTGATAGCTCGTATCGTACGATGTATGAAAGCTCTAATCTTGAAAATGGAATGAAGATTGGGCGATTGTCGTTATATAGGCTGGATGCTGGTTTTTATACTTATTCTATTTATATAAAAAAGATGACCATACAGTTTCTTTAGTTGGGGTAAGCTATGATGACGCCGTTACACTAACTCAATACTGTATAGAACAGTCTACTTTGAGTGATTTCTATACTGCTTTTGAACAATGGAAGTTAAACATTAAAACACAACAGCCGTGATGCTATTGACCAGCAGGTGGTGCCTATCAGCCGATGAACAGAGAGTTTACCGGCCATCAGCAGGTAGACCATGCCAGTATTATCCATATGGGCGGCAGGATATACGATGCGCATATCGGCCGGTTCTTGCAGGCCGACCCGTTTGTACAGGCACCGGGTAACAGTCAGAGCCTGAACCGTTATAGTTATGTATTAAATAATCCTCTTTCATACACTGACCCGAGTGGGTATTTCTTCAAGTCTATCGGCAAGTTTGTGAAGAAGTACTGGAAAGTGATAGTGGCAGTAGCTGTCACTTATTTTACGGCGGGAGCAGCGAGTGGCTGGGCAGCGGGCTGGGGATTTGCCGCAGGAACAATGGGAAATGCCGTGGCGGCCGGTGCGATAGCGGGTGCCGCGGGTGGAGCAACTGCAGGGTTTCTGCAATCAGGGAATTTAAAAGGTGCTGTGCGGGGAGCCTTCTCTGGTGCTATTGCAGGTGCTGCGGGTGGCTATGCCAATTTTGGTAGTTTGGGTGGTGTAGGAGATGCAGTCAAGCGTATAGGCGTTGCGGCTCTTGGAGGTTGTGGTGCAGGGAAGGCATCGGGAGGGGATTGCCGTAAGGGAGCACAAACAGCAGCCTTAATGCAATCAATGACAGTTGGAATGGAAGCGTATTCGAAATATAAACCGACATGGAAAACAGCAGAAGTGGAAGGGGTTGTTAAATTTAAAGGAGATGGTGTTGAGAACTCAGGAGTGTCTAATGTGGGCAAATCTATTGAGGTTATCAAGGGTGAAGGTGCTGATCACTTGGTTGGGCGCTCTTTAAGCAGTTTAACACCGGAAGAAGCACAGTTATTACTACGTAACGAAGAGAATATCGGTAAGTTGTTTATTAAGGATGGCTCTGTGAGGTTTAGTCGGGTTTCTGAAGGAAGTAGACCATTTACTGCAATAGCCAAGAATGCTCCAGGTATGAATTCTATGGCGGTATTTCATGATGTCTGGATGGCTAATTGGAATGCGCAAAATGCTATTTTATTGGGAGCAACAATTATTCCTGCTATGTATGTCAACTATACTGCTTTAGGGGTTGGCCATTATGGGTATTTATATGATTCGCTTGGTGATTAGGGTGATTGTTGTTTGTTTTTTTATGCTGATTTCTTTGGGAGGATGTTCTTTTGGACAGAATTATTCTGTCAGAAGTACATACTCTCTTAGTCCAGAATCTTACATGGATCTGGGGTATTTGAAACATAACGATGTTTGGCGTGATCTTCATACTCTATTAACGTTTGATAATGGGGTGACAGTTAAGATTCATCCATCCTCTTGGTATTCTTTTACTCACAGTAAAGAGTTTTGCTACAAAGATAATAGTGAATTTTATTTTCAGGTTTGGGGTAGTGTAGATACTTTTTTCTATATCAATGATTCTTATTTTTTGTCATCGTCAGGCGATAAAGTCTCTATTTCAGAGATAAAGGTGGCAGAAACTGATACGGTATTGTATTCCAAGCCTGAGTTTACTGATGCTATTCATATAAAGAAGAGTTCATTATTACCAGATAAACTTTATATGCTATGGCAGGAAGGTAATTATTCAGAGATGCAACGTGATCCAGCCAGACAGTACTTGAAAGTCACGAGTGAGAAATTTGTGGGTTGCGCAACAGATCATTACAGGCTTTATTTATCATTCAGAACAGCAAACACAGACGAAAAATCTGGATATTGGTTATATTTCTATCCAGTTGAATATAAAACATTTAGCCGCTAATGCTCTTGTTAACATTTAGTAATAGCTATACAGGCAGATCCGCTGGTACATAACCTGACCAAAGTACAAAGCCTGAACTGTTATCCGTTAAATATCTGACGCATTCACCACAGAGTGGGGAATGGGGTGATAGAGTTTTATTTAGCCATCTAAACGTATAGAAGTTGACATTTGCCGGGTTTTTCCGCAAAGTAGCGGCATAGTTTGCCTGGGGTAAATAGCTATGCCAATTAAAGTGATTGATCAGTTACCTGCCGTAGAAGCCCTGTCTGCTGAAAATGTTTTTGTGATGACCGAGAGCCGTGCTGCGCAGCAGGATATCCGGCCACTTAAAATTGCTATTCTGAATCTGATGCCGAATAAAATTACCACTGAGGTTCAGATCCTGCGTTTACTGGCTAACAGCCCGTTGCAGGTTGATGTAGAGTTGCTGCGGCTGGATGATCATATCAGTAAACATACGCCTGCCAGCCATCTTAATTGTTTCTACCGCTATTTTTCTGAGGTACAGCAGCAAAAGTATGACGGCCTGATTATTACCGGGGCGCCGCTGGGGCTGGTAAACTATGAAGATGTTACGTACTGGGAGCAGTTTGCTGATATTCTGGGCTGGGCTGACTCTCATGTTACATCAACCTTGTTTCTGTGCTGGGCTGCCCATGCCGCTTTGTATCATTATTATGGGTTACAGCGGGAAATTCGTGGGGAAAAACTGTCCGGCGTGTATTGGCAGAATGTAGTGCAACCACTGTGTCCGCTGGTTCGTGGGTTTGATGATCAGTTTCTGGTGCCGCATTCCCGTTATGCGCAGGTACCGAAGCAAAAATACCAGCAGCATGACGATTTACATATTCTGGCGGAGGCTGATGCGACCGGAGCCTATTTATTACAGAACAGCAGTGGCAGCCGGGTATTTGTTACCGGCCATCCGGAATATGATTTAACCACACTGGATGACGAATATCAGCGTGATGTCAGCGCGGCGCTGAACCCGAAGTTACCAGAGAATTATTACCGCAATAATGATCCCTTGCAGGGGCCGCAAAAGTTGTGGCAGAGTCATGCCTTTCTGTTGTTCAGTAACTGGCTGAACTACCATGTATATCAGGCAACACCTTTTGATTTAAGCCAGATTGGCCAGCCTTCTTTAACCTGACGAGTAAGCTATGATCGCAGCACGACTTACGCCTGAACACTTTCGCGAGCTTTTAGCCAAGCGTATTTTTATTCTTGATGGTGCTATGGGTACTATGATTCAGCAGCATTGGCTGGAAGAAGCCGCCTATCGCGGTGAAGAATTTGCAGACTGGCCCTGCGATGTAAAAGGCAATAACGATTTGCTGGTCCTGACACAGCCAGAATTAATTGCAGATATCCATCGCCAGTATTTACTGGCCGGTGCCGATATTGTTGAAACCAACAGCTTTAACGCTACCACCATTGCGATGGCGGACTATCAGATGGAAGGTTTGTCTGCGCGTATTAACCGTGAATCGGCAGCGCTGGCGCGTAAGGTGTGTGATGAGATTACAGCGTTAACGCCGGATAAACCCCGTTTTGTCGCCGGTGTACTGGGACCAACCAACCGTACTGCCTCTATTTCACCTGATGTGAATGATCCGGGGTTTCGTAATGTCAGTTTCGATGAATTAGTGGCAGCTTATACCGAATCGACCCGGGCTTTAATCGAAGGCGGTGCCGATATTATTATGCTGGAAACCATTTTCGATACGCTCAATGCCAAGGCGGCAGCTTTTGCTGTACTGCAGGTATTTGATGAAACCGGCTTTAAGCTGCCGGTAATGATCTCCGGTACTATTACTGATGCCTCCGGGCGTACCTTGTCCGGCCAGACTACCGAAGCCTTTTACCATTCACTGGCGCATGTGGAGCCGGTCTGTTTTGGCTTAAACTGCGCACTGGGGCCGGATTTACTGCGGCCTTATGTTGAAACCTTAGCGGGTATATCGGAGGCCTATGTGTCGGTGCACCCCAATGCCGGTTTGCCAAATGAATTTGGTGAATATGATTTGGGCGCGGTGGAAATGGCAGCGGAAATTGCCGACTGGGCGCAGCAGGGCTTTTTAAATATTGTTGGCGGTTGCTGCGGTACTACGCCGGAGCATATTAAAGCCATTGCTGATGCAGTAAAAGATGCACCCGCGCGCCAACCTAAGGCATCAAGCCATAGTTTTCATTTAGCCGGGCTTGAAGCCTTTTCTCTGGAGTGGTAATGCAGCAACAGGCCCGATTTATTAACGTAGGTGAGCGGACTAACGTTACCGGTTCGGCCCGGTTTAAGAAACTGATTTTAAACGGTGACTATGAAGCCGCGCTTGATGTGGCGCGGCAACAGGTAGAAAACGGCGCCCAGATTATCGATATCAATATGGACGAGGCCATGCTTGACAGCAAGGCTGCCATGGTACGCTATCTGAGTTTACTGGCATCAGAGCCGGATATTTCGCGGGTGCCGATTATGGTTGACTCGTCGAAATGGGAAGTTATTGAAGCCGCGTTGAAATGCATTCAGGGTAAGGCGGTTGTTAACTCGATCTCGTTAAAAGAAGGTGAAGCACCGTTTTTACATCAGGCCCGCTTATTGCGCCGTTATGGCGCTGCCGTGGTGGTGATGGCATTTGACGAAACCGGCCAGGCCGATACCAAAGCGCGCAAGATCGAAATTTGCCAGCGGGCCTATAAAATTCTTACTGAGCGCATTGGCTTTCCGCCACAGGATATTATTTTCGACCCGAATATCTTTGCGGTGGCTACTGGTATTGAAGAGCATAACAACTATGCTGTCGATTTTATTGAAGCGACCCGCGAGATAAAACGGCTGTGCCCGCATGCCAAAATTTCCGGTGGGGTCTCCAATGTGTCGTTTTCATTTCGTGGTAATGATCCGGTGCGGGAGGCTATTCACTCAGTGTTTTTATACCATGCCATTGCCGCAGGCATGGATATGGGCATTGTTAATGCTGGTCAGCTGGCAGTCTATGATGATATTCCGGAACTGCTGCGCGAGCGGGTAGAAGATGTAATCTTAAACCGGCGGGATGATGCTACCGAGCGCTTACTGGATATTGCCGCCCAGTTTAAGGGCGATGGCAGTGTGGCAGAGAAAGTGGATGATGTCTGGCGCAGCCTGCCGGTAAATAAGCGGCTGGAACATGCCTTAGTAAAAGGGATTACTGATTATATTGATCAGGATACCGAAGAAGCCCGCCAGCAGGCCGCAAAGCCACTGCATGTGATTGAAGGTCCGCTGATGGACGGCATGAACGTGGTGGGTGATCTGTTCGGCGAAGGCAAGATGTTTCTGCCACAGGTAGTAAAATCTGCCAGGGTGATGAAAAAGGCTGTGGCCTATTTACAGCCCTATATCGAACAGGAAAAAGAAGGTGGCCGGGCGCAGGGTAAGGTGCTGCTGGCAACCGTTAAAGGCGATGTACACGACATCGGCAAAAATATTGTCGGTGTGGTACTGCAATGTAATAACTTTGAAGTGATTGACCTTGGCGTTATGGTGCCATGCGCTGAACTGTTGCGGGTAGCCAAAGAGCAGAATGTGGATGTTATCGGCCTGTCCGGTCTGATTACTCCATCGCTGGACGAAATGGTGCATGTGGCAAAAGAGATGACGCGCCTGGGCTTTACCCAGCCGCTGCTGATTGGCGGTGCCACGACATCAAAAGCCCATACGGCCGTAAAGATTGAACCGAATTACCAGCATGGTGTGGTCTATGTACCCAATGCCTCGCGTAGTGTGTCTGTGGTGCAATCGCTTATCTCGCCGGACAGCAAAGCGGATTATCTGGCACGTATCAAACAGGAATATCAGGTTGCGCGCGAACAACATGCCCGCTCACGGCCCGGTGAAAAACTGCTGAGCTTTGATGAAGCCAGGGCAAACAAATTTCAGCTGGATTTAACCAAAGTTGCCCCTGCGCCGCAACAGCCTGGCGTACATCTGTGGCAGGATGTTGATTTAAACCTGCTGCGGGATTATATCGACTGGACACCGTTCTTTTTAACCTGGCAGTTATCCGGTAAGTATCCGGCCATTTTAAACCATGCCGAAGTGGGCATGGAGGCACGTAAGGTGTTTAAAGATGCCAACGCTATTCTGGATACCATGATTAACGGCGGGCATGTAAAAGGTAAGGCGATATTTGGCTTGTTTCCGGCCAATAGTCAGGGTGACGATATTATCGTCTACACCGACGACAGCCGTACTACCGAGCGTGTCAGGCTTTATAACCTGCGCCAGCAGTTGCAGCTGCGTAACAATGCCCCTAATTGCAGCCTGGCCGATTTTATTGCCCCGGTGGACAGCGGTATTAAAGATTATATCGGAGCTTTTGCGGTAAGCACCGGCTTTGGGGCTGATGAGTTTGCCGCTGAATTTGCTGCCGAACATGATGATTACAACAGCATTATGGTAAAAGCACTGGCGGACCGTCTGGCTGAAGCATTGGCTGAGTATCTGCATTTAAAAGTACGGCGCGAGTACTGGGGCTATGCTGCGGACGAAACGCTCGATAACGAACAGCTGATCCGGGAGTTATACCAGGGTATCCGCCCGGCACCGGGTTATCCGGCCTGCCCGGAACATACTGAAAAGGGCACATTATGGCAGTTGCTGGATGTTGAAGCCCAGACCGGTATGATACTGACCGAAAGCTATGCCATGTGGCCGGGAGCTGCCGTTAGTGGCTGGTACTTTGCTCACCCCGACAGCAAATATTTTGCGGTCAGTAAAATTGGTGACGATCAGCTGACAGATTATGCCGCTAAAAAAGGCTGGAGCATGGAACAGGCACAAAGCTGGCTGGCACCAAATATCAGATAAACCACGTCCGGCAAGGAGTAATGCTTGTCAGTTAACGAGTTGTAAGAATCAGTTTGTTCACACCAACACGCCGTAAATACGTCCCTGTAGGCTCGGTTCCGCCCGTCCGGGGCTCCAACGGTTGGCTTAGAACAAGCTGATTCTTATTTAACTGGTCGGTATTACACCCGGCAGGGTCTAGTTTTTTATTTAGCTATCTGGGATCTGTCTTATTTGTCGCGCAGTAATTTATCCAGATAACCCATAGCAAATGCTGACAGTACAAACGTAATGTGCATCAGCAGATACCATTGGATTTTCTCGTTAGCGATGGTCTCTGTATTCATAAATACTTTCAGTAAATGAATAGACGAGATTGCCACGATAGAAGCGGCCACTTTATTTTTAAGAGAGCTGGAATCCAGTTTACCCAGCCAGCCCAGTTTTTCGTCTGAATCTTCAATATCCAGCCGTGAAACAAAATTCTCATAGCCAGAGAACATTACCATCACCAACAACCCGCCAACCAGCACAATATCAATTAATGACAGTACAACCAGAATCAGTTCCACTTCTTTCATACTGAAAATAACCGGTATGATATGGAAGATTTCCTGAAAGAATTTAATACCAAGAGCAAATAGTGCCAGGCTGAGCCCAAGATAAATCGGGGCCATAATCCAGCGTGAAGAATACATCAGTTTTTCGATAAACTTTTCCATACGGCAATCCTGAAATACTACAGGCGGTATTATGCGGTCTGGATGGCAATTTTCAAGTGATATCAGCAGCATTCACTATTGCTTTGGCAGCCGGTGATATTCAGCTGAAAAATATCGGTCACCTTTTGGAAACTCTGGTTATAATCGCCGCAAAAAAGCGCATCTTAACGCATTACAGTCAGGATTATGCTCCGATTGTGTTAGCTTTCGCCTTACATAAAGAATGGTTATTATAATAATGCAAGATAGACGTTTGACAGCCACATTGCTTGGTGGCGTATTGGCTTTTTCAGCCCCATCTTTTGCTGATGAGGGCATGTGGCAACCTCATCAGTTGCCGCTGTTACCGCCTGTAATTAAGCAGTTAGGGGCGGCAACTCCGCCTGCCGGTATCTCAAAGCTGCTGACTACCTCGGCTAATGCGGTAGTCAGCTTTGGTGATGACTGCTCCGGTGCGTTCGTATCAGACCGGGGCCTGATACTGACCAGCTATTCCTGTGCTTACAGTAATATTCAGCACAATACAACATCAGATCACAACCTGCTGGTACAGGGCCTGCTGGCAAAATATACCGCAGACGAACTGCCGACTGTACCGGACACACGGGTTTTTGTGACTGAACAGATTACAGACGTGACGAAACAGATTACCCGGCAATTAAATAATATCCCGGGTGAAAAAGTCAGTACTGTCAGTGGCCGTGAACGGTTTGACACGCTGGATCGCCTGTACAAAGAGCTGGTGGCAGGTTGTGAGCAGGACGGACATTACCGTTGTACGGTTTACCGTTTTCACGATGGGCTGGAATATTACCTGGTAAAACAGCTGGAGATCCGTGATATCCGGCTGGTTTATGCTCCTGCCCTGAGTATTGCCCGCTTCGGTGGTGATGCTGATAACGGCAGGTGGCCCCGCCATGCCGGAAACTTTGCATTCTATCGTGCCTATGTCGGGCCTGATGGTAAACCCGCTGATTATGCGCCCGACAATAAACCTTTTGTGCCGCCCTCAGTCTTGCCGGTATCGGTAAAAGGCACAAATGAAGGGGATTTTGTGATGGCAATGGGGTTTCCGCAACAAACACACCGCTATCGCAGTGCCAGTGAGTTTCAGAACCAGTTTACCCATATTTATCCGGCGTCTGAACGCTATCAGCAAGAAATGATCGCCATCATTAAACGCCTTTCTGCTGAGAGCCCGGATATCCGCCGTAAATATGAAAGCCAGTTGTCGTCACTGACTGACTCCGCCCGGAAAACCGCAAGGTTGCTGGCCGGGTATCGCGATGGCAAAGCCCAGCAACGTAAAGATCTGGCAGAACAACGGGTGATTAACTGGATCAATGCTGATCGTAGCCGCTGGCAGAAGTATGAACCGGCAATGCAGCAACTGGATGAGCTTATTACCCAGCAGCAACAGTATCAGCAGCGTGATCTTATTCTGAGTTATTTTAATTCTGCCCAATTACCGGCAATGGCAAAGCAGTTGTACCGGCTGGCGCAGGAAAGACAAAAACCTGATGCTGAACGTGAAACCGGGTTTCAGCAGCGGGATATGGCCCGTTTCAGGGATGTCCAGCAGCGGCTGTCCCGTAAGATAGACAGCCAGGTAGATTTAGAGCTGGCGCTTAATTTTCTGCGGCATTATGCCCGATTGCCGCAGGAGCAGCGTTTGCCGGAGCTGGATCGTTTTTTCAGTATCAGTGACGGCTTTAATCTGGAAATTGTACGGCATAAACTGCAGGCAATGTATCGCAAAACACAACTGCAAAACGAAGCCGAAAGGCTGGCATGGATGGAGCGTACACCGCAGGATTTTGCCCAGAGCGACGACCCTATGATCGCTTATGCTGTTGCACTGCATCACAGCGATATGCTGCTGGAACAACAACGGAAAACCCTGGAAGGGCAACTGGCGGCGGTTCGTCCGTTATTGATGCAGATCATCAAGGCATTTAATCAGGCCCGGAAAAAACCGGTTTATGCCGATGCCAATGGTACTTTACGGATCACTTACGGCACCGTACAAGGCTATCAGCCCAAAGATGCGGTCTGGTATCAACCGGTAACCACGGCGACGGGTTTGTTAAGTAAAATTAGTGCCACCCCGCCTTTTGATGCTCCGGCTTTACAGACAGAAACCTTAAGACGGGCCGAGTTCGGGCGTTACCTGTATCCGGGGCTGAAGAGCCTGCCGGTTAATTTCCTGAGTACTGTCGATACCACTGAAGGTGGTTATGGGTCTCCGACGTTAAACCGTAAAGGTGAACTGGTCGGTTTGCTGTTTGACAGGGTAAGCGAAAGCACTATTGGCGACTGGGATTATGATGAAAGCCTGAATCGTGCTATTCATATCGACAGCCGTTATTTGTTATGGCAACTGGAGCAGGTAGACGGGGCCTTTAATCTGCTGTCGGAAATGGACATTGTTTATTAGAGGCTGAACCTGCGGGATAGCAGGTTTTTGTTAATGTATCACTCTTATTCCGGTGTTTTTTGCAGTATGATATGCGGTCAAGCAGATAGGCCGGATAAAAACTGTTTTTGGAATATACAGCAGTAATACAGGAGATAGGGTGGATAAGCAGTTCCAGGTTAAATTAGTGATACGGCGGGTGCCTGCACTGGCCGCTATACAATGGCTGAAACAGGCATGGCAAATTTTCCGGCAGGCACCTTTATGCTGGATTCAGATGTTTGCGGCAACGGCCTTTGTCAGTTTACTGGGGTCGCTAAATCCGCTGTTGCTGATAGTCGGGGTATTACTGAGCCCGTTTCTTACTGCCGGTTTATACAAAGCTATTGTCGCCGTACAGCAAGAGCAGAAGGTGTCATTCAGTTGGCTGTTTAAACCATTACAGGAAGCAGAATGCCGGGCCATTCTGTTGCGGCTGGCCGCAATGAACATGCTGGCGTCTATTCCGGTCAGTGTGTTATTGCAAACGCTGGTTCAGCAAAAAGCAGCAGGCGAGCTACAGGCTGCGGCGGTATTTTTATTTGCCGCTTTGTACATTCTGACATTAATGATTTTTGCCTATTCGGTAGCGATAGCTTACTTTTTAAAAGAGCGTCGGCTGTTCAGCATTCTGCAGGCCAGCTTTATTGCCAGCTGGCGTAATATTACCGCATTGGCGGTATTTGGAATATTAAGTACCGGCCTGGCGTTATTAACGATTCCTACGGCTCTTCTGGGTATGATAGTCGTGATGCCGGTACTCAATATTGCGTTTTTCCTGTCGTTTAATGATTTTTTTGCGTTACAGGTAAAAACGCAGGGCGATGCTGTGCTGGAAGTGTAATGGCCGATTTGCCTCAGTTACAGCGCTCTGCTCTGGGCTGGTTAAGCCGGCGCGATTACAGCGAATATCAACTCAGGCAGAAGCTGACACAGCAGGGCGCTACATCAGAACAGTGCCAGCAGGTTATTAATTGGTGCAAAAGCGAAAATTACTTAAATCAGCAGCGTTTTGTCGCTATGCTGATACGTAGCAGAAGTAATCAGGGATATGGCCCGGAATGGGTGCGGCAGGAGTGCCGGCAACATCAGATTAGCAACAATGAATTAGCAACTGTTCTGGCAGAAGGGGAACCGGACTGGTCCGCTATTGCCAGACAGCTCTGCCAGAAAAAATTTGGTACTGTGCCAGCAACTGACTACAAAGATAAAATGAAACGCATGGCTTATCTGCAACGTCGGGGATTCAGTACCGAACAAATAAAATATGCTTTAGCAACAGAGTAATACGATAACCGGACAGGATTTTTTCATGACAATGACATCGGCTGAAATCAGGCGTGCCTTCTTAGATTATTTTGCCAGCAAGCAACACCAGATTGTTGACAGCAGTTCACTGATACCAGGAAATGACGCAACCTTACTGTTTACCAATGCAGGTATGGTGCAGTTTAAAGATGTATTTCTGGGGCAGGATAAAAGATCTTACAGCAGAGCGGTTTCTGCACAGCGCTGTGTCCGGGCCGGTGGTAAACATAACGATCTGGAAAATGTCGGTTATACCGCCCGTCATCATACTTTCTTTGAAATGCTGGGTAACTTCAGTTTTGGCGATTATTTCAAACAGGATGCCATCAGCTACGCCTGGGAATTTCTGACCGAGGTCGTGAAGCTTCCGGCAGAAAAGCTGTGGGTTACCGTCTATGCCACTGACGACGAAGCTTATGATATCTGGCTGAAAAAAGTAGGTGTTCCGGCTGGGCGTATTATCCGTATTGGCGATAATAAAGGCGCCCCTTATGCGTCAGATAACTTCTGGGCTATGGGTGATACCGGCCCCTGTGGCCCCTGTACTGAAATTTTTTACGATCATGGTGCTGATATCTGGGGCGGCCCTCCGGGTTCACCGGAAGAAGATGGCGATCGCTATATTGAGATCTGGAACATCGTCTTTATGCAGTTTAACCGCCATGCCGATGGCCGTATGGAACCGCTGCCCAAACCAAGCGTAGATACTGGCATGGGGCTGGAGCGGATAGCCGCTATTCTGCAGCATGTTCACAGCAATTATGAAATTGATACCTTTCAGGCGCTGATTAAAGCTACCGCCGAAGTTACCGGTGCAACTGATTTGAATGACAAATCATTACGGGTGGTGGCAGATCATATCCGCAGCTGTTCTTTCCTGATTGCCGATGGTGTGCAGCCTTCAAATGAAGGCCGGGGCTATGTGCTGCGCCGTATTATTCGCCGGGCGGTACGTCATGGCAATAAACTGGGTGCCAGGGGCAGTTTCTTCTGGCGTCTGGTGGCGGCATTGGCAGCCCAGATGGGAGAAGCTTACCCTGAACTGGTAACTAAACAGGCTATTATCGAAAAAACCTTACGGCTGGAAGAAGAACAGTTTGGTAAAACCCTGGAGCGTGGTCTCGGTATTCTGGAAGATGAACTGTCCCGGTTGCATGGTACTGAGATCCCCGGTGAACTGGTATTCCGGCTGTATGATACCTATGGTTTCCCGGTAGATTTAACTAACGATGTGGCGCGTGAAAAAGGCTTAACTATCGATCATGACGGTTTTGAACTGGCGATGGCAGAGCAACGTAAGCGGGCGCAGCAGGCCAGCAATTTTGGCACCGATTACAACCAGCAACTGACCTCTGAACAGCAAACGGAATTTACGGGTTATGAGCATGATTTTGGTAATGCGGTTATTACCGAGATCCTGCATGAAGGCCAGGCAGTAAACACGCTGGCAGACGGCCAACAGGCGTTGATCATACTGGATAAAACCCCGTTTTATGCAGAGTCTGGCGGGCAGGCTGGTGATACCGGCACCCTGACGCTGGCTGATGGTTCAGTATTTACCGTACAGGATACGGTAAAGCTGAATAAAGCCTTTGCCCATAAAGGCACATTACAGGGTAAACTGGCACAGGGCGATAAAGTTGCCGCAGAGATCAACAGCGACCGTCGTAATGCTATCCGTAAAAATCATTCGGCCACACATTTACTGCATGCGGCGCTGCGTCAGGTGCTTGGTGTGCATGTTACCCAGAAAGGCTCGCTGGTTGAATCAGATCGTTTACGTTTCGACTTCTCACATTTTGAGGCAATAAAAGCAGAAGAACTGCGGTTGATTGAACAGCTGGTAAACCGGCATGTTCAGGCAAATCATCCGGTTGAAACCCGTCTGATGCCGATAGAGCAGGCAAAAGCTGCCGGTGCTATGGCACTGTTTGGCGAGAAATATGACGATGAAGTACGGGTACTGCGTATGAGCGATTTCTCCATTGAGTTATGTGGCGGAACACACGTACAGCGTACCGGTGATATCGGGTTGTTTAAAATTGTCTCTGAAAGCGGTATTGCCTCCGGGATACGCCGGATTGAGGCTGTTACAGCCGAAGGTGCCGTGCACTATATCCAGCAGTTGGAACAGCAGGCTGCAACAGTGGCGGCACTCCTTAAAGGTGATCTGTTCAGTATTGCTGAACGTGTTCAGCAAACCACAGAGCGTAGCCGTCTGCTGGAAAAAGAAATTGACCAGCTTAAACAGAAGATTGCCAGCCAGGCCGGTTCATCCTTATCAGAACAGGTACAGACTATTGGTGGTGCAAAAGTACTGGTAACTCAGCTGGATGCAACAGATCCCAAGGCATTGCGTACTATGCTGGACGAGCTGAAAAATAAGCTGGGATCAGCGGTGATCCTGCTGGCAACAGTGAATGATGGAAAAGTCAGTCTGATTGCCGGGGTGACTGCCGATCTGGTTAACAAAGTTCATGCCGGCCAACTGGTAGCCTGGGCGGCAGAGCAACTTGGTGGTAAAGGTGGTGGCCGGCCGGACATGGCTCAGGCTGGTGGTACAAATGCTGCGGTATTACCACAAGTATTGAAAGAAGCGATAAATCAGATAAGTGTTAAACTGCAGGCATAATGATGTCGCTTAGTTATAATATTATTTAAAAAAATAAAAGGCGGTTATAACAATAAAATACTATCCTGATACGGGTATTTACCGTTATAAACCGCTGTTATATCGCGTTAGTGGCCAGAATTGCAGCAAAGTTGCTAAAATCAGCCGGTATATAAAAAGAATCTGAGACAGAAAATTAACCTGCTTACTTTTCATCAGATCAATTGCTGGGTATGATACGGCGCTTTAATTATATATAAGTGGTGAATTATTCACCTGTGTTTAAGGAAAAAGGAGCAAGCGAATGCTAATTCTTACCCGTCGTGTTGGTGAAACATTGATGATCGGTGATGAAGTCACCGTAACGGTACTGGGAGTTAAAGGTAATCAGGTACGTATCGGTGTTAATGCACCAAAAGATGTATCTGTGCACCGGGAAGAAATTTATATGCGGATACAAGCCGAGAAAGGCGGAGAAGTGGTTCATAACGACAGTGAATAAGTTTACTGTACCTGGGTTGCCACGACGGATTTTTTAGTTTTTGTCAGCTATATAATAAAAAACAAGCGAATTGTTTAAAAGGTCAGCAAACACACATTGCAGTCCTAAAAATTGTTTGACTTATTTTCCTGAAACATTAATATACACGCCGCAACACAGTGCGGAGAAATGGCCGAGTGGCTGAAGGCGCACCCCTGCTAAGGGTGTATAGGGGAAACTCTATCGAGGGTTCGAATCCCTCTTTCTCCGCCATTTTTTTGTCAGACCGGACGCATAGCTCAGCTGGATAGAGTACTCGGCTACGAACCGAGCGGTCGGAGGTTCGAATCCTCCTGCGTCCGCCATCTGGCGGAATATCTGATTTGCAATACTACACCTGGACGCATAGCTCAGCTGGATAGAGTACTCGGCTACGAACCGAGCGGTCGGAGGTTCGAATCCTCCTGCGTCCGCCATATACGAAGAAACCCGCTAAGGTTAACACCGAAGCGGGTTTTTGCTATTTGAGTGATATCAAAACGGACGCAGGCGGGTGAGAAACTCCGTCAGGTTCGACCAATTTGCCGGGAGCAAATTGGAACAGCGCCAGCTGGCCCGCAGGGACGTCGGCAGGAAAGCCGACGGTAATCCTCCTGCGTCCGCCATATACGAAGAAACCCGCTAAGGTTAACACCGCAGCGGGTTTTTGCTATTTGAGTGATATCAAAACGGACGCAGGCGGGTGAGAAACTCCGTCAGGTTCGACCAATTTGCCGGGAGCAAATTGGAACAGCGCCAGCTGGCCCGCAGGGACGTCGGCAGGAAAGCCGACGGTAATCCTCCTGCGTCCGCCATATACGAAGAAACCCGCTAAGGTTAACACCATAGCGGGTTTTTGCTATTAATATGCAAAAGGCTGCATACCCGGTTTAGTCGACACAGAGGGTCTGAGCCGCAGGCGAGTTGCTGTGGCGAGCTAAACCGGGTATTGCAGGCGGCCAGATTAAACAAGGCTTAGTCAATCACATAGTTCTACATTCTGTCATCTTATGCTGTTATGGTTGTTTATTTGGCTTTTCAGGAGCTTTGTATGAACTACCAATACAGTCTGCTGGTTTTTCTGCTGCTGGTGCTGACCGGCTGTCAGCAAACTAATATATCGCCTCAGGCACAGCTTGGCCCCCGGCCATTCTATCTGATGCAATTACTGCAGGAAGGAGAGCTGAAGCAGAAATTGCAGGCTTGCCAGCAGGGGCCTTTCTATCGCCATGATTTTTCAATAGCCCACCGTGGTGCACCGCTGCTTTTTCCTGAGCATACGCGGGAGTCTTATCTGGCAGCTATTCAGATGGGGGCCGGCATAATGGAATGTGATGTGGCGTTTACCAAAGATCAGCAACTGGTCTGTCGCCATGCCCAGTGTGATCTGCATCAGACTACCGATATTCTGTTACGCCCTGAACTGGCTGCCAAATGCACCGTACCTTTCAGCCCTGCTGATGCAACAACGGGAAAAGCGGCAGAAGCCATGTGTTGTACCAGTGATATCACACTGGCTGAGTTTCGTTCGCTGTGTGGAAAAATGGAAGGTCAGAACCCGGAAGCAACAACAGCCGGGGAATTTGTAAAAGGCACGCCAGCATGGCGCAGTGATTTACATGCTTACTGCGGCACGGTGATGTCGCACCGTGACAGCATTGCTCTTTTTGCCGCCGAGCGGTTAAAGATGACGCCGGAGCTGAAAACGCCGGAAGTGCCGATGCCATTTGCCGGAGTATATTCACAGCAGCAATATGCCCAGCAACTGGTCGATGAATATAAGGCTGCCGGTATCTCACCACAGCAGGTCTTTTTACAGTCGTTCGACTGGCAGGATATTCTGTACTGGCTGGAGCATGAACCTGAGTTTGGTAAACAGGCAGTCTGGTTAGACGGGCGCGATGAAGATCCGGCATTTTCGGTCAATGATCCACAAAGCTGGCAGCCATCAATGACAGAGCTAAAAGCGGCCGGCCTGAATATTATTGCGCCACCATTGTGGATGCTGGTAACAGAGCTGAATGGTAAAATTGTGCCTTCACAATATGCCATAGCGGCAAAGGCTGCCGGGCTGGAGATTATTGGCTGGTCGCTTGAACGCTCCGGTCCTTTGCATAATGGCGGTGGCTGGTATTATCAGACGATAGAGCAACTGACCACTAATGACAGCGTGGTACTGGAACTGCTGCATGTGCTGGCACAGGATATCGGAGTAAAGGGAGTGTTTTCGGACTGGCCGGCCACAACAACATTTTACGCAAACTGTATGCTGTAACAGCGGGGTATTACTGCTGTCAGCTTTACAGATAATTACAGAATGTCAGTTGTCGCTAATTTAGTTTGTATCGCTAAGTTACTGTGTTTATGCTATAAATTGAGCTTATTTTGTTCTGTACTCAGTCAGTGTTCAGCTTCTGGCGGGTACAACATCGTAATTCCGTCTTTTTCAGGACTTTACCGTGTCAGTAAGCCAATCTTTGCCAGTGGTTTCAGTTCCTCCTGTTGCTGTTTCAGCACGGGATGCTGAGCTGTTATTATGCAAACATTGTGATTTGCTGCAGTATTTACCGGTATTGCAGCAAGGTGAAGAAGCGTGTTGCAGCCGCTGCGGGCATCAGTTGGATGCCCGGCAGCAGCAGCCGGTGCTCCGTCCGGCACTTTATGCTGCTTCAGCGTTAGTTATGCTGTTGCTGGCTAATCTTTTCCCGTTCGTCAGTATGTATGCGGCGGGT
Source organism: Chromatiaceae bacterium AAb-1 (assembly GCA_033792355.1). Lineage (GTDB taxonomy): Bacteria > Pseudomonadota > Gammaproteobacteria > Enterobacterales > Alteromonadaceae > Alishewanella. The sequence goes on from JARXRR010000019.1 coordinate 17,344, forward strand.
AACAGCAATGAAATGAGCTTTTTTGATACCTCATCAGTGGTGTTTACTGAACATCATCAATGGCTGGCAATTCTGGTGTGGCTGTTTATTCAGGCTATTCCGGCATTCTGTATGTTTGCGGTACTTTATCTGAAACTGGCTTCTTATTATCCGTTACCTGCACGAATGTGGCTGGCCAGGGTGCTTTTTATGCTTAAGCCCTGGAGCATGGTGGATATTTTTCTGATGGGACTGGTCATCAGTTTTGTGAAGCTGGTGGCCGATGCCGAGATTTCTCTTGGCCCCAGTTTCTGGGCCTTCTGTATTTTCTGTGTGTTACATTTGCGTACTTTTCAGGTGCTGGACCGGCGGGAATTATGGGCACGAATTGCATCTTGCCCATTACTGCCGGTTACGGCCAAAGCCGGGGAAAATGGCCTGGAGCAGGGAGTAAAGCTCTGCTTATGCTGTACTGCTGTTGTGCCGGTGGATCAAAAACACTGTAGCCGCTGTCATTCGGTGGTACATGCCCGTACACCATCCAGTGTTCAGACTACACTGGCCTTATTAGTTACTGCTGCGGTGCTTTATATTCCGGCAAATCTGCTGCCTATTATGCGTACCGTTTCGTTTGGCGATGCACTGGATTCCACCATTATCAGCGGCCTTATTCTGATGTGGCAGGAAGGGGCCTACCCGGTGGCATTAATTATCCTGATTGCCAGTGTCATTGTGCCGGTTGTTAAAATTATGGTGATGTTCTGGCTATGTTATCTGACCCGCCTGCCGTTGCAGCGGCGTCATGCCTATTCAACAAAAATTTATCACCTGGTGGACTGGGTTGGACGCTGGTCTATGGTGGATGTACTGGTCGTAGCCATTATGGCTGCTCTGGTCCGGTTTGATTTGCTGATGAGTGTTTATCCGGGTATCGGTGCTCTGGTATTTGCTGCTGTGGTGATTATCACTATGCTGGCAGCAATCAGTTTCGATGCACGTTTATTGTGGGATGACATTCCGGCTCAACAACAACACAGGAGTCCGTTGTGACGGAACAAACACATACTAACGCACAGGTCAGAACGATCAGGCAGTGGTCACCGATCTGGATTGTGCCTATTGCGGTTATTCTGATTGGTAGCTGGATGCTGTATCACAACTATCAGCAGCAGGGTCTGCTTGTTACGTTAATTGCCGAAGACGCCGAAGGGCTGGTTGCCGGCAAAACACCGATAAAAAGCCGCAGTGTTGATGTTGGTCAGGTGGTGTCGGTTGAACTGAGCAGTGATCTGAAACAGGTGATTGTAAAAGCAAGAATGAAACCGTCAGTCAGTGCGTTGCTTAATGATGCTTCCCGGTTCTGGGTGGTCAAGCCCCAGATTGGCCGTGGTGGCGTTTCCGGGCTTAATACATTGCTTTCCGGAGCTTATATTGAGTTACAGCCGGGAGATTCTCAAACCCAGCAGTTAGAACATGCCCTGCTGGATACGCCACCGATAGCACCGTCTGATGCGCCGGGTGTCAGGGTATTACTGAATGCGGCTGATACCACCGGGCTGGCCGTGGGCGATCCGGTGCTTTACCGTGGATATAATGTCGGTACGGTAGAGCAGAGCCAGTTTGATCTTGAATTACGCAGAACCCAGTATCAGCTGTATATCCGTGCTCCTTATAATGCGCTGGTAACCGATAACGTACGCTTCTGGTCAAGCAGTGGGTTATCGTTTGATTTAACGGCAGAAGGGTTGAAAATTGATGTCGGCTCGGCGGCTACCTTGCTTAGCGGCGGGGTAAGTTTTGATGTCATGGAAGGCTGGCCAATGGGACAGCCCGCAGAAAGCGGCACTGAATATCAGTTATTTCCTGACCGGCAGAGTATTCTGGAAGGAACTTACAACCAGTATGTGGAATATCTGGTCTTTTTTGAAGAGTCGGTCCGGGGGCTGAAACCTGGTGCACCGGTAGAATATAAAGGGGTCAGGATAGGTACGGTTGCCAGCGTGCCGTTCTTTTTCTCAATTGATAAATTATTTGAGGTTTCGCTTAAACAGGGTATTCCGGTGCTGATCAGAGTAGAAGCCGGGCGGTTATACGAAAAACTCACTCTGGCCCAGTTACAGCAAGAGCTTGAAAAAGCCGTAAATATCGGAATGCGGGCAATGCTGAAAACCGGTAATCTGCTGACCGGAGCACTGTATATTGATCTTGATATCAGCGATGAAACAGCCACCAGTGAAAAACAGCTGGCATTACTGCACCAGCAGCAGGAACTGAGTGATATGGCAGGATACCCGATGTTGCCTGCGGTGCGCAGCGGGCTGAGCAATATTGAACAGAAGGTACTGAGCGCGCTGGATAAAATCAACCATTTGCCGTTGGGTGATGTATTACAGCAGGGCCAGAAAACACTGGAAAGCACAGAGCAGCTGATGCAGCATGTGTCCCTGATGTTACAGAGAATGGAAAGCCTGCTGGCGCAGCCGGAATTTCAGCAACTACCGCAGGATTTGCATCTGAGCTTACAGGAGTTACGGCGGGCGCTGGAAGGGGTTAGTCCGGGCTCTGTGGCTTACGACAGAATAAATGGCAATTTACAGGCACTGGATCAGGTTCTGCGCGATTTACAGCCAGTGCTGAAAACGTTAAACCAGCAAAGTAATGCCCTGATCTTTAATGCTCCGGCGCCAGCCGATCCACAACCGCAAAAGGCTAAACCATGAAATATCTGACACCTTTGCTTGTTATTTCCCTGCTGGGATGCAGCAGTCCGCAGCAGAGCAGTTATTATCAGTTGCCGGCAGTAACCGGTCAGCAGCAGGAAGTAAAACAGGCAGCACATTACCTGTTTGTCGAACAGGTGCAGGTAGCTAATTATCTGAATGGCAACGGTATTGTACTGCAATTATCTGATGTCGAGCTGTCCGTTGCGCGCCAGCATTTATGGGCTGACGCACTGGATAAGCAGTTACAGCGCCAGCTGATAAACCGGCTTGAGTTATTATTACCGGATTATCAGGTAGGTAATCTGGCGCAACCGGGCGCATACCGGGTGCAGGTACAGGTAGAGCGTTTTCATGGCTTACCGGATGGCAAAGCGGTAATCAGCGGGCGCTATAATTTGCCTCAGTTACAGCAGCAATATCCCTTTTATTTTGAAATAGCACTGGCAGAAAAAGGTTATAGCGGGTTGGTTAATGCACTGGGGCAGGGCTGGCAGAAACTGGCAGAGCAGATTGCCGCCAGCATAGATACAACATCTTAAACTTTACTCAAGCAGGCTTAATTAGCCTGCTCCGGGGTCTCAAGCTGAGCTCTGGCAAACAATACGCGTTCTTTGGCCTGTAGCTGGGTTAATATCAGCTCTGCTTTTTTCGAGAAATCTGATTTATCCTGACCGGTTAACGGGTTGGCCTGAGGCAGTTTCACCGTTCTTGGATTACGGTGTACGCCATCAATTACAAATTCATAGTGCAGATGGGCGCCAGTTACCCGGCCCGTAGCTCCTAAACGGCCGATAGTCTGGCCCTGCCGTACTCTGTCACCCTGTTTTACATCGCGTTTTGATAAGTGCAGGTACTTCGTCACAATATTATTGGCATGCTGAATAAACACATAATGGCCATTCAGGTTATTGTAAGTGGAGGCTACTACCCGACCATCACCTGCTGCCATAATGGGTGTACCAACCGGTGCTACATAATCGACACCGTTATGGGCCCTTACTTTGCCGAGCACCGGGTGCAGACGTCTGGGGTTAAAGTTAGAGCTGACATACTGAAAACTGACCGGCGCGCGTAAAAATGCCTGACGCATACTGGCGCCGTCCGGTTTGTAATAATTGCCATCACTGTGGCGCACGGCCTGATACAGATGTCCCTGGTTCTGGAACTGTGCTGCTATAATGGCGCCGTTGCCGATAAACTCACCGTCAACATAATTGGTTTCATATAATACGCTGAAGCTGTCGCCGGCACGCAAATCCAGACCAAAGTCGATATCCCAGCCGAAAATGCCGGCCAGGTTCATAATTTGTGCTTCTGATAAACCGGCTTCAATACCTGCGTTCCAGAAGCTGTTACGAATTTCCGCACTGGCGAACTGGCTGCGGCTTTCTACTTCTTTTTTTAATTCCTCGGCAACAAAGCTGCCTTCGGTATTACGGCTGATGCGCAAGGTGGTCAGGTTGTTCAGGGCATAGCGCAGTTCTCGCAGGTTTCCTGATTCATCCAGACCGAATTCAACCTGAGCGCCCGGATACACCCGGGTAAGTGTTTTAGCTAAAGGCAGTTTCAGAATTTCCAGCATGGTTTGCTGGCTGACATTGGCTTTTTTAAACAGGCTGGATAACGCATCGCCTCTTCTGACTTCCAGAGTTGACCATTCAAGGCGGTTATCTTCTTCCGGCAGTGTACCAAGTTGTTGCAGCGCTTGTTCTTCAGCGATATCTTCCGCACTTTGCGGAATTTCAAGGCTGTAGCGTTTGCCTATTTCCAGCGCAGAACCTTTGTTGCCTTTGGAAGCCGAAGCCTGTTCAGAAGGTACTAACAGCAAAATAACCAGCAATGCGGAAATAATCAGAATAAGCGCCCGGTGTCGGGAAGGAATTTTAGTAACCAGCTGATGCATAATTAAGAGTCTTCTAGCCATGAAATGCATAAAAAGCGAGCATATACCGATTTTTTGCCGGATACCAGACTTTTGTGCGTTTTCACATGCTGAAACATGCTATAGAATGCCTTTTCTTTGACCAGAATAATTAATTACCGGGAGTAAAAAATGGCTGATTGGGAGCAGGCGTTAGCTGAACTGAAACGCGGCTGCGAGGAAATTTTGTTGGAAGAAGAGCTTATTGCTAAGCTTAAAGAAGGTAAACCTCTGAAAATTAAAGCAGGTTTCGATCCAACAGCTCCGGATCTCCATCTTGGTCATACGGTACTGATTAATAAATTACGGGCTTTCCAGCAACTGGGCCATGAGGTTATTTTCCTGATTGGCGATTTTACCGGCATGATTGGTGACCCGAGCGGTAAAAATGTCACCCGTAAGCCGTTAAGCCGTGAAGAAGTGCTGGCTAACGCCGAAACCTATAAAGAGCAGGTGTTTAAAATTCTGGACCCGGCTAAAACCCGTGTCGCATTTAATTCTGAGTGGATGGGCGAATTAGGCGCTGCCGGTATGATTAAACTGGCATCCCGCCAGACCGTGGCCCGGATGCTGGAGCGTGACGATTTTAAAAAGCGGTTTGCCAATAATCAGTCTATTGCTATCCATGAATTCTTATATCCGCTGGTACAGGGCTGGGACTCTGTTGCCTTGCAGTCAGATGTGGAAATGGGCGGTACTGATCAGCGTTTTAACCTGCTGATGGGACGTGAGCTGCAAAAAGATGAAGGTATGCGTCCGCAAACGGTGATGATGGTGCCGCTGCTGGAAGGTCTGGACGGCGTACAGAAAATGTCTAAATCATTGGGTAATTATGTCGGGATCACTGATTCACCAAATGATATGTTCGGTAAACTGATGTCGATTACCGATGATCTGATGTGGCGCTATTTCGATTTACTGAGTTTCCGTCCACTGGAAGAGATTACCGGGCTGAAAAATCAGGTAGCAAATGGCAGAAACCCGCGTGATGTGAAAATTGAACTGGCAAAAGAAATTATTGCCCGTTTCCATGATGATGCCGCGGCAGAAGCTGCGCATCAGGATTTTATTCAGCGTTTCCAGAAAAATGCGTTACCGGATGATATTCCCGAAATCACGGTGAACTGTGAAGGTAACAGCCTGCCGCTGACTAACCTGCTGAAAGAAGCCGGTCTGGTAGACAGCACCTCAGAAGCTATCCGGATGATTAAGCAGGGCGCGGTTAAGCTGAACGGCGATGAAAAAGTCGAAGATACCAGGCTGGAAATCAGCAAAGGTTCAGTGGCTGTTTATCAGGTAGGTAAGCGCAAATTTGCCCGTATTACCCTGGCCTGATTGCTATTAACTGAGCAGTAAATTGATAAAGCCCTTTGTTATAAAACAGAGGGCTTTTTTATTGATTAATTCTGCGGTATTCCCTGCCGGATCACTTCGGAAAAATTTTCACCATTGCCGTAAGCTAATGCCCGTTCGGTAATCCGGCCTTGTGTTCTCAACTGCTCCATAGTATATCCTGCCGGCAGCCCGTTAACATCGTACAGATATTCCGGCAAATAACCTGATGCCAGTAAGCGGTAATCAACCGGTAAGCCCTGTACAATCCGCTGTACCATTCTGAATACGATAGTAGTGCAGTTTTCGGTAATGGTATTATAAAAGCGTGGTTTGTGGCGCAGTTGCTCTGCTTCTTTCAGATACGCCAGAAATAATGAGCGGATATCTGCCGGTGCCATATTAACGTTATACAGATAGACATCTTCGCCACGGGCATTGGTGCGAACATACAGAATATCGCGCTCGTCCGCGGCAATCAGGCTGGTTTCAAACTGTTTGAAAAAGCCGCCAACAGCCGAAAAACTTTCGCCTTGCTCCTTACGGATCTCAATTGAAAACGTCAGGTAACGGCCATCACTGAAACCAAAGGATACCAGGGTATGGGCAATGGCCGGGCCCATCCAGTATGACAATGCCATATCTACACGTTGTAACTGCGATAAATCATACTGCCGGGTTTCCCAGTTAACGGTGTAGTCAGTTTCGGTGCGCCAGTCGAAGTTACGCACATTATGCAGTGTTACAAGATTGCCCTGAATATCACTTTGCAGCATTTGGGCTACATCATCTGCCCAAATCCGGTTATGGCTGGGAGTTACCATCAGCCAGCCACCCAGCAGTACCAACAGTGCTGTGGTATAAGGTAACAAGGTTTTTAGTGATTGCTGCCGCCACAGCCTGAAAACAGACCAGCCGGCAAAACCACACCAGATTATGGCACCGGTAATACGCACTGAGGCAGGGTTTACCGGTAACAGATACCAGATCACCAGACTGCACCATAATGCAGATAAAGACAGTAAAAGGGATAACAGGATACGGGTTGTCAGTTGCAGAAGATCAGTCATGGCCACATGGTAAGTATTCTCAAGGTGTCATTAGCATAACATTTTGATTTGAAAATATAAGTTAATGTCAGGCGTGTTGTCCCGGTTTCGATGGCATAAAACGTATTATCAACTACACTTTTTGTGTGGATAAAGCATTGAGGCAAGTGAAAAATATGAATAATAACAATCCATTTATAACGACCATTTCCGTAAATTCCCAAAACTACCAGATAGCTGATTTAAATAAAGCCAGTATGAAATTTGGCGATATTCACCGCTTACCGTTTTCATTAAAGGTACTGCTGGAAAACCTGCTGCGTAATCTGGATAACGACACCGTAACTGAAGAGGATATTAAAGCGCTGGTTGACTGGCAGCAAACCGGACGGGCAGAGCGGGAAATAGCCTTTCGCCCGGCACGGGTGCTGATGCAGGATTTTACCGGTGTACCGGCAGTGGTGGATCTGGCTGCGATGCGGGCTGCTGTGGCAGAGCTGGGTGAAGATCCGAAAAAAGTGAATCCGTTATCACCGGTTGATCTGGTTATCGACCACTCCGTGATGGTTGATCGTTTTGCCAGTAATAGCGCCTTTAAAGAAAACGTTGATATTGAGATGGAGCGTAACCACGAGCGCTATACCTTTTTGCGCTGGGGGCAACAGGCGTTTGATAATTTCCGGGTGGTGCCGCCGGGAACCGGTATCTGCCATCAGGTAAATCTGGAGTATCTGGGGCAGTCGATCTGGGCTGAACAGCAGGGCGATAAAACCCTGGCCTATCCGGATACGCTGGTCGGTACAGATTCCCACACCACGATGATTAATGCGCTGGGTGTGCTGGGCTGGGGTGTGGGGGGGATTGAAGCTGAAGCTGCGATGCTGGGCCAGCCGGTATCGATGTTGATCCCGGAGGTTATTGGTTTTGAACTGACCGGCAGGTTGCAGGAAGGCATTACTGCAACTGACCTGGTGCTGACCGTGACCCAGATGCTGCGCAAGCATGGTGTGGTGGGTAAGTTTGTAGAGTTCTTCGGTGACGGGCTGGAACAATTACCGCTGGCAGATCGGGCGACGATTGCCAATATGGCACCGGAATATGGTGCAACCTGCGGTTTTTTCCCGGTGGATCAGATCACCCTCGATTATATGGCACTGACCGGACGTGACAGTAGTGTTATCGAACGGGTAAAAAGCTACTGTCAGCAGCAGGGCATGTGGCGGGAGAAAGGCCACCGGCCGGTATTTACTGATACTCTGCTTCTGGATATGTCGCTGGTAGAGCCCTGTCTGGCAGGGCCAAAACGTCCGCAGGACCGGGTGGCATTAAAGCAGGTTAAACAGGCGTTCTCTGATTTTCTTGGTTTACAGCTTAAACCTGTGGATCAACAAAAAGCAGATTTAATGAACGAAGGCGGAGGGCAGACTGCTGTTGGCGCTCCGTTACAAAACGGGCAGGCCGAATGCGAACTGGATGGTGAGCACTGTGTACTGGAACACGGGCATGTTGTCATTGCAGCGATTACTTCGTGTACCAACACTTCAAACCCCAGCGTACTGATGGCTGCGGGGCTGCTGGCTAAAAATGCGGTGGAAAAAGGGCTGCAACGTCAGCCGTGGGTGAAAACCTCGCTGGCGCCGGGCTCTAAAGTGGTTACCGATTATCTGACTCAGGCGGGGCTGATGCCTTATCTGGAACAACTGGGGTTTCATCTGGTCGGCTATGGTTGTACAACCTGTATTGGTAATTCCGGGCCGTTGCCGGATGTGGTAGAACACGCTATTCAGCATGCTGATTTGGCCGTATCGGCGGTGTTATCGGGTAACCGCAATTTTGAAGGGCGGATTCATCCGCTGGTAAAAGCCAACTGGCTGGCGTCACCGCCATTAGTTGTCGCCTATGCGCTGGCCGGTTCGGTATGTACCAATTTGCAGGAAGATCCTCTGGGTAAAGACCAGCAGGGTAATCCGGTTTACCTGAAAGATATCTGGCCATCAAATCAGGCAATTGCCAAGGCTGTGGCTACAGTACGCAGCAGTATGTTCAGCAAAGAATATGCAGCAGTTTTCAGTGGTGATGCCAGCTGGCAATCTATTGCAGTACCTGCGGCTAAAACCTATGCCTGGCCGGAATCGACCTATATCCGCCACCCGACGTTTTTTCAGGGGTTGAAGCGCGAACCGGATGCTGTTGCCGATGTTATTAACGCCCGGCCATTAGCGATTCTGGGCGATTCTGTCACGACTGACCATATTTCTCCGGCAGGCTCAATTAAAGCCAGCAGCCCGGCAGGTGTTTATCTGCAGCAGCATGGTATCGCTCCGGCCGATTTTAATTCTTATGGTTCACGCCGCGGTAACCATGAGGTGATGGTGCGTGGGACTTTTGCCAACGTGCGGATCCGTAACGAAATGGTGCCGGATGAAGAAGGTGGCGTAACCCGTTATATTCCGGCTGGCGAAAAAATGGCAATTTACGATGCGGCCATGCGTTATCAGCAGGATGGCTGCCCGTTAGTGGTTATTGCCGGTAAGGAATACGGTACTGGTTCTTCGCGTGACTGGGCGGCAAAAGGCACATTGCTGCTTGGGGTCCGGGCGGTACTGGCGGAATCCTTTGAGCGTATTCACCGCTCTAACCTGATTGGTATGGGGGTATTACCGTTACAGTTTCTGCCGGGAGCAGATCGCAAAACGCTGAAGCTGACTGGCAGTGAGCAATTTACCATTACAGGGCTTAACAGCTTAAAACCACAGCAACAGGTTGAGGTCAGTATTCTGTATGCAGATGGCAGCCAGAAAATAATCAAGGCGCTATGCCGGATTGATACCGGCAACGAACTGGCGTATTACCGGCATGGCGGTATTCTGCATTATGTGCTGCGCAAAATGATTGGCAGTGCCTGAGCGCTGACAAATTCTTACCTGCAACCGGTAGCCGCAATGCTACCGGTTTTTTTGCATTTACAGGCTTTGGCCGTATTTGCCTGCAATTTCAGAAATGCAGTCGTGAGTTTTTCTTGCATTATTTTTCTTGCACTATAAGTTTTATAGTGTATTTTGATATCAAAATAATATCATTATGGTGGTGTTTATGATTCAGGAAAAAGTATTTAACAGTCGTTCAGGTTTTGGCATGATTGGCGTGTTGCTGCTGGCTCAGATCCTTACGGTAGCCGGTGTTATCGTACTACCGGCATTGCTGAAACTATTATCTGTTTTACTGGTAATAGTAGTATTGGCTTGCTGGTTTGGCTTTTATACGGTGCACCCGAACCAGTCGGCAGTGCTCCAGTTGTTTGGCCGTTATATCGGCACCGATGCCCGCAATGGCCTGCGCTGGGCCAACCCGCTGTACAGCAAGCAGAAAGTGTCACTGCGGGTGCGTAACTTTGAAAGCAGCAAAATGAAAGTGAACGATAATGCCGGTAATCCGGTGGAAATTGCTGCTGTGGTGGTCTGGAAAGTAGTAGACAGTGCTGAAGCGGTATTTGAAGTTGATAACTATGAAGATTTTGTCAACATTCAGAGTGAGTCTGCTATCCGGCATCTGGCTTCCAGCTATGCCTATGACGCTGGCTCTGATGATGTGATCAGCCTGCGCAGCAGTACCGATGAAGTAACCGAACTGCTGAAAAATGAAATTCAGGCCCGTTTGCATAAAGCCGGAGTTGCAGTACTGGAAGCGCGGATCAGCCATCTGGCTTATGCACCGGAAATTGCCAGCGCTATGTTGCAGCGCCAGCAGGCCAGTGCGATTGTCGCTGCCAGACAGCATATTGTCGAAGGTGCAGTTGGCATGGTGGAACTGGCATTGCAACGCCTGTCTGAAAAGCAGGTGGTAGAGCTGGACGAAGAGCGTAAAGCGGCTATGGTCAGTAATCTGTTAGTGGTATTGTGCGGCGATCATCATGTACAGCCGGTAGTTAATGCCGGCAGCCTGTATCAGTAACCGATGGTGGAATTGTGGCTAAAAAATCTTTTGCCCTGCGGGTAGACGAACAAATGCTCAGCGCCATACAGCGCTGGGCAGATGATGAGTTTCGCAGCGTTAATGGTCAGATTGAGTATCTGTTGCACGAAGCGTTACGACAGGCCGGCCGGCTGAAGCAACCCAAAAACTCTGATAAAGAGAGTGGTTAAATCAGCAGTTCGTATACAACCGGCAGGCTGATAAAACCGCACAGAATGCCGATACCAATTAAACCACTGCTTAAACGTGGCGATAATCCGGCCATAACCGCGACAGCCCCGGCTGAAATCATCGGCGGCATTGCAGCCTGAAAAATCGTAATGGTAACGGCCAGCCCGCTTTGTCCTGCAGCTGTCCACAGCCCCCAGACCAGTAATGGCATTACAATCAGTTTCGTTGTCACGCCAAATAGCAGTGGTTTCAGTTCTTCTTTGCTGAATTTAATGCTGAGACTACAGCCTACCGCAACCATTACTACCGGAACTAAGGTGGCCGCAAAGCTATCAATCATATTTTGTGCCAGTGACGGGTACTGATAACCGTGCAGCAACAACCCGGTAAACAACGCAATAAAAGACGGAAAAGTAAGCACTTTAACCAGTACGCTGCGTACTGTCGGTGCTTTTACCTGCGGACTGTATAACGCAGCGATAATAGTGGTATAGGTGGCAAGTGCGATAAAAGAACCTAACTGATCATATACCAGCGCATAAGGCATGGCGGTTTCGCCAAACAGTGCTTCGACCATTGGAAAACCAATAAATGACGTATTACCCAGTGGCAGAATAATCAGCAGGGCGCCGGTGGTTTCGCGCGAAAAACCGAATAACCGGCTGGCCAGCAGCACCAGCAATACGACGACAACCAGCAACAGCCAGGGTGTAACGGCCGGGATCAGCAAGTCGGCAGAAAACGCCAGCAGCGGAATTTTCTGTAAAATCAGCGCCGGCATCGCAATATACAATACGTAACGATTCAGCACATGGCTGCTGTCGGCTGGCAGAATACCCAGCGCTTTTAATACTACTCCGCTCAGAATATACAAAAAGATCAGATAAAAATTTTCCATAACTACTCATTAATTACGCTACAGGAGACAGCTGATACCACGTACCGATCATAGACTATCTGCATCATGGAAGATAAGCAGCCCGACTAAAGTCGCAATTTATTCAGGTAATTGCGTAATCAGCTGCTCTTTCCGGGGTTTACCCAGTTTTTTAAATGCCGCTTCAGCTACTGACGCAGCAGAACGATCAGCAAATGACTGCTGCCAAACCAGCTGTAACGGGCCCTTACCGCGTAAGGCTTTGGCCCCGCCTGCCAATTCGCCGTTATGCTGGCGCAAACGCCGTGCCGGATCCGTTGAGATACCGGTATACAAAGTGCCGGAGCGGGTACGCACCACATACAGAAACCAGCAGGGGAGAGATTCAGTCATAATATCCATGTCTGTCAGCGACAGCTGATGTTTGCTATAATCGCGCTTTATTTTGCCAGCCTTACCGGCTTTTATAAACTGGATTATTCATGTCATTTGCTCAGCTGGATCTTGCTGCCCCACTCCTTACTGCACTTAACGAGGCTGGTTATACTTCACCCACACCGGTACAGTTACAAAGTATCCCTGTGATAAAAACCGGTCAGGATCTGTTAGCCGGTGCCCAGACCGGCACCGGAAAAACGGCTGCGTTTACCTTACCGTTGCTTGATCGGTTACTGCAACAACCTAAAAAATTACCACCGGGTATGGTGCGGGTACTGGTGCTGACACCTACCCGGGAACTGGCACAGCAGGTTGCTGATAATATTCAGAAATACAGCAAATATACCGGCCTGCACAGCGCAGTTTTCTATGGCGGGGTGTCTATTCGTCCGCAATATGATCAGGCAGCCCGGGGGCTGGATATACTGGTTGCCACACCGGGCCGGTTAATTGATCACCTGCATCAGAAAACCGTGGATTTAAGCCAGCTGGAAGTATTGGTGCTGGACGAAGCCGACCGGATGCTGGATATGGGTTTTATTCACGATATTAAGCGGATTATGGCGAAATTGCCTGAACAACGGCAGACCCTGCTGTTTTCTGCTACCTATTCGGCTGATATCAAAAAACTGGCCGATGAGCTGCTGAACAAACCGGTGCTGATTGAAGTAGCGGTAGCTAACCAGACAGCAGAAAAAATTGCCCAACAGGCTTATCTGGTGGATAAACACCGTAAACGTGAACTGTTATCGCACGTTATAGGTAAACAGAACTGGCAGCAGGTGCTGGTGTTTGTACGAACCAAACATGGAGCGGATCGGCTGGCAAAGCAATTGCAAAAAGACGGGTTAAGCAGTGCCGCTATTCATGGTGACAAAAGTCAGGGAGCCCGTACCAAAGCACTGGCCGATTTTAAAGGCGGTAAAGTACGGATTCTGGTAGCAACAGATATTGCGGCGCGGGGCATTGATATTTCTGAGTTGCCTCATGTCGTCAATTACGACCTGCCACAGGTGGCAGAAGATTATGTGCACCGCATTGGCCGCACCGGTCGTGCCGGTAATACCGGAGTGGCGCTGACGCTGGTTACACCGGAGGATATTAAAGCGTTGCAGGAAATTGAAAAGCTGATCAGGCAGGTGATCAGGATGGAAGTGATGCCAGGTTATGAGCATGATCCGGATTATGTTGCTCCTGAGCAAGGTAAAGCCCGTCATGGACAGGATCCAGCAGCGAAAAAGCCGATGAAAAACGGCACCCTGAAAGCAAAGTTAAGAACACAGGCATTAAGAAAAGGCTCTTAACAGCAGTAAAACCATAACATTGTTTTATATCAAGGAAGTGGCGCTTTGTTGTTTTTAAAGGTACAAATGCCGGCATATTAAGCTATGCTAAATAGCAAAAATCGGTACCCCGGATTTAACCGGTTTAGCTGCAGGCACAACGTATAAACAACGAACCTCGTCTTTTTATTTTCAGGAGATACTGTTATGGCAATTAATGGAAAAGTAGCACTGGTTACCGGTGCGGGTCAGGGGATTGGTCGGGCAATTGCATTACGTTTAGCAAAAGATGGGGCCGATGTAGCTCTGGTTGATTTGAAAGACGATAAAATTAACGCCGTTGCTGCAGAAATTAAAGCGCTGGGGCGTAAAGCCGTCGCTTTTAAAGCGGATATCAGCAACCGTGATGAAGTATTCGCAGCAGTTGAATATGCAGAAAAAGAACTGGGTGGCTTTGATATTATCGTTAACAACGCCGGCATCAGCCAGGTAAACCCTCTGCTGAAAGTGACACAGCAGGAGGTAGAAAAAATTTATAAGATTAACGTACAGGGTACGTTATGGGGCATTCAGGCTGCGGCAGAAAAATTTATAGCCCGTCAGCAAAAAGGCAAAATTATTAATGCCGCTTCTATCGCCGGGCATGAAAGTTTCGCCTTGTTGGGAATTTACTCATCTACCAAATTCGCAGTCCGGGCTCTGACCCAGGCGGCAGCAAAAGAGCTGGCCAGTTCGGGTATTACCGTAAATGCTTATTGCCCGGGTGTGGTTGGTACAGATATGTGGGTTGATATTGATAAACGGATGTCAGAGGAAACCGGTGCTAAAGTAGGCGAAACCTATGAAAAGTACGTCGGTGGTATTGCTTTAGGACGGGCTGAAACCCCGGATGATGTCGCCTCTTTTGTGTCTTATCTGGCAGGCCCTGATTCTGACTATATGACAGGTCAGGCACCACTGATTGACGGCGGTCTGGTTTACCGTTAATCACTTCTTAGTGAAAACGCTTTATCAGCTGCGATAAAGCGTTTTTATCAGATGATACCCAAACTGGGTTCTGACCGGGCCTTGTACTTCCAGCAACGGGCCTTTAAATACTGCTTCAGAGAAGGGCCTGACCATATCACCTTTTCGGAACTCACCTAAATCACCACCACGTTTACCTGACGGACACAGTGAATGCTGTTTGGCCAACTTGCCGAAATCAGCGCCTTTTGCCAGTTGCTGCTTCAGCTTTTCTGCCTGTTCAGCGGTTTTTACCAGTATATGTAAGGCACAGGCTTTGGACATGATAGAGTCTCTGGGTCATTGTTAATGATGATTGTAACCTCGAACTGGTCGGCACAGAGTGTCTGAGCAAGCGCATCAGCGATTGCGAGTTGCTGTGACGAGCCAGAGCGAGCGTTACAATCAGCGTTCAGGCCAACTTAAAGACCGCTTGGCTGCTGCTGGGTAATACAGTGAATATTACCGCCACCTAACAGAATTTCGCGGCCAGGTACTGTTACTACCTTATGATTCGGATATAAGCCCTGCAGGATCTCTGCTGCTACTTTATCGTTCGGATCATCAAAAGTAGGCAATATTAAGCCGCCGTTGCACAGGTAAAAATTAATATAAGAACCTGCCAGCCGGGCATTGGCCTCGCGTGGAATAGCACTGAGGGTAGCATCTACTGTGGCGTACTCTTCGGCTTTAGCCATAATTGGCGCAGGTACCGGCAGTTTATGCACCTTGATTTTACGACCTTTGGCATCCGTAGCGGCTTCTAAATAGTCCAGTGCCGCTTTGCTGCGGGCATATTGCGGATCATTTTTATCGTCCGTCCAGGCCAGCACTACCTCGCCCGGTTTAACAAAACACGCCATATTGTCGATATGGCCGTCGGTTTCGTCGTTAAAAATACCGTCTTGCAGCCACAGCACCTTGTCGATGCCAAGATAATCACGCATCTGCTGCTCAATTTGCTCACGGCTTAAATGCGGATTGCGGTTGGTATTTAGCAGGCATTCTTCGGTGGTCAGCAGTGTGCCTTCACCATCGACATGAATAGCACCGCCTTCGAGTACAAAGCCTTCGGTGCGGTAGCGCGGCAACTGCTCTATACCAAGAATTTTGCTGGCTACCTGATCGTCTTTATCCCACGGGAAATACAAACCACCGTTTAAACCGCCCCAGGCGTTAAAGGTCCAGTCAATACCGCGTATTTCGCCTTTGCTGTTGCTGACAAAGGTGGGGCCGGTATCACGGCACCAGGCGTCATTATTGGACATTTCCACCACCCGGACAGGAAACCGGGTGCCGGCATCGGTCAGCTGTGCTAAAGCGTTGGCATACTGGGCCGCAGAAACACCTACTGTTACCGGTTCAAAACCTGCTATGGCTTTAATTACCGCTACAAACGCCTGCTGCGCCGGTTTGGCACCCAAACGCCAGCTGTCAGTACGCTCTGGCCATACCATCCAGGTTTGTTTATGCGCTGCCCACTCGGCTGGCATACTGAAGCCATCGGCGCGTGGTGTGTTGTTCAGTGTTGTAAAAGCCACTTAGTTACCACCCTGTGTTTTCGGCTGTTTGGTTTCGCCGTCTTTAGTCAGCACCGCGCCGTAAATGTCGATACGACGGTCACGGAAGATGCCCCAGGCACGACGGGTTGCGGCTACTTTGTCTAAATCGAAAGTATGCACCAGTACCGCTTCGTCGGTTTCGTTGGCTTCCTGCACTTTGGCGCCGCTTGCGTCAGCAATAAAAGAGCTGCCGTAGAAAGTAATAGAGAAATCACCTTCGGTTTCAGTACCGATACGGTTAGATGCAATCAGCGGCATCAGGTTTGCTGCCGCATGGCCCTGCTGGGTACGCTGCCAGTGGTCGCGTGAGTTAATGGTTGCATCATGCGGTTCGCTGCCGATAGCCGTGGGATAGAACAGCAATTCTGCGCCCATTAATGCCATGCTGCGGGCACATTCCGGGAACCATTGATCCCAGCAGATCCCAACACCGATTTTGGCATAGCGGGTTTGCCATACTTTGAAACCGGTATCGCCCGGAGTGAAGTAGTATTTTTCTGAATAACCGGGGCCGTCAGGAATATGGCTTTTACGGTAAATACCCAGCTGAGAGCCGTCGGCATCAATAATGACCACAGTGTTATATAAACAGTTACCGGCTTTTTCATAAATGCTGATCGGTAACACCACTGCCAGCTCTTTTGCGATTTTGCTGAAGTGGGCAACAGCCGGGTTTTCTTCTACTGTGGTGGCAAAGGCCAGGTATTCAGGCTTTTGTTTCTGACAGAAATAGTTACGTTCAAACAGTTCCTGCAACAGGATAATCTGTGCACCTTTGCTGGCCGCTTCGCGTACCAGTTTTTCACCACGAGCAATATTTTCTTCAACATTCCAGCCGCCAACCATTTGGGTTGCCGCAACAGTTACATTACGCATCAGAAGTCTCCACCTGAGGGTTAAAATAGCCTGTATCAGTGACAGTGCAGGGCGCGCAAAATGCCGTATTTTTCAGCAGACGTCAATGTTTTTTCTGTGAATTTTTTTACCCGGAATAACCTTAGCAAAAAATTGATCCAGATGCGTTACTTTACCGGCTGGTCGCGTACAATAACTGCAGTTTTTATCAATGGATAAGAGGCTGCTATGTTTGACGTAATCATTGTCGGCGGCGGAATGGTTGGGGCATCGGTCGCAGTAAAGCTGGCACAGGCTGGTATGCAGGTGGCAGTTATTGAAAAACAGACACCACCACCCTTTACCGCTGACAGTAAAGCTGATCTCAGAGTGTCGTCGCTTAATTTACGCAGCGAAGCCTGGTTACAACAGCTGGGAGCCTGGCAGGCATTAATTCAGATGCGGGTTTGTCCTTATCAGCGGTTACAGGCCAGTGAAGGGTCTGCGGTGGTGACATTTACCGCAGAGGAAATTGGCCGCTCCCATTTGGGGCATATCGTAGAGAATAATCTGGTACAACTGGCGTTATGGCAGCAGTTTAACGAGAGAATAACGGTATTCTGTCCTGATGGTATTACGGCATTTACGCAAACTGCAGAGCAGGCTGAGCTGACACTGGAAAGTGGCAAGGTCTTACAGGCCAGGCTGGTGATAGCCGCAGACGGAGCCCGCTCACAGCTAAGGGAACTTGCCGGTATTGGTACCAGTGGCTGGCAGTATCAGCAGGCGTGTCTGGTGGCGCATGTTAAAACGCCATATCCGCAGCAGGATATTACCTGGCAGCAGTTTACCGAAAGCGGCCCGCGGGCGTTTTTACCCTTGCCGGGAGCGGAAGCTTCGCTGGTCTGGTATGACGATATTCATAAAGTAAAACAACTGGCAGGGTTATCACCGGCATTATTACAGCAACAGATTATGCAGCATTTTCCGGAGCAGCTGGGGCAGATTGAAGTGCTCAGCAGTAGCTGGTTTCCGCTTGGCAGAATGCATGCTAACCGTTATGTCTGTGGCCGGCTGGTGCTGGCCGGTGATGCTGCTCATACTATTAATCCGCTGGCGGGGCAGGGGGTAAACCTGGGTTTTGCTGATGCTGAAAAACTGACATCTCTGCTAACGGCAACGTTTGAACAGGCAAAAGACTTTGCTGCACCACAGCTGCTGAAAACATATGAAAGAAGCCGCCGACCCGCTAACTTACTGATGATGAGTACTATGGATGGCTTTTATCAGGCATTCAGCAGTTCACTGCCACCGGTACGCTGGTTACGGCAACAGAGCCTGCAACTGGCCTCTCATGCCGGAGTATTGAAAAAGCTGGTCAGTCGTTATGCGGTAGGTGCTGTGGATTAGCTGTAGCCTGATAAATTCTCAACAAACCTCCCCGAAGAATAAAACCATAATCCATGAAGAGTTCCACAGGGTGTCTGAGCCTGAAGGGCGAGTTACTGTGGAAGCTCTGAATGGATTATGGCTTTATTCAGATAATTGATGCTTGCTGCTTAGCTACAAACCATAACACCTGTTCAGGCTGGTCACAGTAACTCGCCTGCGGCTCAGACACCCTGTGACCACCTTCTCAGGGTTATGGTTTGAGCTGACTGGATTGCTAAATTCTGCTGATATTCAGAAAAACAAAACCCGGCAAAAGCCGGGTTTCTTTATAATGGCAGGGGTGCAGGGATTCGAACCCCAGAATGGCGGGATCAAAACCCGCTGCCTTACCGCTTGGCTACACCCCTACAGTAAACTTATGACATCGTTATACCAGATCCTGGTCTGTAACGCTCTGCCATATCAAGAATGGCAGGGGTGCAGGGATTCGAACCCCAGAATGGCGGGATCAAAACCCGCTGCCTTACCGCTTGGCTACACCCCTACATAAACTGTAGAAATTATACTTGCATGGTGCGGAAGAAGAGACTCGAACTCTTACGCCTCGCGGCGCTGGAACCTAAATCCAGTGCGTCTACCAATTTCGCCACTTCCGCATACTTTAAAGCTCAGTTAAAAATGGTGGCTACAGCGGGAATCGAACCTGCGACCCCAGCATTATGAGTGCTGTGCTCTAACCAGCTGAGCTATGTAGCCACTTTATTAACTTGCCTTGCAAGTGGCGCGTATTATCCTGAACTGACCTGATAGCGTCAACCGTTTTTTAGAAGAAAATCCCGCTTTTGAATTGTTTGCTGAAAATCTATTCAAAGTCATCAGGGGCTGTTGGTGTTCATTGATGATTTTTGCAGCTATTTGTCTGCTATTTATACAAGGCAGAGCCTGTGCCGTGTAGTTATGCTATATAAGCAGGCGATAATGATATTTTGTTGCTGTCAGTCTGGCTTTATTTTACGACAGGCAAATTATTCAGCAGTTTACCCAGCAGCTTATCCAGTTGTTGTTGCTCATTTGCATCCAGTGCCTGTAATACATGCTCTTCATTAGCAATGTGCAGCGGTAACATATTGTCAATTAACTGTAAGCCCTGCTCTGTTAATATTACCAGCGTACCCCGGCGATCCGTCGGGTGTTTTCTGCGTTCAATCAGTGCGGCTTTTTCCAGCCGATCCAGCCTGTTGGTAATACCACCGGAAGAAATCAGTAACGCTTCATACAAGGCAGTTGGTGTTAAAGCGAACGGCTTTCCTGAACGCCGTAACGTTGCCAGTACGTCAAATTCGCCACTTTGCAAACCATAGTGACTGAAAAAAGGTTGAAAATATTGCTGACTGATACGTTGGGTTGTTTCTGCCAGCCGCCCCCATACTTTCATCGGGAATGGATTAATATCAGGCCGCTCTTTTTGCCACTGTTGCATGGCAAATTCTGCTCTGTCCATTTTATCTCCATTGTCTGCATTAAAGTATCTTACCATTAAGATACTTTGTGTTAAGATATGCTCAGTTTACTATAATTCAGACTTTTGATGCTATGCCGATAATATCCTCTGTTTCGAAAAAAAATATGCTGGGCTGGGCCGGCATTCTGGCAATAGTGCTGGTTGCCCTGAATCTGCGTCCGGTGATGGCGGTAGTCAGTCCGTTACTGGCGCAAATTCAGGCTGATATTTATTTAACCGATACTATGGCCGGGTTATTAACCACACTGCCTATTCTGGCAATGGGGGTTTTTGCCTTGCTGGGTGCTTATATTCAGCGCTTTATTGCTGAAAATCACGGTATTCTGGCCGGAACCTTAATTATTGCGCTGGCCTGTTTTTGCCGTTACTGGTTTGATTCCGGCACGGCGTTAATTGTCTCGGCAGCTGTCGCCGGCATTGGTATTGCGCTGGTGCAGGTGCTGATCCCGGCTTTTATTAAAGCCTATGCCCCGGTACAGGCTGGTACGCTGATGGGGTTTTACACCACTGCGATTATGACCGGTGCTGCAATTTCGGCGGCAATAGCTGCGCCACTGGCGGGTGTTATTGGCTGGCAGAGTTTGTTTATTGCTATTGGTATTCCGGCTTTAATTGCTGTGGTGTTATGGCGCCGCTGCACCGTAAAACTGCCTGCTATTCAGAAAAAAGCTGCGGTGCCTTTACCGGTTAATTCTGCCCGAGCCTGGTTGCTGATGTTTTTCTTCGGTATCGGAACCGGCGCTTTTACCTTAGTGCTGGCATGGTTTTCACCTTATTTTATGCAACTGGGTTTAACCGCGACACAAAGCGGTTTGCTGTTAAGTGGTGTCACTTTATGCGAAGTTACTGCCGGGCTGGTAATTTCCAGCCTGATCCATTGGTTTCCTGACCGGCGTGGTGTTCTGCTGTTTATATTGCTGTTACTGCTGGCGGGATTAATTATGATGATTGTAAGCCCGCTGCAACTGATGCTGGCGATAGCGGTATGTGTCGGTATCGGCATTGGGGCGCTATTTCCGCTGACATTGATTATTGCGATGGATCACGCGCATAACCCGGATGAAGCCGGAGCATTGCTGGGTTTTGTACAGGGAGGAGGCTATATTCTTGCCAGTATTACGCCTTTTGTGGCCGGAGTGATCCGCGAGCAGGTAACTGATTTAACACTGGCCTGGCAGATAATGATAGTGGGTGTTGTGGCGATGATGCTGCTGACACTGCGTCTGAAGCCCGGTAGTAAATTATAAATTTCAGATAAAAGCCGCAATATTGCGTAATGCTGGTCAGTTAAGGTTTAAGCATCCATCACCTTACTCACGCTAACACGCCGTAAACCCTTCCCTGGGGGCTCGGTTCAGGCATCCATGCCTTCAACGGTTAGCTTAGAGTAAGCTGATTCCTGCTTAACTGGCTTGTATTACAATATTACGGCTTTTTTATAGCAATAAATCACATCAGACGTTAAAGCGGAAGTGCATCACATCGCCATCTTTAACGATATAGTCTTTGCCTTCCAGCCGCCATTTACCGGCTTCTTTGGCACCGGCTTCGCCTTTGAAATTAATGAAATCGTCATAGCTGACAACTTCTGCCCGGATAAAACCTTTTTCAAAGTCGGTATGGATAACACCGGCTGCCTGTGGTGCGGTAGCGCCGATAGCGACTGTCCAGGCCCGTACTTCTTTTACACCGGCGGTGAAATAGGTATGCAGGCTAAGCAGTGAATAACCGCCACGGATTACCCGGTTCAGACCCGGCTCTTCCAGCCCCATATCGGCCATAAATTCGGCTTTTTCGTCTTCGTCCAGTTCGGCAATTTCAGATTCGATAGCAGCACAAACCGGTACTACGATAGCCCCTTCTTTATCTGCAATCGCTTTTACGATATCCAGATAAGGGTTATTGTCAAAACCATCTTCGGTGACATTGGCAATGTACATGGTTGGTTTGATGGTCAGGAAGTTCATATAAGCGATAAGGGCTTTTTCTTCCTTGTCCAGTTCCAGCTGGCGCAGGGTTAAACCTTGCTCAAGGTGGGCTTTTACTTTTTCCAGCACTGCCAGTTCAGCTTTGGCTTCTTTTTCGCCGGCTTTGGCTTTTTTGCTGACCCGCAACATGGCTCTGTCGGCACTTTCCATATCGGACAGTACCAGTTCCATATTGATGGTGTCGATATCGTCTGCCGGATCAATTTTACCGGCAACGTGAATAATATTGTCGTCATCAAAACAACGTACTACATGACCAATGGCATCGGTTTCACGGATATTCGCCAGAAACTTGTTGCCCAGCCCTTCGCCTTTGGACGCACCTTTGACCAGACCGGCAATATCAACGAATTCCATCGTGGTAGGCAGTACCCGCTGTGGGTTAACAATTTCAGCCAGTTTGTCTAAACGCAGATCAGGCACCGGTACAACACCGGTATTGGGTTCAATGGTACAAAACGGGAAGTTGGCCGCTTCAATACCGGCTTTGGTTAATGCGTTAAAAAGTGTAGATTTACCGACATTAGGTAATCCGACAATGCCACATTTAAAACCCATGAAAATATCCTTTACTGTCTGTTATGGCTGTATTGAATATCAATACTAGCTGGCTTTGAAACTGTGAAGACGATGCTGAGCTTTGATCAGGCCGTCGCGCGCCAGTATAGCAAAACAGGCGGCTGCTTCATCTATTGTTGCATCGATTAACTTCTGCTCTGAGGCAGGGGCTTTACCGAGTACGTAACCGGTAACCTGATCTTTATGGCCCGGATGGCCTATACCCAGCCGCAGCCGGTAAAAATTCGGATTATTACCCAGTTTACTGGTGATATCCCGCAGGCCGTTGTGCCCGGCATGACCGCCGGCAAATTTCAGTTTGGCAGTACCCGGTGGCAGGGCCATTTCATCATGCGCTACCAGGATCTGTTCAGAAGATAATTTATAGAACTGCGCCATTGCCAGTACGGCTTTGCCGCTGAGGTTCATATAAGTACCGGGAATGAGAAGTTTGAATTCCTGTCCGGCAGTAACAAACTTACCCGTCAGGCCAAAGAATTTATTATCGGCTTTTAAACTGACGTTAAAATCGCGTGCCAGTTTTTCAACAAACCAGACACCGGCATTATGCCGGGTCTGGCTGTATTCGGGGCCGGGATTACCCAGCCCGACAATCAACTGAACTGTTGACTGAGTCGTGTCAGACATTACTCAGCAGCAGTTTCTTCAGTTTCTTCTGCTTTACCTGCTGGTTTGTTTACAGATACCACTGGCAGGTCATGGCCTTCACCTTTGCTCAGCTGAGTAAAAGTAACGCCTTTTGGTGCTTTGATATCTGATAAGTGCAGGGTAGTACCTACTGCAACGTTTGCCAGATCTACTTCGATGAACTCTGGTAAATCTTTTGGTAATACGCTGATTTCAATTTCGTTTAACGCGTGAACCACTACACCACCTTTCTTGATAGCAGCTTCTTCGTTTAAGAAGTGAACCGGTACTGAAGTGTGTAATTCATGGCCAGCTTCTACACGCTGGAAGTCAATGTGCATAACTTTTGGCTTGAACGGGTGACGTTGCATATCTTTAACGATAGCCTGCACCTTTTCTTTACCCACATTGATAGTCAGAATGTGAGAGTAGAAAGCTTCGAAGCTTTGTGCCTTTAAAACTTTTGAGTGTTCTAAAGTGATAGCTAAGGCATCTTTGTTACCGCCATAGATGATGGCTGGTACTTTGTCTGTATGACGCAGGCGGCGGCTCGCACCTTTCCCCAGGTCAGTACGGACTTCTGCATTTAAAGTGAAAACTGCATCAGACATGATGTACTCCAGATAAATTAATTTCCCTGTCACTTGCGACCAGCGACAGGCTGTAGCCCATTTTAAGGGCGCGACATATTACCACTGCCAGCGGGTATCTGCAATTAAAAGGTGGGGATTCTATTAACTAAAGAAGCGGACTGAACATCCGCTCTGGCTGGTCACAGTAACTCGCCCTGCGGGCTCAGACACCCTGTGACCACCAGTTCGGAGTTCAGTCCGCTTTTATTGTCAGCTTTGCAATGTCTTTTGCTGTCAATTAATCAAACATCGCTGAAATAGATTCTTCGTTGCTGATACGGCGAATACATTCTGCCAGTAAATCACTCATTGTCAGCTGGCGCACTTTGCTGACTTTTTTCATTGTGTCAGACAGTGGGATAGTGTCAGTGATAATCAGTTCATCAATAACGGAGTTCTGGATATTTTCAGCGGCAGTACCGGAAAAAACAGCGTGAGTGGCGTAGGCAAAAACCCGTTTGGCGCCTTGTTCTTTCAACGCTTCAGCAGCTTTGCACAAGGTGCCGCCGGTGTCGATCATATCATCAACGATAACGCAATCCCGGTCCTTAACATCACCGATAATATGCATTACCTGTGATACGTTGGCTTTCGGGCGACGTTTATCAATAATGGCCAGATCAGCATCGTTAAGCAGCTTGGCAACGGCCCGGGCTCTTACCACGCCACCGATATCCGGTGATACCACTACCGGGGAATTAAAGCCTTTTTTACGCATATCTTCCAGCAATACCGGGCTGGCGAATACGTTGTCTACAGGAACATCGAAGAATCCCTGAATCTGTTCTGCGTGTAAATCAACAGTCAGTACCCGGTCAACTCCAACGCTGGACAGAAAATCTGCAACCACTTTGGCGGTAATCGGCACCCGGGCTGAACGTACACGTCTGTCCTGACGGGCGTAACCGAAGTATGGCATAACCGCAGTGATACGACCGGCCGAAGCACGACGCAGGGCATCAACCATTACGATCAGTTCCATCAGGTTATCGTTAGTGGGAGCACAGGTGGACTGGATGATAAAAACGTCGGAACCCCGTACGTTTTCGTTGATTTGTACGCTGACTTCGCCATCGCTGAAGCGGCCTACTTCTGCATCTCCAAGTTTTATATACAGGCGGCTGGCAATTTTACTTGCAAGTTCTGGTATGGCGTTACCAGCGAAAACCTTCATGTCGGGCACGGCAGGATCCTCAGGGCAGTTTTGAGTCCGATCTACAATTAAATATCAGCCTGTCAGCTGACATCGGTTTGATTATTACAGGCTATCTGCCAATGCTGCCAGTACCGGCGAGCAATTGACCCCTTTAGCAACAAAGCCACGACAAGCTGCCGGTAAATGCATAAGGGCGTGCTGAGCACTGGCCTGGTCCGGGAATTCGGCGAATACACTGGCACCAGTACCTGTCATCCGAGATGGCGCGTATTCTACCAACCACTGTAAGGTTATTGCAACATCGGGGTAGAGCTTCTCGACTAAAGGCTGGCAGTCATTACGCCATTGGGTGCTCATCAGGTTTTCAATGCTCAGCCGCGGGCTGTTACGGGGTAAGTCCGGATGCCGGAATATTTCTGCGGTGCTGACATGGCAATCCGGAGTGACTACCAGATAATATTTTTCAGGCAGAGTAACCGGCTGCAGTTTTTCACCGACACCTTCGGCAAAGGCGGTGTATCCCTGTACAAAAACCGGCACGTCAGCGCCTAGTTTCAGGCCGAGTGTTGCCAGTTCATCGTGAGGTAATTGCAGTTTCCACAGTTTATTCAGGGCAAGCAGGGTTGTTGCCGCATCAGAAGAGCCCCCGCCCAGCCCGCCACCCATTGGCAGACGTTTTTCCAGATAAATATCACAACCCCGGGTACAGCCGGTATGCTGTTGCAGCAATCTGGCGGCGCGCAGTACCAGGTTTTGCTCATTTACCAGTGCCGGCTGGTTACAGCTAAGGTTAATCCGGTTATCTGACCGCAGGCGGTAATGCAGGTCGTCACCAAAATCCAGCATCTGAAACAGCGTTTGCAGGTTGTGGTAGCCGTCCGGACGGCGCCCGGTAATATGTAAAAACAGGTTGAGTTTGGCTACTGCCGGTAAAATCAGGGTCATAAAAACTGCCAGTTACGGATTACCAGTTTAATCCGGGTATCAGTGCTGTGAAGTTGCAGGGTTTTAGGTAATGACATAGCGTCATTGAAAAAGCTCAGGTATTGCAGTTGCCAGCGTATACCGTTGCTGTCGGTCAGTACAAAGGCAATGGCCCGGCCATGTTCGTCATATTCAATATCGGCACTGTTTTCACCGGGCAGGCCTTTAAGCCATAACGGCATATCGGTCAGCGGAATTGACCAGCCTGATAATTGTAACAGCAGGCTGCCGGCATCCGTGTCGTAATAGTGTTCACCCCGGATCAGAATATCACTGCCGGTCGGTGTCTGGTTCAGTTCAAACAGGCTGATACCCAGAAAGTTATTCAGTCTGGCCTGATAACTGCTATTGTGTTGCTGCCAGCTGAGATTGCCGCTGATATTTTCGTCCGGGGTCCTGACACCAAGTGATGCCTGTAAGCTGAACTGGTTCAGCAGCAGTAATTGCTGTTCTCTTTTGGCGGCATCCAACGGCTGTTGTTGTATGGCCGATTTCCCGGAAAACAGGGTACAGCCGGTCAACAGAAAGGTGATCAGGATCATGCTTAGCAGCGGCTTTATTTGTTCAGACACACTAAAGTCCTTCGTTGTGCTTTTCTTAATAAGGGGTTTTTCGTACAATTCGCCCCCAGAATATTACGATGATACAGGTGATAGCCATTTTTGCACTAGGCATTAATCATAAAACGGCACCGGTGGCGTTGCGCGAGCAAGTAGCATTTTCGCCTGAGCAGGTGCATAAAGCCTTGCGCGAACTGACTACGGCTACCAGTGTGACCGATGCTGTTATTTTATCGACCTGTAATCGTACCGAATTATATTTTAGCGGCACACCTACCCAGGCGGAACAGGTAATTGCCTGGCTGGCGCAATATCATCAGATGGATGGCACCGAGTTGCAACAGCATCTGTATTTGCATCAGGATGTCGCCGCGTCGATACATCTGATGCGGGTAGCGGCGGGGCTGGACTCTCTGGTGCTGGGTGAACCCCAGATTCTGGGGCAGGTTAAGCAGGCGTATAATCAGTCGCGGCAGGCCGGTACTATCAACCCGCATTTTGAACGGTTATTTCAGAAAACCTTTGCTGTTGCCAAGCAGGTCCGGACTGATACCGATATCGGTGCCAATGCCGTTTCGGTGGCATTTGCCGCTGTCAGTCTGGCAAAGCAGATTTTCGGCCAGTTGGATAAAGTACAGGTATTACTGATTGGCGCCGGTGAAACCATCGAACTGGTAGCGCGCCATCTGGCAGAGCAGGGGGCAACCCGGCTGATGGTGGCAAACCGTACCTATGAACGGGCTGCTGCACTGGCTGAGCAGTTTTCTGCCCAGGTACTGACCTTATCCCAGGTGCCGGCGCAACTGGCACAAGCCGATATTGTGATCAGTTCGACTGCCAGTACTTTACCGATAGTGGGTAAAGGTATGGTGGAGCAAGCATTAAAACAGCGGCGGCATAAGCCGATGTTTCTGGTTGATCTGGCTGTGCCCAGAGATATTGAAGCTCAGGTTGCAGAGTTGGAAGATGCTTACCTTTACACAGTAGACGATTTACAGTCTATCGTGGCGCAGAACCTCAGCAACCGGCAGCAGGCTGCTGCTCAGGCTGAACAGATTATCGGGCTGGGGGCGGCGGAATTTCAGCAATGGCTGGCACTACAAAGCAGCGTAGACTGGGTACGTGATTACCGCCAGCGCTGCGAACAGGTAAAAAGCGAATTGCTGGCAAAAGCCGTAAATCAGCTGGCTGCCGGGCAGGATGCCGAAAAAGTGATGGCAGAGCTGGCCAATAAACTCAGTAACCGCTTAATGCACAGCCCGACCAAAGCCATCCGTCAGTTGCTGCAATCTGAACAGATTAACCAGCAAGCCTTAATTAACGAATTATTAGATCTGTAGATCGGGTAAATAAACACATGAAAGAATCGGTTTATCGTAAGCTGGAAGGGCTGGTTGAGCGCTACGAGGAAGTACAGGCGCTGCTGAGCGACGCAGGAGTGATCAGCGATCAGTCACGCTTTCGTGAGCTGTCAAAAGAATTCAGCCAGTTAGAAGATATCAGCAAAGCTTTCGGGCAATTTCAGCAGGCAGAGCAGGATCTGGCTGCTGCAGAGGAAATGCAGAAAGACAGCGATCCTGAGATGCGCGAAATGGCGCAGGAAGAATATAAAACCGCAAAAGCGGCTATCGAAGTGCTGGAAAAAGAGCTGCAAATACTGTTGCTGCCTAAAGATCCTAACGATAACAACAACTGCTTCCTGGAAATCCGGGCGGGAGCCGGTGGTGATGAAGCGGCAATTTTTGCCGGTGATATTTTCAGGATGTACAGCCGCTACGCTGAAAGCAAACGCTGGAAGCTGGAAGTTGTCAGCGCCAGCGAAGGTGAGCATGGCGGTTACAAAGAAATTATTGCCAGTGTGCAGGGCGAAGGTGCTTACGGTACGCTGAAATTTGAATCCGGCGGCCACCGGGTACAGCGGGTGCCTGCAACAGAGTCGCAGGGCCGGGTGCATACATCGGCCTGTACTGTGGCGATTATGCCGGAGATCCCGGAAAACGAAGCGATAGAAATTAACCCGGCAGATCTGAAAGTAGATACTTACCGGGCGTCCGGTGCCGGCGGGCAGCACGTTAACCGTACCGATTCCGCTATCCGTATTACTCACTTACCGACCGGGATAGTAGTGGAATGCCAGGATGAGCGTTCACAGCATAAAAACCGCGCCAGGGCGATGAGCGTACTGCAATCGCGGATTCAGGCAGCAGAAGACGAAAAACGGCGGCTGGCAGAAGAATCGACACGCCGTTCACTGGTCGGCAGTGGTGATCGTTCTGAGCGGATCAGAACGTATAATTTCCCGCAGGGGCGTTTAACCGATCACCGTATCAACTTAACCATTTATCGTCTGAACGAAGTAATGGAAGGAGATCTGGGGCAGGTGCTGGAGCCGCTGAAACAGGAACATCAGGCCGATTTGCTGGCCGCACTGGCAGAAGAGAACCGTTAATGCCTGCTTCTGATATCCGCAGTTGGCTGAATAAAGCAACCTTACAGCTGGCCGCGGTATCAGATGTCCCGGATATTGAAGCCCGGCTGTGTCTGACATCAGTGCTTAATGTCAGTAACAGCTATCTTTACAGTTATAGTGAGCAGCTGCTTACCGGTGAGCAACTGGCTGCGCTGGATACTATTGTGCAAAGGCGGCAGCATGGCGAACCTCTGGCCTATATTCTGGGAAAGTGGTCGTTCTGGAACATTGAACTGGACGTTGCCCCCAGTACGTTAATTCCCCGCCCTGATACTGAAATACTGGTTGAGCGGGTACTGAACCTGCCATTACCTGAACAGGCCACAGTGCTGGATTTAGGCACCGGCACTGGCGCTATCGCACTGGCTCTGGCCTGTAACCGGCCGGCCTGGCAGGTTACGGCGGTCGATTTTATTGCTGACGCTGTCGCACTGGCACAACGTAACGCCCGGCAATTACAGGCTGCTAACTGCACTGTTTTACAGAGTAACTGGTTTTCTGCACTGGCAGCAAAACGCTTTGACGTCATTGTCAGTAACCCGCCTTACATCGAAGAGCAGGATCCGCATCTGGCGGCCCTGAGATTTGAACCGGTATCTGCATTGGTGGCTGCGGAGCAGGGGCTGGCAGATTTGCAGCTGATTTGTCAGCAGGCACCTGCTTACCTGAATGCGGCTGGCTGGCTGTGGCTGGAGCATGGCTATAACCAGGCAGATGCTGTGCGTCAGTTGTTAGCCAAAACCGGATTTATCAATATCGGTTCAATGCGCGACTACGGCGGTAACTGGCGAATCAGTGGCGGCCAGTTACCTTGCTGATTTTTCATTTTATTTCAGTATTTTTTTGACCCGATAGCCTTTAGCGCATATAACTATTGCGTTATGGCTTTGTAACGATTTTGCAAGGGTTAGCAGATGACTGATAATTTTCTGTTTGCGGAAGAACCTGAACAGCCGGTAGCGGTGGTTACAGGAAGCTGGAAAGTGCTGATAGTAGACGATGAACCTGAAGTTCATGCTGTTACCAAACTGGCATTAAGCGATTTTACCTTTCAGGGGAAAAAACTGGCATTTTTCAGTGCCTATTCCGGCAGGGAAGCACAGGAACTTATCGCACAGCACCCGGATGCCGCTATCGTACTGCTTGATGTCGTAATGGAAACCGACGATGCCGGTCTGCTGGTCGCCCGCTACATTCGTGAGCAGCTGAAAAATGAGCATGTCAGAATAATTCTGCGTACCGGCCAGCCTGGTCAGGCACCGGAGCGGCAGGTCATCATCAATTACGATATTAACGACTACAAATCAAAAACAGAGCTGACCGCCCAGAAGCTGTTTACCGTTATTATGTCCAGCCTGCGTTCCTATCGCGATATTCTGTCACTGGAGCAAAGCCGCCAGGGGCTGGAAAAAATTATCCATGCATCAGCCGACTTATTCACCTCGCACTCTATGGAAAATTTTATTGATGGTGTGCTGTTACAGCTGACGTCGATTCTGGGCTGTAACGACGATGCACTGCTGGTCAGCTCGTCATTGGTGGCTGGTAACGTGAATATGGATCACGACCCTTTTAATCTGGTGGTGTTTGCCGGTCAGGGTGAATTTGAAGATAAAGAAGGATGTTCTATTCAGGACGTACTGCCCCCGGAACTGCTGGACGCCTTTAACACTGCGATGAAAAACCGGGGCATTGTCTATCGTGAAAATTACCTGGTGGCCTATTGCACCAGCAAATTTACCCATGGCTCTTTGCTGTATGTTTCCGGCCTGCCGGAGCATATGACCGATAACCAGAAGCGACTGGTAGAGCTTTTCGCCCAGAATGTGCAGATTGCTTATGAAAACGTACAGCTAAGGCACGAAATTGAAGATACCCAGCGTGAAATTGTTTATCGCCTCAGTGAGGCAGTGGAGCACCGCTCAGTAGAAACCGGTAACCATGTACGGCGGGTGGCATTTATTTGCCATGCACTGGCAAAAGCCTATGGCCTGCCGGACGATGAAGCTGAGCAATTGATGTTTGCCGCACCATTGCATGATGTCGGTAAAGTGGGTATTCCGGATGGCATTCTGAACAAACCGGCAAAGCTGGCAGATGCTGAATGGGAAGTGATGAAAACCCATACCAGCATAGGCTACGATATTTTAAAAGACTCCAGACGTTCTATTATTCAGGCCGGGGCCATCATTGCACAGGACCACCATGAAAACTGGGATGGCACCGGCTATCCGCAAGGTAAAAAGGGAGCTGATATTCATATTTACGGGCGTATTGCCGCACTGGCCGATGTTTATGACGCCCTGCGTCACCGCCGTTGTTACAAGCAGGCCTGGGATTTACCGCAGGTTACAGAATATATTGAAGCTCAGTCTGGTAAACAGTTTGACCCGGTACTGGTAGAAATATTTAAAACTCAGGTCGACAAACTGGAGGCAATACTGCAAAAATACCCGGATGAAGAAATCTGAGCTGCCTTACCGGCCACTATAACTATAAAGGGTATAACACTATGTATATGGCGTATAAACACATGCACCTGCTAATGGCAGTGTTAAGTGTCAGTCTGTTATTTGTGCGCTTTGCGCTGAGTCTGGCTAACTCCGGCGTATTGCAGAAAAAATTCTTCCGTATTGCCCCGCATGTTATTGATACCTTACTGTTACTGACTGCCGTGCTATTAATGTTCACCATCAAACAGTATCCGTTTGCCAGCCCGTGGTTAACCGAAAAATTTCTGGCCGTTATTGCCTATATTGCACTGGGGGTTATGGCATTTCGCGGGCGCACACCGCTGATCCGCTGGGTCTGTTTTCTGGGAGCGCTGGGCTGGCTGGGGTTAATTGTCCGGGTAGCATTAAGCAAACAGCCAGTATTTTTAGCCGGTTTTTAATTAATAAGCCGGTTCAGAGCCGGCAAACAGGAAAGTTATGAGTCAGCAAATTATTCGCGTCGGTGCCAATATCGACGTTGCGAACCACAAGCCTTTTGTATTATTCGGCGGCATGAACGTACTGGAATCCCGCGATCTGGCAATGCAGATCGCCGAGCACTATGTACAGGTAACCGAAAAGCTGGGTATTCCTTACGTATTTAAAGCCTCTTTCGATAAGGCCAACCGTTCTTCCGTGCATTCCTACCGCGGGCCGGGGCTGGACGAAGGGCTGAAAATTTTTCAGGAAATCAAAAGCACCTTTAACGTACCGCTGATTACCGATGTGCACGAACCTTATCAGGCTGCACCAGTGGCTGAAGTGGTCGATATTATCCAGTTACCGGCGTTTCTGGCCCGCCAGACGGACTTAGTGGTGGCAATGGCTAAAACCGGTGCCATTATCAACGTTAAAAAACCGCAGTTTCTGGCAGCGCATGAAATGCGTCATATCCTGCAAAAATTTAAAGAAGCCGGTAACGACCAGGTGATTCTGTGTGAGCGCGGTTCATGCTTTGGTTACAACAACCTGATTGTTGATATGCTGGGCATGGACGAAATGAAAACCTATGCGCCGGTAATCTTCGACGCCACCCACGCGCTGCAAAAACCGGGCGGCCGCGAAAGCTCTGCCGACGGCCGTCGCGCCCAGGCAGCACAACTGGCCCGCTCCGGTATGGCATTAGGGCTGGCCGGGTTATTTATCGAAGCCCACCCCGATCCAAACCAGGCCAAATGCGACGGCCCCTGCGCACTGCCATTAGCCAAACTGGAAGATTATCTGGTACAGATGAAAGCAGTGGACGATCTGGTAAAAAGCTTTGCACCGCTGGATACCGCAGCAAATTAAATACATTACGGCTTATTGCACTACACACAAAACCCCGGCAAGCGGGGTTTTGTGTGTAGTGCAGGTTTTATTTGTGTGGAAAGCAAACTGAGGTTTTAAAAGCTGATTTTAATTTTTGTTGGTGTTTGTTTTGAATGGGGAACAGATATAACAAACAAATCAGCTGTGTGCTTTTTGTATTGGCTACATCTGTTTGTTATATAGCCTTTAAGAAACTCAGGAGCTAAATCTGCGACATTCGGCCAAACAACCGTTTCCAGCTCAGGATCAACTGATACTTTCTGGAAAATTGCGATTTCTTTAAGCGGTTCAAATATTGGCCCGTTGAGTATACCATCCAGATCAACTTTACCTGAACTGGTTCGTCGCCAGTTTTCTTCCAATTCTGCTGGTTGACCTTTAATGAATTATTCTCAATATTCCACGATAAACACTTGGGTTATTTCCATAAGCGATACAATTTCCGGTATTGTCATACGCTATAGTTACTTCTTTATCTGAGGCTTTAGCAGCCAGTAAAACAGTAAACATCTGATTTCTCCTACTTTCCGGTAAATTTCCATCTATTGCAAAATAATCCTTACTTTCACAAGCCTCTACACTAACACCAGGGCTACTTAGTTTCACCAATACTGTATCTGTGTGGGCATAATTATTGATAGATACCACTTTACCTTTTGTATTTTCCCAGCCTGAATAAACTTGTGAACTCAGAGTAGCCAGAAGCATATAAAAAACTAGTTTTCTCAATTTGAAGTCTCCTTATTGGTGATGGTGTTTTAGTACTAATATCTGAATTAAGCTGCGCATGACTTGTGTGCTTATCTCCTGCGTTGTGAGATCTAACATTTTATTCCATTACTGGCCCACTTTTTAATTTCGATATGAGGAACATACGTTGTTAACCATTTGAGTACATGCAGTTTTAAATTCTTGCGCTTTAAATAAATGGGTTGACATCATATTTCGGCAATGCGTGTGCATATCTTAAATATGATTCTTACAAGCTATTAATCTAATTGATTGAATATTTTCAGGCAATGAATAAATGCGCAGAGTTAATATTCACCTTTCCGGCGACAGATACTCATTATCATAAAAGGTTCTGAGCCAGTGTGGGCGGTATACAGCCATTAGCGTGATAGCGCCGCCGTTTAGCAGGGCTTCGGGGAACCAGATTAATAGCGCCATTTGCAGGTAGTTGTGGTAGATAATATCCCAGTTGTAGCGGCCTTCAGACCAGAACCAGAGTGATGTCAGGCCAATATGCAGCACTATGGTAAGCGCGGCATTAATAAAACCGGCAATAAAAATATAAACAAACAGATGTCGTGTCAGGTACTGGTATGACAGGGCAAAAATACAATAGCTGAACAGCCCCGGCAGTATAAAGGTGGTAAGGGCAAACAGGCCGCCGTCGCCCCAGGGCTGTAAGCCACAGACTAATAACAGGCTGAAGGGAATAAGGCAGATAATATTGGCGATACGCCAGCCATGACATAATACCAGTGTGGTAATGCCAAGAAAATGCAGGTGCAGGCCGTCTTTTATACCGGCCTGAATAATCCATAACATAAACAGTACCACAGCTGACGCAAACACCAGATGCTGGTAGCCGGTTTCGGTACGGAGTTTGGGGAAAAGTTCTTTAGGGAAATAACGCAGGGTAAGCAGCAGCCATAGTCCCCATCCAGCCCATTGCAGATATGTCATGCTTTTCTCAGGTAGATGAAATAATTAACAGACCCTAATGATTGTAACCGGTATTAAAAATGCTGCCATATGGTTGGGATATATGGCAGCACTGAGGGAGATTATTTGATAACAGTTTCTGCGGTTTTCAGATAAACCTGACCACGCTCTTTGGCAGTGTCGATATCCATATGTTCAGAGGCTACGTGCAGTTCTTCCAGTACGTCTTTCAGGTTGCCCAGTTCTTTATGCAGTTTTTCCAGTGCGACTTCCAGCGTATAGGTCAGCTCATGGATTTCAACCATATCATTGGGCGTCACTTCACCTGCCAGTGCCTGTTTCAGCTTTTTGTTGTACTCACTGAAATTTGCCACTGCCTGTTCCAGTGTTTCAGACTGTTTGCCTTTATAGTGAGCTGAACGTTCGTCATGGGCGATTGCAGTACCGGCAGTCAGCAGGGTGGCAGTTAATGCGATGGCAGAAAACAGGGATTTCATAAGTACACTCCAATCTAAATGAGAATATTTCTCAGTAATCTAGCATATAAGATATCTGTTTAGGAAGAATAAAATGATGCTGATACGGTAAGCTTTGCTGCGGTTGCTGAATATTCAGCCATAATTAAGTTTTTGCAGGGCATGTTAATAAACAGATCCCGGAAAATGGTATGAATATAATAAGGATATCAGGTGATGAAAGTTTTGTTGGCAGCAAGTATGGCATTGAGTATGCTGGTTACTGACGTAGTAGCCGCGGAACACGAAATAATAAGTGGTTGTGAGATAAAAAAACAACAGCTTACCGGGCAACTGGAACAGGCAGAGCTGCAACAGAATTCCCGGCGCATTGCCGGGCTGCAAAGAGCGCTGGCTGCGGTAAACAATAACTGTACCGATGAAGTGCTGATTCAGGAAGCCCGCCAGGCGGTGACTGAGTATGAACAGGAAGTGGCAGAACGGCAGCATGAGCTGGCTAAAGCCAGAGAGGAAGGCAAAGAGCAAAAAATTGAGAAACAGGCCCGTAAGTTACAGGAAGCACAGGAAAAACTTGATTTACAGCGATTTAAGCTGAAAGAGCTTGAACGCAACTACTCTGCTAAAACCAGAAGTGCGAATATTCCACAGTAAAAGCTGTAGTATTTTGTATCTGTTACAGACGGTATGACCCGAGCCGGGGTTGTACTATCCTTTTTCGTTCAGGAACATAATGAGTAATAAACCCCGCCAGTTTAAGATTTCAGCAGCCCGTTTACTGATGTTTGGCCTGCTGTTTGCGGCGATGACCGCACTGGGTATTTATGTGGTTTATCAGCAGCAGGCGGGGCAAAGCCTGCGTTTTGACAGCCGTTTACTGAGCTGGCAAAGCGTAATATCAATGCTGGCGCTGCTGTGTGTTTACTTTATCGCAGATGGTTTACGTTTGTACTATACCCTGCGGGCATTAGGCGAAGATATCAGCTTCCGGGATTTATTCAGGCTGGTGTTTATCAATATCTTTTTCTCCAATATCACCCCGATGGCAACCGGAGGCGGGTTGGCGCAAATCTGGTATCTGCAACGTCATGGTATGAAACTGGGCACTGCAACTGCGGCAACCACCATCAGAACCTTGCTGGCGGTTATTTTTATTTTTGCGCTGACGCCAATCTGCCTGTTAACGCTGGATGTGCTGAAAAACCAGCCGGTGCTGAGTAACAGCAGCACTATTCTGACGTTGCTGATTATCGGTTATCTGGGGTTCTTCTGGTGGGTGCTGGTACATACGCGGCAGGTGGTGTGCTGGTGTGCCAGATTTCTGGGGGTATTGCAGCGGTTTAACCTGATTGATGCCCAACAGTGCAGCCGCTGGCAGTATAAGGTTCGTCGCGAAATGCTGCGGTTCTCTCATTGTTTCCGGTTATATCTGCGTGGGCCTGCCCGTTATCTGTGGTTGTCAGTTTTTTATACCCTGGTGTTTCTGGCTGCTTTATTTAGTTTTCCGGCGTTGCTGATTTATGCTCTGGGGTATCAGGTCGACTATCTGCTTAGCACCGGTTTGCTGGTGGTAACAACTTTTATTATGTATTTTGCGCCAACTCCCGGTGCATCCGGTATTTCAGAAGGGGTATTCGGCAGCTTTTTTAAGGGCATTCTGGGGGTTGAGCACTTACTGCTGGTGACGCTGTGCTGGCGTTTTCTGACCATTTATCTCGGTATGGCGGTGGGGCTGGTGATGACGCAGGCTGAATTACTGCGGGATAAAAAGCATGAGTAAGCGCTCGCTGAAGCTGTTGTTTTATATCAATGTACTGATAGTGCTTTTTCTGGTGGGATATCACGCTTATCTGCTCTTTTTCAGACCGGAATTTGCGGCTTTGCATACGTCTGAATTAGATAAGCTGGAACAGCGGTTACAGGGAAAAGATCACTTCAGTTTTGCCGTGGTCGGGAATATTAATAATTCGGTTGGTATTTTTGAAAACAAAATTATTCCGATGCTGAATTCCTCCGGTGTTGATTTTGTCGTCTCTGCCGGTAATGCCGTCAGCGGTGGTGGTGAAGATAAATACCGGGCACTGTATGGCACTCTGAGTAAACTGAAGATCCCTTATCTGCTGACCTTTGGCCAGAATGAAGCGGTTAATTTTGGTGATTTCCGGTTTTATGAGCATTTCGGGCCTTATTTTTATGCTGTTGATCTGCCGGGCAGCCGCCTGATTTTCCTGGATAGTACGGGTAAAACGCCTTATCAGTGGCAGATCCGCTGGCTGCAAAGCATTCTGGCTGCCCGGGATGTAAAGCACACTATATTATTTATCGGCCACCCATTATGGCCGGTAGAGCAGGATATCTGGTTCGAGCAGGAAGACGACTACCTGCAAAGCACGGTGTTTCGCGAACAACTGCTGAAACTGATTGATACTTTCGGGGTTGGGCTGGTGTTTTCTGCCAACCTGCCGCTGTACTCGGAACAACAACATCAGAACAGCCGCTATATTGTTACCGGTGGTGCCGGCGGGCTGATTTTTAACGATGAGATCAGCTTTTACCACTATGTACGGGTAACCGTAACGCCTGAGCAGGTATTTACTAATCTTGAGCTGCTGGAAATAGGCCAGCATCCGCTGTTTAAGCAACTGGAAAGCTTCTGGTTTTTTATTTATTCGTTATTTTATGTCGGCTGGCTGAATTTTATTCTGCTGCTCAGTACGTTAATTGTGGTGGCAATATGGCTTTATACCCGGATTTTTACCGAGCGTGACTACTACCCGGATTATACGATAGACGCTACTCCGTGGCTTAATCAGCCACTTAATATCGTGATGTTTACCAATAATTATCTGCCGTTTATCGGCGGGGTACCGCTGTCTGTGGAGCGTTTGCGCCAGGGGCTGAAAGCGCTGGGAAACCAGGTGCTGGTTGTTGCACCGTCATACCGGCAGCAGGGTGCTGATGACGACAATATTATACGGGTGCCTTCATTACTGGCATGGGGAGAGAAGCAGGAATTCCGGCTGGCCAATATTTTCAAACCCGGGCTCAGCCGCCGGATAAAAGCCTGGCAGCCTGACATTATTCATCTGCATCATCCGTTCTGGCTGGGAACGGTTGGCCTGTTGCTGGCAAAGCGGTTACGGCTCCCGGTTATTTATACTTACCATACCCGGCTGGAGCATTACGCACATTTTGTCCCGTTACCCAGTGCGTTATTCCGGAATCTGATTTCTCATTCGATGATTAAGCGTTTTGCCAACAAGTGTGATGCCTTAATTGTACCGACTGATTCTGCTGCTGAATATTTGCGGATGATTGGGGTAAAAACCGCTGTTTATGTACAGCCAACCGGCATTGATTATGAGCAGTTCAGTATGGTTTCAGAGCAACAGGTTAAGGCACTGGCTGCTGAGCTGGCATTGCAGGATGAATTTATTCTGATCAGTGTGTCGCGCTTATCGGATGAAAAAAATATCGATTTTATGATCGAAGCCGTTGCAGAACTGCGCAATAAAATCAGCTGCCAGTTTAAATTACTGCTGATTGGTGACGGGCATCAGCGGGTGCGGTTACAGCAAAAAATTACTGCGCTGGGGTTGCAGCAGCATATGGTATTAACCGGAGCCGTGCCGCCGGAAAAAATGCCGTTGTATTATCGTCTGGGTAAAGCTTTTGTGTTTACATCGAAATCAGAAACGCAGGGTATGGTGATTCTGGAAGCTATGGCAGCAGGATTGCCGGTGGTGGCAATTCGTTCCAGTGGTATTGATGATGTGATCAGGGAAGATTACAACGGTTACAAAACACCGGAGAACACGGCGTTATGGAACCAGAAAATTATCACTCTGATGAATGATGAACATCTGCGGCAGACCATGGCAACACAGGCACAGCAATTTGCTGCCGATTATTCGGTATCGCATTTTGCCCGTAATGTCAGAACGATTTATGCACAAGTGTTAGCAGTTGCCGCCAGGCGCAAGCCGTAACCGGCGGCTATCAGCCGTTTCGGCGGTATATGTTCAGTTTTCATTAAGTTTTCTATAGTATAGCTAATGAATATTTTGGCTATTAATCTGCATAATATTTCACTATGTAATGTTATCTCTTATTTTATGGGTATTTTATTTGTTTTTGCTTTTATTTATTCATTAGATTTTTTAATGCTATGTCTGCAATTTATCTCGTTGGTGGCCTGGTGAATTTTTCAGCATAATATCCC
>JARXRR010000107.1:0-5627 GCA_033792355.1 Chromatiaceae bacterium AAb-1
GCCGGGACGCAACTGACGATGACCGGCAGCCTGCTGAACCTGACCGAAGGCGAGGGCTTAGCCAGTGTCTATTCGGGCGGTAACCTGCAGATTAGCGGCACCGAAATCGTTAACCGGGGCGGCAGTATTGCCGCAGCAGGGGACCTCGCTCTGAGTGGCAGGATCACCAATACCCATACCGGGGAAGTGGATTTTGTTGCAGGAAAGGTCACTACCGATAAATTTTATACGGGGCTGAACCCTTTGCGGGATGCGTGGGGTTGGCACGAAGCGAGTACGACAACTGTCACTGTAACCCGGCATGATCGGGTGATAACAACCTATGAAAGCGAGCTTAATGGCAAGCAGGGCCTGATCACCTCTGGCCGGGATATGTCTCTGAGTGGTCATATTACCAATAATTATGGCGCAATAACGGCAAAGCGGGATCTGGATATCTCCGGCGAGGACTTTATTTCGCGTAGCGCCCCTAACCAAACCATTACCCAGGCTACGGCATATCGGGAAACCTGGGGGGGAGGGTGCCTTGTTCCATATATGCATCCAGAAGATGGCATGATTGGTTGTGCTGAGCCAAATGCACCCAGATTGCTTGATACGGTGGAAATTGGCCCGTTAGCGCCGGAAACAAACTATGGCAGTGGTACTTTAGGTACTGTAGTAGCTGGCCGTAATATCACCGGCAATCTTAAAGGCAAGGTCGAACTGATTACGGCCAGCCCGATTGATCCTGAGAACAAGATAGTTCAAACCGACGTTGACACCGCCCGTGACAATATCTCCCGTGGCAGTGCCGGTACGGTGACCTTTATGGAAGGCAGGGCACTCTCTATCCGGGCGAATGACAATATTACCCTGGTTGACGCTGCCGGTATTGGCGAAGGGGCGCTGGGCAACGAGGTCGTGGTACGGGAAGGCACGGTACTTAGTGCCAGCCCGGAGGTTACCATCGGGGTGAGTGCCGGCAGTGAGATTGATGCAGCGCAGCTGCAACAGGCGCTGGCGGGCCAGGCCGAGGCTGCCGGTGGGCTGGATGAGGGACAGGTGGCGCAGGCAGAAGTCGATAAACAGGTCACGCTGGCATCCTGGCAGGATAGCCGCGCATCTTCTGTGCCTTACAGCGACGCGCAGATGGCCCGGTCCGGCAGCGTTCCCAATACGGATGCCGTAGCCCAGAAAGCCCTGAAAACCCTGTCAGACAGCCACGCCGGCATTATCGCCGAGCAGGATTTTGTGCTAAATGCGGGAAGTACTATCAGCCTTGCAGGCAGCAATCTGCCGGCGGATAACACCCCGGTGGGCCAGAATGTGTTTATGACCGACGAGCAACTCCGGGTACTGACCGAAGATTTGGGCTTTGATGCCGGGGATATCAACACAGGCCAGCAGGCGCTGTATGCGGCAATCAGCTTAAACGACCTGCTGCCGGACGGGGTCACGTTAAGTGCCGGCGGCATTATCGATATCTATGCCGCTGAAGGCATGCGGATAGATGCGGGGGTGCATGCCGGAGACGGGCTGATGCTGCGCACCGACGGCACGCTTGAAACCAAAGACACCACCTTCCTGGACAGCGATACATTTATTGGTCTGGAGATAGGCGGTGATTTTACCAATACGATGGCCTTAAACAGCGACGAGCTGTGGCTGGATATTGGCGGCAGCTTTACCAACAGCGGCAGTATGGCCGGGGGCTGGGTAGAGATTAGTGCCGGCAAGGACATGCAGAACCTGGGCAGCCTGAGCGGGACCCATATCGGCGTGACAGCCGGCGGCAACCTGCTGAACACCGGCAGTATGATAGCCGAGGGGCTGTTGAACCTTAACGCCGGCGCCAACCTGATAAACCAGGGCGGCCACCTCGAAGGATATGATGTCAGCCTGAGTGCCGGGGGCGATATTATCAACCGCACCGAATACAGCCAGCATACCTATACCGACAGCCAGGGCAACAGCCGGACCTACACCCTGGTCGGGCCCGCATCCGACATTATCTCGCACAACAACCTGAGTCTGGAGGCCGGTCATGATATCGACCTGCAGGGCAGCAAATTCTCTGCCGCCAACAACATCGATATCGCTGCCGGTAATGATGTGCTCTTGGGCGCAGTTGAACACCTCAGCGGCCATGAGAAGTATTTTAAAGGCGGCCATGATATCGAAGTGCACCGCACCTATGAGGTGGTCAGCCTCGATGCCGGTAACAACCTCAGTATCCGTGCTGGCAATAATCTTGAATCTGAAGGGGCGCAGTTCAGTGCCGGCAATATCGCTTCCCTGATAGCCGAAAACGAGATGAACCTGCTGGCGGTGGTGGAATCGCACTACGATGCCGATAAAACCACCAAAAAGAGCACCTTCAGTAAACGGGTCACCGAAACGGTCAGCCTGCACGAAGAGGTGCAGGGCACCGGTATTACCGCCGGTACGATTTTACTCAATGCCGACGTGGACGAAGACGGCCAGGTGGTCAAAGCGGCCGCCGGGGATATTACGCTGGTCGGCGGTGCGCTTCATGCCGACAACGACATTATTGCCTTCGGTAAAGACATCACCATCACCGCCGGCACCTACCAGGATTACGAGTACAGCCACACCAGCAAAAGCCGCTTTGGCGGTTTATCTTCCAAGAGCAAAGAGGAGCTGGCACAGGATGACCTGCTGTCCGGCGCCACAGTGTCTGCCGGGGGCAACCTGCTGCTGCAGGCTGATAACGATATCGCAGTTATCGCCAGTGGCCTTAGCGCCCAGGATATCGGCCTGAAGGCCTTTAACGAGATATTGATAGCCTCCGGCGAAGAAAGCCGCCTGCGTGAGTCGCGCAGCCAGTCCGGCGGCTTTTTAAGTGGCGGCAGTTTGTATTCGGCGACCGAAGCGGTAAATGGCACCCTAAAAACCACCGCCAACAGTGCATCAGTGGACGCCCTGGGTAACCTGGTGATTGAGGCGGGCAGCGCGACGGTGATTGGCTCCACGCTGGATGCGGATGGTGGTATCAGGGTGAAAACCGATATCGGCGATATTAAGATATTGGCCGCCAAAGAAACCGAGCACAGCTACGAATACCGTAAAGCGCTGAATGTCGGGCTGGGCGATGTGCTCAAAGTGTTCAGCGACCCGGCGGGGCTGTTAAAAGAGACTTATGAGCGCAGCAAGGAAAGCGGCCGTGCCACGCTGACCATCGCCAATGCCGATTACCTGGAAAGTGAAACCACCACCGACATTACCCGCCATAAGGGTAGTGAGGTCACGGCTAAAAACGGCATTACCTTTGAGTCTGTCGGCAATATCAATATCGAAGGCAGCTATATTGATGCCGATGTCGATGGGGATGACGAAGGGGCATTGCGTCTTAAAGCCGGGGGCAATATCCGGGTGGCGGATGTGACCGACACCTTCAGCCAGAATAGCAAAACCACCACCGGCTCGGCCCAGGTCAACGTGATGGTGACGCACCAGGCGGCAGAAGTGGCCAATGCCGCCGTTGCCGTAAAAGAGGCGACCGACCAGTTAGAGCAAACCCGGCGCAACTACAAAGCCTGGGAGCAGCAACAGGATGAGCTGAAGCAACAGCTGGCCAAACTGGAAAACGAACTGGCCCAGGGCAAGCCGGGGGTGACCCGGGCCGATATCGACGACCTGCGCACCCAGATAGACATCTTAAGCACCGATGAAGCCTGGCATTTGGCCAATATCGCGGTGGCGACCACCAACCTGTATACCGCCAGCCAGAACTTATACCACCAGAGCGCGGCAGCCTATAACAGCTCTGCCACCTACGGCTTTAATGCCGGGCTGGAGCTGAACCTCAATGCTGCTGTTACCGAAAGCCAGGTGCTGGAAACCTATTCTGTTGGCGCCTTCCTGTCAGGGGCGGGCGTGTCCTTTGAAACCGGCGAAGACGGCACCCTGGAGATAGCCGGCTCCTGGGCCGACAGCACCAAAGAGATGACGCTGGATGTCGGCAACCTGGTGATGACGGCGGGTAAAAACACCCACGACAGCCAGACCCAGAGCAAGCAAGGCAATATCAATATCAGCCAGACCGTCTGGGGTGCTGCCGCTGGTGGTCCTGCGGTCAGTGGCAGCCTAAACCTCAGCGAAGCGCGTAACCACAGCACCACTTACACCAATGCCGGACTCACCGCTGGCGGCAAGATGACGGTGGATATCAAAGGCGATGCCGACCTTGCCGGGGCCACCCTCCATGCCGACAAAGGGCTGACGGCCAATATCGGCGGCGACCTGACCCTGACCTCCGTACAGGATGTCTCTTATGGCTCAAACAAAGGCGTCGGGGTCAGTGGTGGGGTCAGCTTTGGCGGGAAGTATACCAATGACGGCGGCGCCGGGGCCGACCCGAAACAGGTTGCACTGACAACCGCTATCGGGGAAACCACCGGCGCCCAAAGCGCCAATGCCGGCGTGAGCCTGGAGAATGGCCGTTATTTCAGCAAGGAAACGGTGTTAAGCGGCATCACCGCTGGCGGGCCAACGGACATCACCGTTGGCGGCCATACCGCGCTGACCGGTGCCCTGATAGCCAGTGTGGATGAAGACGGCCTGGACACCGGGCAGCTGAAACTGGACACCAAAGGGCTGAGCTTTACAGACCTGACCAACACCTACTACAGCAGTAACAGCAGCTTATCCTTAAATACCAATGTAATGCTGGGGGATACGCCGGTGCCGGCCAAACCGGAGCAGACCGGGGTGACTAACCAGCCACAGGACAGCAAAGGTGAAAACCAGCCTTCCGGCACCACCAACGTGGGTATCCACCAGGGCAGCAGCTATGGCAAGGGCAAAACCTTAGCCACGATAGGTAACGGCTCTATCATCGTCGGAGGCGAAGAAACCGAGCC
Organism: Chromatiaceae bacterium AAb-1; assembly: GCA_033792355.1. Lineage (GTDB taxonomy): Bacteria > Pseudomonadota > Gammaproteobacteria > Enterobacterales > Alteromonadaceae > Alishewanella. The sequence continues at coordinate 4,866 of JARXRR010000107.1, forward strand.
TGAAGGGCTGAACCGCGATGTGGACAACATCGACAAAGAGCTGTACAGCATCGAACGCACCAAGGGAGATTTGGATGTCACTATCCAGAATAAGACGCTGGAGCAGCTTGTGGATGCGGTTGACAGTGTTATTGATACCCTGAACAAAGCCTCCCCGGAGCTGGCGGGAAATGTGGCTGATGCTGCGGATAACTTGCAGCAAGGTGCATCAGACAGTGTAGAGGGCAAAGACACCACCGGGCAGCAGATAGCCGAAAAAGCAGAGGACATAAACCAGCGGGAAGCTGAGAGCTTGCTGGCACAAGAGCTGGTCCTGCCAGCGCTGGGGGAGCCGGGGGATGCGCCGGAGCTTATCGGCAAGAGCTTTGATGAGCAGGTCAGTGAGTTGACCGCTTTGAAAAGCCTGCAAGAGGGGAATTTTGCAGCAGGAGAGCAGTCAGCGGAGGAAGCCTTTCAGAATGGGTATATTAAGGGGTGGGAGTCCGCCTCGGGCAATGGCGGTAATGGCTGGATTAGCCCGGATGCGGATTATGAAAGCTATATTAACCACCGGCAGAATGAGATTGATGGGTTTAATCAGTTTACGTCTGAACTATCAGGTCCGGGAGCGTTTGCATTTTATGGTGGAGCAAACCTTTATGAAGGCGCGATTGGCCTGGGTGAAAGTATTGGTGGGCTTACCCGGTTTACCGGTGTACAGGGAGGCTCAGCGGCCGGTGCAGCCTGGACAGATTTAGGGACTGGTCTGCAAAATTTGGCAAG
>JARXRR010000010.1:0-72137 GCA_033792355.1 Chromatiaceae bacterium AAb-1
ATTTTGTACCCATAACGTAAAATAAACAGTTGACTAGATATAACTTTAATTTAATATAAAAACTTCATAAAAATGTAAGGAAATACAAAATGATAAGAAAAGGACCTATCTTCGGTATCCTAGCAGTTCTACTTTCTGTTACCCCGAACACACAAGCCAGTGAGGCGTTATTCTGCGAACATTGTACTTCTGAAGCCATAGCCAAGCAGGAAGCAGCAAAACATACCCCTCAGTTATACTGTCATAGTCCCAGCCCTGATGAAGGGATAACAGTTGATAACCAAGTATGCTACTCCACACAAAGAAGGGTCATTCTGGTTAACCCTGCGACTAAAGCAATATATGCATACTATGTCGGCCATATCCAGGCAAACCCCTGGAATGTTGCGGTATCGGCAACCTCACTGACCGCAGCTCAAAGAACTGATTATCTTAAAGTAGTTGATTTTTACAACGATTATAAAAATGCTGTTATTGAAGCAGAACAAAGTTTAAATGCTGCTGTTGCCGCAAGATGGGCAAACCGCTCTGGCTTCAGTACTGCCAGCAGCGCTACTGAATGCCCTGTAAATACATCGCTGGATTATTTAACCGATCCAGGCAAAATGGCTGTTCTACAAAATACTATTACCCTTCAGCTAGCTGCTGGCTTAAAAGGCAATATTAGCGATTATTTTCAGTCTGGTGCAAAAATTAACAATGCTGGAATATCCCTGGCCGGACACGGCGCTTCTATCGGCTGGAATACTGATACTAAAAAGCCCGTATTTATCAAAAGCTTTGATATAAGCGAAATACCATCCAGCATCAATGACACTCTGATTTTTGACATGGATCTTATAGGTTTTGATCCCGCAACCCATATCCCGCAAATACTTTTTAAAGTTAATGATGCATCCAGAGTAGCTAGTTACCAAATTAACTTTCTGAAAGGAAACTTTGGTGCTTTGACCATTACCAATGCCTGCGCCTTGGAAAAGCTGGAAAAACTGGCTGATGTTGGTGAGTTTCGTAATCCAAATGGCACACCAGCTAACTTTGGCAGCGGAAGCTACGGCGAAGGTAACAATGGAAATGGCAGCGGTGGTGGTGGTGGCGGAGTTACAACCTGCAGGATAGACTTCTTTCAGAATGGCCAACTACTCTACGTTTTCAGAGTAGCTTGCTAAAGATTTCCATTACCTGATACTAAGATCTTTTCATAAAAGGCGCTAATTACGCTGTAACGATACTACCTCACGTCAGCTGGCATCGGCTGAAATTTGTCCCTGACAAAAGCCCAATAGGCTGTTACCTTATATAACAAGTTTATACAGCCTGTTTACCGGAGTCACTATGCTTACTTTACTGGCTAAAATTCTTAAAGTGCTCAATTCTGAAGCTTCGCCGTGGCAGATAGGCTGGGCAGTGGCTTTTGGTATTCTGGCGGGTTTATTACCTTTTGGCCTGCTGACTATTGCCATCCTGCTGATTGTTTGCCTGTTTACCATAAACCTCACCACCTTTATTGTGGTATGGGGGTTAAGTTCTGCACTGATGTTTCTGTTCGGTCCTTCGCTGGAAGCCCTGACCTGGCAATATGCCCGCCAGGACGGGTTGCTGCAATGGCTGGCAAACACTGAAACCTTACAGCTGTTCCATTTGCACCACACCCTGACATTAGGTGCTTTTGTCCTGGGCATGTTGTTATTAGTACCTCTGGCCTGGCTGACTACCCTGCTGGTAAAACAATACCGGCATACGGTGATGAACAGGATAAAACAATGGAAGATCGTGCAGATGCTGAAAGCCAGTAAACTGGTACAACTGTACGAAAAACTGAATTAAGGAGCCCAGGATGATTCGTAAATCAGGTTGGTTAGTTTTTCTGTCCCTGCTGGCAGCAGTATTAGTGCTGGTCTATGTGTTTGCAGGCAGTGCCATTCGTATTGCCATGATATACGGCCTGGAAAAAGCTGTCGGGGCAGAAGTTAATATCGATAAGGTAGCGCTGTCTCTGGCACCACTGGCATTGACGGTGAATAATCTTCAGGTAACCGATGCCGCTCAGCCAACGCATAACAGCCTCAGTTTTAAACAAGCCAGGGCAGCACTGGAAGTATGGCCGGCGCTGCTCGGTTACTATGTAATCAATGACTTAACGGTTGATGGTATGGCATACGGGCAGGAACGCGCCCGCCCCGGCAAGGTATACCAGACCCCGGAAACGGCTGAAAGTGAAAAAGTGGATCTGGCGGAATTGCTGCAACTTGATCTGCCGGATACCAATGAACTGATCGCCAGGGCAAACCTGCAAACCGTTGCTAAAGGCCAGGCTCTGCAGGAACTGGCTACACAGGAACAGCAACAGCTGGAAAACCTGAAAAGCCAGTTGCCGGATAAAAATACCCTGCAACAGTATCAGACCGAAATTAAACAACTGACAGAAAGTAAAATTGAAAATGCAGCAGATCTGGCAGCCAAAGCCGAACAGTTAAAACAGCTGAAAGAAAAACTGAATACGGAGAAAGCCCGCTTACAACAGGTTAAGCAACAACTGGAAAACAGTAAAACCAAATTACAGGCTGCAACCAGTGAATTACAACAGGCCAGTACAGCCGACTGGCAACATCTGCAACAGCTGGCCAATCTGACCGATGGCGGTCTGGCAGGTATCAGTCAGATCCTGCTGGGTGATGTCTGGGGCGAACGGGTAGCACAGCTGCAAAGCCTTTATCTGCTGGTTAAACCTTATATTCCTGAAAATACGGCAGAAACCACAACCAGGCAGGAAGAAGTGATATTGCCAAACCGTATTCTGCCATTACCTTCACAGCCGTATCCCGATTTCTGGGTTAAAAATGCCCGTATTAACTGGCTGATTGGCGGTGGTGAAGCCACGATTGCCATGCAGGATATTACCGCCCAGCATCAGCTGATAAACAGCGCCACCAGGTTTGCGCTGGACGTAAAACAACTGCCGCAACTGTCACAGTTCAGCCTGCAGGGCGATTTTGCCATACTGCAGCAAATGATCACTAATGTCAGCTGGCAGCTTGATGGCCTGAGCCTGCAACCGCTGGCCCTGGGTAAAGATAGCAACACCCTTGATTTAGCCGCCGGGCTGTTAAACTCTACCGGCTCACTGAAGCTGACGGATAATCAGATCACGCAACAGGCTACGGTGTTACTGCAACAGGCAGACTTTTCAGCTACCGGTAATAAATATCTGCAACAGCTTGCCGGTTTACTGAATCAGCAACAGCAAATTCCACTGAATATTGCAGCAACCGGTTTAATCAGTAAACCGGATGTCAGTATCCGTTCTTCTCTGGATAAAATACTGGGAGACGCCTTACTGGGTGAAGCCAGAGAAAAAGTGGCAGCTTATCAGCAGGATCTGAAAGCACAACTCGACAGTAAATTACAGGCTCAGCTGGGCGCTCAGAATGAATGGAGCAGTTTATTACAGCAGCAGGATCTCGAAGTATCAGAACTGAGCGGCAGCATAGAAAACATGCTGGAAGCCAAGCTGGGCGATTTTAAGGATCAGGCCAAAGACCAGCTGAAAGACAAACTGTTAAACAAGCTGGGTAAATCATAACGTCTGCTACCGGCTACGGTGCAAAAAGGGTATGTGCTGCCACATACCCTTTTTATTTACACTTTTTATTTTTTATTCAGAATAACACTGACAACCTGGCACCGGCATTCGCGGTGCTGAACCGCTCACGCCCGTAGTCATAATAACGGCTATCCGGATCAGGGTTGGGGTAGTAATAACCATTATCCGGGTATGAATAATAGCTACGGCCACGGTAACCGGAATCGTAACGCACGTTGTACCAGCTGCCGTATAAATCCAGTCGCAGATTTGCATGCAATTTAACCGCGATACCCGCCTGCAAATGAGAAGTACAGCAATACCGCTCGTTATCACCTACCCAGTGCAGCAGGCTGTCACCGATATCAACCCCACCCTGCAGATAAGGACTGACCGGCCAGTCCAGCCCGATACGCAGGTAAGCAAACAACGGATTTACGGCACTTCCGGCATAGCGTTGCGGTGTTTGCCTCAAGCGCAGACGCTGATAACTGAAACCCGTTTCAACGGAAACATCATTACGGCTGATAAACTGCCATGCCAACGAGGCACCGCTACCTTCTGATTTACCACTATGTTCGGCAAAACCGGAGATCGCAAAGTAACTGTTGTTATTCTGCCATATCCCCGGCAAAGCCGCCTGAGCAGCAACCGGGAATAATATAGCCACAACGGCAATTACAGACGCACAACGCAGACCTCCGCCCATCAATCAACTTTCTTCATCATCAAAATCATCATCGTCGTCGAAATCGTCTTCGTCGCTTTCAAAGTAGGTGCCCCAGCCGTCATACTCTACTTTATGCTTCGCTGCCAGCTCTGACAGCCGGATGGCATCTGCCACTATGGCATCAGTATCCAGCGATTGCTCACGAATAGCATCAAACACCCAGGCACTGCCACCTTCTTCAAATTCAACTTCTTCAGCATCCGTTACTTCAAACCCCAGTTTGAATAACTCTACTGCCAGCTTCTCCAGACGCGGGAAGTCCTGATCATAAAAGTGATGCTCAATGGTATAAAGTGCATCCGGATCGCTGCCATCGTCCAGTAATGCGGCGATGGTTTCTTCGGTAAATGCCTGCCAGTTTTCCATTGCTGTTACCCTTTAACTGTAATATTACCGGCAGTGTAATCGTTAGCCAGCTCGGCATCAAGCTGGCTGATTTGCTGCGCCATCCGCTCGTGCATATCTTCGGCAAACTGGCGTAAGCCATTGGCGGTAGTTAACGGCACCGGTGCCATCATCTGAATAATCACTTTGCCGTTATTCCAGCGGTTAAGCTTAAACTGACCATGAGTGCTGCTCATGCATACCGGCACCAGCGGCACCTGCGCTTGTAATGCGATATGAAAAGCTCCCATTTTAAATGGCAGCAACCCTTTACCGTAACTGCGGGTGCCTTCCGGGAACATCCAGACTGACAGCTTGCGACGCCGGATCCGGTTGGCAGTACCCTGCATGGTTCCTACTGCTCTGCTTTTGTTATTGCGATCGATCAGAATATTGCCGCTAAGCCAGTACAGTTGTCCGAAAAACGGGATCCAGCGCAGACTTTTTTTACCGATGGTAACCGTTCCCGGTAACACCGAATTACTCATCACAAATAAATCCAGGCTATTCTGGTGATTGGCAATAAACACATAAGGCTGATCGGGTTTTATCGCCGGATCCCGGCGGATCTCAACTTTAATACCAAATACCCAGGCCATTTTGCCGTACCAGTGAGAAAACAGCGCAACATTATTGGCATGAAATGGCCGGAACAGGCATACCACCAACCCGGCAATTGTGCTGGCAATTAAAAATAACCCAACTAAAAATAAGCGAACAACTGCTAACACCGACAACACCTATATGTATTTAAAAGCGCACAGTATACCGTGTTCAGGCATCTGTGCTGGTTTGATCACTGTCTGCATTAATAATAATCTCATCAATGCGTTGTAAGCCTCTGGGCAGCTTATTACCGCGACGACCGCGCTCTCCGGCATAATGCTGTAAGTCGTCAGGTTTTAACCCCAGTTTGCGTTTTCCGGCAACCAATGTCACACCGCTGTTAACCGGCGCAACCGCCAGCAGGCTGACATACTCTTCGCGGCTGGCAGTTCTGGCAGCCGGAATCGACATCAGTTTATTGCCTTTACCTTTGCTCAGTTTAGGCAATTCGGCAACCGGAAACACCAGCATACGCCCTTCGTTGGAAATACAAATTACCAGATCACTATCCGGTTGCGTTACCACCAGTGGCGGTAATACCCTGGCTGCGGTTGGCAGGCTCAGTAAAGCTTTACCCGCTTTATTGCGGCTCAGTAAATCCGCAAATTCAGCCACAAAACCATAGCCGGCATCAGAGGCCAGCAGCAGAGCCTGTTTATCTTCGCCCATCAGCACATGCTCAAAGGTTTCACCGGCGACGACACTAAAACGGCCGCTTAACGGCTCACCCTGCCCTCTGGCTGACGGCAACTCGTGTGCTTCGGTTGCAAAACTGCGGCCGGAAGAATCCAGGAATACCGCATACTGGTTACTACGGCCAGTGGCCAGTGACTTAAACGCATCACCGGCTTTATAGCTTAATGCATTACCATCGACATCATGGCCTTTGGCACAGCGCACCCAGCCTTTTTCAGATAACACCACGGTAACGGCTTCACTTGGCAGTAATTCTTTTTCGGTCAGCGCTTTGGCTTCTTCACGCAGGATAATCGGACTTCTGCGCTCATCACCATATTTTTCAGCATCGGCCAGCAGTTCATCGCGAATAAGTTTGGTCAGTTTTTTCTCTGACCCCAGAATACCTTCCAGTTTAGTCCGTTCTTTATTCAGCTCGTCCTGTTCGCCACGGATTTTCATCTCTTCCAGTTTGGCTAAATGACGCAGCTTCAGTTCCAGCACGGCTTCTGCCTGCCGCTCGGTAATGCCAAAGTGGGCAATAAGTTCTGGCTTGGGCTCATCGTAGGTGCGGATAATTCTGATCACTTCGTCAATGTTCAGAAAGGCAATCAGTAAACCTTCTAATACGTGCAGTCTGTCCAGCACTTTCCCCAGACGATGCTCCAGCCGGCGCCGTACGGTATCACGGCGGAAAATCAGCCATTCGGTCAGAATTTCCAGCAGGTTTTTAACCCTTGGCCGGTGATCCAGCCCCAGAATATTCAGGTTTACCCGGTAGCTTCTTTCCAGATCAGTCGTAGCAAACAAATGCTGCATTAGCTGTTCAACATCAATGCGGTTGGAACGCGGTACAATTACAATCCGGGTCGGATTTTCATGATCTGACTCATCCCGTAAGTCAGTAACCATAGGCAGTTTTTTCGCCTGCATCTGCGCCGCTATCTGCTCCAGTATTTTGGCACCGGATGTCTGATGCGGCAGTGCGGTAATAATGATATCGCCATCTTCCTGCTGATACACCGCCCGCATTTTGATACTGCCACGGCCGGTTTCATACAATGCCTGAATTTCTGCCGCCGGGCTGATAATTTCTGCATCTGTCGGATAGTCCGGGCCTTTCACGTATTGCATCAGGTCGCTGATGCTGCTTTGCGGGTTATCCAGTAACAAAGCGCAGGCATTGGCAACTTCCCGTACGTTATGCGGAGGAATATCGGTCGCCATACCTACCGCAATACCGGTAATGCCATTGAGCAGGATATGCGGCAGCCGCGCCGGCAGTACTTTAGGTTCATCCAGTGTACCGTCAAAGTTGGGTATCCAGTCAGTGGTGCCGGAACCCAATTCCGACAATAACACTTCACTGAAACGCGACAGCTTGGCTTCGGTATAACGCATCGCCGCGAAGGATTTCGGATCATCCGGTGCCCCCCAGTTCCCCTGCCCGTCAACCAGCGGATAACGATACGAGAATGGCTGTGCCATCAGCACCATAGCTTCATAACAGGCAGAATCACCATGCGGGTGGAATTTACCCAGTACATCACCCACGGTACGGGCAGATTTTTTATATTTGGCCAGATGCGACAGGCCCAGTTCAGACATCGCATACACAATACGCCGCTGCACGGGTTTTAAGCCATCACCGATATGCGGTAAGGCCCGGTCCATAATGACGTACATCGAATAATTTAAATACGCCTCTTCAGTAAAACGGCGTAGCGGCAGTTGTTCAATACCTTCTCTGAATACTACGTTGTCTGTCATGCCTGTTCCTGTTACCAGTTTGCTTAACGTTATGCGTTATCAGGTTATCGTTCGCTGTTGTCTGCGTGTTAGCTGCCATAGCAGTAAAATCAGCAACACCAGAGTACTGCATCCCAGAATACTCAGCCACAGCAGTTGTATCTGCCGTTTACGCTCAACTTCCTGTATGCGCAGAGTATTAAGTTCATTTTCTTTTTCCAGCAGGCTGCTTCTGGCCTGCTGGCGTTCATGATCAAAATGCAGCTTCAACTGCTCCAGAGCCTGTTCGTTTTCCCGGTTACGGCTTTGCTGAAAAGCCTCAACAAATACCAGTAATTGCCGGTAAGCCTTTTCATACTGCCCCTGCTCTGCCTGTAACCGCGCTTTCAGATACTGCAAAGCCAGCCGGGTATTGTTACCGTCATCGATATCTTCCGGCTGTAAATACTGTTCGGCCAGCAATACCTGCTGCATTGCCTGTGCCGATTGCTGCAGGCGCTGGTAAATCAGCGCCTTTTCATAATAATGCGCTATTGCAGACGATGCCGACTGCAACTGCGGCAGGTAGTCTTCTGCTTTTTCAATATAACTCAGCGCTGACTCTTCCCGCCCGGTTTCACTGCTGGTAATAGCCAACCCCAGATAAGCATGATACAGATTGGGAATATCCTGTGCCTGCTGGCTGTATTGCAATATCTGGTGATATACCGGCAGCGCGCTGTCGTGCTGCTCCAGCAGGCTGTAAGTTCGCGCCAGATTATACAGCACCGTAATACGGTTTTTATGCCAGCCCAGTTGCAGATACAATTGCTGGGCATTTTCCAGTAACGGAATGGCATCCTGCTCATACTCCAGCGAAGCATACAGCAACCCCAGCTCGGCATTGACTTCTGCCAGGACCTCGCTGTCCTGCAGCATTTCTGCCCGTTCGTAGGCTTCTTTCAGCAGTGCCATTGCCTGTGCCGACTGTTCCTGCATACTGAAAATAGCAGCCTGATTGATATAACCCTGCAAAATCAGCTTTTCATCGCCCAGTTGTTCGGCCAGCGCTGAGCCCTGCTGATACAGCGTCATAGCTTCACGGTAAGCTGCCTGCATTTCGGTGGCGAACCCCAGCTGATACAGTAATTCGACCCGCAATGTTCCGGGCTGCTCTGCCAGTAAGCTTAACCCCTGCTCAGCCGTCTGTTGTTGTTCCTGATGCCGCCCCAGCATACTTAACAGTGCAGACTTTTCATTCAGCCAGAATACCTGCTGTTCTGTTGTTAACCCGGCAAAATCTGCCTGATGTTGTTGCAGTAACGCCAGCATTTGTTCAGGCTCACGATATTTCTGCTCTGAAACCTGCACCAGCAGGTCAGGCATTTCAGCCGCCGTAATGCTGAACATCAGCCAGCAGCAAAGCAGGTAATACGGCATATGCCTTTTCATATTATACCGCCAGAACTACGCAATTATGGCCCGGTCGCCTTTGGTTTCCAGCCAGTCGCGCCGATCAGTGGCGCGTTTTTTCGCCAGCAGCATGTCCATTACTTCCAGTGTCTGGATGATATCGTCGATGGTCAGTTGCACTAAACGCCGGGTATTGGGGTCCATAGTGGTTTCCCGCAGTTGCAGCGGGTTCATTTCTCCCAGCCCTTTAAAGCGCTGTACGTTAACCTTACCGCGTTTTTTCTCCGCTTCTATCCGGTCAAGAATGCCGTTTTTCTCGTCTTCATCCAGCGCGTAATACACATCTTTGCCGATATCAATCCGGTATAACGGCGGCATTGCCACATAGACGTGCCCGGCTTCCACCAGTCGCCGGAAATGACGTACAAATAACGCGCACAGTAAGGTAGCAATGTGCAGACCGTCAGAATCCGCATCGGCCAGAATACAGATTTTTCCGTAACGTAAACCGGATAAATCCGTGCTGTCCGGATCAACCCCTATCGCCACTGAAATATCGTGAATTTCCTGCGATGCCAGAATCTGACCGGATTCGACTTCCCAGGTATTAAGAATTTTACCGCGCAGCGCCATGATAGCCTGAAACTCACGATCCCGCGCTTGTTTGGCCGAGCCCCCGGCAGAATCCCCTTCTACCAGAAACAGTTCTGTCCGGTTCAGATCCTGGGCGGAGCAGTCAGCCAGCTTTCCGGGCAGAGCCGGTCCGCTGGTAACTTTTTTACGCACTACCTGTTTGGCGGCTTTTAACCGTTTTTGCGCATTATGAATACAAAAATCAGCCAGGGTTTCTGCAATATCGGTATGTTCATTCAGCCATAAGCTGAACGCATCCTTGACGATGCCAGACACAAAGGCCGCAGACTGGCGCGACGACAGCCGTTCTTTGGTTTGCCCGGCAAATTGCGGGTCCTGCATTTTCAGGGACAGAATATAGCTGCAACGATCCCAGACATCTTCAGCTGAAAGTTTTATGCCACGCGGTAACAGGTTGCGGAATTCGCAAAATTCGCGCAGGGCTTCCAGCAGCCCCTGCCGCAGGCCGTTGACATGAGTGCCGCCCTGGGCCGTTGGTATCAGGTTTACATAGCTTTCGGTAATCAGCTCGCCGCCTTCCGGCAACCACAGCAGGGCCCATTCGACAGCTTCCTGGCTGCCACTGAACTGGCCGATAAAAGGTTGCTCCGGCAATGCTGTGTAGCCTTTGACCGCTTCGGCCAGATAATCACGGATCCCGGCCTGATAACACCACTGGTACTGTTGCTGATTGACATGATCATCAAACTTAACATTCAGGCCGGGGCATAATACTGCCTTGGCTTTCAGTACGTGCAGTAAACGGCTGACCGAAAATTTAGGTGAATCAAAATAAGAGGTGGTCGGCCAGAAGCGAACCCTGGTGCCGGTATTCCGTTTGCCGACAGTACCGGTGACAGCAAGTTCTGACACTTTATTGCCATGCTCAAATGCCATTTCATAGATATTGCCGTCACGGCGCACCGTAACCTCAACCCGGCCGGACAGCGCATTGACCACCGAAATACCAACCCCGTGTAACCCCCCGGAGAACTGATAGTTTTTATTGGAAAACTTACCACCGGCGTGTAAACGACAGAGAATCAGTTCAACACCGGATACGCCTTCTTCCGGGTGAATATCCACCGGCATGCCCCGGCCATTATCTATTACTTCAAGTGACTGATCTTCATGCAGAATGACCTGCACCTGATCAGCAAAACCAGCCAGTGCTTCATCCACACTGTTATCGATAACTTCCTGTCCCAGATGGTTTGGCCGGGTAGTATCGGTATACATTCCGGGCCGGCGTTGCACGGGCTCAAGACCGGTAAGCACTTCAATGGAGTCAGCGTTATAGTTTTGCTCTGTCATAGTCTCTGTTTTCACTGTAAAGATAACCAGCGTTTTACGCGAGTTGGCAAAATTTAGCAATAGCGGGCAGGTAATCAGCGTAGCCTTTGAAACTATGGTCTCCGCCCTGCACCAGTTCAATATTTGCGCCCTGATAAAAACTCAGCGCCTGGCGATAATCTAACACTTCATCACCGGTTTGTAACAGTACCAGATAGTTCTGAGGTTGTGCGAGTTGCTGCGGCATCAATTGTTCAAGCTCTGTCATATGTTCCTGCTTTACCTGATAACGCTGCCGCAACACCGGATGTTCATATTCTCCCAGAAAACGCGACAATACCCGGTGCGGCGCAACTGCCGGGTTAATCAGACAAGCCCGGCAGCCATAACGCTCTGCCAGGCAGGTAGATAAAAACCCGCCCAGCGAACTGCCAATAACCGCGGCCGGTACGGTATCTGCCAGGGCGGTATTAATTACCGTCATAGCCTCGGCCGGCGTATAGGGTAAATCAGGTGACAGTAAACGGATATCCGGTAAATATTGCCTGAAATAAGCCTGTGTCAGCAAAGACTTTTCCGACCGGGAAGAGCTGGCAAAGCCATGCAGATACAAAACGGTTTTGGTCATACTACCTCTTTTAGGGTCTTAAATTGCCAGTTAACACTGCCATCAGCGCTGAACAGCCACTCGCACCATCCGGGCCCCTGATCCTCTGTCTGCCAGTCAGCTGTTGGCAGAAACTGCAGTGAAGTGGCCGGACAACCGACGATCTGCACATTCTGCCATTGCTGCTGGTACGCATAATGGCTATGGCCGTGAGCAATACCCCGGATTGCCGGATACTTGCCAATAAACTGCCATAAGCGGCTTGCATCCTGCTGCCCGTGTAAGTCGATAAAACATCCCAAGGGCCGCGGATGATGATGGCAGAATAACCACACCGCCGGGCTGTCCTGTTGTTGCAGATATGGCTGCAGCTGTTGTTCCAGCCGGGCCTGTTCTGCCGGATAAAACACCCCGGCCGGAGTATCGCCTTTGGTATTTACCAGCAACAGCTGCCAGCCATTCAGCCGTAAAACCGTATCAGGCTGAAATGGCGGGCGGGATACCAGCCATTGTAACTGTTCCGGGTCATCATGGTTGCCAGAGGTCACAAAAACCGGGCACTTTAACGGCTGACATAACTGCCGGAGCAGCCGGTAAGACTGCACGGTATGATCCTGGGTCAGATCACCGGTCAGAATCACAGCATCGGGCAGATTCTGCTGTAGCTGTGTGATCACCTGCTGCAGATAATGCGCCGGCCGGATCCCTTTAAACCAGTCGTCAGCACCGGCCAGCAGATGGCAATCGGTCAACTGGGCAATACGATATGTCGGTTGCTGCGGAAAAATATACTCCGGCATCAGCTGAAAACCTGCTCTGTCGCGCTATACCCCTGGGCAGCACACAGCTTCAGCCAGTCCTGCAACAGCGTATTAATCTGGTATTTTTCATCCGGCAACCGCATAGCCAGATTCGGATATTCATATACTGCCCTGAAATGCCTTAATTGCTGGCAGGCAACCACCTCAGCCAGTTGGGCATCGTGATATAAACGTACTTCAAACCAGGGCCGGAAAAAACGACCACGACCATTTACCAACTCGATCAGCAGGGTGGTGGTAAATCTTGCGTTATCAATAACCTGCATCCGGTATTGATGCAGCTCACTGATATTAATCAGCCAGTGCTGCCCTGATAGCGGCTGTTGGGGCAATAAGCGGCTTAACTGCGCGTAATTGCGTTCGCACAGGGTCAGAAAATCCGGCAGTTTCGGTACATACCGATGCTGTTTAAGCCGCACCTTATACTCCCCATTGTTCCTGAACACGATGCAGATTAAGTGCCAGCCATTGCAGGGCAATGACAGTTGCAGCATTATCAATCCGCCCTTCAGCCAGAAGCTGCATGGCCTTTTCCCGGCTGAACACATGGACACGAATATCTTCCTGTTCTTCAGCCAGACCAAAAATACCGGTTTGAACCGGCGCCGTAAGCCGCCCTAAAAATACCTGAATACGCTCAGTACTGCCACCGGGGCTGGAGAAATAACCCAGCATCGGCAACAATTCATCAATCAGCAGACCGGCTTCTTCCTGTGCTTCTCTTGTTGCAACCTGTTCAGCTGTTTCGTCTTTATCAATCATTCCGGCGACAGCTTCCAGCAACCACGGGCTGCCCGGACCAGCAACAGCACCGGCTCTGAATTGCTCAATCAGTACCACCTGATCGGTTTGCGGATTATAAGGCAGAATAACCACCGCATTACCCCGCTCAAAGATTTCCCTTACTACAGGCTTACTCCAGCCACCACAAAACAGGCGATGTGAAAAGGTATAGCGTTCGATACGGAAAAAACCCTGAAAAACCGTGGTTTTGTCGAGAATATTCAGATCTTTATTCTGAAATGATGGATACTCACAGGGGTTGAATTCTGACATAACTGCACTCACATTCTGTTACACTCTAGGGTATAACTTTACGGTTTAGGTATTACTTAGTTTACTGTAACAGGTTATCATTTGGGCAATTTCCTTTTATTGAGCCAGGATTGGTAATATGAAAAAAACCTTATTAAGTACATTGGTGTTATCGTCGCTAGGCTTATTCAGCCTGCAGGTTGCAGCTGAAAATCTGCAAAATATTTATCAGCTGGCCACACAGAAAGACCCTACCGTACTACGTGCTGCGGCCAGCCGCGATGCCGCTGCGGCCGGTATCGATGTCTCGCGCGCAGCGTTACTGCCACAGCTGAATCTGTCAGCAGATTTTGGCAGAAGCGATCAGGACAGCCACAGTTTCGATGGCAGAAACACGCTTGGCGGCACCCTGACATTAAACCAGTCTTTATTTAACTGGAACAACTGGAAAAACCTGTCCCGCGCAGAAAAATTTGCCCTGCAAAGCCAGACCAGCTATGACAGCGAAGTACAAAATTTAATCGTACGGGTTACCCAGACTTATTTTGATGTATTAAAAGCCGCTGACGATCTGGGGTTTGCCCAGGCTGAAAAACGTTCTATCGAGCGACAGCTGGAACAAACCAAACAGCGTTTTGCCGTTGGCTTAACAGCTATTACTGATGTGCACGAAGCCCAGGCGCAGTTCGACAGTGCAGTTGCCAGAGAAATCATTGCAGAAAACGCGCTGGAAAATGCCCGTGAATTCTTACGTGAAATTACCGGCCAGTATCATGCAGAACTGGATTCGCTGAATACCAGCCGTTTTGCACCAGGTACACCAACTCCGGCAGTGGTACGTGACTGGGTAACCATGGCCCAGGAAAATAACCTGTTACTGAAAGCCCAGCGTGTGTTACTGGATATCGCCGAGCTGGATATTGAACGGGCTAAAGCAGGCCACTATCCGACACTGGGTTTAAACGCCCGTCTGGGTAGCAGCAAACCTTCAGGTTTCGATCGGCAGGACAGCAGCTCTGTTGGCATCAGTCTGGATGTACCCATTTTCAGCGGTGGCGGTACTCAGGCCGGTGTGGAAGTTGCACGCGCAAATTATGTGGAAGTCAGCGAAACGCTGGAACTGAATCACCGTGCGGTAATCCGCCAGGTTCGTAATTCATTTAACGGCGTTAATGCCCTGATTTCTTCCATCAGGGCATTTGAGCAGGCGGTGGTTTCTGCTGAAAGCGCATTAAATGCGACTGAAGCCGGTTTTGAAGTAGGTACACGTACTATCGTTGACGTACTGCTGAGCACCCGTAACCTGTTTGAAGCACGCCGTAACCTGTCCAGTGCACGTTATGATTATATTCTGGCAATGCTGCAACTGAAACAGGCTGCCGGTAACCTGACTGAACAGGATCTGCTGGCGGTCAATCAGGCATTAGGTAACTGATTTCACCTGTGAAAGTTCACCCTCCGGGGTGAGCTTTTGTCTGTTATTTCTGATTCTCAGTC
Source organism: Chromatiaceae bacterium AAb-1 (assembly GCA_033792355.1). Lineage (GTDB taxonomy): Bacteria > Pseudomonadota > Gammaproteobacteria > Enterobacterales > Alteromonadaceae > Alishewanella. The sequence continues at coordinate 15,006 of JARXRR010000010.1, forward strand.
TTTCCGTTACAATACCCCATCTTTACACGTTATGAGGATTACGAGTGGTTAAAGCTCCTCAATTCAGCTGGCGTTTTTTACTGCCAAAATACTGGTTCCTGTGGACAGGGATCGCCCTGTTATGGCTTATCAGCTGGTTACCTTACCGGGTACTGATGTGGCTGGGAACCGGACTGGGCCGTCTTTTTTATAAAGTGCTGAAACCCCGCCGCAAAATTACCGCACGCAATATAGAACTCTGTTTTCCCGATATGTCAGCGGAAGAACGGGAAAAACTGCTGATCCGTAATATTGAAGAAACGGGTAAAGCGGTATTTGACACTATTATCGGCTGGTGGTGGCCTGAGTGGCGTATCCGTAAATATGCCCATTTCAAAGGTTATGAACATATTCAGGCTGCCCTGGCACAAGGCAAAGGCGTATTACTGCTGGCTTCTCATATGCAGCACCTGGAAGCCGCAGGGCGGGTATTCGGCCTTACTCATCCCAGCGTCGGTTTTTACCGTCCGAATAACAACCCGCTGCTGGACTGGATTCAATACCGGGGCCGCAGCAAAGCCAATAAATACATGGTTGGCAAACGTGATGTAAAAGGTTTAATTCATGCCCTGAATCAGCAGGAAGTCTGTTTTTACCTGCCAGATCAGGATTATGGCCGCAACAGGGCAGAATTTGTACCGTTCTTTGCGGTGCAGCAAACAGCCACCACAACCGGCACCCTGTTATTTGCCAAAGCCGCAAATTGTGTGGTGATTCCGGTACTGACCCGTCGCCTGCCTGATTATCAGGGCTATGAAGTCGAAGTTCTGCCACCTCTGGCACCGTTTCCAACGGATGATGATAAAGCAGATGTCACGCGGGTGAATCAGTGGGTTGAACAGGCGGTACTAAACTGCCCGGAACAATATTTATGGTTGCACCGGCGCTTTAAAACCCGGCCATCAAAGCAGGATCCGTCGTTATATTAACGGCGGTTGACGTTTATATTCCCAGCTGTACAATCAGAACCAGCCTCTGAGGAGATAATTATAGTGTGGTTCTGGATCCGTAATATCAGTTTGCTGGTGATTCTGGGCTCGCTGGGTTATTTATTAATGACCCGGCCGGATTTTATGCTGCTCAGAGGTAACCCCAGCAGTGCCGCTGAAGGTTTCAGTAATTTTTACGGCAAAATCCGCACGTCACTGGCTGACGCAGAAGAGCAGCAACAGGATGGCTACCGCCTGCTCCTGCCAGATACCAGTGACAAGCTGGTCAGGCAGCTGCAACAGCGCTCGGCTTCCGTTATTTCACTGCATGAAAACTGGCGCGGCACCATCACTGATCGCCGTTTTCGTAAAGGCGAAACCATTAAAACCCTGTTAGCCGGATACGCCAGGGAAGAAGGTATCGAGCTTTACTGGACACTGCCCCGAGATTATATCGTAAAGCATTATTTTCAGACCAACAGCTCTTTAATTGAAGCGATGCATGAAATTGCCACTGCCATTGCTCCTGATTTTGAGTCCCCGGTGCTGGCCTATTTCTGCCCGCAGGAGCGCGCTGCCGTACTGACTGATCATGAGCATGAATATTTGCGGCGTAACTGTATCAGCGCCAATGTTAAGGCTGCCCGCCAGGCTGGCTGAACAGTTGCTGCCATACCTGTTTTACATCAGCTCTGGCCTGCTCCAGCCGGGCTTCTGCCGGTAACGTTGCCGGAGCCAGCGTCAGCCGGTGTCCGACCCCGCGCAATAACTGATATGCCTGCTGTAAAGCTGTGGTCTGTGCGGTACTGAGTAATGCACTTGCTGCGGCAGCGTCCAGGATACGGATATTATCGGTAAACTCATACAATGCCGGATACTGACCGCTATATGCCAATACCAGATACTGGCTGATAAACTCCAGATCAATAATACCGCCCGCACTGTGCTTTAAATCGTCAGCATGTTCTCCATGATGTTGCCGCAGTTTATCGCGCATACTGATCACATCCTGCTGCAATTTGCCGTGATCTCTCGGCTGGCTCAGTATACGCTGCCGGATCTGACTAAACCGCCCTCCCAGCTCTGTATCACCCACAATTAACCGCGCCCGTACCAAAGCCTGATGTTCCCAGGTCCAGGCTTCTGTTTTCAGATAATCATCATAAGTCGTAATATGAATAGCCAGCAGCCCGGAGTTACCTGATGGCCGCAGCCGGGTATCAATGTCATACAACACGCCGCTGCTGGTACGGGTGGTGCACAAATGCAGAATGCGCTGCACCAGTTTCAGGTAAAACTGACGGGAATCAATCGTTTTGTCACCACTGGTATTATCCAGGGTATCGCAGTTATGCACAAACACCAGATCGAGATCAGAACCATATCCCAGCTCCAGCCCCCCCAGCTTGCCATAAGCAATAACGGCCAGACCTTTATGTTCGCCGGTGGTTCCGGCAGGATAACCATAGCGGGCGGTCATTTGCTGCCAGGCCAGATCCACCACCTGACTAATCATTGCCTCGGCCAGCCAGGTCAGGTGATCACTGACTTTCATCAATGGCAACACACCGCTGATATCAGCGGCGGCAATCCGCAGTAATTGCGCCTGTTTATACTGGCGCAATGTTTCCATCAGCAATTCCAGATCATCATCCGGCACCCGCAGCAATTGCTGCCGTAAACGGTCTGCATAATCAGCCTTAGTGGCAACCTGATATAACTGGGCCGGATCAATTAATTCATCCAGCAGCATCGGATACCGCGACAGTTGTTCTGCCAGCCAGCCGCTGTGGTTACATAACAATACCAGTTGCTGCAATGCCGGAGGATTTTCGTATAACAATTCCAGATAAGCCGTGCGGGTGACAATTTGCCGGAAGACGCTGATCACTCTCTCCAGCACTACCGGCAGGCTTTTCTGGCGCTCTAACAAATGCAGCAAATGCGGCATCAGCCGGGCCAGATAATCGCGCCCCCTGGGGCCAATACTGCGTTTCTGGCAATCCTGTTTGAACTGCTGCAATAACGCGATTACATTAGCCGCCTGCTCAGCGCTCAGCCACTCAAGCTGTACCGCCAGTTCATCGGATGTCGCCTGTTCACTGTCCCACAGTAAACGCCCCAGCATCATATCTGGCGGCTCGGTATTGTCTTCATGATCAATCACCAGCCTGAACTGCTGGTGTACCCGCTGCATTGCGGCTGTAACCTGGGCTTCAAACAGCGGCCAGCTGTTTACTGCCATCGCCTGTAATAAATGGCTGCGCGTTTCACTGTCGTCCGGCAAGGTCTGGGTTTGTTTATCGTCAATACCCTGTAAAAACTGTTCAATCTGCCGCAGAAACAGATAATCGGCCTGTAGCTGCTGTTGATGCCCGGCAGTCAGAATATGATGCTCTGCCAGCGCCTGCATCGCTTTCAGAATGGAAGGTTGCTGTAACTTCGGAATGCGGCCGCCACGGATCAGCTGCAATGTCTGAATAATAAATTCAACCTCGCGGATCCCGCCGGCCCCCAGCTTGATATTGTTGTAACGGTTGCGGCGCCGGTTTTCCTGCTCAATCAGCAGTTTCATACGACGTAACGATTCAATCGCAGAAAAATCGATATAACGACGATAAATAAAAGGACGCAGCAATTGCTGTAATTCCGGGGTATAGCGTTTTTCAGGATTCAGTACCCTGGCTTTCAGCAGCGCATAGCGCTCCCATTCGCGCCCCTGTTCCTGATAATAATCTTCCATTGCGGCAAAGCTCAGCGCTAACGGGCCGCTGTCGCCAAAAGGGCGCAACCGCATATCCACCCGGTAAACAAAGCCGTCAGCCGTGACCTGATGCAAAGCCCCAATCAGCTTTTGCCCCAGCCGGGTAAAAAACTGCTGATGTTCTGTCGAACGCCTGCCGCCTTTCGTTTCGCCATGCGCCGGATAGGTAAAAATCAGATCAATATCGGAGGAAAAATTCAGCTCCTGACCACCCAGCTTGCCCATGCCCATAATCAGCATCGGCATTGGCTCTCCCTGCTCATCGCAGGGAGTACCCCATTGGGGACACAGCTGCTGATATGCCCAGTGATAAGCGCTGTTAATTAAGGTATCAGCCACAGCCGAAACCAGCTGCAAACTGGTGGTCACCGGTTGCAATTGCAGAATGTCAGCTGCCAGAATAGCGCTTAAACGGGCATTACGTGCCTGACGTAACCGGGCAAAAACCAGTTGTTCATCTGCACCATCTATATCAGCCAGTGGATTTGCCAGCGACTGCTGTAAGTCCGCCAGCAGCTGCTCCGGCTGCGTAATAAGCTCAAGTAAAGCCGGTTGCTGTTGTAACGTCCGGCCAATAAACGGGCTGGCCAGCAGCAGTTTTTCTAAAACCTGCTGTTGCCGGGCATTTTGTATGGCAGGCAATTCAGCCAGCATTTGTTGCAGATATTGGCTCAGTTCAGCTGGTGGCGTATCAGATGCGGTGCTCATCATCCTGTATTACCTGTTTATAGTGTGGCAGGAAGGTGCAGCAATTAAGTGTTCTGCCAGCGCCAGCAGCAGCAAATTATAGTTTGTGGCAGTAAAAGGCTGCTTAGCCGAAGCGGCCTGCTGTGCCAGTTGATGAATGAGAGGCTGCCATGGGCTGAGTGTCGTCTGCCGGCTGACTTGCTCTGCCAGTTGCTGCAGCAACCCCGCAACCTGCGTTAAGTACGCCGCATCGTTTTTTTGCCAGTAACAGGCTTCTGTCTGCTGTATTGCCTGTACCAACCCTGCCATCTCAACAGTACCTTGCAGCGTTTCAGGCAAACGCAATGCCGTGATACCAGCCAGGGTATAACCTCTGGCCGCTTTACTTAACCAGCCGGTACGCAGTGGTAAATGCTGCACCAGCTTTTTTGCAAACTGAAACAGTGCGCCGGCCGAACCGGATATTAACTCCAGTTCCAGCTCTGAAATAGCCTGCTGCCGGTTTCCTGCCACTATCAGTCCGTTATCATAAACCAGTTCGGCCTGAGTGTTATCTGCCAGCCTGATCAGCCATTTACGGCGTATAAAGTCAGTGCGGAACAACTCTGTCAGTTGCTGCTGTAACTGTAGAATATCAGCGTTATCCGGCCAGATCCCGGCCGGAAAATCAGCCAGTACCGGCGTTACCCCATTGCAGGGAACATTATATTCAGGCCGGAGCTGCAAGGCACCATGCTGCTGGCCTGCCAGTTTAATGGTTTGCTCAAAGCCACCGCTTTTTTGTCTGGTCCGCAGTCCCATATCATGCCGGCGAAACCAGTAATCTGCAGTATCAAAATAGGCATTCAGCAGTTCATTACTGTCCTGTGCCTGCACCGTAATACCATTACCGGCGGGTATTTCAGACAGTAAAGCCGGTATTGCGGCGGCATCCATTACACTGACTAAAAATTTTAATTCCAGTTCCAGACCCATAAATCTCTCTTTCTGACGGCGGAATCAGGGCTCTGACAGCAGCAACATGATTTACGCTTGTCAATTGCAGCACAACTCCCTATTATCCGGGATATCGACTGCACTGTTGTTTCGTTTTAATACGTTCAGGATACCTATGTTCAGATTATTTAAAAGCTCTCTTGCTGTTTTATTTTTACTGCCAGCCCTGGCCATTGCTCAGAGTTCAGAACAAAAAGCGGCATTCATCAGCGATGCCTTATTTGTGTATCTGCACTCCGGCCCAAGTAACCAGTATCGTATTATCGGTACAGTTAACGCCGGGCAGGAAGTAACCTACCTGAGTGAAGATGCCACCAGCGGTTATGCGCAAATCCGCTACGATAATAATAAAACCGGCTGGTTACCAAAAGAGTATGTTACCTATACGCCAGGGCTGGTCAGCCAGTTGGAAAACCTGAAATCAGATTTTACCGCCCAGCAAAACCGGGTCAGACAACTGGAGCAGGAACGCGATCAGTTACAGAGCCGGTTAAACAACATACAGGCAGAACACCAGCAAACTCAGGAACAACTGAACCTGGTTAATCTGACTAACGGGCAACTGAAAGCCCAGGTTGCGGCTACCCAGTCAAGCGTCTGGCAAAACCCGATGGTGCTGGGTTCCTGCATTCTGGCAGCAGGTCTGCTGCTTGGTTTATTACTGCCATTATTATGGCCAAAACGTCGTGGCGGCGGCGACCGCTGGATGTAACCTCCGCGTTTACCCCTGCGCCGGGGTTACCGACAGTTCGGCCTGCTGCTTCAGTGGCAGGCCCTTATCATTTTTAACCTGTTCGATCACGACATAGGTATGGGTCTGGGCGACCCCCGGCAAATCCACAATTAATGACAGAATACTGCGATAGGCATCCATATTGGGTAACCGCAGTTTCAGCAGATAATCAAAACCACCGGCCACCATATGGCATTCTGCCACTTGCGGGATCTGCACCACGGCTTCGCGGAATTTATCAAAGACCTCACTGGTGGTTCTGTCCAGCGTTACCTGAATAAACGCTGCGGTGCCAAGCCCCAGTTTTGAAGCATTCAGCCAGGCGCCGTATCCTTCAATATAGCCTTCTTTCTCCAGCCGCTTAACCCTGTCAATACAGGGGCTGGCGCTTAAATTGACCTTTCTGGCCAGATCAACATTCGCTATCCTGCCATCACGCTGCAGCGCGTCAAGGATACTGATATCTATACGGTCCAGCGCTTTCTGTTTTACAGGAGTTGTCATAGCGGTAATTTTTATGGTTTAAGGGCATTATTTCAGAATTATATACGGTTAAAGCGCAAAAATAACCACCCTATACTGCACACTTTTCACTAAAATGCCGCATTCTCTGTAACTCTCAGGAAGCTTTTTTATGTTGTTTAACGGTTCCCTTGTTGCGACAAATCCACTACGTCAGACCATACGTGACTTTTACCGCGCCGATGAAGATCAGGTGCTGGAAAACCTGCTGCCACTGGCCGATATTGGCGTTCATGCCCGTAGTCGTGCATGGGAACGGGCCCGCCAGTTGGTGCTGCAAATTCGTCAGGCCCAAACCGGTAAAGGCGGTGTCGATGCCTTACTGAACGAATTTTCGCTGTCGACAGAAGAAGGTTTAGTACTGATGTGTCTGGCGGAAGCCCTGTTACGGGTACCGGATAACACCACAGCCGATCGCCTGATCCGCGATAAACTGTCGCAGGGTGACTGGAGCTCGCATTTAGGCAACAGCCGTTCGCTGTTCGTAAATATCTCATCCTGGGGATTACTGTTAACCGGTAAGCTGGTCAATTACAGCGACGAGCAGAAAAAACAGCAGTTTGGCTTACTGAAACGCACTTGTGGCAGACTGGGCGAGCCGGTAATCCGCCAGGCGGTGCGCTATGCCATGCAGATTATGGGTAGCCAGTTCGTTATGGGCACCACCATAGAAAAAGCGCTCGAACGTGCCACTGAAATGGAAAGCAAAGGCTTCCGTTACTCTTATGACATGCTGGGAGAAGGCGCCCGTACGATGGCTGACGCCGACCGCTACTTCGACAGCTACCTGCAGGCAATTAAGGCTATTGGTCAGGCTGCTGCCGGCCGGGGCCCGCAACAAAGCCCCGGTATTTCAGTAAAACTTTCGGCAATTCATCCACGCTATGAATTCAGCCATCGGGAGCGGGTAATTGCAGAACTGGTGCCCCGTTTAAAAACACTGGCACTGGCCGCTAAAGCCTACAACATCGGATTCACCGTAGATGCCGAAGAAGCTGACCGGTTGGATATTTCACTGGATATTATAGAAGCGGTATTCAGCGACAGCGAGCTTGACGGCTGGGAAGGTTTTGGGCTGGCAGTTCAGGCTTACCAGAAACGCGCCCTGTACGTACTTGAATGGCTGCGCGAACTGACAGTTAAAGTTGGCCGTAAAATGATGGTACGCCTGGTAAAAGGCGCCTACTGGGATACCGAAGTAAAACTGAGTCAGGTTGAAGGATTCAGTGATTTCCCGGTATTTACCCGTAAACCGTCTACTGATGTTTCCTATATGGCTTGTGCCGGCAAATTACTGAGCTACCGCGACAGTATTTACCCGCAATTTGCCACCCATAATGCTTATACCGTTGCCACTATTATGGAAATGACCAGCGACTACACCGGTTTTGAATTCCAGCGGCTGCATGGTATGGGCGATGCCCTGTACGACCAGATTGTCATTAACGAAAAAATCCCGTGCCGGATTTATGCCCCGGTAGGTGAACATTCCGATCTGCTGGCCTATCTGGTACGCCGTCTGCTGGAAAACGGCGCCAACAGCTCTTTTGTAAACAACATTATTGACGAAAACATTCCGGTTGAATCATTGCTGGCAGATCCGGTGGAAACCGTACGCCAGTGGCAGCAAAAACGTAACCGCCATATTCCGTTACCGGCTGCCCTGTATGGTGCCGAGCGCAGCAATTCAGCCGGTGTTGACCTGACCGATATTAATGCCATTACCCCGATCAAAGCCGCAATGGACAACTGGTTCAGCCAGATAAACCAGCAACAACCCCGGCCGGACGGCATTGCAGTAACCAATCCGGCAGATCTGCAACAGGTCATCGGTTATCTGAACTACGCTGATGCCAGCCAGATGCAGCAAATTCTGGCCAACGCAGAGCAGGCTTTCAGCAGCTGGGCGGCAACACCGGTAACAGAACGGGCCAACCTGCTGCGCCGGGTAGCCGATGCGCTGGAACAGCACCGCGACGAACTGCTGGCGCTGTGTGTGAAAGAAGCCGGAAAAACCTTACCGGACAGTGTGGCAGAAATACGCGAAGCGGTTGATTTCTGTCGTTATTATGCCGCCCGGGCCGAAACGCTTTTTGCCCAGCCACAGCAGGCACGCGGAGTGTTTCTGTGTATCAGCCCGTGGAACTTCCCGCTGGCAATCTTCCTGGGGCAGGTTGCAGCTGCCATGGTAACAGGTAACACCGTAGTCGCTAAACCGGCTGAACAAACCAGCCTGATTGCCATTCGCACCCTGGAAATTATGCAGCAATGCGGCATGCCGCAGCATGTGGTACAGCTGGTTATTGCACCGGGCCGTCAGGTTGGCGAGCATATTGTGCCGGATCTGCGTATTCAGGGCGTGATGTTTACCGGCTCTACCGAAACCGGTTGCTGGATTGCCCGCAAACTGGCTGAACGTGGCGGGGAACCGGTGCCGCTGATTGCAGAAACCGGTGGCCAGAACTGCATGATTGTTGACTCTACGGCCCTGCCAGAGCAAGTGGTGGATGATGTGATATCGTCTGGTTTCCAGAGCGCCGGACAACGTTGTTCTGCATTGCGGGTACTGTTCCTGCAGGAAGATGTGGCAGATAAAATCATCACCATGATTAAAGGCGCAATGGCAGAACTGCATGTCGGCGATCCGTCCCTGCTGAGCACCGATCTGGGGCCGGTAATTGATGCCAAAGCATTTGAGCGCCTTAACAATCACGTACAGTACCTGTCAGATAAAGCGACATTGCATTATGCCTGTAAAGTCCCCGCCAGCGGACAGCATTATTTCTTTGCCCCGCATCTGTACGAAATCAGCGATCTGACCGTACTGGAGCGTGAAGTATTTGGCCCGGTGGTGCATATTATCCGCTTCAAAGCTGATGAACTGGATAAAGTCATCAGCCAGATTAATGCCACCGGTTATGGCCTGACCATGGGTATTCACAGCCGGATTGAACACCTGACCAATACCATCAGCCGTGAAATCAAAGCCGGAAATATCTATGTTAACCGTAATATGATTGGTGCGGTTGTCGGTGTACAGCCGTTCGGTGGTCGTGGTTTATCAGGTACCGGCCCTAAAGCGGGTGGTCCTTTATACCTGCACCGGCTGGTTAAAGATCATCACAATACCGGCCATGCCGAACTGACAGAGCAAAAACGCAATAAGTTGCTGGCAGAAACAACCAGCAGTGCGGTAGCTTACGCCATGCCGTCAGCCATTGCCGCACAGCAGCAATGGTCAGCATTAGCGGTTAACCAGCGAACGTCTGTATTACGGCAGTTCCTGGCCTCTCTGGCAGCCAACAGCGTGGTTAAGCGGCAGGAGCCAGATCTGCAACAGGTTCTGACATTCGCCCGTGAAAAACTGCTGCTGGCAGAGCAGGAACTGTCACGACCCGTCACTCTTCCCGGCCCAACCGGTGAAAGTAATACGCTGGTACTGGAACCCAGAGGTATTCTGGCACTGGTAAAAGACGACAGTGCCTCGTTCAGTTACTGGCTGCTGGCAGTTATCACCGCACTGGTTGCAGGTAACGCAGTGATTACCGCAGTGGAAGAGCAGGATATGGCAGAAGCCGAAGCCTGTATCAAAGCGCTGCATAATGCCGGGATGGCACAGCATCTGGTTTCAGTCATTCGTCTGGATTGTCTGACCACGCTGCTGGCGCATCAGGATCTGGCCGGAGCCATTGTCGAAGTCAGCAGCGCGGTTAAACCTTTATGCGCCACACTGCTGGCAAATCGTGAAGGGGCTATTCTGCCACTGATTACCGCGCCTGCCGGTTCCCGTTTATTACAACGGCTGGTATCAGAAAAGACGATTACCATTAACACCACTGCCGCCGGAGGTAATGCGTCGTTAATGACCATGTCGGATCAATAAAGTTAACATTCTTCACCACAAGCCTGTCGTGCCCGGCAGGCTTTGTGCTATCTTAAAAGCATTGTATATTTTATACATAACCAGAATCCGCATTCATGTTGTGTTAAGAATACCAGAGACAGAATCTGCTGCTTTGTGCGGTACGGTATTAACATAAGCGATACAAATGGCATATCAGGAAGTCAATATAACCAGCCTGCAACCCGGCAGTTTTGTCGTGGAGGTAATGCAGCAGACCGGCGACATCAGTGTAAAACATGCTGGTTGGGTAAGAACCTGGCAAGCTATTGAATTACTTAAAATAAAAGGTGTCGTTACCGTATTAATCGATACCGATAAAAAACTTGAACCTGAAACCGCACCAGACCTTCAGCCGGAAGCTGAAGATAAAACCGAGCGATTGCTGTTTGCCGAAGAACTTCCCAGAGCCCGCAAAATCCTGCAACAAACGGTGAAAACCCAGAAGCACCTGTTTAATACCGTACGCCGGGATAAAGCGATTGATTTAAGCCTGGTACATGAAGTCAGTGCCGGTTTGTCAGATTCAGTCAGCCGCAATCAGGATGTCTTACTGTATTTGTCACGTATCGCAGAGCAAAGCGACAAGCTGTTACAGCATAGCGTCAACTGCGCCATTTATATTGCAGCCTTTGCCAGAATACTTAACCAGCCGTCACATAAAATTCAGTCACTGATTACTGCCGCCCTGCTCCACGATATTGGCAAAGTGGTAAACCCGGAGCCGCTACAGCAACCCGATCATCTGGCCATCAATACCAGCCTGGGGATATTACAGAAAACCCCGCAGTTATCGGGCGAAGTATCATTGTGGATCAGCCAGCACTGCGCTCACCTCGATGGCAGCGGAGCCCCCAAAATCAGTGGCGCGCAGATAGAAAAAGGCAGCAGGATGCTGGCTATCGTCAACAACTATGAAAAACTGACCAACCCGGCACAAACCAAAACCGGACCGCTGGCAGCCTCCCGTACCCTGCTCGACCGGACACCACACCAGCTGGATGCGGAATTACTGCAATGGTTTATTAAATGTATTGGTATTTATCCACCGGGCTCCGTAGTCCGGCTAAACTCTGGCAGGCTGGCGCTGGTACTGGAAAACAACCCGAAAAAACCCACTTCGCCCAGAGTTAAAGTGTTTTATCACGCCATACATCAGCACCATCTGCCGGCCAGAACGCTGGATTTATCCCGTATGCCGGACGAACAGATAGAAGCCTGCGTCGATCTGAAAAAATACGGCCTCGAACTTAAAAACTATCTGTAATCTAAGGCGCTGACCATTCAGAAAGCGCATTGACACTAAACAGCTGTTGCCCCATTTCCAGCAAAACATATTGTGGCGTAATTTCGCGGATCCGGATATCTGCGGTAATCCACTGCCCTTCCTGTAAGGTTTTATCGTTTACCTTTACCCAGCGCTGGGCAGGCTCTGTCGCATAAACATGAGCATCAAACCGCAGCGGCGGGATCTGCCGTTTCAGCATCGCATCCAGGGCACTGATATCTCTGGCCGGCGCATTATGTGACCGGATCCCCCCACTTGCCGGCTGACGTTCGGTTGCCTGTAGTGCCAGCTCAAACTTATCCCGCAGCTCATCCGATACGGTAACTTCCTGTAGCACAGGCCCGACCGGGGTTGCCTGCTCAGGCTCACCGGCGGTTACCGTGACCACCGGCGGCACCGGAATAAACACCTCCTGCTCAACGGTTTTTTCCGGTTCTGTAACTGCCATAATTTCTGCAAAAATTTCCGTAATCGCTGCCGGCTCTGCCGGCATAACCACCTCAGGCATCATATCAGCACCCTGACTCTGAAGTACCGGTGCCGGACTACGCCACTGTAATACCAGATAACCGGCAGCAAATCCGATCAGCAGCGCCACCAGTGCCGCTATCACTGGCGCCAGGCTGCGGCGAGGTGCGGCAGATGCTGTATGCGGTTGTGGTATGGTCTGTTGCTTTAAGGCATCCATTAAAATCGACATCAGTGATTTCCTGTCAGAAAAGGTAATAGTATTACGGCAATCACAAACCCCAATATGATGCCGGCAGTACCCAGTGTCACCCAGAACCAGCGGGAAGGTGCCGGCGGCTTTGACACCTGCAACGGCAGAATTTCCTGCGCTGCCTGTTCAGTTTGCCTGACATCCACCATCACAAGTTGCTTACTGTAAGCGGCCAGCAGAGCACGGTCGGCAATCAGGTTCAGTAAACGCGGAATACCCCCGCTTAACTGAAACAGCTTATGCACCGCTTTGTCGGTAAATACCGGGCGCTGACAACCGGCAACCTGTAAACGATACAGAATATACTGCCGTACTTCCTGCTCATCCAGAGGCAGTAAATGATAACGGGCAGTAATACGCTGTGCCAGCTGGCGTAAATCGTTACGCTGCAATAGCTGCTGCAACTCTGGCTGCCCAATCAGAATAACCTGTAACAGCTTGCGGGTGTTGGTTTCCAGATTAGTCAGCAACCGCAGTTGTTCCAGTACCACAGGTTGCAGATGCTGAGCTTCATCAATAATCAGAATGGTTTGCTTACCGGCTTCATGGTTTTTCAGCAGCCGGGCTTTAATTTTATCGCCTAACAGTTTAAGGCTGGCATCCGTTTTTTTATAACGGATTTTCAGTTCATCACAGATAGCCGCCAGTAATTCCAGTTCAGACAAAGCCGGATTCAGAATAAATGCCACATCGGCTTTCTGTTCATCCAGCTCCTGCAACAGACAGCGCGATACTGTGGTTTTACCGGTGCCAACCTCACCGGTCAGCAGCACAAAGCCGCCGGCATCTCCCAGGCCATAACGTAAATGCGCCAGCGCTTCAGCATGGCGGGGACTCAGATACATAAAATCCGGATTTGGTGCTATCGAAAAGGGCTGACTGGTTAAACCGAAAAATCCGGTATACATCTGGGCATCCTGCGGTTAATTCACTGCAATTTATGGCAACGCGGTTATAATGGCAAAAAAACACCAAACAGGAAAGCATGTGCAGGTTTATCTTGTCGGCGGTGCAGTACGCGATCAACTGCTCGGTTACCCTTATCACGAACAGGACTGGGTCGTAACCGGTGCCAGCCCGGAGCAAATGCTGGCGCAAGGTTATCAGCAGGTTGGTAAAGACTTTCCGGTATTTCTGCACCCGCAAACCAAGGAAGAATATGCCCTGGCCAGAACCGAACGCAAACAAGGGCGCGGCTATACCGGTTTTGCGGTATACGCAGCCCCTGATGTTACACTGGAACAGGATTTACAACGCCGCGATCTGACCATTAACGCTATTGCCAAAAGTGCCGACGGCACCTTTATCGATCCTTATCATGGTATCACCGATCTGCATGCCAGAATACTGCGCCATGTTTCGGATGCGTTCAGCGAAGACCCTTTACGGGTACTGCGGGTAGCCCGTTTTTATGCCCGCTATGCGCACTTAGGCTTTACCGTAGCCGCAGAAACCCTGCAACTGATGCAGGTTATTGCTGCATCCGGCGAGTTGCAAACCATCAGCCCGGAGCGGATCTGGAAAGAAACCGCCAGAGCCTTGCAGGAAAACACCCCAACAGCCTATTTTGAACTGCTGCACCAGACCACCGCCCTGCAACAGCTGATGCCGGAACTGGACATATTATGGGGAATTCCCCAGCCGGCACAATGGCACCCGGAAATAGATACCGGTATTCACACTATGCTGGTATTACAGCAGGCCGCCTTACTCAGCGACAGGCTGGATATCCGCTTTGCGGCGCTGGTCCATGATCTGGGTAAGGGTGTTACCGATCCGGCGTTATGGCCGGCCCATCATGGTCATGAACATAGCGGGCTGGATCAGATAAAACAGCTTTGTGCGCGCCTTAAAGTACCCAACGACTGTCAGGAGCTGGCATTGCTGGTCTGTGAGTATCATCAGCTGGTTCATAAAGCTGAAACACTCAGGCCCGTTACTCTGCTTAAACTGTTTAATGGCATTGATTTATGGCGTAAACCGCAACGCTTAGCGGCGATAATACTGGCCTGTATTGCCGATTTACGCGGCCGTACCGGTTTTGAGCAGGCTGATTATCCGCAACAGAGCTACCTTGAAACCGTGGCAAAAGCAGCGCTGGCAGTCAATGTAAAGGTTTTTGTGGAGCAGGGTTTAAAGGGCGAAGAGATAAAGCAGGCCCTGCAACAGGCCCGCCTTGAGGCGATTACCGCTACCAGAAAACAATTGCTGGAAAACACCGGTATCTGATACCGGTATGTTCAAAGCAAGTCCGGAGTCAGCCGTATTTAAGACCAGCTTAAAAACAGCAATAAGCCAAAGCCCAGAATCAGCCGGTAAATCACAAAGGGCAGCATTCCCATCCGGCTGATCAGCTTCATAAACCAGTGAATACAAATCAGCGCGCTGATAAACGATAAACCGGTTCCCAGTAAAATTCCGGCCACATCGTATTGTTGTGGTTCAGCCGCCAGCTTCGTCGCCTGATAACCACCGCTTAACATAATAATCGGAATCGACAGCAAAAACGAAAAACGCGCAGCGCTGACCCGATCCAGCCCCAGCATCAGCCCCATTGTCAACGTAATACCTGACCGTGACGTTCCCGGGATCAGCGCAATCGCCTGTGCCAGACCAATCAGCAGTGCCTGCTTAAACCCCAGTTTTTCCATACTGTACGCCTGCCGGGAAAACACATCGGCATACCATAGCGCCAGACCAAACACGATAGTGGTAATTGCGATAACATAGGGTGAACGCAGATAGGCTTCTATCAGGTCAGATGCCAGTAAACCGGCTAAAGCAGCAGGAATCGTTGCCACAATAACCCACCATGCCAGTTTACTTTCAGTGCTGTGCCTGCCACCAAGCGACTGAACCCAGCCAACAGTTAAATGGCCAATATCCTGACGAAAATACAGCATTACCGCCAGCAGTGTTCCGACATGCACAGCCACATCAAATACCAGCCCCTGATCCTGCCAGCCCAGTATCGCCGACGGCAAAATAAGGTGCGCAGACGAAGAAATGGGTAAAAACTCCGTCAATCCCTGAATAAGGGCCAGAATGATGACTTCCACTGTATCCATTTATGCTTTACTCCAATCAAAAGGCACCGGCCATAATTTCTGCGATTTAGCATACCCCTGCCACAGCTCACGGTAAGTTTTACCGGCAACAGGATGCTGACTGTCAGGTAAAATCTCTGCCAGTGGCCATAACACAAAGGCATTTTCTGTAATTTCAGGTCTGGGTAATATTATCGGTTGCTGACATACCAGGGCATCATATGTCAGTAAATCCAGATCCAGCGTACGTCCGCTGAAACGCTCAGCGTCGCGCACCCGGCCATACTGATCTTCAATCTGTTTAAACAAGGCAATACAATCCTCTACCGGCAGCACTGTCCGGGCTGCAACCACCATGTTATAGAACGCATCACCAACAAAACCGACTGACTCACTCTCATAAACCGATGATAACTGCAAAACCCCGAACGACTGTTCCAAAGCCCTCACTGCCTGGCGGATATGATATTCACGGTCAGTATTGCTGCCAATACTGATACAGATAACGGCCATCAGTTTTTACTCCGCACATTTTTGTTACGGACAATAGTGACCCCAACCGTTTCCGCCTGGGCCACTGCTCCGGGTTTGGATACCGTTACCCTGACCTGGGTGGTATTAAAATTTTCCAGCAGCAAAGCAGCAACCTGCTCCGCCACGGTTTCAATCAGCTCCACCGGCTTGGCCGTAATCTGCTTGCTGACTGCTTCAGCAATCACAGCATAATCCAGCGTCTGCCCAATATCGTCTCCGGCAGCAGCAGCGCGGATATCGGTTAATAATTCCAGATCCAATACTAACCGCTGCTGAATGGTTTTTTCCCAGTCATAAACGCCAATAACCGTATCTACTTGTAGCTGTTTTATAAAAACGATGTCCATCCGGTTAATTCCGCATTGCGTTATTTATTGTTTCAGGTAGGCTGGTCGGATAGGTAAATAAGGGGAAACCTTATAATCTGCTGCCCGAAAAGTAAGCCGCAATCTTAACGTAAAATTTGGTGCTGAGGAACCGCCTTAATGATACTGCCTGTCGTAATTATGATGTTTGTTGCCTATTTATGTGGTTCCATTTCCTCTGCCGTTGTTGTCAGCAAGCTGTTTCGTCTGCCGGATCCGCGTTTTAACGGTTCAGGTAATCCTGGGGCAACCAATGTCTTACGTCTTGGCGGCAAACTGCCAGCCTTTCTGGTGCTGTTATTCGATGTACTCAAAGGCACTATTCCGGTCTGGGGTTCTTACTTTCTGGAAATTGAACCACTATGGCTGGGGGTTATCGCCATCTGTGCCTGTCTGGGCCATATTTTTCCGTTATTTTTCGGCTTTAAAGGCGGCAAAGCAGTAGCCACGGCTCTGGGCGCCATGATGCCGATAGGGCTGGATCTGGCAGGATTATTAATCGTTACCTGGCTGCTGGTGGTAGCATTAACCGGCTATTCGTCGCTGGCTGCGATTATAACCGTATCGCTGGCACCACTTTTTACCTGGTGTATCAAGCCGCTGTACACCTTACCGGTATTAATGCTGGGCATCCTGATTATTTTTCGTCATCGCGAAAACATTATCCGGCTATGGCAGGGCACAGAAAGCAAGGTCTGGGACAAAAGTAAACGAATAAGGGAATAGTTCTTCGTTTTATATATTACAGCTGATGACAGTAACGGTTGGAATTCTGTTTTGGCTGTCACAGCAACTCGCTTTGCTCAAACACTCTGTGCCAACCAAAACAGAATTCCAACCTTATACAGAAATATTCCACTGATAATACTTTTACATAGCAGGCACTATACTGCAGGCAACTGCTCCATTGGCCAGCGCGGTGTAACCCCAATAGTCAGATCCTGCTGTTGCCCGGCTTTCAGCCGCTGGTATCCGGCAAAAGCAATCATCGCGCCGTTGTCGGTACAGAATTCCTTACGCGGATAAAACACCTCGCCTTTCAGTTCCTGCATCAGCAATGTCAGTTGCTGGCGTAATGACTGATTGGCACTGACACCACCCGCAATGATCAGCCGCTTACGGCCGGTTAAGGTTAATGCCCGCCGGCACTTAATGACCAGCGTATCCACTACTGCCTGCTGAAAAGATGCAGCAATATCAGCCTGCACCGCCGGGCTGTTACCTTCTTTACTGATAACCGTAGACGCTGCCGTTTTCAGACCACTGAAACTGAAATCCAGCCCTGGCCTGTCGGTCATCGGGCGGGGAAACGGATATTTCTTCGCATCACCGCTGACTGCCAGCTTTGCCAGCAAAGGCCCGCCCGGATAATCCAGCCCCATCAGCTTGGCTGTTTTATCAAAAGCTTCTCCGGCAGCATCATCTATCGACTCTCCCAGCAACTGATACTGTCCAATGCCCTGAACATCGACCAGTTGTGTGTGCCCGCCGGAAACCAGCAATGCCAGAAACGGAAAAGCCGGCGGCTGTGCTTCCAGCATTGGCGCCAGTAAATGTCCTTCCATATGATGCACTGCCAGTGCAGGTTTCTGCCACGCATATGCCAGACTGCGCCCGATAGAGGCACCTACCAGCAATGCGCCGGCCAGCCCCGGCCCGGCCGTGTAAGCCACGCCGTCAATTTCTGATGCGTTACAGCCAGCCTGCTGTAACGCCTGCTTGATCAGCGGAATGGTTTTGCGGATATGATCGCGGGAGGCCAGTTCCGGCACGACACCGCCATAATCGGCATGCAACGGGATCTGGCTGTACAGCACATGGCTGAGCAACCCTCTGTCACCGTCAAATACGGCAATCCCCGTTTCATCACAGGAGGTTTCAATACCCAAAACTCGCATAAATAAAGCCTGTCAATAACAGTAAAAGCCGCTTATTCTACCGGTTGCGCCAGCCAAGAGCCAGAGGATCAGATTTTGATCTGATAAGCGCTTTACTTTGGGTGGGCTTTTTGCGTAGAATACCGCACCATTTTTAATCGTGTTGGTTTACAGATAACCACATTTGGCCGAGGTGAGAATTTAATGCCTGTTGTTAAAGTGAAAGAAAACGAACCATTCGACGTAGCATTACGTCGTTTCAAGCGCTCTTGTGAAAAAGCTGGCGTACTTGCAGATGTACGTGCAAAAGAATTTTACGAGAAGCCGACATGGATTCGTAAACGCAAGAAAGCAGCAGCGGTAAAACGCCATGCTAAAAAGCTTTCCCGCGAAAATGCACGTCGGATTAAACTGTACTAATTTATCTGATAAATCAGGTGGTTATCTGATAAATCAGGTACAGAGTTCCGGCCTGGACTGGTGGTCTGTAATCCATTAACAGATCACAGCGTTAAAAAGCCGCATGCGAGACTATCTGCACACCGTGTTCAATGAACGCGGTTTGTCTTTTTCTGAATAAGGCCAAAGGACAACAGTGGCAGGACAAATCCCAAAACAGTTCATCGACGATCTGCTGGCCAGAACCGACATCGTTGAACTGATTGATCAACGTGTTCCGCTGAAAAAAGCAGGTAAGAACTACTCTGCCTGCTGCCCTTTTCACAGCGAAAAAACACCGTCTTTTACCGTCAGCAGCGATAAGCAGTTTTATCATTGCTTTGGTTGCGGCGCACACGGTAATGCCATCAGTTTTATGATGGAGTTCGAGCAACTGGAGTTTGTTGAGGCCATCGAAGAGCTGGCTGGCAAGCTGCATCTGGAAGTCCCCAGGGAACAGGGCGCTGCCAATCACAATCGTCCGGCGGCACATGCAGATGATTACGCCGTGATGCAACAGGCAGCTGATTTTTACCAGCGCCAGTTAGTACAACATCCGGACGCACCGGAGGTGCAGGCATATCTGAAAAAGCGTGGGCTCAGTCAGGAAACTATCGACACGTTCCAGCTGGGATATGCTCCTGATGGCTGGGATAACCTGATCCGGTATTTAGGACGGGCGCAGCCGGTAACACGCGCCATGCGGGATCAGCTGTTTGAATTAAAACTACTGAACCGTAACGACAGCGGCCGTGAATACGATTTTTTCCGCCAGCGGCTGATGTTTCCAATCCGCGATAAACGCGGCAGGGTTATCGCATTTGGTGGCCGGGTACTGGGTGATGCCCTGCCTAAATATCTGAACTCACCGGAAACCCGGCTGTTTCACAAAGGACGTGAATTATACGGTCTGTACGAAGCACGGCAGCAACCCGGCAGGCTGGAGCAGTTACTGGTAGTGGAAGGTTATATGGATGTGGTGGCTCTGGCAGAGCACGATATCCGCTTTGCCGTAGCCTGCTTAGGCACCGCAACCACTACTGATCATATGCAGACCCTGTTTCGCTACTGTCCTAAAATTATCTGCTGTTATGATGGTGACCGGGCCGGCCGCGATGCTGCCTGGCGCGCACTGCAAAGTGCCCTGCCCCAGCTTAAAGACGGCGTTGAGCTGAACTTTGTATTTTTGCCGGATGGTGAAGATCCGGATTCGCTGGTGCAAAAAGAAGGCAAAACCGCCTTTTTGCAACGGATTGAACAAGCGACAGCCCTGACTCAGTATTTCTTTGAGCACCTGCTACAGGAGTTTGATCTGAACGGCGATGCCGGGAAATCAGCATTAAGAGTTAAAGCGACAGAGCTGATAGGGCAAATCCCCAGTGAATTTTACCGGGAAACCCTGACCGACCGGCTGGACAATCTGCTGGGTAAGACGACAATTAAACTAAAAGGCCGGACCAACCGCGCTGTACACAGCATAAAACCAGCTACACTAAAAATAACGCCAATGCGCCGGGCTATTGCATTATTGCTGCAGCACCCCAATCTGGTAAATGTGATGCCTGAAGCACCTGAACTTGCAACAGCCAACCTGCCGGGCATCCAGTTACTGCTGGCAATACAACAGCATTTACGGGAAAAACCTGAACAGACAACGGCACAACTGCTGGAACACTGGCGCAACCTGCCAGAGCACAATATTCTGCTGAAACTGGCCGCCTGGGATCATCAGCTTGATCCTGAACAATTGTCACAGGAGTTTATGGATACCTTTCATTCCATAGAAGATCAGTACCTGCAACAACGGCTGGAAGCACTGGAACGAAAAGACAAATTAACGCAGCTTTCTCAGGCTGAGCAACACGAATATGTGTTACTGCTTAAAGCCCTGAAAAGCAAAAAAACACGACTGGCAAACTAACTCCGGCTGGCTAGAAAAGCTCCGGTTTGTTATAATCGCTAGTTCGCAATTTTACATTAACAACTTTGGTGGAAGATAAGACTCTATGGAGCAAAATCCTCAGTCGCAGTTAAAACTCCTGATCCTGAAAGGTAAAGAACAAGGTTATTTAACCTTCGCAGAAGTCAATGATCACCTTCCACAAGATATCATCGACTCCGATCAGATTGAAGACATTATCCGGATGATTAACGACATGGGTATTCAGGTGTTCGAAACCGCACCTGACGCCGATGATCTGATTATGTCTGACGCTGCGGCAGATGAAGACGCCGCCGAAGAAGCTGCTCAGGCGCTGGTAAGCGTTGACAAGGAACTGGGGCGCACTACCGATCCGGTCCGGATGTACATGCGTGAAATGGGTACGGTTGAACTGTTAACCCGTGAAGGCGAAATTGACATCGCCAAACGTATCGAAGACGGTATTAATCAGGTACAGACTTCTGTTGCAGAATACCCTGAAGCCATTACCTACCTGCTGGAACAATGGGACAAATACGAAGCGGAAGAGATTCGTTTAAGCGATATCGTATCCGCTTTTGTTGATCCTAACGAAGTAGACGAAGCACCGGTTATCGCCACCAACATTGGTTCAGATGTTCCTGAAGATCAGCTGGACGATGATGACGACGAAGATGAAGACGAAGACAGCGACAGTGATTCAGACGACGGCGACAGCGGCCCGGATCCGGAAGTGGCACGCGCTAAATTTTCTGAACTGCGCAGCCAGTATGAAACGACCCGCAACTCGATCGTAAAAAATGGTCGCGAGCATAAAACCACCAAAGAAGAAATTGAAAAGCTGAGTGAAGTCTTCCGCTGCTTCCGTCTGGTACCCAAACAATTTGACCGCCTGGTAAAAAACATGCGCGAAATGATGGACCGGGTACGGGTGCAGGAACGCATCGTTATGAAGCACTGCGTTGAATACGCCAAAATGCCGAAGAAAAACTTCGTCAAAGCATTCACCGGCAATGAAACATCTACTGCATGGCTGGCGGCCGAAATTGCCGGCAGCAAACCTTATTCCGTCAAGCTGAAGGAAATACAGGAAGAGCTGGAACGCAGTATTGATAAACTGAAAAAAATCGAAGAAGAAACCGGCCTCAGTATCTTTAAAATCAAAGATATCAACCGCCGGATGTCTATCGGCGAAGCCAAAGCCCGCCGGGCCAAGAAAGAAATGGTTGAGGCTAACCTGCGTCTGGTAATTTCTATCGCCAAAAAATACACCAACCGTGGCCTGCAATTCCTGGATCTGATTCAGGAAGGCAATATCGGTCTGATGAAAGCGGTAGATAAATTTGAATACCGCCGTGGTTATAAATTCTCAACCTATGCTACCTGGTGGATCCGTCAGGCCATTACCCGCTCTATCGCGGATCAGGCCCGTACTATCCGTATTCCGGTGCATATGATTGAGACTATCAACAAACTGAATCGTATCTCCCGCCAGATGTTACAGGAAATGGGCCGCGAACCATCACCGGAAGAATTATCTGAGCGGATGCAGATGCCGGAAGATAAAATCCGCAAAGTGCTGAAAATCGCTAAAGAGCCAATCTCCATGGAAACCCCGATTGGTGACGACGAAGATTCGCATCTGGGCGACTTTATCGAAGACAGCACCGGTGAGTCACCGCTGGATTCTGCCACGATGGAAAGCCTGAAAGCGGCCACCAACGAAGTACTGGCCGGCCTGACTGCCCGTGAAGCCAAAGTACTGCGGATGCGTTTCGGTATTGATATGAATACCGACCACACACTGGAAGAAGTAGGTAAACAATTCGACGTTACCCGTGAGCGGATCCGTCAGATTGAAGCCAAAGCGCTGCGTAAACTGCGCCATCCTTCCCGGTCCGAAGTGCTGAAAAGTTTCCTCGACGAGTAATATCCCAGCAATAAAGGCGCCTGATGGCGCCTTTATTATTTAACAGACTAAAAAACCAGCAGTTAATCTGTTCAGCCCCTATAACAAAGATGACAAAACCCGGAAAAGTTCTTATACTGCCATCCGCTTTGCATTCCTATGGCCCTATAGCTCAGTTGGTTAGAGCATCCGACTCATAATCGGCAGGTCCCTGGTTCAAGTCCAGGTGGGGCCACCATTCAAAAAACCACCAACGTCTACTATCGTCTTTTAACCAGCTCTACTGCTGGGTTTCCTGTTTGCATTATTTCTACTGGTATCTATTTATGCTACCCAAAAGCGGATATAACCATTACATTGGTAGCAAGATTAATCCTGCAGTTATAGATGATAAAGCATTTAAATTTAGAACCGGTAGTAGTTCAAAGCATGGCTAAAATATTTCTAACTGGATGTGCCCCCAGGGGCTTGTTGATCTTTGCTGATGGAAATATAGCATAAATGCGATATACTCAGTGGGAGATTGTATTAGCCTGTGATGCCGTACTGGATGAAATCAGAAGCCTGTCAGCTGATATACAGGCACGGTATCTGAGGCTGACAGATATTATTGAAGAACACGGCCCGCAAGCGCTTGGAATGCCCCATGTTAAACCTTTAGAAAAAGGACTGTGGGAACTCAGGCTGACGGGTAAAGACGGTATTGGCAGAGTGTTATACATTGCCAGCACTGGTAAACGGGTTATCATTCTTCATGCTTTTGTTAAAAAGACACAAAAAACACCGCGCAAAGCGATTGATACCGCACTGCGCCGGTTAAAGGAGTTTGTATGAAAAGCCATGCAGAACTGAAGAAAGAATTACTGCAAAATCCTGCGGTGCAGCAGGAGTACAATTCCCTGGCAGATGAATTTGAACTGATCAGCATTCTGATTGCGGCCAGAACCAGAAGCGGCCTGACACAAAAGCAGCTTGCTGAAAAAATGGGTACCACACAATCCGTTATTGCCCGGCTGGAATCAGGCAAAATCGCTCCCAGTGTAACCACCTTAAAACGTTATGCTGCTGCAACAGGTAGTCATCTTAAAATGGCGTTAACTCCGGCGGGTTAATCTATTAAAGTTCAAAACGCCCATACAGGCGTTTCAGGGTTTACTCTGACACTATCGCTGTTTCTCTGACGGATAATTGCGGAGCGGTCATAGCTTCCCGCCACCAGCCTGTATTGGCAGCTACAGCCTGATGCAATGACATCAATGATACCTGCTGCCCAAATACCGGCGTAAACAAGGCTACATCTGACCGTAACGCTGCGGCTGATACCCGCTCAAGCGGCTCATACCAGGCGTGGAACGCTAAATCAAAAGTACCGTTATGTACCGGAACCATCACCTGCCCTTTAACATCCAGATGCGCCTGCACACTTTGTTCAGGCGTCATATGAATATGTGCCCAGTCTTCGTCATAGGCACCGGTTTCAATAAAAGTAATATCAAAAGGACCGTATTTATCACCTATCTGTTTAAAGCCGTCAAAGTAACCGGAATCGCCACTGAAATACACCGAGCCGGCTGCAGTTTTAATTACCCAGGAACCCCATAGCGTCGTATTACTGTCACCGATACCACGTCCGGAAAAATGCTGGGTAGGCGTAAAGGCAATAAGGGCATTGGCTGTCTGTAACTCTTGCCACCAGTCAAAACGAAGGATTGCTGTTGCATCTACTCCCCATTTTTGCAGATCTGTTTCCACCCCCAGCGGCACCAGAAACTGTTTTGTTTTGGCTGCCAGTTTTTTAATGCTGGCCTTATCTAAATGATCATAGTGATTGTGAGAAATCAGCACTTTATCAATATCCGGCAGCTCATCAACAGAGATAGGCGCCTGATGAAAACGCTTTGGCCCAAGAAATGAAAATGGCGAAGCCCGCTCAGAAAAAACCGGATCCAGCAGCCAGTACTGACCATATACTTTTAGCAACAAGGAAGAATGACCTAACTTAATAAAATGCAAATCATTATCCGGTAAAGCATCAAGCTGTGTCCGGGTGATCCTTTCCAGCGGAATCGCCTGTTGCGGCACTTTATCCAGGGCTTTTTCCGTAAAATAGCGTTTTGCTATTTCAAGGGTTTTCCATAAACCCGGCTGCTCAAACTTCAGCACATTATGAAACCTGCCGTTCTGGTACTGGCTGGCATCAGTTAATGTTGCGGTATCAACACTGGCTGTTATCTTAGTATTCACTGTTATTGCTCCTGCCGCTATAACTATCAGGCTGCCCAGCAGCCATATTGCTAACTTTGCTAATTTGCACATAAATCGCACCAAAATGTAAACTACACCGTTTAGTTTATATAAAAGAAATAATAAGTAAACTGGTTAGTGCAGATTTTTCTTCCCTGAACTACAATAGCAGCGCCAATGCAGGATGAAACAATGAAACTGACTGAAAAAAAAAGAATACAAATACTTGATGCTGCTGAAGATCTCTTTCACAGCACCGGGGTAGAACATACCAGTATGGATCAGCTGGCGCTGCATGCTAAAGTGTCAAAACGCACGGTGTACAATCATTTTGCAACAAAAGAACTGCTGTTTAAGGCCATTTTGCAGCGAATGTTTGACAAACTATCGCAGGGCAAAGAAGTGCATTTCGATGCAGCTTTGCCTGTTGCCCAGCAATTGCAGCAGATAGCAGCAGACGAAGTCGCCATGCTAAGTTCAGAGGCTTTTTTACGGGTTGCCAGAATTGCAATTATGCAGGTGATGCAGCACCCGGAACTGGCACAGCAAATGAACGACAGCGCTCTGGGCTGTAAACGCTATCTGGAAGATTTTCTGGCCGCTGCCTGCGCAGCAGGTGTACTGAGCATTGCGGATATCCCCTTTGCCAGTAAACAGTTTGTTTATCAGCTGAAGTCTTTTGTGTTTTACCCCACGTTGTTCGGGTTTGAAAAGCAGACCCAATCTGAGCAGAATCATATTATTAATGAAGCCGTTATGATGTTTCTGGCACGCTATAAAACGGCATAGGGTATCGGATAAGTAGTACCTGTTATTTATCCGATACCCTACACAGCCAGTTGCAGCAGCTGTAGCCTGCTTTTCCTGTTATTACAGCGCAATTTCCCTGTTAGCTGCCGCCCGTTGGATCCTCAGTTGCAGCGCATGTGCCAGCCAGGCTGCAATAGCCCCAAGTGTTATCGCCACCGCCAGCTCAGTAAAAGCAGCCAGTGAAGGAGCCAGATGCGATGCAAAATACGCTACCAGCCCCAGAAAGAACCCCAGCAGATTATTTACCAGCGGCGCTTTGGCCAGCGACAAAGCTATCATCGCAACCAGCATTACCACCACACTGATGGTATAAATTCCGAACAACGGATTCAGCAGCATCAGCAGCAGTGCGGCACCGATTCCCAGTACCAGACCAACCAGTACCGATGCCAGGTTCAGTACGCCATGACGCAGGCTGAACCCTCGGGTGAAATAGGAAATCCAGCCGATAAACATTGCCCACACCGGTACTTCCAGCACCAGTGCGCAAAGCGTGGCAGCACCGGCAGCTACTGCCGACTCACCGGCAATAATCTTAAATTGGGTCCGTGTATTTTCAGATACCATTATTCAGCCCTCTGCCTAAACCATACCACCATTAACCCGCACCACCTGGGAGTTAATCCAGCCACCCTCCGGCCCTGCCAGAAAAGACACCACTGACGCGATATCTTCCGGTGTGCCCAGCCGCTCCAGCGGAGCCAGTTTTGCCAGTTGCTGAATAAGCTCTTCCGACTTACCGTTTAAAAACAGCTCTGTTGCCACCGGCCCCGGCGCTACTGCATTAACGGTAATATTCTGGCCGCGCAGTTCATTAGCCAGTACATGCACTAATCCCTCTACCGCAGCTTTGCTGGCGATATAAGGGCCATAACTTGGCAAAGCCTTACCAATAACACTGGTGGATAACGCAATAATACGGCCACCACTTTGAAGATGACGGGCTGCCGAACTTAGTACACAGAATGCCCCGGTCAGATTAGTACGGATAATCTGTTCAAACTGCTGCATACTGAAACCGGCAATCGGGGCGTTAGTCATAATGCCAGCGCTGTTAACCACTACATCCACCCGGCCAAACTGCTGCTGTGCTGTGGCGAACATCTGCTCTACTGCTGTGGCATCGGCAACATCAGCCTGTACGGCAACCGCCCGGCCACCTTGTTGCTGAATCTCAGCCACTACCTGCTCAGCGTTGTCTTTACCACTGGCGTAATTCACTACCACGGCAAAGCCATCCTGCGCCAGCCGCAGCGCAATCGTTTCACCAATTCCTCTTGATGCGCCGGTGACAACTGCGGTTTTAAATACGGTATTCATAATAAGCCTCCTGATGCAGTCACCCCCTGGTGCCTGTACAGACATTACTTTAGTTTTCCATTTCACATCCATAAATACCGTAAAACTGATAATATTATTCAATAATCAATAACAATGGTGTGGTTATGGACAAATTTGACAGCCTGCGGCTATATTGCAAAATTGTGGAACTCAGCAGCTTTACCCGGGCGGCCGGGGTACAGCAAATTCCAAGAGCCACCGCAACTTATGCCATGCAACAACTGGAACAACGGCTGAATACCCGCTTGCTGGAGCGCACGACCCGGCAGGTAAAACCCACTCCGGACGGGCTGGCATTTTATCAGCGTTGTATCCGGATACTGGCAGAGCTGGAAGATGCAGAAGCCAGTCTGAGTACTACGGCTGCTAACCCAACCGGACAGCTGCGGCTGGGCTTGCATGGGGTTCATGCCTCACAGATTATTATTCCTGCTTTGCCACAATTCAGAAGCCGCTATCCCAGACTGGATATAGTAATCAGCAGCAGTGACCGGCTGGTGGATATGGTGCGCGAAAGTATTGATGTGGTAATCAGAATAGGTATTCCCAAAGATTCTACCCTGACAGGTAAAAAGCTGACAGAGCTGAAACAGGTGGTCTGCGCCAGCCCGGCTTATCTGAAGCAGTATGGCGTGCCAACACAGGCAGAGCATCTGGCACAGCATCAGGCTGTGGGCTTCTTTTCCAGTGACCATAATATCAGTTACCCGTTCAGTTTTATCCGGGACGGTAAAACAGAGGATTTCCCGGCCAGAGGCTGGCTGTCGGTCAATGATGCAGAATCCTATACTGCCGCTGCTTTAGCCGGTTGCGGTTTGATTCAGGTGCCGGAATTCAGGATCCGCCCGTTGCTGGAACGCGGCATGCTGGTAGAAGTATTAGCTCATCTGCAAAGCCCGTTATTGCCTGTGCATGCGCTGTATCCCCAGCATCATCAGTTGTCCCCCAGAGTCCGGGTATTTATCGACTGGGTAAGCCAGCTATATCAGCAGAAATTTACACCACTGTCCGGATAACACACCCTGCGCCAGCTGTTATACCGGGCAGTTTCAGTTGTCTGAGTCATCGCAGGTACGGTGGTCGATGCTGCTGTACTGGCAGTCAGTAATGGTGCCGCAGCCATCCCAGCCACACCAACAGCTACAGTTGAAAGAAAATCACGTCTGCTGACCATGCTGATTGCTCCTTATTGCCGGATAAAAATTAAACACCTGTCTCTGCTATTCCTGCCATAATCAGGGTAAATTCAACCCCGACAGGGTAAAAAATACCATTAACTTTTCAGGTGAAAATAACCACAACTCAATAAAGTTAGCACAATACCCATATATATCAATAAATTGAGTTATGGCCTGTAAGTTGCTATTTAACAGGGTATTTCTATCAGACAGCAGGAAGGTGTATGCAAATTACCGATCTGGCCACAGAACAAAAACTTCCCCCTTTGTTACGGCAGGCATTCAGACCGATGTTTTTATTTGGCGGGGCTTTTTCTGCTATCGCCATACTCTTGTGGGGGCTGGCATTAAGTGGTGCTATCCGCTTACCCGTCTTTGCCAATATCCTGTTCTGGCACAGCCATGAAATGTTATTTGGCTTTGTCTCGGCAATCGTCATCGGGTTTCTGCTGACCGCAGTCCAGAACTGGACCGGTATCCGGGCACCACATGGCAAAAGTCTGCTGTTTATCGTTATATTATGGCTGACAGGACGGATGTTGCTATTGTTCGGCCAGCACCTGCCGTTATGGCTGGTAGCACTGGTGGATCTGAGCTTTCTGCCGGTGTGTGCCTGGTTGCTGGCGTTACCTCTGCTACGGGTAAACCAGCACCGCAACCTGTTCTTTGTGCCGGTTTTACTGTTACTGACCTTCTGCAATGCCATGATGTACCTCGGCTATGCCCTTGAGCGCTATGATTTACAACAAATGGGCAGCCAGAATGCGGTCTGGCTGGTGGTATTACTGATGTCAGTTATCGGTGGCCGGGTATTACCGATGTTTACGGCTAACGGCACCCAGACCCGCAAAACAGAGCCGGTACTCTGGCTGGACAGATTAGCGTTGGGCAGCCTGTGGCTGATTTTTGTCGTGCACTTTTTTTCACTGGTTAAATTTATTCCGCCACAGCTGATGAGTTTGTTATTTGCACTGTCGGCTCTGCTGCTGGGAATACGCTGTCTGCGCTGGAAAATCTGGATCACCCTGAAAGTGCCGTTGCTGTGGTCGTTGCATATTGCTTACTGGTTTATACCACTGGGGCTGGCGTTATACGCCGCCCGTTATGCAGGAATTAATATCACTAACAGTATTGCGCTGCATGCCCTGACGGCCGGCGCTATGGGATCGATGATTCTGAGTATGATGGCACGGGTATCACTGGGCCATAGTGGCCGCCCGTTACAGCCCAAAGCCATTATGTCGCTGGCCTTTCTGCTGGTGATCTGCACCGCTGTCAGCCGCACACTGTTTATCTGGTGGTGGCCGCAGCACACCCAGTACTGGTTATGGGCAGGTATCAGCTGCTGGGTTATCGCTTATACTGTTTATGTGGTGGTATATATTCCGGTACTGACCACACCACGGGCTGATGGCCGGCCCGGCTGACAAAATACCATCAGCCGGCACAAACCGGGCAGGCAGCATCTTTGGGTAATATAAAGCTGCGCCACTGCCCGGTGGCGGCATTAAATAACTGTAATTGGCCAAATAACGGCGTACCCACGCCGGATAAAATTTTAACCGCTTCCAGTGCCTGCATAGTACCAATCACACCAACCACCGGCGATAACACTCCGGCTTCCAGGCAGGTTAAAGGTTGTTCAGCAAAATACTGGCTTAAACAATGGTAGCAGCCATGCTCTCCTGTCATGCTGAAACTGGCGATCTGCCCTTCCATACGGATAGCTGCACCAGACACCAGTGGTACTTTAGCCTGGACGCAGGCTGTATTTATCGCCTGCCGGGTCGGCAGATTATCAGTGCAATCCAGCACCAGATCATATTGTGCCACCTGTTGCTGCAATTGTTCAGCATCCAGCCGCTGCACTAAGGCCGATAGCCGGATTTCCGTATTCAGTGGTTGCAGGCGTCTGACCGCCTGCTGCGCTTTTGCTAAACCGATATCCGCTTCGGTATACAGGATCTGTCGCTGTAAGTTGGTTTTATCAACCATGTCATCGTCGGCCAGTGTCAGGTTACCGATACCGCTGGCGACCAGATAAGGTGCCACCGCGCAGCCTAAACCGCCCATTCCGACGACCAGTACACTGGCAACCAGCAGTGCTTCCTGCCCTCTGAAATCCATTTCCGGCAACATCAGATGGCGGCTATAGCGCATAGCCTGAGCAACAGTCAGTTCATTCACCGGGATTTACCTCCTGCGGTTTTTGCTCCGGGCGGCACCATAGCCAGCCGGCAACACACAGTAAAAACAGTGGCAGGATAACTTTCAGCAGTAACGGCGCACCTGAAAATTGCAGCAATACCATACTCCCCAGCATCATAATGCTGGCCAGCCATTTAGCCCTGCGTGACACAATGCCATATTGGCGCCAGCTTAAAATGGCCGGACCATACCTGGGATGTGCCAGCAGCTTCTGCTCCAGCGCCGGCCAGCCTTTTCCCGCAGCCCAGGCTGCCAGCAACATAAAGGGTACTGTAGGTAAACCCGGTAGCGGAATACCGGCAATACCCAACAACACGCTGACAATTGCCAGCAGGCGCCAGAGCAGAATGCGGATATAATTTCTCATGTTATTTATGCTCCGGATTCATCAGCACCACAGCAGTCATAATGGTTCTAATGTACCATAAATTAAAACTGCGGATCAGAACCGCAGTTTGCCTCAATCAAAATGTTATGTTATAACATTTATCAATTTCAAACATACCGGATAAACGATGAAAGATAAGCTTGCCATTTGCCTGTCAGGTTTGTGCATTTGCCACTGTGTACTGACGCCACTATTACTGACATTGGGCGGTCTGGGTGTTATTGGTTTTATTTTTGGTTCTGAATGGGTTCACTATCTGCTGGTAGTGCCTATTGCGGTACTGGCAGTATTAAGCCTGCCTTCGTCTTTCCGGCAACACCGTTTAGTGCTGCCTTTATTGCTGGGCGCAGCCGGTTTATTACTGGTTATCAGCGCCCTGTTTAATGAAGGGGAAGCCGAAACCTGGTTAACCGTAGCTGGCAGTCTGCTGCTGTGTACTGCCCATTATTACAATCACTATGTTGTGCGCCGGTTAAAACTGAATAACACCGGCACAACCACTATCTGATCCCGGAGTAACTTATGATCCGCAGTTTTAATACCGCTGTTCTGACTGCTGCATTAGCCACCTCTCTGGCACTCAATGCCCACGATGATCATTTTCATCAGGAAGCACCGCATGTCCATGGTGAAGCGATACTGAATGTGGTGCGTGAACAGAACCAACTAACACTGGAACTGTTATCGCCCGGCTTCAATATCGTCGGCTTCGAACATGCACCACGTACCAGCGAGCAACAACAGGCGGTAGATAATGCCCGTAATACGCTGCAACAGCCTGACAAACTATTCAGTTTTGGTAATGCCAGTTGCCAGTTACAACAGCATAGTCCGGTAAACGGTCTGCCTGAGCCGCACGACCACGACCACGACCACGACCACGACCACGACCACGACCACGACCACGACCACGACCATCATCAGCATGGCCATAAAGATATTCAGGTAACATACCAGTTTAGCTGCCAGCAGCTGCCGTCTGCCGCAACCATTACGGTAAAGCTGTTTGAGCAGTTCAGTCAGCTGGAAAAACTGCATGTACAGTGGATTTCTGCCAGCCAGCAGGGCGCAATAACCCTGACCGCTACTAATAACCGTTTTTCACTATGAGTATACGACTACCGGCAACCGGCCTGCCGGATGTGGCACTGACAGAACAACCGGTTACCGCCAGTCTGCTGGAGCAGGTCGGCATGTCGGGAATTGCCCTGCCTTTTACCATTAAAGACAGCCTGCTGGGTAATATTGCCTGTCATGGTTATGCCGACAGTTATGTCAATATCTGCCAGCCGGAAGTAAAAGGCATTCATATGTCGCGCCTTTATCTGTTGCTGGACGAATTTACCAGTACTGCGGTGCTGGCACCGGATGCCGTCCGGCAATTTATGCAGTCGTTGCTTAGCAGCCAGCAGGGGATCAGTGATCAGGCTTATATCGCTTTCCGTTTTAATTTCTACCTGCGCCGCCCGGCACTGCAAAGCCAGAATCAGGGCTGGAAAGCCTACCCGGCAGAGTTGCATTTGAGGCTGGTCCAACAGCAAATTAATACTGAACTGCGTATCAGCATTCCGTATTCCAGTACCTGTCCGTGCTCAGCATCGTTATCGCGTCAGTTACTTGAACAGGCTATGCAGCAGGATTTCCATTCCCAGCAAACACTGACCAAAGAAGCGCTAAGCCGGTGGTTGCTCAGTAAAGGCAGTTACGCCACACCACATAGCCAGCGCTCTTATGCCGATGTACGAATGCAGCTTAATACCGGCAATGCTTACCCGCTGACAGCCATTATCAATACCCTTGAATATGCCCTGGCAACTGCGGTACAAACTGCGGTAAAACGGCAGGACGAACAGGAATTCGCCCGGCTCAACGGCCATAACCTGATGTTCTGTGAAGATGCCGCCCGCCGCCTGAAACAGGCCCTGAATACCCTGCCTGAAATAACCGACTTCTGGCTGAAAGCAGAACATCACGAAAGTTTACACGCCCATAATGCCGTTGCTGTGGCGACCAAAGGCATTGCCGACAGCCATTACCGCTTAGGTCTGCCATAACCATGCAGCCGCCTTCTACCCTTATTCTGAATGCTACTGTGGTGAATGAAGGCCAGTTACAACAGTACGATGTACTGCTACAGCACGGTCGCATCAGCCGCCTGGAAGCTGATCTGCAACATATCAGGGCAGAACATATTATTGATGCTACCGGGCTGCATCTGTTCCCCGGCATGATTGATGATCAGGTGCACTTTCGCGAACCGGGTTTAACCGGCAAAGGCGATATTGCCACGGAATCTGCCGCCGCAGTGGCAGGCGGTATTACCAGCTATATGGATATGCCCAATGTACAACCGGCAACAGTCACTAATCAGGCGCTGGCTGACAAACAACAGCTGGCCCGGCAGAAATCGCTGGCTAACTATGCGTTTTATCTGGGCGCTACCAACCATAATATTGATGAAATTAAAGCGGTCGATAGCAGCAGCGTCTGTGGTATTAAAGTGTTTATGGGGGCATCAACCGGTAATCTGCTGGTCAATGAGCCCGCCGCCCTGGAGCAGATTTTCCGCGAATCCCCTATTCTGATAGCCACTCACTGTGAAGATAACGATGTAATAACCCGCAATACAGGTTTAGCCCGGCAACAGTATGGCGAACAAGTACCGGTAACCGCTCATCCGGTTATCCGCAGCAGCGAAGCCTGTTATTTGTCTTCATCTTATGCCGTTGAGCTGGCCCGGCGCTTTAACAGCAACCTGCATGTACTGCATATTACCACCGCCAGAGAACTAAGCCTGTTTGAACCCGGGCCACTGGCCAATAAACGGATTACCGCCGAAGCCTGTGTGCATCATTTATGGTTCAGCGATCAGGATTACCCTGTATTGCAAAACCAGATTAAATGTAACCCGGCGATAAAAACAGCCGCCGACCGCACTGCCCTGCTGGCCGCTATTGCTGATGGCCGTATTGATATTATCGCTACCGACCATGCCCCTCATACGCTGGCGGAGAAACAACTGCCTTATTTGCAGGCGCCTGCCGGGTTGCCATTAGTACAACATCCACTGTTAATGCTGCTGGAACTGCACCACCGGCAGCAGCTGACACTGCCGCTGATAGCCCGGAAAACCGCACATAATCCGGCAATACGTTACAACATTCAGCAGCGGGGGTTTATCCGCGAAGGTTATTTTGCCGATCTGGTATTAGCCGACCTACAGCAAACCACTACCGTCACACCGCAATCGATACGCTATAAATGCGGCTGGAGCCCGTTAGCCGGGCAACAGTTTCATGCGGCGATTGCCGCAACCTTTGTTAATGGTTATCAGGTCTTTAACGGTCAGCAAGTACTGCCCAACCCCTTTGCTGCACAACCTTTATTCTTTTGCCGTTAATGGAAACACTATGCTCAGAAAAAACCCCAGCGGAGATTACCCGCAAGTCAGCCCGCAAGCCTATGTCGATAACACCGCCATTTTATGTGGCAAAGTGATTGTTGAAGACAATGTGTTTATCGGCCCCTATGCCGTGATCCGTGCCGATGAAGTAAATGAACAGGGCAGTATGGAGCCGATTATTATCCGCAAAGATTCCAATGTGCAGGATGGGGTGGTAATTCATTCCAAAGCAGGTGCCAGAGTTGAAATCGGCGAACGCACCTCTGTCGCGCACCGCTCGATTATTCACGGCCCCTGTGTCATCGGTCATGATGTGTTTATCGGGTTTAATTCGGTGATTTTTAACTGCAATATCGGCGATGGCTGCGTGGTTCGCCATAATGCGGTTGTCGATGGCTGCGACCTGCCGGCGCAGTTTTATGTGCCGTCCACCATGCGGCTGGGGGCAAATTCCGACCTGACAAAAGTCCCGTCGATACGGCCGGAGTACACCAGCTTTTCAGAATCGGTGATTCACGCCAATCATTATCTGGTGCAGGGGTATAAGAAACTGAGTAATGAATTCTGAAAAAGGCAGCCTGTGCTGCCTTTTTATCACCCTTGGCGGGCTTTAAACCGCGGGTTACTTTTACAGATCACAAACACCTTGCCGCGCCGTTTTACGATCTGGCAGTCCGGATGACGGGTTTCCGCTGATTTTAACGAAGATAATACTTTCATGCTTTATTTTCCTTTATTGCCCAGAAACTGGCCAAATTTCTTGCCGAAGCTGGCAACTTTACCTTCTGAATTGCTTTGCTTCTGCTTACCGGTATAAAACGGATGCGACTCGCTGGAGACATCCAGCGCCACATACGGATAGGTATTACCATCCTGCCACTCTTTTGTGCGGCTGGTTTTAATGGTTGAACCTACCAGGAA
Source organism: Chromatiaceae bacterium AAb-1 (assembly GCA_033792355.1). Lineage (GTDB taxonomy): Bacteria > Pseudomonadota > Gammaproteobacteria > Enterobacterales > Alteromonadaceae > Alishewanella. The sequence continues at coordinate 50,170 of JARXRR010000010.1, forward strand.
GTAAGCATCAACTGACAAATCGTGAAACAGCACCGGGCGATACTCCGGGTGAATACCTTCTTTCATAATTATCACCAATAAATGTTATAACATAACAATATTATGAGTTAAATAAGAACGGATATCAATAAGCTGGTTGGTTTTATTCTGCTGTGCCGTCTTCGCTCAGGCTTAAATGCAGGATACGGCGTATTTCCATAATCGCCTGCGGGGTTTCCTGTACGCTGTGCCATGATGCAATAACCGCTTCTGATGCCGCCCCGGCAAGATGAGCACTGGCATAAGGTACAATGCCATCGTCTGACTGGCGCAGGCTTTTAGCCGGAGTATCATTGCCGATAATGGAATGGTAGCGAACTTGCGGAGCAATCGGCATATCTGCCGCCGCTCTGATAAAGTCGTCTTTATCGCTGAGGTTATCAATACTGTTCAGCGGCCGGGTTAAACCTTCCGGTGGTGCAGACGCCGGGTCAATAATCAGCTGGGCAGCGTCTTTAAAGCGCTCCAGCAAAGATGCCGGTAAACTTACCAGCCCGGATGCCCAGCGGGCAAAACGGTTTTCCGCAAAAGGCGTGCCCCGGTGCGGTGTAGCAATAAATACCGCCCGGCTGACCTGGGGTAAAGGTTCAAAGCGCAGGTACGGATCAAGCCGCGGCCGGGCTTTATCAACCTGCGCAGCTGCCAGTTTATAGGAGTCAACCAGTTGCTCCCACAGCCTTTCACCGGAAGACGACACCAGCAAACGCGACAATACCCCGCCCATACTGTGTCCCACCAGCACGATGTCTTCCGAAGCCCGTGCCGTACCATCAGGATCAAAATGCTGTAATGTCCGGTTAATTGCCTGGCGGATATCATGCAGGTTCCAGATAATCGGCGCATTAGTCGGATAATATACCTGCCAGATCTGATAATTCTGCCGCAGGGTTTCATCGCCGAATACTTCGTTGGCGACATTAATCCAGGCTTCCGGGCTGCTTGCCAGCCCGTGCAGCATAATGATAATCCGCCGGTCAGGATCATAAGGCTGCATCAGATATACCCGTGGTGCATCCAGCGCTTCTCCACGGCCAACCAGCGTTTTAAGTGCCTGGCGGGCAAAACCGGAACGGGCCAGCCACAAACCATACCCGGCAGTAAAATTAGCCGCCAGTGGCACCTCGCTACCGGCCAGATGAATCTGCTGCTGCCGGTAAGGGTCATAACCATGCAGCATTACTTCGTTGGTTTCCAGTATGTCCTGCAACGTGGCAGCATTAAAACTCATAATACCGGTCACCACCGGAAACGGTGTTTCATTGAATGGTTCAGCTTCACGGCTGTTCAGTACCCGTTTTGCCGTTACTGCTACCAGCTCGGCGCCAAAACCATCACGCCGGTACTGATTACGCACTCCGGCAAAAGATAACGAGCCCGCAGGGATCAGTTCGTGTGGTAATGCCCGGTTAAGTGCCAGCCTGACACTTTTCATATCTCCCCGGATATCCCAGTTTCCGGCACGGATATGAAAGGATTGCTGTTCGTCCGGCAGCGGCGGATTTCCCTCATTCAGCTGAAATAAAGCAGTAATCGCCTGCTGTACGGCGTAGTTATAATAATCCCTGACCTGGGTCTGGCGGTCCTCAAATGCCCGCTGTTCGGGTGTGCGCTCGGTAAAAAACAGATAGGCATAGGCATAACGCACAGTATTGATGTAGGCATCAATTACCCGCTCATCAAAATTACGGTAATGTTTCTCCAGCTGCAAAGCTTGCTGTAGCCATAATTCTGCCAGAGTAGCTAAACGCTGTTCCTGATTCAGCCCGGCAGAATCCAGCAGCTCCGTGCGGCAGGCCATACTGTTACGGCGGCAGTCTCTGGCGGTCAGGCCCACTATCTGTAAAGATATCAGCGAAGCCGTGCTCAGCTCACCACTGGTCAGAATATCGCCGCGCCGCTGCATCATATAATCGGTGGTAGTCACCGACGACACTTTTACCCCGGCACAGGCAGTCAGTAACAAAGCGCCAAGCGCATACACTAAACCGCAGCAAAAACGATGATGCCAGAACCCCATTCACACTACCTGTCAGAAAAAACGCCATACAGTATATACCTAATGCCAATCAGTTAAGCAGGAGTCAGCTTACTCTAAGCTAACCGTTGAAGGCATGGATGCCTGAACCGAGCCTACAGGGAGGTATCTACGGCGTGTTAGCGTGAGTAAGGTGATGGATGCTTTAACCTTAACTGACAGGCATCGTATACAGTATATACTAAGCATCTTACTGCATAATGACGTCAATCGCTTATGACAAATACCCGGCCCTCATATATCAGCACCGGAATATTGTCCCCTTTTGATACAGAACTGACTCTGTACTAAAAACCAGCCAGATATGCGCCAGGGCCTTTTGTAAGAGAGCCTTTTGCAAGAGAGCATTCTGTAAGAAAACAGCAATAAAACAATGCTAATCTGGCGAGGTATTTACTATTCATCTCCATCATACAGGCTGATGCAGACAGGAGTTCCGGCATTGACTGCCAATAAACATCTCGCGGATATTTACGAGCAAGCTGCCGAATGGGCAGAAAAAACAGCACACCTGACAGCCGCAGAAAAACAGCAGCTGTCATTATGGTTAGCGGCGGATGCCATTCACGCCAAAGCTTATCAGAAATGCCTGGCATTATGGCAAAGCGAAGAAATGACACAGGCACTGTCTGGTGTGGCAAAAATCAGCCCGCAACCACGCCCCGGCAATAAAGGATGGCGTCTGGCCATCTCTTTTTGTCTGGTACTGGTAATATGCGGCATCAGCTGGCAATGGCTAATCACGCCATCTGATGCCATCAGCACTTTCCAGACCAGAGCCGGTGAAACAGAGTTTTATCAGTTACCTGACGGCAGTACTTTTACCCTGGCCGGAAATTCCGGTATCGATTTTCAGCAAACGCCCGCATTACGCCATATTACGCTGTATAAAGGTGAAGCCCTGTTTGAGGTTACGCATCTGGGCCCGGAACAACCTTTCGTGGTAGACAGTGGTGATACGCGGGTTACCGTTACCGGCACCCGCTTCTCGGTTGAGAAAACCCCACAAGGTGCTGAAGTTACCGTACTGGAAGGCAGTGTGCTGGTCAGCACAGCGGACAACAGTATCGCATTGCAGGCAGGTCAGCGGGTAAAGGTGCAACAGCAGGCTGTTTCAGCACCTGAAACCTTATGGCAAGGCTACGACCATCACTTAACCAGTATCTGGCTTGATGTGCGGGAAGAACCGCTGGACAGCGTGCTGCGTAAACTGGAACGCCAACTGACCAGTAGCATTATGTTGACCGATCCGGCTTTGGCTAACCTGAAAATTACCGGCCGTTTTGATATACGCACTCCGGAGGCTACCCTCTACCTGCTGACCGAGGCCAGCCAGTTGCGGGTACATCGCAGTACCGGACATTATGTTATTTCCAGACAGTAGCCGGTTCAGATGTAACGTTCTATCAATGAGGTGCTCTGGTGTCTCAGTTATACAGATCGATACCTGACAGCATCATCCTGTCACTCCTGCTCTGCTTCCTGCTGCTCCCCCGTCAGGCAACAGCGCAGGAAGCGGTAACAGAGCAATATTACCAGTTCAGTACCGAAGATCTGTTCAGCTCAGGCCAGCAATTATCAGAGCAATCCGGGCTGCCGGTGATTATTTCCCCCCAACTGCGGAATATCAATAAAAGCGTGCAGATTCAGGGTTCCTATACACTGAACAGCTTACTCTCAGAATTGCAGCAACATTATCAGGTACAGATCCGGCACTATTCCGGTGGGCTGATTATTCAGCCTCTGCCCGCTCCCGAACCGGGAAAAACCAGCACTCAGGCAACTTCCTCACCGGTTATACCTGAACTGTTTAACGAGCAGATCACCGTCAGAGGCAGTTACAGCAAAAGCCTGCAATCTGCTGCCAGTGTTAAACGTTTCAGCGACAGCGTGGTCGATGCCATTATCGCCGAAGATATCGGCAAATTCCCGGCCCAGAATATTGCCGAAGCCCTGCAACGGGTAACCGGGGTGTCTATCGTCCGCGACCGTGGCGAAGGCGTTTATGTCCGGGTGCGCGGTTTAGGCTCTAACTTTCAGGTCACTACCCTTAACGGCAATACCATGGCGGTTAACGAAAACGTCCGTACCTCCGGCCAGTTTGGCCGCCAGTTCCGTTTTGATACCCTGCCCGCAGAGCTGGTATCTGCTGTCGAAGTGGTCAAAAGCCCTACCGCAGATTTAGATGAAGGCGCTATCGGCGGCACCGTCAATATTAAAACCTTCCGCCCGCTGCAACTGGGTGAGAACAAAATCTCCGCCTCGGCCCAGGCCAGTTATGCCGAACTGGCAGAAGAAACCAACCCCAGACTGTCCGGCCTGGCTAACTGGGTTAACGATAGTAAAACCTTTGGTGTACTGGTCTCGGCTGCTTATGCTGAGCGTAGCGTGCGGCAGGACAGAGCCTTAAATTTTGGCTGGGCCAAAGCTGAAACAGATACCATTATCACCCCGGCCAGCATCCGCCCGACACTGGAACTGGAAGATCGCAAACGGTTGGGGTTATCAGCCGCTATGCAGTGGAAACCTATCACGAATCTGGATCTCCATGCCGATATGCTCTATATCGACCAGAAAGTAAACTACGACGAATTTACCTACAGCGCTGACTATGTTATTGCCGCTTTACAGCCCGGTTCCATGCAGTTTCGTAACAATGCGCTGATTGGCGGTTCCACCCTTGATGGCGCCGTGCAGATTGGCCGTGAAAGTTCCGGTATCCGTGATGAAAACCTGGCGTTCAGCCTTGGCGCAACCTGGGCATTAAATGACTGGACACTGACTGCCAGTCTGTTCCATGCCACCGCTGACAGCCATGATGAAGATCCGATTATCCGTACCCGTTTTCGCCAGACCGGTGGCATTGCCTTTGACTTCCTGTTCCCGACCGTGGACGGCAAATCGGTTCCGGATATCACTTACCATCATGCCGACCTGCTCGACCCGTCACAATGGCCCGGCCGCCAGCTGGAATGGCGCACCATTGCCGCCAGAGATACCGAACAGGCACTGAAGCTGGATCTATCCCGCCATTTTAACCATTCAGCCTTCAGCCGCCTGAGCATTGGCCTGAAACTGCGGGAACGGGAACGCGATTATTTCCGCCGCGATCTGACACTGACGGATGGCATTGAAGGGGAAATTTTTGATGATAGCTACTTCACTGCTTTTCCGGTCAGTGATTTTCTGGGCAAAGCATCAGGTTCATTACCCCAGGTCTGGCTGGTGCCGGATAAAAGCCAATTCTGGAGTAACTTTCCTGCAGCCGCAGACTTAGCCGCGCCATTAAGCAGCAGTGATTTACGTAATTCCTATAACATTCAGGAGAGTATCAGGGCGGCCTATGCCATGTTGTATCTTGATACCGAACTCGCCAGTCTGCCGCTTAAAGGCAATATCGGGGTACGCCTTGCTCAAACCGCACAAACCTCCTCCGGCCATGCCGCAGCAGACGAGGTGACAACCCCGGTCACCTTTAACAGTGATTATACCGATGTACTGCCGTCGCTGAATCTGGCGCTGAACCTGACCGATACGGTGGTAACCCGCTTTGCCGCCGCCAAAGTGGTGACCAGGCCTGATTTACAGGATATGGCGCCGCGTCTTACCTTTAATTCGGGCGATATTCTCACTGCGGTGGGCGGCAATCCGCACCTGAAACCCTTTGCAGCCTGGCAGTACGATCTGACGCTGGACTGGTTCCCGGATGACACTACCGTTTTTTCAGCCGGGGCATTTCATAAAGATATCACAACATTTATCCAGACCCGCAAATCCAGCATTCTGTTTAATGGTCAGCTTTACCAGCTGACCGCCAAAACAAATGGTTCTCATGCCAGAGTCAGTGGTGCCGAGCTGGCTTATCAGACGCTGTTCAGAACAGCTTCAGGTCTGTTTGGTTTGCAGGCAAATTATACCCGCACCACTTCCGGGGCAACCTATTCTGACGGAGAGCAACAGGTGTATGGCCGGTTGGAGGATGTTGCCAAAAACAGTTATAACCTGACATTATTTTACGAAAACAAGGCACTGGCGCTGCGCCTGAATTACAGCTGGCGCGATGATGTGCTGAATCAGGTTGGCATCAACAGCGAAGTTACCGAAAACCGCGCAGCCTTTGGCTCGCTGGATGCCAGCCTGTCTTATGCGGTTAATGACTATATTACGGTTTTCGCTGAAGGGATAAACCTGACAGATCAGGCTGAGCAGGAATTTGTCGAAGGTAACGAATTCCGCAGTTATACCTACTATGGCAGAACTTTCGGGCTGGGAATCCGTGTCACCTTCTGAGAACCAGCTTCTGGCTTTGCTGCGCTTTTGCGTAATGCCATTCACTTAAGCAGGAATCAGCTTACTCTAAGCTAACCGTTGAAGGCAGGGATGCCTGAACCGAGCCCCCAGGGAAGGGTTTACGGCGTGTTAGCGTGAGTAAGGTGATGGATGCCCTAACCTTAACTGATCGGCATTAGCGCTTTTGCGCCTGTTTTTGCCTTGTATAGCCTTAGCTCGCAAGCTCGTAAACAGGTTCTAAAAACTGACTACTTAGTATTAAACCGTAGCTGTACCGCATCTTCGCTGTAGATCGGGGTAATACGATAGTGTGATGAGCGCACGTCGGCAAACTGTCCGGCAATACCGCCACTGCTGCGCAGCAGAGTAAACACACTGCCATCAGCAATCTCTGCCGGCGCATCAACCTCCAGCACTGCTCCGGCTAAGGTCACTTTTCCGCTCACCTGTAATTTAGGCTGGGCAGATTCTGTGATAGTCACGGCCAGCTCAGTGCCATTAAGCTGGGTATAATCACCATGCAGCCATAAACTATACAACTCCGCCGCAATACGCAGGCCACCCCCGGCCAGATAAACATCACCCGTCCCCAGCGCATTAAGTGATGCTGCTACCAGCCAGCCTTCACGCAGTTCAGTACCGCCGGCATAACGGTTATCACCTGCCAGCATCAGTTGACCGGACCCCAGTTTCAGCAGCTTACCGGCACCACCGATATCATTGCGCCAGCGATCCTGGGCATGGAAACCACCTTGCCCGGCATCCATCATTACCTTTACATCACCGTTAAACTCACCATAACCATCGGCGGCAGCAAACAGATTTAACCGGCCCCACTGTTCAGGGCCATCCAGCAGCGGATAACCGGCTGGCAGTGCAGTACTACGCAGTACCGCCCGGCGCTGGCTTGCACTCAGATACGGAAAGCGGGTTTCCAGCAGGGCTTCGGCACCGGCCGGCACCAACATCGGGGTATTGACCGCAGTATCCCGCTGCAGAATATAGGTCAGTTTCGGTGTTACAAACTGCCGGTTACGCCGATAATCGGCGTAAGGATCAGTCAGTGGCTGGCTATCGGCATAATGCAAGACCCCTGCGGCATCCGTTTCAAGCCGGTGGCTGAAATACGCCAGCGCCTGTTGCCGGGCAGCCTGTTTCAGCTCCCGGTACGCCGGATCATTCAGTACTGCGGTCAGAATAGCCGCAGACATAATACGACCGCCCATCACATCCAGTGGCGAATGCATTCCCGCTTCAATCCGGCTGTGCCCCAGCTCTGTGGCGCGCACCACCATCTGCTGAAAACGCTCCGGAATGGCATAGGCCAGCGTTAATGCCGCCAGATAGGCAGCATTGGTATGGCCGCTGGGAAAGCCGCCGTCTTTTTCCGGGGTTTCACCGCGCTGACGTAACAGTTGCGGAATCACAAAGGTATTCGCCACATAGACCGGATACCCCATATCATCGCGACGGCCAGTATCAATTACCTGATTATCATCGGTCATCCGCCACGGCCGCGGATACTGAAACGCGTATTTAGACGGATTACTGGAAGAGTGACTACCGCGAACAGTTTCAACCAGCTCAGCCACCTTACCCAGAACAGATTGCCTGGAACCTGCCCCCAGGGCAGCACCGGCAGGTGCGCTGGCCGGCAGTATTTCATTAACTTTATCCGCAGGAATAGCCACCGGCATCGACTGAATACCCGATACTGCCAGTGCACCTTCCCGGTACAGCTCAGCCAGCGGCCCCAAACCGCCAATCACGCCATGACTCTGGTGCTGACGGTCATAAATAAAAGCACGGGCCGTTTGCTCTGGTGTACGTTTTAAGGTGGTTTGCACCACATACTGAATATTACGCCGGGTGGTATCGGCATCCAGCGGCACGCCATTGTGCCAGTCCGGGCCGGTTTGCCATAACTGGTACATACCAGACAAAATCCGGATCACCGCATTGCTGTCTGCTGTCAGGTTATCGGTAGTATTCGACAGATAATCATCGATAAATGCCACGCCTGGTGGTAACGACGGCTGCTCTTCAAACCCCAGATCAGCCGGTGGCGCCGGCACGGCTGTAACGGCCACATCCGATACAGCCAGCTCAGTGTGTTTACTGTCACAGCCAATGAGCCAACTACCCAGCCCAAGACAAATCACCGGCAAGACAACACGGGATTTTGCAGCAACAAGAGAAATAAGCATAACGCAGACACCTGTAATAACGTCAGAAGGGCGCAAGGATTAACAGCTTATCATTTCAGAAAGATGACAAAAAGATTAAACTTAACGCATTGTTATATATAAATAATTTTTTCATCTTTCCGGAAAATAAATTGTCCCCTTCTATCACAAAACGCCCTCTTGAGGTTATCAGGATCGGTTTTTCCATATCCAGTCCCTGTTGATAATTCATTACAAGAGGAGAGTGCCCAGATGGCTTCATCTGTTTTTCGTTATAAAAAGTTACCCCTGATATTAGGCAGTATTTTATCGGTGAGCAGTGTCACTGGTATTGCTTACGCCCAGGAACAGGAAACTGCAGCAGCAGATCCGGTAGAACAAATTACCGTCAGGGGCAGTTACAGCAAAAGCCTGCAATCGGCCGCCAGTGTTAAACGCTTCAGCGACAGCGTGGTCGATGCCATTATCGCCGAAGATATCGGCAAATTCCCGGCCCAGAATATCGCCGAAGCCCTGCAACGGGTGACCGGGGTATCTATCGTCCGCGACCGTGGCGAAGGCGTTTATGTCCGGGTGCGCGGTTTAGGCTCTAACTTCCAGGTTACCACCCTTAACGGCAATACCATGGCGGTTAACGAAAACGTCCGTACTTCCGGTCAGTTTGGCCGTCAGTTCCGTTTTGACACCCTGCCTGCCGAGCTGGTGTCTGCTGTCGAAGTGGTAAAAAGCCCTACCGCAGATTTGGATGAAGGTGCCATTGGCGGTACAGTAAACATTAAAACCTTCCGCCCGCTGCAACTGGGCGAAAATAAAATCTCTGCTTCAGCCCAGGCCAGCTATGCCGAACTGGCAGAAGAAACCAACCCAAGATTGTCCGGTCTGGCTAACTGGGTTAACGATAGTAAAACCTTTGGCGTACTGGTCTCCGCTGCCTATGCTGAGCGTAGCGTGCGGCAGGACAGAGCTATCGAAATCAACTGGACAGAATACGACAACGGTATTGATACCGATGGTGATGGTGTGGCAGATTCCGGCGCTATTATTGCACCGGGCGGGGTGCGCCCGACGCTGGAACTGGAAGATCGTAAACGGCTGGGGCTGTCTACCGCTATCCAGTGGAAACCTGCCGATAATCTGGATATTAATGCCGATATTCTGTATGTCGACCAGAAAGTAAACTACAACGAATTTACTTACAGTGCCGATTTTAATGTTAATCAGCTGGTGCCGGGCTCTGCGGTATTCCGTGATAATGCCCTGGTTGGCGGTTCAACCTTAAACGGTGCCGTACAAATTGGCCGTGAAAGCTCCGGTATCCGTGACGAGAACCTGGCATTCAGCCTCGGCGCAACCTGGACTTTAAACGACTGGACACTGGCCGCCAGCCTGTTCCACTCCACCGCCAACAGTAACGATGAAGACCCGATTATCCGTACCCGGGTCCGTCAAACCGGTGGTATTGCCTTTGACTTCCTGTTCCCGACCGTGGACGGTAAATCGGTTCCGGATATCACTTACCATAATGCCGATCTGCTCGATCCCTCTCAATGGCCGGGTCGCCGGCTGGAATGGCGCACGATTGAAGCCGAAGATACCGAACAAGCTGTAAAATTCGATATCAGCCGTAAACTGGATCACAGCGTATTCAGCCAGTTTTCTGCCGGGCTGAAGCTACGCGAACGGGAACGCGATTATTTCCGCCGCGATTTGGTACTTATTGACGGCATCGAAGGCGAAATATTTGACGATAGCTACTTCACTGCTTTCCCGGTCAGCGGTTTCCTCGGTGATGCTTCAGGTTCATTACCCCAGATCTGGCTGGTGCCGGATGAAAGCAAATTCTGGAACAATTATCCTTCAGCCACAGATTTAGCCGCCCCGCTAAGCAGCGGTGATCTGCGTAACTCCTATAACATTGAAGAAAGCATTTATGCGGCCTATGCCATGTTAAATATGGATACTGATATTGGCGGCATGCCGTTAAAAGGTAATGTCGGGGTCCGGCTGGTGAAAACCGAGCAGACTTCCTCCAGCCATGCCTCTGCTGACGGTGAAACCATTCCTGTCACCTTTAACAGTGATTATACTGATGTACTGCCGTCGCTGAACCTGGCGCTAAACCTGACCGATACCGTGCTAACCCGCTTTGCCGCCGCCAAAGTGGTAACCCGGCCCGATTTGCAGGATATGGCTCCGCGTCTTACCTTTAATTCCGGTGAAAGGCTGACCGCCACCGGCGGTAACCCGAACCTGAACCCGTTTGAAGCCTGGCAGTACGATCTGACACTGGAATGGTATCCGAATGATACTACCGCACTGGCGGCCGGGGTGTTCTATAAGGATATTTCCACTTTTATCCAGACCCAGAAATCCGATCTGGAATTTGGTGGTCAGATTTACGAGCTGAGTTCTAAAGTCAACGGTTCTAACGCAGATGTCACCGGGATTGAGCTGGCTTACCAGCAGGTGTTTGCTTTCCTGCCTGAACCTTTTAACGGGTTGGGTGTACAGGCTAACTATACCTGGACCGATTCCAGCGCCCTGTATGTAGACGGTGAAACCCGCTTTAAAGGCAAACTGGAAGATGTGGCCAAAAACAGCTACAACCTGACCGTGTTCTATGAAAAAGAAGCGTTCAGTGCCCGGGTAGGCTACAGCTGGCGCGACAGCGTGCTGAACCAGATCGGAACCAATAATCGCTCAACCAAAAATAAAGATGCGTTTGGCTCGCTGGATGCCAGCCTGTCTTATGCGATTAATGATCATGTTACGGTCTTTGCTGAAGGGATAAACCTGACAGACGAAGCCGAACAGGAATTTGTAGATGGCAATCAATTCGGCAGCTATACCTATTATGGCAGAACCTTCGGTATCGGTGTCCGGGTGAATTTCTAATCTGCAATACCCAGAGTTTGTAAACGTTGTAACTTGTGTAGTGAACCAAAGCCATACCACCTCTCCGGTATGGCTTTTTTATTGCCCCGGCAATATTTGCCCATTCTGCTGCTGTAATAATAAAAACATATAAAATTCATAATTTTACTGTCCACATCAGCCTGCTGATTTTCTCTTTACTTATGTCTGGCTTACCAGATACACCTTATTCAATCACAGGAAAAGATCATGAAAAAACTATGCTTAATGTTACTCAGTTTAGGTCTGGCTACCTCAGTAGCAGCAGACGGTCAGTTCAATGTACTCACCTATAATGTGGCTGGCTTACCTGATGCGTTCAGCTCTGGCAACCCGGCCACTAATACGGTTAAGATCAGCCCGTTGCTGAACAGTTACGATGTGGTACTGGTGCAGGAAGATTTCAGTTATCACAGTGATTTAGTCCGTTATCTGCAGCACAGTTACCAGTCTCCTCATTCCGGCAATATTGCTATCGGTGATGGTATGAATCAGTTTTCATTTCCGGCGGTCAGCGATTTTCACCGGGTAAAATGGCATGACTGCTACGGTGTGTTTGACAGCGGCAGTGACTGCCTGACGCCAAAAGGTTTTTCATTCTCCAGAGTACACCTGAATAACAACGCCATTGTTGATATTTATAATCTGCATGCCGATGCGGGCTCTGATACGCAATCGCTTGAAGCCCGCGGTAAGAATCTGCTGCAGTTACTCAGCTATATTGAAGCCAACTCTGCCGGACATGCAGTGATTGTTGCCGGAGATACCAACTCCCGTTTTACCCGTCCGACAGATAAGCTGCATAACTATATTCAGGCAGGCTTCCGCGATGTCTGGGCAGAAACAGCCCGTGCCGGTGATTATCCATTAAGTGGCGCACCAGCTTTAACCGACTGCACCAATAAAAACAGTGATCAATGTGAGCGGGTAGATAAAATCCTGTACCGTAGCGGCAGCATAGTTAAACTGGCTTTACAGGATGGACTGGTTCCCGGCCATTTTGTTGATCAGAACGGAGTTGAATTATCGGATCACGATCCGGTAGCCGCTTATTTTGATTACCAGATTGCCGGAAACTTCCATCTGACACCGTCAGTCGGCGGCCCACATGGCCAGTTTTATAATGATATGCCGCAACTGGAGCAGCACCAGTTCCCGGCGGTCAGCCGTATCAGTCTGAGAGGAGGAAGCCGGCTGGATAATATCAGCCTGCACTATGCCGATGGCAGTTCAGTGTCCCACGGTGGTAATGGCGGCACCTTACGCAGCCTCGATCTGGCGCAGGAAGAATATATTACAGAAGTTACCGCCTGCCAGAACAAATACAATAACCGCACCAGAGTATTTTACCTGCAACTGAAAACCAGCTTTAACCGTAGTATTGCAACCGGAACCCAGAGTGGTGAATGCCATACCTTTACCGCGCCACCAGGTATGGCCTTTACCGGCACCTTTGGCCGCTCCGGGGCAGAAGTAGACCAAATAGCATTCTTTGCCAGAACCCGCTGAATAAAAAACGCCCCGGCACTAGCCAGTAGTGCGGGGCAGTTAAGATATTGTATGGTAACACCCTGGTTTGGGTCGACTTGACTTCAATGTATATATTGATAATATACAAAAATGATTAATTGGAAGCACATTACAGGCTTTGAATGGGACGCTGGGAACGAGCGAAAAAGCCTGGAAAAGCACGCCGTTAGCCACTTTGAGGCCGAACAGGTGTTTTTCAACCAACCCTTGTTGGTACAGGCTGATCAGAAGCACAGCCAGGCCGAGGCCCGCTATCATGCCTTGGGGAAAAGTGATGAATCCAGATTGTTACATATCACTTTTACCCTGCGCTCCAGTGACACATTGATTCGCATCATTTCCGCTCGTGATATGCACCGAAAAGAGAGGGATATTTATGAGCAAAGCTAAGAGCATACCGGAGTTTAAGACCGAAGCCGAAGAAAGAGCTTTTTGGGAGAGCCATGATTCCAGTGACTACATTGACTGGAAACAGGCTCAATCCGTTACGCTTCCTAATTTGAAACCGTCAACCAAAACTATTTCGCTCCGGCTTCCTGAGAGTCTGCTGGAAAGTATTAAGATAGAGGCCAATAGGCGTGACATGCCATACCAATCCCTCATCAAGTCCTGGCTTGCGAATGATGTAAAACAAAGCCGCCTGAAAATATAGCTGTGCGGATTGTTGAATAAAAGCCCTATCCGGCTTTAATCATCAAGATACAGCGCCAGTTGTGCCAGCGCGCGGGTGATATGTTTTTTTACGGCTTCTTCAGAAATACCGAGGTCTTTGGCAATTTGCTCACGCGACTGCTGATGTAATCTGCGCCGGATAAACACTTCACGGCGTAAGGAAGGTAACATCGCCAGCGCCTGTTGCAGGCGGGCGACATTTTCTCCGGCTAAATAATCCTGTTCAGGATCGGCCTGTTCATCTGCTATCTCAGGTTCATCATCAAGAGAAGAGGTGATTTTACAATGCATCTTATAGGCAAAATGTCTGGCAACGGTAATGGCATAGGCTAAAGGATTGCATATGGTTTCCTGTTGTCCGCGTTCAATCACCGCTGCTACGGTTTCCTGGAAAATATCAGCCCGCTCATGCTGCTGTTTTACCAGACCACGGATAACAGCCCGCAGCTTCGGCGACTCATCAAGCAATACCTGTCCAACACTTGTTTCTGGCTGACGGTCCATATAAATCGGGCTATGCAATACCTGTACGTTAGCCCGATTGTTACATAGCAATATGACAGAACGATTAACTGCCGATGACACCACCATCATCACGGGTAATCACTACCGTAGAAGAACGGGGCCGTTTGGTACCGCGATCCGGCCAGGTGCTGGTAAAACTGAATGCGGTAGAACCCTCGCCCGGATGCTGAATATTTACAAACATGGTTTTGCAGTCCGGCGTCATTACCACACCAGTCACTTCACAGCCGACCGGCCCGACCAGGAAGCGTTTGATCTGATGAGTAGTTACATCAGCCACCAGCATCTGGTTATTACCAAAAGGCCCGTCTTTCTGCTGCGAACCGCTCATATCAGTCTGGATCCATAACAGGCCATTCGGGTCAAACCATAAGCCATCCGGCGATGCATGATGGTTATCTGCATTCAGCAGCAGGTTATGCTGCGGTGTGGCGGTATACACATCACCGGATAACAGAAAAATATCCCAGCTGAACTGCCGTTGATTCTGTTGCTCGCGCCAGCGGATAATATGGCCATTCGCATTCTGCGCCCGCGGGTTAGCTTTATTTACCATTGATGAATGGCGTAGTTCATTATTAGTCAGGGTAAAGTACACTTCGCCGGTTTGCGGATGCACTGCGCCCCATTCCGGCCGGTCCATTTTAGTGGCACCGGCCAGATCGGCAGCCAGCCGGGTATTCAGCAGAATATCGGCCTGACTTTCAAATACCACGCTTTCTGCCGCAGCTTTTGCCATCAGCTCAGTATTATTGATATCCAGTGCCAGCCATTCACCGCTGCCATCATCATTAAAACGCGCCACATACAAAGTACCGTTATCCAGCAAATGGCTGCCAGCCGTTGCCGGATCATACGCCTCTGCCGAGACATATTTATAAATGTATTCGAAGCGTGAATCGTCGCCGGAATAGGCGACCAGTGGCTGACCTGCTTCAACCTTGCCAAAGATAATACCCTCATGGGCAAACCGGCCCAGCGCCGTATGTTTAACCGGCGTACTGGTGGGGTCGAACGGGTCAATCTCCACTATCCAGCCAAAGGTATTGGGTTCGTTACGGAAATCCTCAGTCGCGCTGGCCCCCACGGTACTGGCATTAAAACGTGCCAGCTCCGCATCTTCCCTGGCGGCGGTTTCCCAGAACATAATGCTCTGCTCTGTTCTGACACTGTACCGACGGTGTTCGCGTGGCAGGCTGGCATCGTAATTAACAAACAGGCCGGCCCAGTTTTCCTCGCAGGTCAGGTACGTTCCCCACGGTGTAAAACCGTGCGAGCAGTTATTCAGTGTCCCCCGGGTGCGGGTGCCGTCCGGGCTGTAGCGGGTGATCAGTTTTTTATCTGCGCGCACCGGGCCATTAATTTCCATTGGCGTATCGCCGGTAATCCGCCGGTTATAACGGCTGCTCTGTACCAGTTGCCAGCTACCGTCAGCCTGTTTTTTAATATGGGCGACCGATACCCCGTGTGCAGCCAGCTCCTTATGCACTTCTGACGCCCGCCGTGGCAACATAGGATCACGGTAGGGATGCAGCAATACCGGGTCGCAGTATTCATGGTTCATTACCAGCAACCCTTCGTCAGAACTGTTGCCCTGCTGTTTTACATCTATCGGGAAAAAGTGCATACCGTCGTGATGCGAACCAATCTGCTTGCGCTGATCTTCTGCGGTATTACTGGCATCATGCTTAAAGGCCGGTGCATCAGGCAGCAATGGTGTGCCCCACGGTAAAAATGCCCGGGCACTATAACCTTCAGGCACCGTAATGGTATCAAAGCGGTTAGTGGCTACGGTATTAAACCCCAGCAAACCTTTTGCTGATGCAGGAACACCAGTGGCGGCACTTCCCGCCGGCTGGCTGCATGCGGCCAGGTTACCCGCCAGAAAGCCACCAACTGCCAGCCCGATACCACCTTTAATAAAGCGGCGGCGGTTAATGGAACTGGCAAGTACTTCCTCAAAATGCGGGTTGGCAGAAAAATTGGCCTGCGGCTCAATACCGGATAAATCAAACGGTGCTGCTGTATTCTTGTCTGACATTTGGACGGATCTTTTATTATGAAATAATGCCCCGTTTTAACAGCGGAATATTGCAGTGATATGAAACCACCTGACCTTTTACCGCAAACCCAAGCTCAAACCAGGCGTTACCGCTTTAATACAGCAATAAATTGATATAATATAACAATAATTATATTTGTTTGATAATGGTTATCATTATTAATAAAGGCGTATTATCTTTTGCCGTATCCCCGTTAATGACTAAAGAGAAAAATCAATGAGACGATCCGTAATTGCCAGCAGCATAGTTATCGCCCTGACCAGCCTTCCGGCCACCGTGTCTGCCCAGACCGTACCAGGTGAGCAGGAAATAGAGCGCATTGATGTTTCCGGTGTTCGCGGTCGTTTAACCCAGCAGGGCCGGCTGCTGGATGTAATCCAGAAAACCGAGGTGCTGGATGCCTCAATGATTGAAAACAAACACGCGGTTAATTTAAGCGAAGCCTTACAGGATGAGCCCGGCATCCGGGTTTCCAACGAATGCTCAATGTGCGGCGCCAAACGGATAATGCTGAACGGCTTACGCGGTGAGCATACTACTATTCTGATCGACGGTTTGCCGGTGCACACTATGCTGTCCGGTTTTTATGCGGTAGACGCCATTGCCACCACCGGCGTGGATCGCATAGAAATAGCCCGTGGTGCCGGAGCTTCACTTATCGCCCCGGAAGCCATTGGCGGCACAGTAAACATTATTACCAGAGAAGCCCTGCGTAACGCACTGGAACTGGATATATCCGGCGGCAGCCACGGTTATAAAGCCCTGCAGGCGATGGCAACCGGCGTTTCTGCCGATGGCAATACCGGCCTGACACTGATTGCCCAGTACGATACCCATGATCAGGAAGATCGCGATGGTAACGGGGTATCTGAAGCACCTTACCAGCAAAATCAGGTATTTACCGCCCGTATTTCACACGATCTGAATCACCATTCCAATATCCAGTTACGGCTGAGTACTGTCAGCTCAGAAGTATTCGGCGGCCCGGTACTGGGCGATATTGTCGGCAGTATTGGCGAAGCGCTGGCGGGCTTCGACGGCGAACCGTCTGAGCATTTACTTGCAGGCGATAATATCAACAACCGCTATATCGGTAAGCCGTGGGAAACACTGGAATGGGTAAAGACTAACCGTGACGAGGTTTACCTGAAATGGCTGACCGAGATAAACAGCCGCCTGAGTACCGAACTGGCCTGGAGCTATGCCGCCCATACTCAGGATTCCTTTTATGAAGGCATTGATTACTACGCCGACAACAAAATGAATTACCTGCGGGCTCAGGGCAATTACCTGATTTCGGAAGATAAACAACTGACCTTCGGTATTGATCACCGTGACGAGAAAATGCGTTCCAGCACCAAAGCACTGGAAGAGGTTGACGCTTTTGTCTCAGACAGCTTTGATTACCTGACCAGCGGCCTGTTTGTCCAGTTTAACTGGGAAGCAGCCAGCCAGCTGGAGCTGTCACTGGCGCTGCGTCTGGACAAAGTTGAAGCCGACTTTGTCGACCCTACCAAACCCGGCACAGAGCTGGACGAAACTATCCTGTCGCCAAGAGCCGATTTGCGTTTCTTCCATAACGACGACTGGATATCCCGTGTATCTGTCGGCAGGGGCTACCGCGCACCATTATCTTTCTTTGAAAGCGAGCACGGCATCCTGGATGCAGAACTGGGTTTTCAGATTGAAATTTCTGAACTGGAACGCTCTAATTCTGCCAACTATGCGCTTAGCTATGAAGGTGACAAACTGACCGGTACTTTTTCTGTGGCCTGGACCCAGGTTGAAAACCTGGCCAGCCTGGAAGAAACCGCAGACGGTACGCCGGTACTGACCCAGCTTGATGAAAAAGCCAGAGTCATTACCACCGATCTGGTGCTGGGTTATCAGGTCAACGACTACCTGCTGCTGAATACCACGCTGGAAAACTTTGACTATGACCGGAATTTCAAAGATTCATACGCCATTGCCCCGATTGAACAACGCATCACTTTCGGGCTGGAGTTTGAATATGATCGCTGGTTACTGAATGCCTCGGCAGTATGGTATGGCAAACGTAACCTGCGTGACTATAACTACGAAGGCTTTGATGATGCCGCCGGAAATCTGCCCAAGCCGGTTAATGCACCTGCCCATACCTTATTTAACACCAAGCTGGTTTATCAGCTGAACGACACCGCCAGCCTGTATGCGGGGGCAAACAACCTGTTCAACTATACCCAGACCCGCAAATCCGGTTCGCCACTGATGTATGATGCGGAAGGTAACTACGATGTAGCCTATATTTACGGCCCGCTACACGGGCGTGAGCTGTATGCCGGTATCAAGCTGAGCTTTAACTGATGAAATACCTTTACCTGCTGCTGAGCCTGCTGTTACTGCCGCAGGCCACGGCACAAACCACAGTAATGCAGCACTCCGGTATCGACTTTAGCCAGCCGTTACGGGAGCTGCATACCAATGCCGCTGTTCAGCTCAGCGCAGGTAAACCTTATTTGCTGACATTCTACGCCCCGGACTGCCGCTTCTGCGAACGCCAGCTACAGCATATGCAGCAGCTGGCTGCCAGTTGCCCTGATGCCGGTATGGCAGTGCTGGGTATTAATGGTAACCGCCGGGAATTACGCGCAGTATTAAAACAGTATCGCATCACCCTGCCGGCTTATTTTCCCGATACCCGCCTGCTGCGGCAACTTGGCGGCATTGCAGCTACGCCCTATACGGTGGTGCTTGATGCGCAACTGCAAGCTGTGGGCAGTATTCAGGGGTATCTCAGCGACACCCGGCTGCTGGCTATTTTGCAGGAACTGGGCGCCTGTTAAATTTTACCCGGCGAACGGATAATCGATATAACCCTTTTCACCACCGCCATAAAAAGTGCTCTGGTCCGGAGTATTCAGCGGTAAACCCTGCTGCAGCCGGAGTACCAGATCCGGATTAGCAATAAATGGCTTACCAAAAGCCACTGCATCTGCTGCGCCAGAAGCAACTGCCTGCTCTGCCAGCGCTTTATCGTAACCGTTATTGACTATCCAGCCGGCCTTACCACCCGCTTTGCGATAAACGTTTTTCAGTGCAGCATAATCAAATGGCTGGTTGCCTTGCTGGTAATCGCGTGGCCCGCCGGTAGCTCCTTCAATAATATGGATATAAGCCAGCGGATAAGCTGCCAGTTTTTCCACCACATAATTAAACAATGGCTGTGGTTCAGGGTCTGAAGCATCATTCGCCGGAGTAACAGGTGATAAGCGAATCCCCGTCCGGCCAGCGCCGATTTCAGCAGTAATCGCATCCAGCACTGTAAACAGAAACCGGCTGCGGTTTTCAATACTGCCACCGTATTCATCAGTACGCTGATTACTGTTGGCACGCAGAAACTGGTCAATCAGATAACCATTGGCCGCGTGTAGTTCGACACCATCAAAACCGGCATCTATCGCAGCACGGGCAGCAAGGCGATAATCTTCAACAATACCGGGCAACTCGTGCTTTTCCAGTGCCCGTGGTGCTGAGGTTTCGGCAAAACTGCCACTGCCATCAGCATTAATCAGATAGGTTTTCGCTTTGGCGGTAATCGCCGATGGTGCCACCGGGGCCTGACCATCCGGCTGCAGGCTGGTGTGGGAAATACGACCGACATGCCACAACTGAGTCACAATTTTACCACCGGCAGCATGCACTGCCTCTGTAACCTTTTTCCACCCGGCCAATTGCTCTGCCGCATACAGACCCGGCACATCAGCATAACCCTGCCCCTGATGACTAATCGCCGTAGCTTCTGTAATCAGTAAACCGGCTGTAGCCCGTTGCTGATAATAAGTCGCAGTAATCGGCTGCGGTACAGCCTGCGGAGCTCGGTTACGGGTTAATGGTGCCATTACAATACGGTTTTTCAGTTTAAGTTCGCCCAGCGTTACAGGCTCAAATAGTGTTGCCATAGTTGTTACCTCATCTGTCAGAGTTAAAATCAGGCCGCTGCCGCAATATCTGTTTTTGCAGCCGGTTTGATTAATGTAAAAGTGATAATCGTGAGCAGCATGCCAAGCAACGCCAGCCCGCCTGCTGCCAGTGGCACCTCAGTTAATGCCATGCCCTGTTTAATCATGGCTCCGCCAACCCAGGCCCCTAATGCGTTACCGGCATTAAAGGCGCTGATATTCATAGTGGAAACCAGGTTCGGGGCATCTTTACCAAAGGTCACCACACTGATTTGCAACGCAGGTACGGCAGCAAATGCGGCCATTGCCCATAAAAACAGCGTAATTTCGGCGGTAACCACTCCCGCACTGCTGACGCTGAACACTGCGGATGTTATCGCTATGGCCAGAAAAATCAGCGCCAGAGAAGTGCCAAGCCGCCAGTCTGCCAGCTTGCCGCCAATCAGATTACCCAGCGTCAGCCCCAGACCAATCATAAATAATGTCCAGATCACACCAGTATCAGAAACCCCGGTAACAGTGCGCAGAATCGGCTCAATATAGGTAAACAGTGCAAACATCGAGGCAGCAAAGAAGACGGTTGTCAGCAAAGCCAGCCAGATCCCAATATGTTTGAATGCAGCGATTTCCTGCTTAAGTGGAGCCTGTTGCCCGCCATATTGCTCATTAGCAGGTAAAAAGCGCAGCAACCCGGCAAAAGCGATCACCCCGATAACCGTTACGGCCCAGAAAGTTGAACGCCAGCCCGCAACCTGCCCCAATGCAGTACCCAGCGGTACTCCCAGAACATTGGCCAGTGTCAGCCCCATAAACATCAGTGCCACTGCCTGCGCCCTCTGATGCGGTGGCACCAGTCCCGATGCCACCACAGCGCCGATACCGAAAAATGCCCCATGACACAGGGCGGTAACCACCCGTGCCAGCATTAACAGTTCATAGTTAATGGCGATAGCGCATAACAGATTTCCCAGAATAAATACCAGCATCAGAATGAGTAATGCTTTGCGTCTGGGCAAACGACTGGTAACGATGGCCATAAAAGGCGCACCGATAGCCACGGCAAGTGCATAACCGGTAACCAGCCAGCCCGCCGCAGGAATATCTACCTGTAAATCTACTGACAATTCTGTCAGCAACCCCATAATCACAAATTCGGTGGTGCCTATCGCAAAGGCACTTAACGCAAGTACCAATAACGGTAACGGAAAACGCATAGTGGAATAACCTTAAAAAGTGCTACAACTGTTGTAAATGGGCGAGAAAAGCATTGATTGTGCTGTCATTACGCTTATAAAAAATCCATTGCCCAACCTTACGGGTGGTGACCAGATTAGCCCGCTGTAAAGCCGCCAGATGCGCAGACATGGTTGACTGCGACAGACCGCAACGCTCAAACATACCGGCACACACCCCGATATCCAGCGGATGCTCCTGGGCAGAAAAATGCACTTCAGGCTCTTTCAGCCAGCTCAGGATCTGCCGTCTGACCGGATGTGCCAGCGCTTTATGAATTTCATCAAAGGGATCTTGCATAACAAACCAATTCGTTATATCGCGATAGGACGAATTATATATCGAAAATACACGATATAGCCAGAGGAACAGCTGCTGTGCTTATAACAAAATCAGCTTAGTCAGAAGAATTTGCACCCGGCAGTTTTATCTTTCGCAAGGATACAAAATATCAAAAAGTGTAATCAAATGTATTATCAGTTATCGCTAATAGACAAAAAATCCTTTTAAATTAACCAGAAAAACACACCAGCCAACATAATAC
>JARXRR010000027.1:0-44530 GCA_033792355.1 Chromatiaceae bacterium AAb-1
ATTCAACTATTGTGGTATAAATATACTCATCTTTCAAGTTAAAATTCATATTGGAAAATTTCATGGCTAAGCTTTGTTACCTTAAGGAAAATGCTTTAAATGCAATTTGCCCTTATTTCACAATGTTTCCATTGGAGTTTCCAATGAGGCATTTAGCAAAGTTTAAAAAGGAAGATCCTGTAATTATTGATCCGTTTTGCGGACGTGGGACTAGTATGTTCGCCGCAAGGAAGTTGGGCTTGAAGGCTTGGGGCATTGATAGTTCGCCTGTGGCAACTGCAATTGCAAGGGCTAAGTTGGCAAGCTGCAGTAAGGAAGATATTTTAGATCTTGCTCGAGATTTATTACAAAATGCGGCGACAGATATGCCCGAAAGTGAGTTTTTCAGTAAGCTTTATACATCTCAGACGTTAAAAGATGTTTGTGCTTTGCGGGAGGGGTTGTTGTCGCACGCTCACGAAACTGACGCTTCTGTGATGCTCAGAGCATTAGTGTTAGGTGCTTTGCACGGCCCGTTAAATAAATCTTTAGATACCGCGATATATTTTTCTAATCAAATGCCAAGGACTTTCGCATCTAAGCCTGATTACTCCGTTAGGTATTGGGATCAGCGTTCCCTTGTTCCACCTGCTATAAGTGTCTTGGATGTCTTAAAGCGGAAGTTAGATCGAATACCTACGCTAGATGAACAGTTTACGGGGAGCTTCCATCAAATTATCGAAGGAGATTCTCAGTTAGAGATTACAAGAGCTAAAGTTGCCGATGATTTCTCAATAGTTATCACCTCTCCGCCATACTACGGTATGAAAACTTATGTTCAAGATCAATGGATTAGAAACTGGTTTCTGGGCGGAGCCTCCACAGTAGATTACACCAGTGGTCCGCAGCTTGAGCATGGTGGAGTCACTACTTTTGCGGAGTCTTTAGGTAAAGTGTGGCGTAACATGGCGGACACTAGAGCTGACTCATTAAGGATGTTTATAAGATTCGGTATTATTCCGTCAGCTAAGATTGATGCTAAAAAAATTATGCAAATGTCGTTAGAAGCTTCTGGTAAAGAATGGAAAATTATTTCAATCAGAAGTGCTGAAACAGCTGCGGAGGGAAAGCGGCAGGCGACTCAAATGAAATCTAAATCTAGTGCCGCTATTGAGTATGACTTTCATGTTGTGAGGCGTTAGATTACAGTTTTAGATGCGTATCTCTTATTTCGCCACCTAAAATACTTCACATAAATCTCATCGTTAAGTATTGTTTTTAGCAACAGAACTAGCTAAAAATGGTCACCTAGATTTATATATGAACGTCGCTCTTAAATGTCGTATTCAAGGAGGAGTTTTTAATGGCGAATAAACGCATTTCCAAAAGTACATTGTCTATGTTTCTTCGCACAAAGTGCGATAGAGAACTCTACCTATCTCTTCATGAAGATTCTGAGCTTGATAAGCATGGAATGCCGGTTCCGCTCCAGGCTCGTCCTGGCATTGGAGTTATGCAAACAGCTGGTCGCGACTTCGAAGATGAACGAAATGAACAATTGATTCAAGTATTTGGTAGCTTGGTTGTTTATCAACCAGATAGCAGTGGAAATAACAAACCAGTTAAAGCACCATTGGAATCGTTGTTAGCGAGAGTTTCTAATCTCCCGTCAATAATTCTACAAGGAAAGTTTGAATCATCAACTTTCCAAAACACGGTTATGATGAATATTGGACTCCAGCCTAATGAGGTTTTACAAGTTCCACCAATTGCTGGATTTATCCCTGACATCATTATAGTGCGCGAAGCATCTATCCATGACGAGGAGGTGTGTCCTAACGGAGCTCGGCGTCAAATTGACTTAGCGAATGAAAATCGTCGCGCACTAAGTGTCATTGATGTTAAGCATACTAGTGAAGCTAATCCTAGCTATTCTGCTGAGGTTGCACTTTATGCAATTTTCCTGGCTAACTGGATCGTTGCTCAGGGATTAGAAAGCGACTACTTTGTGACCACAAGAAGTTACTTGTGGACAAAATTTAAGCAGGGTCAGTCGGTGCTCGATAGCTTGATGTCTAGCTCAAATCGGGCGACACCTAGTCAGTATCTTGACGCACTTATTTCTGATAGTGAAGAAGCTAATCTTCGTTTTTATCTACCTACAGTTCTGCATTTTTTCCGAGAGGATTTACTTAGGGTTATTTCTATTGGTGATGCATCAACAAATGGGTGGGAAAAACTGGAATGGCATGTCGACGGTCGTTGTAGTGCATGTGACTGGCTTGGACATGAAAAATGGGCAAATGCTCAAGATAAGTTGAGAATAGCTACCTACCCAACACATTATTGCTATCCTGCAGCTAAATTTACGGGGCATCTGAGTCAGATCGCAGGAATGACTCGGGGAGCAAGAAAGACGCTTCAAATTAATTCGATTCAAGATACCGCCGGTGCTGCGGCGACTCAATCAACACATTTGGCCTTCCAACAACATAGCCATCTTAAAAAAGAGAGAAGTCGCATACCTGAGCGCGCGAAGTCGTTAATATCATCAACGACTAGTGTGGATCACACCGCCATACTTGCAAACCTAGCTCCTTGGCCGCAGTTGCATGTAACTGTAGCTGTAAACTTCGATCCGAGTGCGGGAGTGTTAACTGGATTATCAATATATGGAAGAGCAACAACTTATACTTCAGGGCAAGCACCTAGGCAGTTTCCTACTAAAAGTTTTGTCGTTGATCAGAAAAGTCTCTCAGATGAATGGGTCGCTCTAGAAGGGCTCTTATCAACTTTATCTGATGCTATTGAGCAATCTGAAACGTTTATTCGTTCATCAGGTGCAACGCCTCTTACGGCACAAATTGCCTTTTGGGAAAAGCGCCAATTCGAAGAACTGTGTGCTGCGATGGGGAGACACCTTCCAAAAGTACTAGCGCTTACCAATAAAAAAACGAAAGCACTTGCTTGGCTATTTCCGGCAGATGAATTAATTGAGAAGCCTGATGGAGCCGTGAGTCCATGTGTTGTTTTTATTGATGAGATTGTTCGACGCGTCATTTTTGCGCCAACCCCACATGTGATTACTTTATTTGATACAGCTGAAGTCTACTACTCTGGTCTTGGGCCTGTAAGACAGGGAGATGCTTATTATCGTGAGTTTTTAACTAATGGTATCCCAAGAGAACGTATCTATGAAATCTGGAGCAATAAAACAACTATCAAGCGTGGCTCAGTTTCAATCCCAAGAAACACTGTAATTCAGGAGTTTGGTAATGCATTGGAAAAACAATGTCGAGCACTTAACAGCATTACAGAAAAATTACGCGCTGATTTTTCTGGGCAACTCAAAGCAAATGCCCCGAAACTATCGCTTTCTATCCCACAAGGTTCTCGAGGTGTAGCTTTTGATAGCAAACTTTGGATTTGGTGGGAAGAACTGCAATACCACACACGAAAACTCGAGTCCCACCAACGTTTAGCACTTGATGCAGAGACTTTAGAAGCTGGGTATGAGGCTATTCGACTCACGAATGCACAGCCCACTGGGGCTCCAGATGAATATTTATATGACGTATTATCAGGGTCAACTGAAGCAAAGTTGGATGATAATGATGGATATCTTGTATTAGGTAAAGAATGTATTCCAGGTTTTCCTCTCCAGCGAGCAAGGGATGTCATTCGTGCAGGCGCTCCAATTTATCCGGGGTCTGATACAACTATCATTACCCCATTATGGGCGACGTTGTCAGTAACACTTCAGTCATTTGATAGACGTGCCTGTAAGGCTGTATTGAAGTTTTCTAATTGGCGAGAACCTGCCTTTCCTTCATATTTATTGGCGAATTCTAAGATTGACTTGATGAATGATATTTTTATCACTAAAGGTCAAGGGATGTTTAAATGGTATGAAACTGTAGCTAAGATTTTAGCGACTGTAGGTAATCCATCTATTGCTCATCCAGACGCAAATGCGACTGTTGCAATGGGTGCGAGCAAAGCAACAAAGGTTGGTTCGGACCCAATTACTCCTCTTGCTCGGATCTTATGGGATAGTTACTCAGTTTACAGTACTTCAGTTATTAACCATACTCAGGCCTGTTCAATTGCTGCATATGCAAAAAATAAACATGGTTTAAACAGTAGTCAAACCGATGCTGTAGCTCATGCTGCCGAAAAAGGTCTTACAATTATTTGGGGGCCGCCAGGCACAGGAAAAACTCAAACCCTTGCTGGGTGCATTCATGGGTTAGTACATGATGCTGTTACTAATTCTCAGCAACTCAAGATATTGGTGGCAGGGCCAACCTATAAAGCTGTAGAAGAGCTTATTGGACGTGTTGTAGATTCGCTTGCGAATGATTTAAGCTGCTCAGCTGAAGTGTTCATCGGTTATTCTTCTTCTCAGATACCAAAATCATTTTCTTCGAAGCACCCACACCTCCGTGTCGAATCGTTTAAATGGCATCAAAACAATCAAGAAACGCAAGATTGTCTAGCTAGTTTGAGTAACACGAGCTGTGTAACTATCGTCGCTACTTCAACAATGCAAGCGTACAAACTGGCAGAGTGGTCTGCCGGGCGCCATGTGGCACCAATTTTCGATGTTGTTATTGTCGATGAAAGTTCGCAAGTTCAAGTTACTAATGCATTGTCTCCGTTGGCCACTCTCAAGGAAAATGCTCGGTTAATTATTGCTGGCGACCACTTACAAATGCCACCAATACTTGCGCTTGAGCCTCCAAAAGGCTCTGAATACTTAGTTGGTAGTATTCAGAAATACTTACTTGAACGTCCTTTTGGTGGGCAAATTTTACCGTGTCCTTTAGAAGAAAATTATCGCTCAGCAGAGGATATCGTTGCCTATGCTCGCATGATTGGCTACAGAGCTAGTTTGCAGGCGTCAAATGGGGCGACGGCACTCCACCTATTATCAACTCCGCCAACGCCATCATCCGGTTTCCCTGCGCATCTACCTTGGTCTTCTTTATGGCCTCAGATATTAGATGTTGATAAAAAAGTGTTAACGCTACTCCATGATGATGATTTATCTTCGCAAAGTAATGTTTTTGAAGCCAAGATAGTTGCAGCGTTAACCTGGTGTTTGCGGCAAACAGTTAGCTCCGAATTAGATGGTAGAAATGTTACAGCTCATGCTCTATCTACGACGACAGACTTTTGGAATCACTGTATCGGAATAGTCACCCCTCACAGAGCTCAAAGAGCTCTTGTTATTCGTGAGCTAAGGGGTATTTTTCCATTAGACCCCCCAGAGCTTATTGATTCAGCTGTCGATACTGTTGAAAAATTTCAAGGCGGTCAACGACACTCAATTATTGTGACATTTGGAGTTGGTGATGCTG
Source organism: Chromatiaceae bacterium AAb-1 (assembly GCA_033792355.1). Lineage (GTDB taxonomy): Bacteria > Pseudomonadota > Gammaproteobacteria > Enterobacterales > Alteromonadaceae > Alishewanella. The sequence continues at coordinate 5,343 of JARXRR010000027.1, forward strand.
ATGTCATAATGGGAGAGGAAGCATTCTTGATGCAACTTGAGCGTACTAACGTTGCAATTTCGAGAGCAATGGCGAAGTGCTTGGTGATAATGCCCAAGACTCTAGCAGGGCATGTACCGCAAGATAAGAAAGCTTTAGAGACGGCCCATGCTATTAAAGATTATGTTGATGAATTCTGTAATAAAGAGATCGTTGATAACATCACTTTTATGGCTACAGCCAGAGAAGCAAAGCTTAGGTATCATGGATAAAGTCGAGTAGCTCGGAATTGCGCTGACAGCTGCAAGTTTTGCTTGGCCTATGTCAAACTTCCATTTTAGGATTATTTTGTTACTTTTTTCTGAGTTGTATTAGTGTGATGAGATAACTGGTTTAGAGCTTTTTTGTTACTCTTTATGGAAGGAAAATGAGAGCGGTTAAACCGCACAGTCAGTTACTTTAGATCTATTTTGTCACACCACATTAATTGTGTGAAAGTAATAAAGATTCATACTTAGAAATAAAGCTGCATACTAAAAATGCCCTGACTATGATTAAAATTTAATCTGTCAGGGCATTTTTATGGCTCCACTAAATAAGGCGATTAGACAGAGAGCTCTTTCCGGATAATTTCTGCGCCTGCACTTAACGCATTTAACTTACCTCTGGCAACCTGGCGGGATAAAGGCGCCATTCCACAGTTGGTCGAAGGATAAAGCTTGTCTGCATCTACAAACTGAAGTGCTTTTCGTAAGGTACTGGCTACTTCCTCTGGTGTTTCAATGATGTTACTTGCCACATCAATGGCTCCCACCATCACTTTTTTACCGCGGATGAGCTCAATCAGATCCATTGGCACACGTGAGTTGTGGCATTCCAATGAGATGATGTCGAGCTTGGATTTTTGCAGTTTAGGAAACGCTTGTTCATATTGCCGCCACTCTGAACCCAGCGTTTTTTTCCAATCTGTATTGGCTTTGATACCGTAACCGTAGCAGATATGTACGGCAGTTTCGCACTTTAGGCCTTCAAGAGCCCGCTCTAAGGCGGCAACTCCCCAATCATTCACCTCATCAAAGAAAACATTAAATGCAGGCTCATCAAACTGGATTATGTCGACTCCGGCAGCCTCTAACTCTCTCGCTTCTTCATTAAGGATTCTGGCGAATTCCCAGGCCAGTTTTTCACGGCTTTTATAGTGAGCATCATAAAGTGTATCGATCATCGTCATAGGGCCTGGCAATGCCCATTTAATCGGTTGCGTGGTTTGCTGACGTAAAAACCTGGCATCTTCAACAAAAACGGGTTTGGGGCGACTTACCGCACCAACCACTGTTGGTACACTCGCGTCATAGCGATTGCGGATCCTGACGGTCTCGCGCTTGTCAAAATCCACACCGTCGAGGTGCTCGATAAACGTAGTGACAAAGTGCTGTCGGGTTTGCTCGCCGTCACTGACGATATCAATGCCGGCCTGAAGTTGCTCGTGCAATGACAAACGTAAAGCATCTTGTTTAGCTTCTATTAATTCGTCACCCTGTAATTTCCAGGGCGACCAAAGCTTCTCAGGTTCGGCAAGCCAGGACGGTTTTGGTAAACTGCCAGCAGTTGAGGTAGGCAATAATCTTTTCATCATCAATATCTTCTATATTTTTTAATTAAGCAGCGTAACTTGAATTAAGCTGCGTAACTTGCAGCCCATTGCTCAAGAATGGCCTTGTATGGCTTTATAAAGCACTCTTCGGTAAACTTTCCTTGTTTGATCGCCAGTTGTGTACGCTCTTCGCGATCGTAGACAATTTGAGTCAATGAATAATCCTGGTATTGCAAGCTTGGCTGATAGATTTGCCCTGCTACTGAATTGGCATTGTAAATCTCTGGCCGGTAAATCTTCTGGAAAGTCTCCATCGTGCTGATCGTGCCGATAAGTTCAAGGGTCGTGTAATCACTCAGCAAGTCACCTGCGAAATAAAATGCTAAAGGTGCAACGCTATTTGGTGGCATAAAATAGCGAACCTTTAAGCCCATTTTTCCGAAATACTCATCTGTTAACGAATATTCATTTTGCAGGTATTCAACCCCCAATACAGGATGCTGATTTACAGTCCGATGATAGGTTTTTGCGCTTGAAACACTCAGGCAGATGACAGGTGGTTTCTTAAAGTTATTTTGGTAAACACTGGAGTTTAAGAGATGTTTGAACATCTTTCCGTGCAAATCGCCATAATTATCCGGCGTGCTGAATTGGGCTTGATTCTTATTGTGCTCCAGCAGCAATACGCTGAAATCATAATCCCGTACATAAGAGGAAAAGCTGTTACCGACAAGGCCCTCAATGCGTTCATTCTTCTGGTGATCAACAATGGTCGTTTTCAGTACTTCAATGGTTGGAAAGGTATTGCCATTGCCTTCAACGTCAATATCAACGGAAATGATTTCAAGTTCGACCGAATACCGATCGTTTGTAAGGTTATCCCAATGCGCTAAGCTATTGAAACGATTATTGATCATCTTTAACGTTTTGCGCAGGTTCTCTTGCCGGCTCTCACCTCTGGCCAAATTGGCAAAGTTGGTTGTAAGGCGTGTATTCGCTGAAGGATGATAGTTTTCATCGAAACTAATGCGATTAATGGTAAATGTAAACGCTTGACTCATGGTGCTCGGATACCTTAATTATTTTCGATAAAAGCTGAATTTAAATTTTGCGGCTATTGAAGCAGCTACTACGTTAGCAGTATTTATGTTTAGCCGTCCAGATATCCAAAATGTAACTTACTGGAATTATGATTTAAAGTGGTATATTTTCATGTATTAATGAAATATTTTCATAGGTTGTGTTTGTGATTGAAAAAATACATTTAAGTATTCTCAGGGAAATGGCCCGGCAAGGTTCACTTACGGCTGCGGCCAATAGCCTGAATTTAACGCAATCTGCACTTAGTCACACCATGAAAAAGTTAGAGCGTTATGCCAATGTGAGCTTGTGGCAAAAAGAAGGACGAACAATCCGCTTAACCGATGCAGGGCAGTATTTACTTGAACAATCCGAGCGCCTGCTTCCTCAGTTTGAGCGCATTGAAGATAGCTTGCGTCAGTTTGCTAATAATGAAAAAGGTAATTTACGGATTGGGATGGAATGCCATCCTTGCTATCAATGGATGCTTAGTATTGTTCAACCATTTTTGGCACAGTCACCAGGTGTTGATATTGATGTAAAACAGAAATTTCAATTTGGCGGTATGGCAGCTTTGTTCAATTACGAAATTGACCTGCTGATAACACCTGATCCGCTGACAAAAAAATCCACTGTTTTTGAACCTGTCTTTCCTTATGAGCAAGTGCTGGTGGTTGCAAAAGATAACCCGCTTAGCGGGTATGACTTTATAGAGCCAGAACAATTAAGCGAACAAACCTTGCTGACTTATCCTGTTGAGTTATCAAGACTGGATATTTTCCAGCAATTTCTGTTACCCGCACAGTGCATGCCTAAAAAGCATAAAACGCTGGAATCTACCGATATCATTTTTCAGATGGTAGCGGCCAATCGCGGTGTTGCGGCGCTACCAAAATGGCTGGCACTGCAATATGCTAAAAGCTTACCAATTCAAATTGTGAGATTAGGAAAAGCAGGGATACATAAACATATTTACGTTGGTTATCGTAAGAGTGAACAGCACGATAGACACATAAATATTTTTTTAGCGCTGGCAAAAAATTCACCTGAGTTTTTGATAAGCGACTGAAATGGGTTGGTATATTGTTTATTACGCTATGTTTAGTATTACAGGCCCGAAAAAAGCTGTGTCATCAGTTGTTACTGGTATTGTTGCAGAATAGCGGCACTTTGCCGTTGTATTTCGTCTATCAATACCTGAGGTTCGAGCACTCTGGCGTTAGGGCCAAAGGATAAAAGCCAGCTGGCAAGGCTGGCCCAGTTGTGGGTGTTCAGTGTCAGGATCAGATAAGCATCCTGCTGGGTTTCTGTGCTGATCCCCTGCCACCATTCACGCTTGGCGCGGTCGGCCGCGACTGGTTCAAACCGGACCCGGGCGCTGAGCGGGTTGTCCGGTATTCCTTTGCGGATAAACTCTTGTGCATTGAAATCTTCCCTGGGGCTGACAGTTTCACTGAGCAGGTTAAGCTGGCTGATGCGATCGGTGCGAAAATCGCGATAGGCACCACGTAACCGGCACCAGCCGATAAAGTGCCAGCGGCCAAGATAATACAGTAAGCCGGCCGGTTCTACCTGACGCTCGCTGTATTGCCAGTCTGCTGTCTGGTAGCTGAACTGCACCAGCCGCTGGTGGGCAATGGCCTGTTGTAACAGGCTGAGATCGGCCTGCAGAGGCGGGTCGCTGAGTGAAGTGGCCATCGCACTGGCCAGTCGTTCCAGCCGGGTTCTGGCATCGTTTGGCAGTACGGATTTTACTTTGTCCAGCGCACTTTGCATCAGCTGAATATAACTCTGGCTGGTCATCCGCTGTGCCAGCAACAGACCGGTACTGAGCGCCATAGCCTCCTGTTCCGAGAAGTTTACCGGTGGCAGCAGATAGCCTTTCATTAACCGGTAGCCAAGACCGGTTTCAGCCAGGATTGGTACGCCAGCCTCGGCCAGAGCGGCCAGGTCACGGTATATGGTCCTGACACTTAAACCAAAGTGTCCGGCCATCATTTCGGCGGTGCAGTACCGGCGGCTCTGCATATAGAGGATCAGGGCCAGCAGACGATCTACCCGGTTCATTGATTATAGTTCTCCAACTGGACAATTAACCGGCTGATTTTGCCATCCTGCAGTGCAAATACATACTGTCTGAATTCAACAGTTTCCGGGCTGGTCTGCAGCCGGGCCTGCAGGTAAGTTTCACCCTGGTGGCGCTGTGCGGTAACGACTTCTATTATATAGCTCTGAGAGTATTGTCGTTGCCAGCGTTTTATTGCTGTATGCCCCGCCCAGATCCGGTTTTTTTCCAGTACAACGGCTTCAGGATCAAAACAGTACAAAGCAGATTGGTGATCCAGAGTATTAAGCGCCTTAATATAGGCGGTAATTGCAGGTTCCAGACTTAGCATCGGCTTCTCCTTTCTGACATTATCTGAGCAGTTTGCGTCAGGGAACTGACAACCCTATGTCAGTAGTGATGGAGAAATTTCTGTATGCTGATCAACGGAGAATCCTCGTCAGCTGAGCCGTTAGCAGCTCAGTTTTCTGCAAATAACCGCAGCAGCTCCTGGGCCGACCCCTGCCATGTCTGGCCTTTTCCGCCGGCAAACAGCTGATCAGCCAGCCCCTGTTTGGCCTGTTGTAGCTGCTGCACCCGTTCTTCCACGGTATTACGGGTGATCAGCTTATAGACAAAAACAGCTTTATCCTGACCGATACGATGGGCACGATCTGTCGCTTGCTGTTCTGCTGCCGGGTTCCACCACGGATCATAATGAATTACGGTGTCTGCCGCTGTCAGGTTCAGTCCTGTTCCGCCTGCTTTCAGGCTAATCAGGAAGACATGAGTGTTACCCTGCTGAAAATTATCAATCTGTTGCTGGCGCTTTTTGGTCTGACCGGTCAGTTTGCTGTAGGGAATATCCATAAAAAGCAATTCCTGCTCAATCAGGCTGAGCATACTGGCAAACTGGCTGAATAACAGAATGCGCCGCCCTTCTTCTACCATCTCTGGCAGGTTTTCGCGCAGCCAGGTCAGCTTGCTGTTATGTTTAACCGACTGTGCCTGTTCAATTGGCAGTAATCTGGCGTCACAGCATACCTGCCGCAGTTTCAGTAAGGCATCCAGATATTCTATCTGGCTGGCGGCAACGCCTTTTCTCAGAAACATTTCCCGTACTTTTGTTTCCATAATCAGCCGCACACTTTCGTATAAATTGCGCTGATCGGTTTCCAGCTCCAGTAACTGGATAATTTCGGTCTTGTCCGGTAATTCTGCCGCAACCTGATGTTTAGTGCGGCGCAGAATAAAAGGGGCGATTTTTTTCTTCAGGGCGTTAGCGCGTTCCGGATCACTGTGTTTTTCTATTGGTTTACGATAAACCTGTAAAAAATGCTGCTCTGTACCCAGTAACCCCGGCAGTGCGAAGTCGAACAGCGATTTCAGTTCGCCCAGATGGTTTTCCAGCGGGGTGCCGCTTAATGCCAGCCGGAAATCGCTGTGCAGGGTTCTGAGGCCTTTTGCTGCCTGGCTACCGGCATTTTTGATATGTTGGGCTTCGTCCAGAATAATCGCGCTGAAAGTCTGCTGCTGGTAAAACTTCAGATCCCTTACCAGCAAAGGGTAAGTGGTAAGCACTACATCATGCTGCATCGCCTGCTCAAATTGCATCTGGCGCTTAGTGCCATGTAATGGCTGCAAGCTTAATGCGGGGGTAAAGCGTTGGGTTTCCTGCTGCCAGTTACCCAATAAACTGGTGGGGCAGATCACCAGCGCAGGTCTGGTTAAGCGGCCCTGTTGTTTTTCGTGCAGCAGAAAGCTGAGGGTTTGCAGCGTCTTGCCCAAACCCATATCGTCAGCCAGAATGCCGCCAAAACCATACTGGCGCAAAAAGCACAGCCAGTTCAGCCCTTGTTGCTGATAGTCCCGTAATATTGCTTTTAGCCCTGCAGGTGCTGCGACGGGGGAAATACCGGCAAAATGCTGTAACTGGCTGGCCAGGGTTTTTACTCTTTCGGCATTCAGATACCGGATTTCTGCCGCCTCCGGTAATGGCAGTGCCGCGGCCTGATAGTCAGCTAATTCCAGAATATGTGGTGCTTTTTGCAGGTTTAACAGCGCAATAATAGTGTCGATAATCGGCTGTATCAGTGCCACCGGCAAAGCCAGTTTACCCTGGGGCAGCGTCAGCCAGATTGTCTGCTGCGCAGATGGCATACCATACTGACGCAACCACTGGCTGATAAGTGGCAGTAATGGCACCTGCTGGCCGTCGATATCGGCCTGAATACTTAATTCAAACCGGCCTGGTTTGCCATCCTGCACCTGCAGATAGGGTTTCGCCTGCAAAATGTCCAGATTAAAATCGCCGGCTTTTTCTATTTTCCAGCCTGCGCTGGTTAACTCGGGTAACGCATCCAGCACCGGTTGCCATAGTTGCGGGTTATCCGGGCCTTCGCCGGTATCAAATACCGGTGTAGTTGCAGATGTTGGCTGCATTACCAGCCCAAGTGACGTTAACGTTTCCAGAGCCGCGGCTTCTGTCTGACGCCGCCGTTTGATAAAAACCGTATTATCCTGTTGTTCTATAACAACCTGATGCTGCTGTAAATTCAACGGCAGATGGTGTGGGCCGTACAGCATACTGAGCAATGCCACCGGCATTTTTCTGCCATCGGGGGCGGGTTGCATTTGCAGTTGTAATACCGGGGTTGGTTGCACGTCCAGATGATAAATCCCGGCTGCTGTGGGTAACGGCAGTTCTGTATCAGGAAACAGCGATTGCAGTTTCTGAATACTGGAGGTAAGCAGGGTTTGCGGTATTACCGGCATTTTGGTCAGCTGTTTCAGTTGTTGCCCGGAGAGTGAAGTTTGTAATAGCCCCAGCTGATAGTGTGTGGTGTCCAGATAACAGGGCGGAGTGGTATAAACCAGTTCCAGTTCGGTATCGTCATCGGGTTGCCAGTGAAGTTGCTGGCCTGCTGGAGTCGCTTGCCAGGATAAATGCAGCGGACGGTCAGGTCCCCAGCTTACCGGATAACGGCTTTCACCAAAAAAGCAGCGGCCTGTGGCCATAATTTGCTGTAATAACTGATAACCCCAGGCATTTTCCAGTAACGATTGATCTTTATTGTTCTGTGATCTGAAAAAATTCAGTAACCGGAAATCATCTTCGGCCAGCCAGTATGGAAGCACGGTACTGACAAGATCGTATTTGCCGATCTGCTGTCCTTTGGTGTAGCCGCCTTTTTTGCTGGGGCGGGTACGTCTTGGGTAAAGCTGCAGCCCGGCCTGACCATAACTGAGCAGATACAATACGGTATCTTTATCCGGTTTGAGCCGGGCATCGGCTGTTTCCTGTTCTACTTCCCGGAACCACTGACTGAGCTGGTGATCGGGTTGCTGTTGCAGTGCCAGTTTCTGGTTTGATGCTGCCTGCTGTAATTTCAGTAATACGGCCAGCACATGCTTACAGCGCCCGCCAACCGGACAGGTACAGGAATCAACCAGTTGCCAGCCATCCTGCTGCTGGCGCAGAGAAATAAACTGATGATAAGGCGAGAATGCCTCACCCCAGACTTGTGCCGTTACTTCGGTAAGATCATGGTTATAGTCCAGCCTGGCAATTCTGCCAGCCTGAAGATAAGCCCGTCCCCGGTGAAAGGTTGAAGTATCAAACCATCGCTGTAACTGAGTATTGCTCAGTGCAAAGGAAATATCAGATTTCATGGCCTTATCTTATCAGAGCCGTTATGCCGTGCGTATGGTTTTCAGAGGCTTAAGATCAAGTCAGTGGCATAACATCGTCAGATAACTTGATAATGTAAAATATTTTTGTAAATATTGTATTTATTTTGTTTGGTGTTTTTATGTCTGTTGCTGTTGTTTACAGTCGTGCCCGTCATGGGCTGGATGCGCCGTTGGTTACCATAGAAGTGCATATCAGTAACGGTTTGCCGGCTTTTCATCTGGTTGGGCTGCCGGAAGCCTCTGTTAAAGAAGCCCGAGACAGGGTTCGCAGTGCTATGGTAAACAGCGGTTTTGCATTTCCTGATCGCAAAATTACCGTAAATCTGGCACCGGCTGATTTACCGAAAGAAGGTGGCCGTTTTGATCTGCCGATTGCGTTAGGCATTATTGTTGCCAGCGGGCAGTTATCTGAAGATTGTGCTGCTGCTTTTGAATTCTGTGGTGAGCTTGCGCTGTCTGGTGAAATAAGGGCGATTATCGGAGAAATACCCGTTGCCATTGCCTGTCGTGATGCCGGGCGCTCGGTGGTGCTGCCAATGCTGAATGCACAACAGGCTCAACAAGTCCCGCAGGCTAAGGTATATGGTGCAGAGCATCTGTTACAGGTACATAGCTTTTTGGCGGCGCAGCAGCCTTTACCTGCAATTCCGGTAATAGTGGCGGCAGCAGAAGCTGTTACGGAAGATCTGGCTGACGTCAAAGGGCAGGCCCAGGCGAAACGGGTGTTGGAAATAGCCGCTGCCGGTGAACATAATATGCTGATGTTAGGCCCGGCAGGTACAGGTAAATCTATGCTGGCGAGGCGGCTGCCGGGTATTTTGCCACCGCTGACGGAGCAGGAAGCATTGTCGGTAGCTGCTATTTATTCGATTGCCGGTTTACAGCGTGATTTCAGCAGCTGGCAGCAGCGTCCTTTCAGAAGCCCGCATCACACCAGCTCTGCAATTGCCCTGGTTGGTGGCGGTTCAGTTCCCCGCCCCGGTGAAATATCCTTATCACACAATGGCTTGCTTTTTCTTGACGAATTGCCGGAGTTTCCGCGCAAAGTACTGGATGTATTGCGTGAACCGCTGGAAACCGGTGTGGTTCATATTTCCCGCGCCGCCCGTCAGGCAGAGTTTCCGGCACAGTTTCAGCTTATTGCTGCGCTTAACCCCAGCCCGACCGGTCACCATCTGGACGGGCGGGCTTCACCTGAACAGGTCATGCGTTATCTTAACCGCTTATCAGGCCCTTTTATTGACCGGATTGAACTGCAGATTGATGTGCCGTTATTGCCAAAAGGGTTACTGAGCCAGTCGCATAAGGAGGAATCCAGTGCTGCGGTAAGGCAGCGGGTAATAGCCGCGCGGGTCATACAGCTTAACAGGCAGGGTAAAGCCAATGCACGGTTAAACAGTGCTGAAATTGCAGTATTCTGCCCGCTAAATGCTGCTGAGGCCCGTTTTCTGGAAGATACTATTCATCGTTTTCAGCTGTCTGCCAGAACTTACCATAAGATTATTAAAGTCGCCCGTACCATTGCTGATTTGCAGCAGGAACCGCAAATCACCAAAAGCCACCTGATGGAAGCGCTCAGCTACCGCGCGCTGGAACGGCTGCTGAGCTATCTTAAACAATAACTGAAATATTACACCAGTTTCCAGTTCAGCGTCTGGCCGGCATAAAACGGCACTATCGGGTTACCGTCTGGCAGTGCGATTTCTGATGGCACCTGCCATTGCTCTTTTTTCAGTGTGATGGTGCCGGTATTACGCGGCAGGCCATAGAAGTCTGCACCGTAGTGGCTGGCAAAGCCTTCCAGTTTATCCAGTACGCCTAAATCGTCAAATACCTGTGTATACAGCTCTATCGCACTGTGGGCGCTGTAGCAACCGGCGCAGCCGCAGGCTGATTCTTTACGGTGTTTTTCATGTGGGGCTGAATCGGTGCCCAGGAAAAATTTAGCTGAACCGGATGCCACCACTGCCCGCAGTGCTTCCTGATGGGTACGGCGTTTCAGTACCGGCAGACAGTAGTTATGCGGGCGTACTCCGCCAACCAGCAAATCATTGCGGTTCAGCAATAAATGCTGCGGAGTAATAGTGGCTGCCACGTTATCTGACGCGGCAGTAACAAAACCGGCGGCATCTGCAGTGGTGATATGTTCAAACACCACTTTTAACTGCGGCAGACGACTGACAATATGTTGCAGGTAACGATCGATAAACACTTTTTCGCGATCGAAAATATCAATGTCGCTATCGGTTACTTCACCGTGTACCAGCAGTAACATGCCTTGCTCTGCCATAACTTCAAATACCGGATACAGGCTGTCCAGTGCACCGACGCCGTGGGCTGAATTGGTTGTGGCTCCGGCAGGATAAAGCTTAGCTGCGACGATTCCTGCTGCTTTGGCATCAATAATATCCCGGGCCGAGGTCTGGTCTGTCAGGTAGAGCGTTACCAACGGCTGAAAATGGCTGCCGGCCGGGCTGGCAGCAAGAATACGCTCGCGGTAAGCCACGGCCATTGCTGCGGTGGTTACCGGCGGTACCAGATTGGGCATGACTATGGCGCGGCGAAAGGTTCTGGCGGTAGCAGGAACAGTTTCTCTGAGCATGTCACCATCACGAAAGTGTAAGTGCCAGTCGTCCGGGGTCTGAATAGTAAGCGTGGTCATGAATAATTCCTGCGTAGGCTGCCGACAAGGCTATATCATAGCAAGTCCCGGCTTAAGGTTGAAATGCTTCTGTCTGTTACGGGCTTTTGCTACACTTACCGGCAGATGACAACCGGGAGTATGTAAGATGTCTGATCTGGATTTTGATCTCGACCATTTGGATTTTGATGCCGCGGCAGATTCTGTGGCAAAACAACAGGAAGCCGAACAGGCCAGAGTTGCTGATTTTCAGGCCGATGATGACGATGAATGCAGCGGCGGTGCCTGTAAAATTTAAGCCCGGTAGAGCCTGGCCCACAGCTGGCAGCCTGCAATGCAGATAACCCCTGCCAGCATCAGCAGCGCAAATGGCAGCGGCGTACCGTCATGTAAGAATGCCAGTAATGGCCCGGCCAGTGCGCCGAAGCCAAAACGCAGTGTTCCGGTGACTGCGGTCGCGGTGCCGGTATGTTCCGGAAATTTCATCAGGGTAATAGCATCTGAATTGGTGGCACTCAGGCTCAGGCTGGCCAGTAATGGCGCAATGGCAATCACGGTAAACCATAAGCCGAGCTGCCAGTAATTAAACAGCACCAGCAGCACCGAAAAGACACTGGCGCTGAGCAGCGTAAATTTCAGCATGCGATGCGGTTTCAGCCGGGTAACCAGCCGGCTGTTAATAAAGTTTGCCAGGATCAGTATGACCACATTGGCACCGAATAACAGCGCAAATGTCTGTTCGCTGACGCCGAAATACTCGATATAAACAAACGACACTGCGGTTAAAAAGCAGAAAAACGAGAACGATGCACAAACTGTGGTGGCAATATAAGGCCAGGCGGCCGGCAAAGCATAAACCGTTTTATAACCATCCAGAAAAGCAATGTTGCGCGGGCTGCCGGCAGGTTTAATTTCCGGCAGGAAAAACCAGCAAAGGATCAGTACCACCAGCGAATAGCATCCCATCGCAATAAAAATCATCTGCCATGAGCCTACCAGCAGAATAGCGCTGCCAAACGTCGGGGCAATTAGCGGTGCCAGCATCATAATCATGGCCACATAAGACATGCCTTTGGCGGTATGCTCTTTATAGAGATGGCGGACAATACCGGGCACAACTACTGTGGCAGCAGAGCCGCAGAATGCCTGCGCGGCTCTCCAGAACAGCAGACCTTCAACCGAACTGGTAAAGCCAATTGCCATGCTGGCAACCATAAAACCGGTTAAGCCGAACATCGCCAGCGGGCGGCGACCGAGCGAATCTGCCAGCGGACCCGCCAGCAGCATACCGATGGCAAATGCCGCCAGATAGATACTCAGAGATTGCTGAATCATCGATACCGTAGTATCCAGATCCCGCGCCATCATTGGCATGGCAGGTAAATACATATCTATTGCCAGAGGGGTGGTGGCAATGACGGCGGCCAGCAGCATGATTAACCAGACTGCGGGTTGTTTTTGCGGCATAAAAGTCTCCGGTTGAATGGATGATCATACCTGTCTTTGGTACTGATAACCAGATGATTCAGGGGGCTTAATAGTGCTTTGCCTGAAACTAAACAGTGAGCGTATAATGAGGCTTCATGAGTATTCAGGTTATAACAATGCGAACAACAAAAATTATTACGACAGATGAAATTTTGCTAACGCTTTGCCAGTCGGTCAGCAGTGTATTGGCGGCTGCCGGTAATCAGGAAATCGTTTACTCTCCGATGGTACAAAAAATCCAGAAAACCTGCCTGCGGCCGGATCTGGGCTGCTTTGTATTGTTTGATGGTGGTTTTTCCGGGCTGGTTATTATTAACTTTACTGCCACAGCTGCGATGGAAATTTATCGCAAATATCTGAAAAGTATGGGGATGCCGGAAGAAGAACTGGCGCAGTTCCATACTTCTGATGAAGTGGGTAATGTGATGGGTGAACTGATGAACCAGATTGTCGGTGATTTTACCAACAAGGTTCGCAATGAGCTGCAGACTAATATTAATCAGAGTCAGCCGAAAATGATGGCGATTAACAAACAGGTGCAGATTCTGGTAAATACCCAGCTTGATCAGCCACAGGCCCGCCGTGTTACTTTCAGCACGCCTGAGCACAATATTTTTTATATGGAACTGGCAATGGATAAAACCGAATTTATCCAGCTGCATGAATTTGAAAGAGCAGAGCAGCAGAACCCGGATGAGATTATTGCCGGAGCCAGAACCAGTACACCACAGGCAACGGCTGCCAGCGAATCAGACGACGATTTTATGAAAACGCTCGGTTTATGATGAACTGATGGGTAATATCAGGGTAATACAGGCTCCGCCGGATGCGGAGTCAGTTATTTCAATCTGACCCTGATGCCAGTGCATAATGCGCTGTACAATAGCCAGCCCCAGCCCGAAACCGCCATCCTGCCGGTTACGGCTTTGCTCCAGCCGGTGAAATGGTTTCAGCACATGCTGCCGTAATGCTGCCGGGATACCTGGCCCGTCATCTTCCACCGTGATCTGCCAGTGTTCCGGCAAACGCACCAGCGTCAGGCTGATTGTCTGGTGGGCATAGCGCTTTGCGTTAACCAGCAGGTTTTGCAGTGCTCTTTCAAGATAGTGTCCGTCACAATACAGCTGTGCACTGCCCGGTAGTTGCAGGCTGATACCGGCTCCGGGTAACGGCGCCAGTTTTTCCTGCACGTTGCGGATCAGTTCTATCAGGTCAACCTGTTGTTTTTTCAGGGGCAGCTGGCTGCTTTCCAGTCTGGCATAGTCCAGCATTTCTTCTGCCAGCTGCTGTAGTTCCCGTACATCCTGTAACAGCAGCAGGCGATCGCTTTGCGGTAACTGGGTTGCCATTTCCAGGGCGAAGGTAAGTCTGGCAATGGGGGTCCGTAGTTCGTGTGATACGGCATGGGTCATTTCGCGTTGTAGTTCCAGCAGCGAGCGGATCTGGCTGCTCATTTGCTGAAAACTGTCGGCAATCGGGGCAATAAAGGAATGTGAGGGTAATTGCAGGCATACATCCTGCCCCTGACCAAAGCGCTGTAGCTGTTGCTGTAAAAAGCGGATATCGCGGGCCACCGGCCATAACCATAAAGCAACAGCTACGGCCAGTAACAGAAAAAACAGCAGGCTGAACCAGTCAAAACCGGACTGCGGTTCCATCGGAACCGGCCCCAGCCGCCATAGCGCCTGATCTTTCAGGCCATAAAAATATAACGCCTCGGTTTCAAATAACGGGATGAGTTGCCCGGCTTCCAGTTTTTGCTGTTCTTCCGGCAGCCAGCTGATGCTGGCCGGGGGTAATTCATGGTAAGGCAAATGTAACTGCTGTGGCCAAAGTTCCTGCGGTTGCTGAAACGGCTGTGCCAGCTGTACCGCTAATAAATTAAGCCAGGCCGGTTCCTGCTGTGGTTGCCAGTGGCGCCATAGTTGCTCTACTGCCCAGCCCAGCCCCAGCAATACCAGAAAGATAAACAGATAAAAATGCAGAAATAAACGATGCATATTTTATTGCCAGGCATCGGCAACAAATAAATAGCCTTTACCCCACACTGTTTTTATGCGAAAAGGCGTATCGGCATTGTCGCCGAGTTTACGCCGCAGATGCGAAATCCGTACGTCTACGGTGCGATCCAGCCCGTCGTATTCACGGCCTATAATTTGCTGGTGAATGGCCTCACGTTTGACGGTTTGTCCGGCGTTTTTGGCCAGCATCCACAGTAAATCGAATTCATAGCTGGTCAGATCAACCCTGTCGTTGTCCAGCCATGCTTCGCGGGAGCGTTGTCTGAGCTGTAGTTTGCCAAACTGCAGTTCCTGCACTTCTGATTTGGTGGCGGGCAGTGCACGGCGTAACAGGGCGTTAATTCTGGCGACCAGTACCCTGGGCTCTACCGGTTTGACCACATAGTCGTCGGCTCCCAGTTCCAGCCCCAGCACCTGATCAATGTCACTTTCGCGAGCGGTCAGAATCAGTACCGGGCCTTTGTACCAGGGTCTGATCTGTCTGCAGACACCAAAGCCATCAAGACCGGGCAACATTACATCCAGTACAATTAAATCGGGCTGAAAGGTTTTGCAGTGTTCTGCTACCGCATCTCCCCGGTTCTGCCATTCCACGGTAAAACCATGCTGTACCAGAAAGTTTTGAACCAGTCCTGCCAGGCGGGAGTCGTCTTCAACCAGTAATATTTTTGCCATCAGAATATGCTCCAGGGGGCTGCTATCCGTCGACGCCGGACTGGCTGACGACTCAGAATGTGTAATTCTGTTGCTACAAGTACCTGCTGCCGGGCATCGCGCAGGGATAAACTGGCTGACTGCCAGTCGGTTTGCTGTTGCCAGTTACCCGTAGTTGCCTGCTGCCAGCACCAGAGCTGGTGCTCTGCCAGATACAGGCAAAGATCACGGGGTTGCTGGCTTTGCCAGCTGACATTAAGTTCTGTCTGGCAGGATTGCTCAGCCTGTTGTGTGACACAGATAACCGGGCTGACAATCCAGCATAATTCTTCATCACAGGCCAAGGGTTGAGTATAGGCCAGCGTGGAAAAGACTGTCAGAACGATGAGCGCAAAAAAGCTCCTCATTAAAAAAACCGGTAACTTACGCCAAGAAACCAGGTTGTTACGTTGTCTGTCCGCACCAGAGGGCTCTCTGTCATTGCACTATCCAGTTTCAAATACCGTAAAAAAGCGATCAGGCCGACACGCTCTGTCAGTGGTTTGTTCCAGTCCAGCCGTAATTCCGGCTGCCAGCTTGCCTGGCCCTGATATTGCTCTGTGTAAAAGGCTTCATCATCATGAATACCATAATAAGCATCAATCAGCCTGGCACTTTTCCAGTACAGTCGTCCGGTTAATTGCCAGTTGCCATAATCGCCATGCCAGTTCCGGCTGGCCGCAATGCTGGCATGCTGACCGTTATAAGTATTACTGACATCATTCCAGATTGCAGCCTGAAATTGCCAGTTATTGTTAAACCAGTCCAGTTGCAGGCCCGCATCAAAGGCTGTACGGCGTTTTCTTATCTGCTGAATGGTGGCCTGATAGGGACCTAACTTTTCGGTGTCGCTTTCTCTGGAAGGTTGCGGGTAGGAGACACTGCTGAACTGTAATACGTTACCACTGAACCATTTCTGAAAATAGCCTTTTTCCTGATTCAACTGACCCATCAGGCTGAGTTGCCAGTTGTCAGACAGTTGCAGGCTGCTGCCAAGACGGCCGTTATCAAAAAACAGGTATTTACCGTAGTAATAGATATCGGGCAGGATCACCATGTCCAGTTTTTCGCCGCCATGCAGCGGATTACTGCGCTGACCATATCCCACCGCGAGGCTGAGATACAACTGCTGCTCGTTAATGCAGTCTGCGGTGTTACATTCATCTGCCTGTGCGAAAACCCTGCCGGTCAGGCAGTAAAGCAGTATGAATAAAAAACAAAGATGACGCACAACTAACCTGCCGCAGGGACACTTCTGATTGCTGGCATTTTAGCAAGTGAGGTTCGGCAGGGTAAGACCACATAACAATGTTTCACAATTTGTATTAGCAGGTTAACCCTGCACCCTAAATTGAATCTGTACGCAATAAGCTCTATCATAGGCCAATACCACCATACCCCGTGAAGTACGGAGCTTCCTCTTTAACCGGTAAGGGAGTTTAACAGAGCCAGTCTATGAGAGATAAAGCAACTTCTTTTGATATTGCCTATCTGGCAGGGGTTTCCCAGTCAACGGTTTCGCGTGCCTTACGTAACAGCCCACAGGTAAATAAAGAAACCCGCGATAAAGTTCATGCTATTGCCCGGCAGCTGAATTACAAAGTAGATAAAAACGCCAGTAATTTGCGCCGGCAGCATAGTAGTACGCTGGCTTTGCTGTTGTTTGAAGATCCCACCACTGACGAATCGCTGATAAATCCGTTTTTTCTGTCAATGCTCGGTAGTATTACCCGGGCCTGTGCCCGTCATAATCAGGATTTGCTGGTGTCTTTTCAGCAGCTTAGCGATGACTGGCATGCTGATTACGAAGACAGCAATAAAGCGGATGGTATTATTTTGCTGGGATATGGTGATTATAACGACTACGAAGAAAAGCTGGACAAACTGCTGGCCCAGAGAACCCATTTTGTATGTTGGGGGGCCCAGGTGCAGGGACATCCTGAGTTTACTATCCGCAGTAATAACCGCGAAGGCGGGCGTCTGGCCGGGCAGCATCTGCTGACCACCGGACATCAGCGTTTTGCATTTATTGGCAATGCGTCGCAGGGCAGCCCTGAATTTTACGAGCGTTATCAGGGTTTTATTGAAGCATTGCAGACAGCAGATATTCAGGCCGGACAGGTGCCGCATTTTGATGCCATCTCCAGCGAAAGTGCCGGCGATTTGGCCACGCTGCAACTTATCGAATCCGGCCATCAGGTCGATGCTGTCTTCTGTGCCAGTGATCTTATTGCCATCGGAGTTATGCGCACGCTACGCTCCAGCGGGTTCAGGGTGCCGGAAGACATTGCGGTCATGGGCTTTGATGATATTCCGGTAGCCTCTTTTGCAACTCCGGCACTGAGTACCATTCAGCAAAGTACCCAGCTGGCAGGTGAAATGCTGGTCAGCAATTTACTGAAACTCATCAGTAATCAGCCTATTACTGAAAATCAGATTGAGCCAAGACTGATAGTGCGTCAGTCATGTGGCGCCAGAAAGATGTAAGGAACCTTTGTGACAAAATTATCCCGACTGTTTGTTGCCGGCAGCTGTATTTATCTGCTGGGAGTTATGCCTGTTCAGGCGAATGAAACACTGGCTACCCGGATGCTGGAAATCCGTCAGTCAGAAGGTATTGATACCTACTACAGCCTGACTAATGGCCTGCCACTACAGGGAGAATTCCGCCTGGTGCGGGATAATCAGGGGTTTACAACTGCTTCATTTGAGCAGGGGCAGCCGCATGGTCGCTGGCAGGTGTATGATCAGCGTAACCGGTTGCTGGTAGCGGGTAATTATCAGGATGGCCGCCGGCATGGGGAATGGTCTTACTACGCAGCCGATGGCAGTACTGAACAGACTGAACAATACGACAAAGGGCTGGCTCACGGGTTATGGCAGCAATTCAATGAGCAGGGGCAACTGACCGAAGCTACTGACTTTGAGCGCGGTGAAAAAACTCAGGTTCGCCGTTTCTATGCCAATGGCAAACTACAGGCAACAGAAACATATAAAAACAACCTGCGTCATGGCGACTGGCAAACTTTTCACCGTAACGGCCAGTTGGCTGAGCAGTGGCAGTATGCGGATAACCAGCTGAGCGGCAGCTATGTCAGTAAAGACGAGCATGGCACAGTATTACAGCAGGGCGAGTACAATGCCCAGGGCCAGAAACAGGGGCTGTGGCTGCACTTTCATGCGCAGGATATTCCTGCCAGTAAAGAAGAATTCAGTAATGGTAAACGGCATGGTGTCAGCCAGTTTTTTAATGCTGATGGTCAGCTGATTTCAGATTGCCAGTATGAAATGGGGCTGCGTAACGGCTTATGCAAAGAGTACTTTGATAATGGCCAGTTGTCCGGCAGCGTTAACTACCGGCAGGATGTAACGCAGGGCGAGATGCAGCGTTTTAACAGAGAAGGTGTGCTGGTTGAAAAAGCGCAGTTTATTAATGGCTCACTGGCCGGAGAACAACAGCAGTTTTACGATAATGGCCAGTTAAGCCTGGTGTCTACCTATCATGCCACTGAAGCTGCTGCGAATGGTCAGTATCCGCTGCATGGGCGTTATGCCCGTTACTCCCGCGATGGCCTGCTGACAGAAGAAGGATTTTATAAAGCCGGGGAACGTGACGGTATTTATAAGCGCTTTGAAGGTGAAACCCTGATAGAAGAAACCGGCTATCAGGCCGGTCAGTTGCATGGTGTCAGTAAGCGCTTTTTCCGCAATGGTAAACCGCGCGAAGAAACGGCTTACCAGCAGGGTAAACGTAGTGGTGCATTCAAACGCTGGTACGAGAATGGCACCCTGCGAGAAGAGGGACAGTACCAGGATGGACAATTAACCGGTAAATATCAGTCCTTCTATGATACCGGTAAGCCAATGAAAGTTGAGCATTTTGCGACAGAGAAAAAACCTTCTGAATATCAGTTTGCACGTCATGGCAAATATCAGCAGTGGCTGGAAAATGGTGATTTAACTGAAGAAGGCGAATACGACATGGGACGTAAACAAGGTTTATGGACCTCGTATTATCAGGGAGAAAAAAGCCGGGAAGAAGAATTTACCGAGGGTAAAAACAATGGTCGTTTTGTCACTTATTATCAGGGCCGCCGCCGGGTAACCGGTTTTTATGAACACAGCCGGAAAACCGGTGAATGGATAGAATATTACTACTTGCCGGATGATCCTTCGATGGGGGTAATCCCGGAAGGTACAGTGCGCCATAAAGCACAATGGCAAAACCATAAACAGCATGGGCAGGCAGAGTTTTATACCGTGAAAAATGTGCTGTACCGCACTGAGCAATGGGTTGATGGTAAGCGGGAAGGTGATTATCAGGAATTTTATACCAGCAATGGCGAGTCTAAACTGGCTGGTAAAATACAGGATGGTAAAAAACAGGGACTATGGAAATCCTGGTACGAAGACGGTATGCCTTCGCAGGAAATTTTCTATGACGCTGACTACAAACACGGGCTGGCAAAAGAGTTTTATGATAACGGCCAGCTTAAAAGTGAGATTGAGTACGAGCAGGAAAAGCCGCACGGCAAATATGTGCTGTATTACGACAATGGCAGAACCAAACAGCAGGAAACCTATGTTAAAGGGCTGAAAGAAGGTGAAGGCACTTACTATCATACCAATGGTAAGGTATCTGCTCAGGGGTTGTGGCTGAAAGATCGTAAAGAAGGCGAGTGGACAGAATTCTGGCCTAATGGTCAGGTGCGTAATCAGGGCAGTTATATCAGTAATCGCCAGTCGGGTGACTGGCTGTATTACGATCAGAACGGCAAGCTGATTAAAACCGAACACCGGGGTTGATTAGCGGAGTTGGTTAGTGTGCAGCCAGTTTATACTGACTGCACCTGTTCTGTAGCTTCTTTTAAGGTCGGAAAAAAGGTCAGGGTTCCCGGAATGGGTTGCACTCTGGCTCTGGCCAGGGTTTTCAGCGGCTGGAACTGTAAATCGGCAATATACAGCGTAACGCCGTTTTTCTGACATTTAGCGATCAGGCGGTTCAGGGCCGCCTGACCACCTGCATCCAGTATTGGTACGCTGTCCATATACAGAATAATGCCCCGGCTGGTGCTGGTCATGGCGGCTATTTCGCCAAAGATACGATCTGCTGCCGCAAAAAACAGCGGGCCGTTAATCTTCAGTACTTTCCAGCCTTCTGGCAGTGTGGTGCCGATAAGTTTGCGGTTGGC
Organism: Chromatiaceae bacterium AAb-1; assembly: GCA_033792355.1. GTDB lineage: Bacteria > Pseudomonadota > Gammaproteobacteria > Enterobacterales > Alteromonadaceae > Alishewanella. Next base: position 25,768 of record JARXRR010000027.1, read on the forward strand.
AGAAATGTCGGTCACTCTGGTCATCTCGGCAATTTCTTTTACAAATAATACCGCGGCCAGCAGAATACCGGCGGTGATCGCAATCACCATATCAAACAGCACGGTCAGCGAAAAACAGCTCAGAAAAACCAGTAAATCGCTTTTGGGGGCGGTTTTCAGCAAATGCACCGCCTTAGGTGCTTCGCTCATATTCCATGCCACCATGACCAGCAAGGCAGAAAGCGCTGCCATAGGCACATAAGACAATACCGGTGTCAGCAATACCAGCCCCAGCAGAACCACAATGGCGTGTGTTATGGCGGCAATGGGCGATTGGGCGCCTGCTTTGTAGTTGGCCGAGGAACGGGCCAGAGCGGCTGTAGCCGTAATACCGCCGAAGAAAGGGGTGATGATGTTACCGATACCCTGCCCCAGCAATTCGCTGTTAGCACTGTGGCGACGGCCAGACATACCATCCAGCACAACGGCACACAGCAGGGACTCAATGGCTCCCAGCATTGCAATGGCAAAAGCCGCTCCCAGCAGGTCTTTGGCCAGTTGCCAGCTGAACCCCAGCTGTTCGCCATCGGGACCCGGTCTTAACCAGGGCCAGTCAAAATAGGGTAAATAAGGCGGAATTCCCTGCTCTGTGGTGCCTTGTGGTGTGCTGTAGCTGAAACGGGAGCCAATGGTGTCCAGTTCCATCCCAAACTGCATCAGTAACAAAGCCAGCAATGTGCCGATAAATAATGCCGGTAAATGGGCAGGCACCACTGTTTTTAATTTGGGCCACAGCAGCATAACGGCAAGCGTGACGGTGGCAACCAGCAAAGCGGGCAGCGATGCCTGCGGCAGGCTTGTTGCCAGCAATGAGAGTTTATCAACATAATGTTCCGGTAACGCTTCAATGGGCAGCCCGAAAAAGTCTTTTACCTGTAATGTTGCAATAACTACCGCAATGCCGGCAGTAAACCCCAGTGTTACTGATTCGGGGATATATTCGATCAGCCGCCCCAGCCGGAAGCAAGCCATGCCAATCAGCAGCAGGCCAGATAATATGGTCGCCATCAGCAGGCCGCTTAAGCCGTATTTTATCGCTACCGGATACAATATCACCACGAAAGCGGCGGTCGGACCAGAGATGCTGTAGCGTGAGCCCCCGGTCAGGGCAATAACAAAACCGGCGATAATCGCAGTGTATAAACCATATTGTGGCGGTACGCCGGATGCTATCGCCAGTGCCATTGCCAGAGGAATGGCAATAATACCTACGGTAATTCCGGCCAGTAAGTCTTTACCCAGTTTTGCCGGGGTATAGGAGTCTGCAAGGCTTTCACGCAGTGCGTGAGCAATCCGGAGTGAAAATAAATAGGCACGGTGCGACATAGCAGCTCCGTAACACATTGATGAGGAATATAAAGTTTACTGATTGTACCACTACAGGTTGATTCCGGATATGCGCTATTGGTCGAAAACCGGTATCAGCGCAGATTAAAGCGGTCAAATGCCTGTTGCAGTATTGCTGCGGGCTGTTGCTGGCCCAGTTGCTGTAATAAGACGATTACTGTTTCTGCCGTACAGAGCGCGCCGGCCGGCTGGTTGCGCCTTAACTAGTAAGCAGACTGTGCCTGCGGCGTCAGGCTGACTCTGGGAGCCTGTTGCAGGTAAGGACTTTGCCGCAACATTTTGGCAGCCTCCTGCCAGGTGGCATCCAGCAGAATAAGATGACTGAAATGCCGGGGAGGTAAAGAAGGCTGCTGCTCTGTTGCCGGATACACCAGAGCGGCATTTCCCTGCTGTAATTGTTGCAGCAGTTGTGGGTCCGGCGCTTTACGTTGCCATAGAATTTGCCGCGCGGTAATCAGCGGACATTGGGCAACCAGTTTTCCGGTATTGGTGTTTTTCTGAAATTCCCGTGAATGGGTCAGCAGGCAGAACTGCACGGGTACTCCGGTTATTAAACGTCAGGACGTTAGTATAAAGGATTACCCGTACCGATCCGACAAGCTTTTATCAGTGATGGCTTTGCAGTACCACCACGCCCTGTGGTGCCAGTTGCGAGCCGTCCAAATCAAATATCCAGCTGATATGCAGTTTGGTAAACCGATCCAGCACCGTATTAATGTCCAGCATTTCGTTATTCAGATTCAGTATAAATACTGAATGATCAGCCCGTAGCTGCCGTTCGATAACCAGCAGGCCCGGCAGTACTTCTGTGGCCTGATAACTGCCTGCGGCACTGAACTCTGCTCTTTCCCGTTTCTGTTTAATCAGGAACTGGTAGAAATGCCATAAGGAGTCGGCCTGTTGCTGCTGAGCGGCAACAGTTGTTTGTTCCTGTTGTAATTGTTGTGACAGAAAATCCGGCCACCAGGGCTGATAGTTTTCACCGAATAATGCGCTTTGCTCTACCCAGCTGGTTTCTGCCCCGGTAAAGCCCGCCTGTGAACTTTGATCCCACAGCATCGGGGCCCGGCGATACACATCGTTACCGGTGGTGGCCTGGGTCATGCCTATTTCTTCACCGTAGTACAGATAAGGTGTGCCGGGAGAGCTGAACATCATAGCTGCAGCCTGCTTCATGCTGGCCTGATTTTGCTGTAACTGCCAGCCGGTTCTGTCCTGATCGTGGTTGGTCAGAAATGGTGCAAAGAAGCTTAATGGTGCCTCAGAGTCCAGCCGGCGTAGCATGTTCTGCTGTAATGGGTGTTTTTCAGATAGTTGCTGCTCCGACATGGTGCCGAACTGTGCTTCAGTCAGGTGTTGCTGCCTGAGTTGCCGCAGAATGCTGTAGCCTATTTCAAAATCAAAGCCCTGATCCAGCCCCTGGCCATTGCCGTAGTAACGGGCGGCAACCGGAATATCAACCCAGGCTTCTCCTACCAGATAAGCTTCAGGGTTAATGCTTTTAACGTATTGGTTAAAATCCTGCCAGTAGGCGATAGTTTCTGCGGTATCAGCCTGCTGGCGCGGGCCGTTTTCAATGGCAAACCGCACGGCATCCAGCCTGAAACCGGCAACCCCTTTATCCAGCCAGAATTTTGCCATTTTTTTCATTTCGGCAATGACATCCGGGTGTGTCAGATTCAGATCCGGCTGGCTGGCGCCAAAGGCTGCATAGTAGTATTGCTGGCGGTTTTCGTTCCAGTGCCACACCGCTTCTGGCAGATCGTTGTTGTCCCAGGCATGGCCCCAGCCGGTTTGTGGCAGGTCATCGCGCCAGATAAAATAATCTTTATAGGGGGCTTCGCCATTCGCTGAACGGGTAAACCAGTCGTGCTTATCTGAAATATGGTTAATCACCAGATCCAGAATAATCCTGATATCTTTGGCTGCCGCCTGCTGAATCAGGTTTTCAAAATCGGCTATGCTGCCATAATCTGATTCTGTCTGATAAAACTCTGTAAAGTCGTAACCATGATAGGATGGTGCTTCAAATATCGGGGTCAGCCACAGGGCATTTACCCCAAGCTGTTGCAGATAAGGCAGTTTGGCGGTAATGCCATTAAAGTCACCGTGGCCATCATTGTCGGTATCATAAAAACTGCGTGGCCAGATTTGGTAGAACACTGCGTTATCCCACCAGTGGGCTGAGGTTTCCGTCTGGCTGGTGGTCGTTGGTGCACTGACAGATTCTGGTGCAGGAGCCGGGTTACAGGCTGTCAGCAGAGCAGATAATAACAGCACACAGAAGGTAAGATGTTTCATGCAATCCCCGTTGTTGGTTGTCGCCGGTGCTTCTTCTGTAAGAGCCGGCACAGATTTAATTCTGGTCTGGTAATAACCCCAAAATGGTGCAGTAACAACATGAATACGTATGCACGGTTTTGCGCTGTGCCGGGCCATCGTGTAGCCTGACGATGCATGACAACGGGGGTCATGATGTACCATAAAGCACTGCTGTCGGTCATATAACTATATAACAAGACATAGGAACCTGTAATGAAACAACCGAAGTTATCCTTCTGGCAGATCTGGAATCTCAGTTTCGGCTTCCTTGGTGTACAAATTGGTTTTGCGCTGCAAAACGGTAATGTCAGCCGTATTTTGTCTGATCTCGGGGCCGACTTATCATCGCTGTCTTTATTCTGGCTGGCTGCCCCGCTTATGGGTTTACTGGTACAACCGCTTGTTGGTGCAGCATCGGATCGCACCTGGAACCGTGTCGGCCGGCGTCTGCCGTTTATGCTTGGTGGTGCGGTCGTGGCTGCTGCGGCTATGGTGCTGTTACCTAACTCGTCGATGGTAGTGGCGCTGATACCGCCAATGCTGTTCGGGCTGGTTATTTTTGCCATCAAAGATGCGGCTTTTAATGTCACCTTTCAGCCGTTCCGTTCGCTGGTCTCCGATATGGTGCCGGCAGAACAGCGGAATCTCGGGTACTCCGTGCAGACCCTGCTGATCAATATCGGTGCGGTATTTGGTTCTATTCTGCCGTTTGTGCTGACCAATGTGATCGGACTGGACAATGCCTCCCGGGCCGGTGCAGTGGCACCTTCAGTAATCTGGTCTTTCTATATTGGCGCAACGGTATTACTGGGTAGCGTGCTATGGACGGTATTCCGTACTAAAGAATACCCGCCACAACAATATTATGCCTACAAAGGTATGGATGCAGAGCAGGTTGCAGCCCAGATCCGGGAAAAACGTTCACTGCCTGAAAAACTGGCCGATTTCTGGCAAACCATGAAAACAATGCCGCGGGTAATGAAACAACTGGCGTTAGTACAGTTTTTTTCGTGGTTTGCCCTGATCATTATGTGGACCTATTTCCCGGCAGCGATTGCGCAGCATAGCTGGGGTGTAGGTGTTGAATGGTTTGATCCGGCTTATATCGCCCAAATGGGCGGAACACCTGCCGATATCGCAGCCGCCAAAGGGGCTGCCGGAGACTGGGTTGGTATCCTGTATGCGGCATATTCGCTGTTTGCGGTATTTTTTGCGTTGATAATGGCCAAACTGGCTAACCTGTTTGGCCGCAGGCTGGTGTATTCATTGTCATTGCTGGCGGGTGGTCTGGGTTATTTAAGCTTTGTGTTGTTTGATGATCCGGCCCTGACACAGGTTGATCTATTGATTACCTCTGTCCAGATCCCGCAGGGCGCGCTGGGGCTGATGTGGCCGATGGTCGGTATCGGTATTGCCTGGGCTGCCATTCTGGCAATGCCTTATGCCATTTTAGCGGGTTCTCTGCCAGCCAATAAGACCGGGGTATATATGGGGATATTTAACTTTACCATCGCGGTGCCGCAGATTATTTCCGGTCTGGTCTCCGGCTGGATCCTGGGTCGTATCTTCCAGAACGAAGCCGTTTATATCGTGATGCTGGCCGGTGCTGCGATGGTACTGGGCGCGTTATCGGTATGGCTGGTAAAAGAGCAGGAAACGGCCAACGAATAAGGAAGTTAAAACCTTAACTTTTATCACTAAAGACACCATTTTTATCGGGTGATGCCGAATCAGTTAAGGTTAAAGCATCCATCACCTTACTCACGCTAACACGCCGTGAATACCTCCCTGTAGGCTCGATTACGCCCATCCGGGGCTTCAACGGTTAGCTTAGAGTAAGCTGATTCCTGCTTAACTGACTGGTATTACCTTTATGACGGCTATTTCCGCTGGGTTATGTTACTGGTCAGTAACTTCTGTTTGATGAAAATATTTATCATATTTTGATATTTATCAGATAAAGATATATATTTTAATCATTATAGGCTAATGACAGACCAGATAATGAGCGATGTTTTTCAGCAATTGGGTAAGACCATCAGGCAAACCCGTAAACAACGGGGCTGGACACAGCAGCAACTGGCTCAGCATGCAGGTCTGGATCGGATGACGATTGGCGCACTGGAACGCGGGTTGCCCCAGGATCTCGGCATCCGCAAGGTTCAGCGGGTACTGGCAGCCTTGCAACTAAGCCTGGCGGTACGCCAGGCATTACCACCTACACTGGATGAGCTGCAGCAGGAAAGTTGGGAGTAGCTATGGCGAATGTCGATGTATTCTTACAGAATCGCCTTAGCGGGCATCTGGCACAGCAGCAGGCCAAACATGTATTCAGCTATGCTGCAAATGCCAAAGAGGCGGTGTCACTGACGATGCCGCTGCGGCTGGAAAGTTATAGTTATTCTGAGTTGCATCCGGTATTTCAGATGAATCTGCCGGAAGGTACATTAAGACAAACGCTGGAGCGGCAGTTTGCCAAAGTGTATGGCAGCAGTGATCTTACTCTGCTGTCACTGCTTGGTGAGCATCAGGTTGGCCGTTTGCGTTACCGTCAGGCCGGTTTGCAATTACAGCAACTGGCTACTGAACCGGCCAGCTTTGAGCAATTATTGCAGCAGGATTCTCCCGGATTGTTCCGGCAACTGCTGCAACTCTTCGGTGCCCGTTCCGGTATTGCCGGTGTGCAGCCTAAAGTACTGGTAGACGTTACTGACAAAGCTGCAGTGGTTACCCGCCATTATATTGTTAAAACCTGGGGGCCGGAATTTCCGCAGCTGGCCTGTAATGAATACTTCTGTCTGCAATTGTGTAAAGCTGCCGGCTTACACACTGCAACCAGTTTTCTGGGAGAAAACGGGCATTTCCTGATCAGCGAGCGGTTTGATCTGGATAATAACAGTAATTCCCTTGGAACAGAGGATTTTGCGGTGTTACAGGGAAAGACCGTCAGGCAGAAATATGATGCCAGCCTGGAATCCTGTACTCATACTATTCGTCAGTTTGTTTCCGGTGAGTTGCAACATCAGGCATTGAGTCATTTCTTTTTGCTGACGTTGCTGAATGTACTGGTTGGCAACGGTGATGCACACCTTAAAAATTTCGCGGTGTTATATCCGGATTTGCAAGGGTTTGGTTCACAGGCTACATTGCCCAGTGTACGCTTGGCTCCGGTATATGATGTGGTCAGTACGGTAGCGTATTTACCTGCGGATCAGATGGCGCTCAGCCTTACAGGCTCAAAACGCTGGCCTAAAGCTGACGTATTAAAACAGTTTGGCCGCCAGCACTGCAACCTTAGCCCCAATATGGTTGGGCAATTATTTGATATTGCTGCTGCGGCGGTGCAGCAGACATTACCACTGCTGGACCAGTTGACAGAGCAACATCCTGCATTCAGGCCGGTAGCAGAGATTATCCGCGGCCGGTTGGTTCAGGGGTTTTAACGCTGGTTTATTTGCCAGCAGAGGTACGGCGCCTGCCGGTTATCAGTTTGTGGAGCGGTTAAGGGCTGTCAGCTGCTGTTGCAAAAAGCGCTGTTCCGGGCCTTGTTTACATAGTTGCAGTGCCTGCAGATAAGCTCCGGCAGCTTGTTGCTGCTGCCCCAGCCGCCGTAATAAATCGGCTTTGGTGGCATACAGCAGATAATAATGGCCGAGACTGCCCTGCTGTTCCAGCAGGGCGATACCCGGTAAAGCCGCTGCCGGACCATCGCGCATGGCAATGGCAACCAGCCGGTTAAGCGCAATCACCGGTGATGGTTGCATCCGCAGCAGTACATCGTACAAACCGCAAATCTGTGCCCAGTCAGTTTTACCGGCACTGGTGGCTTCGCTATGTACCGCTGCAATTGCCGCCTGTAATGCATAAGGCCCGGCTCTGCGACCGGTCAGCGCCTGCTCTGTCAGCTGCAAACCCTGTTCTATTTCCGGCTGATGCCAGCGGTTACGGTCCTGATCCTGTAACAGGATCAACTCACAGTTTGCTGACAGCCTGGCATCACGCCGCGCGTGTTGCAGTAGCATCAGTGCCTGCAGGCCACAGACTTCTGCTTCCGGTAACAGCGACAGCAGTAATCCTCCCAGCCGGATGGCTTCGTCTGCCAGTTCATGACGAATCAGTTGCTCACCCGCCGAGGCGTTATACCCTTCATTAAACAGCAGGTAAATCACCTGTAGTACGGTGCTGAGGCGTGGTGGTAAATCGGCCTGCTCCGGGATTTCGTAAGGAATGCCTGCAATACGGATTTTATTTTTTGCCCTTACGATACGTTGGGCGATAGTGGCTGGTTTTGACAGAAAAGCGCTGGCGATTTGCTCGGTGGTGATACCGCACACTTCGCGCAGGGTCAGCGCCAGCCGGGCATCTTCAGCCAGGCCAGGGTGACAGCAGGTAAAAATCAGCCGCAGCTGATCATCTTCAATCAACTGGCAATCCTGTTCTGCTGCTTCCAGTTGATGCAGCAAAGTTTCCTGTCCTGATACGAGCCGTGAGGTTTTACGCAGTAAATCAATGGCTTTAAAACGCCCGGCTGATACCAGCCAGGCTGATGGATTATACGGTATCCCTTGCTGTGGCCATTGCTCCAGCGCAGCCCGGAAGGCTTCGTGCAACGCTTCTTCTGCCAGATCAAAATCTCCCAGCAGCCGGATCAGCGTGGCCAGTATTTTACGGGAATCACGCTGATAGAGCTGTGTCAGCAGGGCCTGCACTGGCTTCAGACATCCAGTTGGCGGACTGGCCGTACTTCAATGGTGCCAACCCTGGCCGGCGGGATACCCGCCGCCACGTTGATCGCTTCGTTCAGATCACGGGCTTCAATCAGGTAAAAACCGGCCAGTTGCTCTTTGGTTTCGGCGAAAGGGCCATCGGTAATACTGAGCTGGCCCTGCCTGATCCGTACCGATGTTGCGGCTGCCACAGGTTGTAATGCTTCTGCTGCCAGCATACGGCCGCTTTGCTGCAAAGCCGTGGCATAGGCAAAGCATTCGGTGTCATCCGGGCTTTCCGGCAGGCTGTGCAGTAACTCTTCGTTACTGTACACAAGACAGAGGTATTTCATGGTGTTCTCCTGTCGGGTTCAGGGTTTCAGATCAAACAGGGCCTGACCGTTTTCAACATTAAAAGGGGCAGAAAAATGTTCGTGCACAATTTTCCAGTCATCGCCGAATTGTCGCCAGCATTGGGTTGAACGCATCCAGCTGCTTTGCATTTCTCCTTGTTCATTTTCGCAGCCACACTGGTTAACGCTGTGGCTGAAAGCCAGTTGGCCATCAACCTGTACCTGTAACTGATGCACTTCGTACAGTGGCGTACCAAAGGCAAACCCCATACAGATTTTCCAGTGTTCGGTGTAGGCGGCTTTACCTTTAAATTGCAGGGCGATAATAGCATCGAAGGCGATAATGTCATCGGCGAACAGCGAACTGACCAGATCCAGGTTTTTGGTTCTTACCGCCAGTGCGTAGCGGGTAATGGCGTCGCGTATTTTTTGTTCGGCTTTGGCTTGAGCTGTCATAACTGTTTCCTCTTTAGATGATTCAGTTATAGTCGTATCCGCCACCAAAGAATCGACAACAGCAGAAAATTTTTCTGCCGTTGTCAGAAGAAACAAGTTTAGCGGATTGTCAGCTGGTGTTTATCTGCCTGCCAGTTAATTTTCACTTTCAGCTGTTTGCGGGCACTGTCATACCAGGCAACATTTTGCATCCGCTCAAAGCGGTTTTGCTGCGGCACCAGTTGCAGATAACGGCCATCGACCAGAATCTGCTGCGGTTTGGCAGGCTGATTATGCAGCACCAGTGTCAGCTCACGTGATTCCGGCTCCCCTTTATAACCATTACCGCTGTGGCGGAACTCAAAGCGTTGTTCGCCGTTTTCTGCCAGAAAATAAAATTCCAGCAGCTGATAGTTACCGCTGGTCAGGCTGTCTGGTGATACGCCATCATCTTCGTACAACTGCCCTTTACTGCAACTTACTGTTGCATCGGCATAGTAATGCAGCAATAAATGCTCCGGCTGGTAATCACCGGTACGTTGAATTGGTTTGCTCATCGGCACAAAGCTACCGGCTTTCACCAGTACCGGGATGCTATCCAGCGTAACCGGTATCTCAATCCGGTCGTTGCCTTCATAGCGTTTACCATTGAAAAAATCGAACCAGACGCCACCGGGCAGTTGCACCGGCCAGCTGCTGACACCCGGCTCGGTAACCGGTGCGACTAAGAAAGCATCACCCCACAGGTAGCTGTTCTGTTCGTCCATCAGGGCATTGTTCTGCTCATCGAGGAAAAACAGCGGGCGCATCAGCGGCATACCGGTGGTACTGTTCTGCCAGGCCAGTGTGTAGTTATATGGCAGCAACTGATAACGCAGATCGATAAAAGGCCGTACTCTGGCAATGGTTTCTGCATCATGGAAAACGGGTTCCGGGGCAATATGTTCCTGTGCATGTGGCCGGTATACCGGCTGGAAAGTGCCGTATTGTAGCCAGCGGATGTACAGTTCAGCGTCAAACTGTTCACCACCGGCAAAGCCACCCAGATCAGAGTGAATATAGCCAAAACCTAGCATACCCATAGTCAGGGCCAGTTCTACCTGAGGTTTTAAACCACCCCAGCTGCGATCAACATCACCGGTCCACGGCACCATACCAAACCGCTGGCTGCCGGGAGCACCGGCCCGCATCATAATAAAAGGGCGCTGCTGTGGAAAATCCTGCCGCATACCGTTGTACACCAGCTCGGCCCATTTATGGCCGTAAGCGTTATGGACTTCACTGGCACTGCCGGCAGCATGCTGAATATCGTCCGGGTGTACTTCCGGCTCGCCGAGATCTCCCCAGATCCCGCCCATGCCCTGTGTTACCAGATTGCGGTAGATACCCCAGAACCAGTCAGCGGCAGCCGGGCTGAACACATCAATTAACCCGGTATTACCAAAGTAAAAATCAAAGGTTCTTGGTTTGCCGTCCGGGCCGGGCGCAATGGCACCGGCAGCTACGGCTTCCTGCCAGCGTTTTGATGTGGTCAGGATAAAAGGTTCGGTAACCAGAATGGTTTTTACGCCATCGGCGGCAAAATCGGCCATCATTTGTTCGGCCTTGGGAAAGGCTTTGCGATCCCAGTCCAGATTACCCATATGGCCCTGAATATCGGGGCCAAACCAGTAAAGGTCTATTACGATGGCATCCAGCGGCAGGTTCAGATCACGGAATTTCTGCACGGTGGCCCTGGCTTCTGCCTCTGTGCGGTAACCGAAACGGGAAGCATAGTTTCCCAGCGTCCAGCGGGCTGGTAGCGGCTGTTTACCGGTCAGGGTGGTGTAGTTATCCAGTAGTTGCGGATAGGTATCCCCGGCCACGACAATATAGGCACTGCGGCCACCGGCAGCAGTAAACTGCATCACATGCTGCTGGGTATGGCCGAGATCCGCTTCGCCGCTGGCAGAATTATCAAACAACAGCAGGTACTTATTGCTGGAAACGATGGCCGGAATACTGAAATACATCTGGCTGGATTCGGTGGTATAGCCATAGTGGGCTTTGTTATACAGCGGGAATTTCTGACCGCGACGATCCATACCCAGTACGCGCTGGCCGCCGCCAAGCAGCTTTTCCTGCGGGTTTAGTGCAAAGCGGAAACCATGCTGCTGTTCCTGACGGATATAGCCCTGTTCTTCAGCCAGCAGCAGTTTGCCATCACGGTAATAGCTGAGCTGTAGCGGTGACTTGCGGATATTGATGGTCAGGTTACTACTGCTCAGCTGCAGGGTTTCGTTGTTTTCCTGTAACTGCAAACTCAACGCGCCAGGCTCTGCTGCAACCGAAAATGACGGTAACTGCTTTACTCCCTGCGGCTGATAAAAAGCTTCCACCACATCCGGCTGGTAAAAGCGCAGCAGTAGCTGACCCTGATCGGTAGTAATTTGCAGCTGATTATCCTGCAACTGATGTGATTGATACTGCCAGGCATAACACCCGTTGCTGACCAGCAGCAATAAAAAGAATAACAGGCTTCTGATCATCATCTGTTATAGCTCCAGTTGCAGAATTACCGACGCTAGTGGCGCCAGTTGCAGGGCTACCTGGCCTTTACCGCCTGTAACCTGTAACTGATAACTGCCCTGATGCAGCTGGTCGGCCAGCATATAGCTGCCATCGGCCAGTTGCCAGGTACTAATCAGTTCTGCCGGCACCTGCAGGCTGAAAGTTGCTGCTTGTTCGGCATTAAAGTGGCTGACAATCAGCAGTTTCTGCTGTTCGCTCCAGCGGGAGAAAGCCAGTTGTTGTTCGCTGTATGGCGTATCAGCTTGCAGGTTGGCGGTATGCAGTTCTGCATAATGGCCGCGCATTGCCGGAGCGGCAGCAGAGAAACTCAGCAGACGGGCATAGAAATCCCGCAGGCTGCGTTCTTCAGCGGTAAGTGCACCACCGTCGAATTTACCGCCGTTCATCCAGCGCTGATGGGCCGGAACACCCCAGTAATCAAAAATAGTGGTGCGGCTGGCTTTACCAAAACCGGCATCGTCAGCGCCCGCTTCACCTACGTCCTGCCCAAAATACAGCATGGTGGGTGAAGTACTGATCGTAGTGGAAACCACCATCGCAGGCTTGCCTTTACGGGCATCACCGGCAAATTCCGGGCTGGCGATCCGTTGTTCGTCGTGGTTTTCCAGAAAGTGCAGCATATGGTGTTCAATATCGGCCATCCGTTGCTGGGTTTCTACCAGGGCAGAAGTTGGGCCTTTGCCCTGCATCACCAGTTTCAGACTGTCGTAGAATTCTACTTTGTCGTACAGATAATCCATTTTGCCCAGACGGATATAATCCCGGTACAGGTGCGGCTGATAGACTTCCGCCAGCAGGAAAGCCTCAGGATTAGTATGCTTGATATGGGAATTCAGATAGCTCCAGAACTCTGCCGGTACCATTTCTGCCATGTCGTAGCGAAAACCGTCCACACCTTTTGCCAGCCAGTACTGGGTGATGTCGCGGAATTTAATCCAGGAATCCGGTACATCTTTGTCCTGCCAGAAGGCGTAATGGGCCTGCCAGTCTTGCTGGGCGTAGTCTGCCGGTAGCTGGTCGAAATCGTAGCTGCCATCCGGTTTTACACCGTAGTTGATTTTTACTGTCTCGTACCAGTCATCGAACGCTGGCTGGGCAGCACGGGCGCCGTTACCGGTCCATTTCGCCGGGTTTTCAGTAAAGTGGCCATCGGCCTGCGGGTGAGCTTCACCGCCCAGTACCTGATAATCTGCCGGCCACTGTGGCACCTGAAACGGCTGATCGGGAACATAGTAGAAATTATTATTGCGGGCATATTCGACGCTGGTATCGTCGTTGGCACCGAAATCACTGACTCCGGGAGGGTTTGACAGCGACTGATAATGGCGGGCCACATGGTTAGGTACGATATCGATTATCACTTTCATGCCATGATGATGTGTTCTGGCAATCAGGGCTTCAAATTCTTCCAGCCGTTTTGCCGGGTCAACTGCCAGATCAGGGTTTACATTGTAATAATCTTTTACTGCATAAGGTGAACCGGCCCGGCCTTTAACGACATCAGGATCATCGTTACTGATGCCGTAAGCGGTGTAGTCGTTAATAACAGCATGATGCAGCACACCGGTGTACCATATATGAGTGGTACCCATTTCCCGGATGCTTTGCAGTGCAGTGTCGGTAAAGTCATTGAATTTACCGACACCATTCTGTTCTGCGGTGCCCCAGGGGTGGTTAGTGGTATTGGTATTGCCGAACAGACGGGTGAATACCTGATACACCACGGGTTTACCAGTGGTGTCTGTTTCGTATGTTTGCTGTGGCTTCTGCTGTGATGATGGCTGTGTGCAGGCCAGCAGTATGCTGCCAAGGCCGATTGCAGTAAAAATTGGCTTTAAAGACATAACCTAACCCTGTTTTTTATTATCAGGCGATAAAGTAGCGTAATTTAGTGTAGTAAACCTGCCTTTTTTTAGTGCATACGTATTCACTTACCTGGGGTGTGTTGACGTTTGCTGATGATATTTTGTTCAGACCCGGTTTATACAGATTCTGCTTTTTGTTGGTACGGCATATTGACTATGTTGTATTTATCATCTACCTTTTGTAAGCGCTTACATTTTCATTCCTTCTTCTGTGTGCGTTAAAAATGTAAGCGCTACCAAAAATTAAAACAGAGTTAGTTATGACGGGAGAGAGGTATGAATAACAGGGGTTTCAGACTCACGCGGCTGGCTGCCTGCTTGTCGCTGATTACTGGCGCAACAGCGCTGGTACCTGCCTATGCGCAGGATAATGCCGAAGAAGTAGAAGTTATTAAAGTATCAGGTATTCGGGGCAGCCTGATTAAGTCCACAGATATCAAACGTGAATCCAGCGGTGTGGTTGATGCCATTACGGCTGTAGACATTGGTAAGTTTCCGGATACCAACCTGGCTGAGTCGTTGCAGCGTATTACGGGGGTATCTATTGATCGCAGTAATAACGAAGGTAGCAGAATTACCGTACGGGGTTTTGGTCCTGCATTTAACCTGGTGACTCTGAATGGCCGCCAGATGCCGACGAACGATAGCCGTTCTTTTGATTTTGGCGATCTGGCTACCGAAGGTGTCAGTGGGGTTGAAGTGTATAAAACCTCGCGGGCAGATGTACCAAGCGGTGGTATTGGCGCCACGGTTAATATTTTAACGGCCCGCCCGTTAAATGATCCGGGCCTGAAAGGGTCGATCGGTATTAAAGCCGCACATGATACGTCCAATGAAGTGGGTGACGATATTACTCCGGAAATTTCCGGTATTTTCAGTAATACCTTTGCTGATAATAAATTCGGGGTGCTGATTTCCGGCTCTTACCAGGAACGTAATAACCGTTCTGAAGGTATGGCTGTGGATGTATGGCATCAGAATGTCGATTTATCTGCTTCTCCTAATCTGCAATTAACCAACAATAATCAGCGTGCTGATGGTGCGACCTGGTATCCGCAGAATGCCGGTTATGAAATTCAGGATATTGAGCGTAAAAGAACCAATGGTCAGCTGGTATTCCAGTATGCACCGACAGATAACTTTAAAGCGACGCTGGATTACACCTATTCCAAACTGCAGATGGATACTGAGCGGGTTGGTTTCGGCGTCTGGTTTAATAATGAAGGTAACGTTGCCAGTGCTACCATTAACGAAAATGGTACTTATACGCATATTACAGAAGTGAATGGTGACTTTGCTACCAACCTTAACCGCAATGGTTCCGAGAATGAGAATAAGTCGTTTGGCCTGAACCTGGAGTGGCAGGTATCAGACACCCTGACGTTGTCACTGGATGCGCATAGCTCAGAAGCGGTAACCCGTGGTACAGGTCTGGGGCACGATGCTTATGTGATTATTGGTAATACTTCCTGGGCTGGCAATGATGACTACCCTAACCCAACTGTTAATCTGGAAACCAAGTCTGCTGAATTTGCCAGTGGTGGAATTCCGGTTATCGACTTTACCCTGACTAATGGTCAGGCTGAGTTATTGCCACGCGATATGGGTTCTCTGTTTGGTGGGGTCAGTAAAAGAGACAATAAAAACGAAATTGATCAGTTCCAGTTAAAAGGTAAATGGCTGAATGCCAGCAACAGTGCCTTAACCCAGTTTGATTTCGGTGTGTCTTATACTGATATGAAGTTCCGTTACACTGATGCCTACTCTGGCCAACTGGCAGCGGGATGGTGGTTATGGTCTGCCGACTGGTATCCGGACGATATGTTCTACAAGGTAGATACGTCTGGCCTGCTGGATCAATTCTCCGGTGGTGGTGGTGATAAGAAAATCAATTACTTCTACCGGGCCGATTTTGATGAAGTGGTGCGGATTATGGAAAGCATCGACTGTGATCACCCGGATGGTGGTGTTGGTGCCTGTGACTGGCCGGCAGCATTAAATGGCCGGTATAGTGCAGGGCCTCTTACTGAAGATCACCGGGTAAGTGAAGAAACAATATCGGTTTACACCCAGGCGCATTTCCAGACCGAGTTTAATGATTTCCCAATCAATATCGTGGCCGGTTTACGTTACGAACAGACGGATGTCACCGCTAACAGTATGGAAAGGCCGGCGATCAGTATGCAGTGGATCAATGGTAACGAATGGGGTTATACCAGAACGACCAGTGACAGCTTTTCTGATGGCAAAGGGAAAACCCGGGAGTTCCTGCCAAGTGTGGATATGAATATTGAACTGGCCGAAGATGTTATTGGCCGTTTCTCTTACAGCCGCTCGCTGACCCGGGCGCCGGTAAACTCACTGCGTTCTGTTACTTCTTTTGACGGTAACCCGAAAGTGGGACAGCGCAATGTGTCTATCGGTAATCCGGCACTGAAGCCTTTTGTATCAGATAATATCGATCTGTCGCTGGAATATTACTATGCAGAGGCAAGTTATGCGTCTGTGGGGTATTACCGTAAGAAAGTTGATAATTTTCTGGTGAATATCAGTACTGAAATGAATATGGGTGATATTCGTGATCCGTTCCTGGGCCCGCGTGCCGAACAGGCGCGGGCTGATTTGGTGGCAGATGGTATTCAGCCAACCGATCAGGCGATTCACGATAAAATCAATGAAAATCAGGGAACACCACAGAATACACCTATTACCGGTAATGCAGATGATCCACTGACCGTCTTTTCTGTTTCGCAGGATACCAATATAGAAACGGGTAATCTGTGGGGCTGGGAGCTGGCAGTGCAGCATATGTTCGGCGAAACCGGCTTTGGTGTACAGGCTAATGCCACGCTGGTGTATGGCGATGTGGCAGCAGATGTTAATGTACTGGATTATCAGTTTGCCCTGCCGGGCCTGAGTGATTCTGCCAACCTGTCGCTGATTTATGAGAAATATGGTCTGTCAGTACGTATTTCCTATAACTGGCGTGATGAATTCCTGACCGGCTTTGATCAGTATTCGTCGCCGGTATTCCGCGAATCTTATGGCCAGTGGGATATGAACATCAATTATGCTGTAACGGAAAATCTGACCGTGTTCTTTGAAGGTCTGAACCTGACAGAAGAAACACAACGTACTTATGTCCGGTTTAAAGAACAGTTCCTGAATGGTTATCAGTATGGTGCGCGTTACAATCTTGGCGTGCGCTATACTTTCTGAGTTAACTCAGATGGTTTAAGCTGATAAATTAAGCCGCTGCTTTGCAGCGGCTTTTCCATAAATGCCGTATACAGGAACTGTTATGTCACATGAAATACTGGACAACATTACCCACCACGATCTGAAAATTATCACAACCCGCAGTGCTCTTTATGGCGACAACATTCACTGCACTACTGCCTTTATTCCTGAATTCCGGCAGTTGCAGGCGCATTATCCTATTTTTCTGCGTCAGAACAGCGAACAGCAATTTGAACCTGTTGTACTGCTGGGGTTTACTGAGCACGAAAATGTGTTTCTCGGTGAACAGGGCTGGAATGCGACTTATATTCCGCTGAGCATTCAGCGACAGCCTTTTCTGATCGGTTTTCAGACCCGGACTGAAAATGGTGTACCAGTTAAAAGCCCGGTAGTCTGTGTTGATATGGCGCATCCCAGAGTCAGCCGTACCGAAGGCGAAGCCGTTTTTCTGGAACATGGCGGTAACAGCCGCTATCTTGAACATATCAGTTCGGTGCTGGCGACGATACAACAGGGGCATGCTGATAATCAGCAATTCTGCCAGATGCTGAGCACACTTGAACTGGCAGAACCACTGACACTGGAATTTACTGACAACAACGGGCAGACGCACCGGGTTGGCGGTCTTTACACCATTAATGAAGACCGCCTGAACCAACTGGATGCTGCGACACTGGAAAAACTGCACCGGCATAGCTACCTGCAACACCTGTATATGATGATTGCATCTGCCATCAATGTCCGAACCATGCTACAACTGAAAGCCCAGGCTAAATAATATGCTGAATATCAGTACGCAGATCGAAGAACTCAGTGCTGCCAGCCTGCCGGATATGGAGCAGTTACAGCAGCAGGCAAAGCCTGTGATTATTCGTGAGCTGGTGGCTGACTGGCCATTAGTCGCCGCGGCCCGGCAGTCGGAGCAGGCGGCGGCTGATTATCTGCGGCGCTTCAGCTGTCAGCAGCCGGTGCAGGCATTTTTTGCTGATGCTACCGCTAATGGACGGTTTTTCTATAACGATACACTGGATGGTTTTAATTTCAGTCAGCAGCAAACCACGCTGGAGCAGGTGCTGGAACATATTCTGCAACTTCTGCACAGTGCTGATACCGTGCCGGCACCCACCTTTTATATGGGCTCTACCACGCTGGATTATTGTGTGCCGGGCCTTAAGGCAGAGAACCCGCTGCCACTGGCGTTGAATAATCCGTTAATCAGCCTGTGGGTCGGTAATAAAACCAAAGTCGTGGCGCACTATGACGTGCCGGATAATATTGCCTGCGTTGCTGCCGGTAAACGCCGTTTTACGCTGTTTCCGCCTTCACAGACGGCTAATCTTTACCCCGGCCCGCTGGAATTCACCCCCGCCGGACAACCAGTCAGTATGGTGAACTTTGAGCAGCCGGATTTACAGCGCTATCCACATTTTGCTGACGCGTTAGAGCAGGCCCAGGTAGCAGAGCTACAGGCGGGCGATGCGATTTTTATTCCTTCAATGTGGTGGCATGCGGTGGATGGCCTGAGCCCGCTGAATATTCTGATCAACTACTGGTGGCGGCAATCGCCGTCTTATATGGGCTTACCTGCTGACGCCCTGTTTCACGCGATACTCAGTGTCCGCGATTTACCCGTTGCTCAGCGAAAAGTCTGGCAGCAGCTATTTGAACATTATGTGTTTAATGCTGATGAAAGCACCGCGGCACATTTACCGCCGGATAAACGGGGTATGCTGGGTGACATGACCGGGTTGAATGCCCGGCGTATCCGGGCACTGTTGTTGCAAAAACTAAACCGATAAATATATAGATAATATCGTTTTATTGATCTAATTGCGGTGAAAGTCTAAATTGTGATTAATATGAAATGCCAAGGTAATGATAATGG
>JARXRR010000049.1:0-26990 GCA_033792355.1 Chromatiaceae bacterium AAb-1
ACCCTGAACTCAATTTATCACGATAAGGAACGGTGGAGACAGCAATCATCTCCTCTGTAATAAACATTATGCTGAATAAAAAATTGTTATTTTTTGTAACTCTCTTAACCAGCCTGCTTATAGCCAGCTGTAGTTCATCACCAAAGCAACCTAATATTCCACACTCCGATATTGTTATAAAGTACTCTGTCCGCTCTTTTGAAATGGATCTCACACAGACAAGCTATAAAGTAGGACAGGGTTTTCCGGAGCGTGCTGAGCTGGAAAGCCTGTTAAAAGCCGATTTTATTCGTAAGCTGGAAGCTGATGATCTGCTGGCAACGGAAAATGATATCAATGTTGTTGACTTAGATATCTTTGTTGATTACCGCCGTCGTTTTGTTGGTGATGCCACGCCTATTCCAATGAATACTTTAGCGCCGCCGGATGTCAGAGTAACAGAGAAAACCTTACTGGGAAATATCACTCTCAGGCATGATAAAAGCGGTCATCTGACAAATAAAAAGCTTGTTTTCAGCACTGATCAGGAACAATCTAAAGGACAGGAACTAGTAAATATTTTTGCTATCAGCAATACCCTGATAATACGCTTAAAGAATCGCCGTCAGACAGATGCTAATCTTTTTGCTCAGCAGGTAAACGGGCTAAGTCCTGATGCTATCCGC
Organism: Chromatiaceae bacterium AAb-1; assembly: GCA_033792355.1. Taxonomy (GTDB): domain Bacteria; phylum Pseudomonadota; class Gammaproteobacteria; order Enterobacterales; family Alteromonadaceae; genus Alishewanella. The sequence continues at coordinate 666 of JARXRR010000049.1, forward strand.
TCTAAAAGGGAGTTTACAGAAAAAGCGGCTATGCTTCCTCCGGTTCTGGCTGGTCGTACAGGGCTCGTATCTGCTGACTATATCCCATCAGAAGTTATTGATGGTTATGTAAAAATACTGACCGGAAGCAACTCTAAACAACGACTGGATACTTATAGTCAAATTACAACAACCTGGATAAATAATACAGCCTTGTATGATGTTATTGCTGATAACATAAAACAGAACTACAGCAGCACAGATAAAAACATAGTAAAAGAAACGATTCAGGCAACTAAGGCACTGGCATTTTCTGGTTTGTCTCATTACGAATCAGTAATAGAGCAAATATCAAAAGATGCCGCATCAGAGGAACTGAAAAATTATGCAGTAAAAGCCCTGGCTATTTTATCTGAGAGGGCAGAGCTGGCAGTTATTGTTCACAATACAGAAGTGATGAACCCGGAATTAGATTGGCAGAGTAATCAATTAGCCAATATGCTGATGTCTGACAGTTTGCAATTACGATCTTTTGCCATAAAAGAAATCTATCGAACTCAACTACACAATACAGAATTACTTGATGTCGTCAGTTACCAGTTGGATACAGAAGCTACCGTTCAACGCTACCGTATTAATACCTGGCAATATAACGACTTTTATGCCTGGAGTTGCAGAGTTCTTGGCAGTTCTAAAAACGTAAAATATAAACCTGTTCTGGAAAAAGTCGCTACACATACCGAAGTATCCAAAGTACGGGATTACGCCAAAAAATTTGCCAAGCAATTAAAGTAATCTAAACAGATAATATCCGCTCCCAATAAATAAAGGCAGGTTTAACCTGCCTTTATTTCAGATAGTAAAACCAGGCATATGTTACTTAACTAATGACTGTTCTCTTATCGCTTTAAACTCTTTGCCATCATACCACTTTGGCCATAACCCGCTGTTAGCCAGTTCGTTGCCTACCTGATAAAACAGGAATAAATCCTGCTGGGCACCGCGTAAATCCCACTCAGGGTCAAATTCATCATTAACCTTGTGGTAATAGTCACGGACATAAATACGCCGCTGCTCCAGTCCCCAGTCTTTACCATGGGCAAAGCTGTCAACGCCTCCGCGGGCATACAGCATTGGTACACCTTGCTGGGCCAGGCTGAAATGATCTGAGCGATAATAAAAACCGTCTTCCGGTGTGGGTTCAGGTGCTATATAGCGGTTCTGCTTTTGGGCATATTTTTCCAGTAACGGTTCCAGCTCTGAGCTGCCATAACCAAACACCATAACATCGCGCATTGGCCCGTATACGTTAATAACATCCATATTGATGCCAGCTACCGTTTTGTGCAGCGGAAATAACGGATTATCCGCATACCAGCGAGAGCCCAGCAAGCCACGCTCTTCTACGGTTACCGCCAGAAATGCGATTGAGCGTTTTGGCGCCGGACCTTGTCTGAAATTCTCTGCCAGTGCCAGTAATGCTGCCACCCCACCGGCATTATCCTGCGCACCATTAAAGATTTTATCGTCCGGCCGGCTGAAATCCAGGCCGAAATGATCCCAGTGCGCCATATAGATCACCGCTTCTTCAGGCTTTTCAGTACCTTCTATATAACCAATCACATTATCTGATGTCAGTTCACGGATATTGTTTTTAATACTGATGGAAGCTTTAGCCTGTAATGGCACCGGTTTAAAATCTTTACTCAGCGCCTGCTGACGTAACTGCTCCAGTGATGTGGCGTTAGCTGCAAATAGCTTTTCTGCGGCATCCAGCGATAACCAGCCTTCCGCTTCTGTGCGATGCAGATTTTTATTGCTGTTGGCCAGTTCAAAGCGGATCGGGCTGGTGCCGGCTACCACGTTCCAGCCATAGCTGGCGGCATCGGTTTCGTGCACAATCAGCGCCATGGTTGCGCCCTGCCGGGCGGCTTCTTCAAACTTATAAGTCCAGCGACCATAGTAGGTCATGGCATTACCGTTAAATATTGCCGGATCTTTGGTGGCATAGCCTGGATCATTAATCAGCATCACTACTGTCTTGCCTTTTACATCCAGCCCTTCGTAATCATTCCAGTTATATTCCGGCGCAACGATACCATACCCGACAAACACCAGTTCGCTGTCTTCAATGGTAATTTCCGGCAACATACGGGTTGACCATGCCATCATATCCGTTTTGTAACGCAGTACAGCCGAAGTATCAGCCGTATCATTAACCGCCTGAAGTGTAATATCCGTTACGCTGACCGGATCAATCTGTACTACCGGCACCGGCTGGCGATAGCTGTCACCGTTGAAAGGTGTTAAACCGATACGTTTGAACTCCTGCTCAAGATAAGCAACGGTACGCTCTTCACCTTTGGTTGCAGGTGCCCGGCCCTGCATTTCGTCAGAAGCAATCTTTTCAAAATACCGGGCAAAATGCGGATTAAAATCTCCCTGAATAATGCCATCACTGTCAGTCTCAGCAACAGTACCGGTATTTTCAGTGTTATCAGGTTTGGGTTCAGAACAGGCAGCCAGCATCAGGCAGCCGGTCAGAATCAATGCAGATCCTGTAAGCCAGACAGGCGGTTTCATAAGTACTCCCGGAAAATCATAATAATAATTAAACACTGCCAGATGCAAAATTGCTGGCAGCGGCTAACCATATCACTTTCAGGAGGTTTTTGCCCGGATTGTCAATCAGGAACGGCGTTTATCTGATTTCAGTTCTTTAAAGCGCTTAATCCACTGGCCATGTTCAAACAGCACCACGAAAATCAGTGAAATGGCAAAAGGGATCAGCAGATAAAACAGGCGGAAAACCAGTAATGCGGCTACAACATCAGCCGTATTTACATCAGGCAATGCCAGCAGGAACAGCACTTCCAGCACACCCAGTCCACCCGGGGCATGTGATACCAGAGCAGCAGAGAAAGAGGCCAGAAAGATTCCCAGTACCAGTAAGTAGCCGGGATTACTGTCAGCGGGTAAAGCAAAGTAAATAATTGCCGCGGCGGCCAGCAGTTCCAGCGGGCCAATAATCAGCTGACGCCATACTATCGGCAAACGGGGGTATTCAAGACGTAATTTACGGACCCGTAAAGACTTAAATCTTAATATGCTGCCCAGAATATACAGCACAACCAGTGACAGCATACCGATACCGGCAGTTAAACCGACCCAGTCCGGCAAATCTTCATTGAAGCGGCTCAGCATAGAAGGATCGAGCAGTAATACTATCCCCCCTAGAAATATACTCCCCAACGCAAAGGTGAAAGAGCAGAAAGCCACCAACACCCCGACTTCGCCACCATTAAGCCCCTGAGAGGAATAAGCCCGGTAACGTACCACGCCACCGGAAAATACCGAAGCCCCCAGATTATGGCCAATGGCATAGGCGGTAAAAGAAGCAATAGAGATAAACATCCACGAAATTCTTTTGCGCAGATGCATCAGTGCCAGCCGGTCATACCCGGCCAGAGCAACGTAAGCAGCCAGTGTGGCCAAACCAGAAAGCAACCAGCCACTCAATGGAATCGCATCCAGACTGTTAAGAATATCATCGTAAGAAATATCACGAAGCTGGTGGTAAAGCAGATAAATCGAGAACGCTACAGCAGCAAGACCCACTACCGGCCAGATGTAGTCTTTTTTAAATTTGATCATGTAAACCCTTGCCTGTTCATACTATCCGGTAAGCAACACTGTGCACCCCGTCAGCTCGTGCCTTCTGAAAATTACGCCCACACAGTACCCGGATAGTATTTCTAACAACTCTGGCCCTATCAGACCTTAATTGCCTGCCATTATAACCAACTTTTCCTGTCATAAACGAGTAAACAACAGTAGTAATTTGATACAAATTATAAAGAAGATGGAATTCTGCTGTATTACACCTTAACAGGTATCTGTAATTACCTCCTGAAAATCAGTGCCAGTGCGAAACATCAAAATATAAACGGGCTTTAAAGCCTTTACGGGTTTCCAGAGGTATATAGCATCCCTGTGTATCTTCGCTGAGGGTTTTCCCCCGCAGTTCACCCCAGCTTTCATCAGACTCCACATAACGGATAGTCCAGTGTTCTCCGTTCAGGGTAATCTGCAATACCATTTTCCCGCGATACAGATTTTCATCAGGAATACGTTGTTTAAAAAATAACGCCCCATCAATGGTAAAATCGGTACTGCGTACACCAATATCAGCAGTAAACACCATAGTCCTGCCAGACTGAATACGGCTTGAATCGAGAAAAATACTTCCCAGAACCGGATAACGCGGCGCTTTCAGACCTGCCCGCTCCGGGTGAAACAGCTCGTCGTAAGTCCGGAATACCGCAGAAGCATGTTCCGCCCGCCGGTCAGTCAGCGGAATAGGCAGTTGCTCCCTGGGCATGACGGTGCATTCAAACAGATAAGAGCCCCTGATGGTTTTCTTTTCTTCAAATGCTTTACGCACCGCCGGCGACAAAGGTAACACATCCGGCACCATACGCAGCATAACCCGGTAATCGCCAAACAGAAAACGCACCAGATTCTGATACCCTTCCTGTGAATTAACCATGCCATAGTACCCGCTGTGACTCAGATGGCAATATACTCTTGGGGTGCCTTCAACATAGGCATTCTCAACCTTCACTAACCCGTCACTGGCCTGCCCGGCGGCCAGTCTGACTAAGTTATAATCCTGTGGATTTGTACCCACCAGGCAAAAGAAACGCTCTGGCGGAAATTTACCATTCAGCGAATTAACCTTACCATTTTTTACCGGCATATTCAGATAAGCCGCGATATTCTTCCGGTTGAAATTACTGATATCCCATAACCCCAGAAACCTGGGTACATTCATGCCGGCAAATTCAATACCATTATGCGGAGTACCATAAGTAAACACTTTATCGACACAACTTCGGGCCAGGCTGCTCCCTGCATTTTCATTCTGTAACAGACAACGGCAAATCAGCCCGCCCATAGAATGCGCCACCAGATAGACTTTAAAGTTTGCCAGAGCCTGCTGATCATCACCACAAACCTGGCGCCTGACAGTTTCGATTAAATGGCTTAACCCGCTGGCCGCTTCTTCAATACCGGGCCGCTGGCCTTCGCCACTTTCCGGATGTTCATAATAGCGATAAATAATGACACTTTTTTGTGCCAGCCGGCCCTGAATAACTTCACCATCACTGTAAATATCCCGGTAGCCATAATCTTTCATCAGCCGGATTAACGGTGATTCAAAAATATAATGCAGGAAAGAGCGATCATATTGTTGCCTGATACGGGTAGAACCAGTGTTAAACCCCATGTAGGGCGTATTCACTGTTTCTTCAATTTCAGCATCCCGCATCGCAAAACCCCGGACATAAATAACAGGATGCAAATTCACATCAGAACGCGCTGTCATAACTTATCTCCATTGATGAAAATAAAGAGATAAGTATAGTTTTTGTTCAGGTACACAATGAGGAATTTATTCAGGGCCATCAGGCCCTGAACTGCAGGAAGGTTTTATAGCAATTAGTTTTTAATACGGTAAATAACGTTAACCGACCGCTGTAAATTGATATGGCGTGGTAATACCAAAGAACTGCTTTCAGCACTGCTTTTACGTAATGCACCAAAACTAACGGCACTGTCAGCAAAACCAAATTCATTATGTAATGTATTAAAACCACCCGCTTCAGAAATACCCTGTACTGCACCCAGTTTTACGCCCAGCGCTTTTGCCAGATTAGTCGCCTGACTGGTGGCATGAGCCCCCGCCTTAATCGTCAGTTCCTGTTCAAACTGTTCACGCTTACTGGTATCGAAACTGCTGCGGATAGAAAAGATATGCTGCTGCCTGAACAGATAATCCATTACATCGGCGTAAGCCTGCAGGCTGTTCAGGGTAACCCGTATCGGCTGGGTTGCTTCATAACCGGTAATGCTACGGTCATTGTAGTCTTTATAAAGTGCGTCTTTATTAATCTGTGATGCATCAATATCTTGCTCGGTAATACCCTGCTCGTTTAAAAAGGCCAGCAGTTCCCTTCCCTGCTGATATACCGTTGATGTCGCGGCATCAGCAGTCGCCGCAGTACTGCGAACAGTAAACTGAATATTTGCTTTATCCGGCTCCACCTCCATTCTGGCTTCACCCGTTACATTAATAAACGGAAAATCCGGTAACGGGCTGGCACTCAGAGTGGCAGATGCCAGCAATAATAAAGGAGCAATCAGCATGGTTAATTTCATATCAGCCTCATTAGTATCATAAAAAGATCAACTGCTATCCGTCAGCTTACAACAGCGATGCAAACAATAGTGTCATTATTTGTTGTGCCGGATAAATCCAGGCTGAATAACCTTGAGCTGACTTCTGGCAGGTATTACACTGCGGGCATATAACAAAAACAGGAACACTGTCCATGTCATTACTCTCTAACCTGCTGACCGGTTGTGCATTGCTGCTGTCTGCTTCATTGCTTGCGCCAGCCAATGCCGGGCCCAGAACCGATAATCTTACTTATGCCAACTATGATCAGGTCAGAATCAGTCATCTTTATCTGGATCTGGCGGTAGATTTTGATAAAAAATCGCTGCGGGGTTTTGCTGACTTATCACTTAACTGGTTAACAGCCGACAGTAACACCGTTTATCTTGATACCCGGGATCTGGTGATTGAACGTGTAATAGCGCGCAGTACCGAAGGTAAATGGACACCAGTGCCTTTTACACTGGATCAGCGCGACGATGTTATGGGTTCCCGTTTAACGATCATCCCGGCATTTCAGGCAACTACCCTGCGTATTTATTATGCCTCTACCGATAAAGCGTCCGGCCTGCAATGGCTGACGCCGGAACAGACCGCCGGTAAAAAACACCCTTTTATGTTCAGCCAGAATCAGGCTATCCATGCCCGCAGCTGGATACCGGTACAGGATACCCCTGCCGTGCGCCTGACTTACAGCGCCAGAATTAAAACCAGCCACGACCTGCTGGCGGTAATGAGTGCAAACAATATTCCTGAAACGCCGCGTAATGGTGACTACTCCTTTACCATGCCACAGGCGATTCCTCCCTATTTAATTGCGATTGCAGTGGGCGATCTGCATTTTAAAGCCATGAGTGAGCAAACCGGGGTTTATGCCGAAACATATATTCTTGAAGCTGCCACTGCCGAGTTTGCCAGTACCCAGTCGATGATTGACGTCACCGAAAAACTTTACGGCGATTACCGCTGGGGCCGTTACGATTTACTGATCCTGCCACCCAGTTTTCCGTTCGGTGGTATGGAAAACCCCCGTTTATCTTTTATTACCCCAACGGTTATTGCCGGAGATAACAGCCTGGTAAACCTGATTGCCCACGAGCTGGCACATTCCTGGTCGGGCAATCTGGTAACAAACGAAAGCTGGCGTGATCTGTGGCTGAACGAAGGTTTTACCTCTTATGTCGAAAACCGCATTATGGAACAGCTATTCGGTACTGAACGGGCAGTTATGGAGCAAGTATTATCAGTACAGGACTTAACGGCCGAAATAACCGCTATGCCAGCAGCCGATACCGTACTGTATATTGATTTACAGGGACGTGATCCGGACGATGCTTTCAGCGGCGTACCTTATACCAAAGGTCAGTTATTCTTAATGTTTCTGGAGCAACGCTTTGGCCGCCCGGTTTTTGACCGTTTCGTCAGACAATATTTCGACCATTTTGCTTTTCAGAGTATTGGCACCCATACCTTCCTCAGTTACCTGGATGAACATCTGATAAAACCTCATCCGGGTAAAGTGTCTGCACAGGAAATCACTGACTGGGTTTTCGGACAAGGTTTACCAGATAGCAGCCCCCGTCCGGTTTCTGATGTATTCAGTAAAGTGGCACAACATGCAGACCGGTGGCTGGCAGCAAACAGCACTCTGCATGAACTGCCAACCCAAAACTGGACAGTTCATGAATGGCTGTATTTTATTAATAACCTGCCATTGACGATTAGCGCAGAACAAATGGCAGAGCTGGACAGTACCTTTGCGTTAACCCGGTCAACCAACAGTGAAATTGCCCATGCCTGGTTTATGCTGGCGCTGAAAACAGATTATCCGGGTATTGAACCGACGCTGGAAAGTTACCTGATCAACATTGGCCGCCGTAAGCTGATCGTACCATTGTATAAGCAACTGGCAGAATCAGCACAGGGTAAAGAATGGGCCAGAGCGGTTTACCGTAAAGCACGGCCAGGGTATCACCCGCTGGCGCAGGTTACGGTGGATGAGATTCTGAAATAACCCGGAAACACCGGCGAATTGTCAGCAGGAAGCTTCCGCCGTAACACTATGCAGATCTGTCCGGGCCGGATTGTCTGCCTTAGTGTTACGGCACGCTTCCATAAACCACAACATCAACCACAATAAATATTCCCGCTAGCTGTTCCCATATTCCATATATGGCGTATTCATTCTGAAACTGCCTGCCACTTATTGCTCAGCCAACCGTCAGCAGCTAGCCTAGTTTATACCCACACCAATCATTAGCGGTTAACCATAATGTGGCTGAAATCTTTGTTATTTATCGCTGTTTTTTCCTTTGCACTGCACACAGTTGCTGATGAATGGCAGGATTACTACCAGCGCTCGGCAGAAATCAGGGTCGCCGATCAGGCTTTTATAGCCCGGGAACTAACCCGTACCGGTTTATCATTGGCGGTACAACCTCAGCCCACCCGCCACTTTGGCTTTGAACCGGATCAGCCTCATCAATGGTTCCTGACAGATACCGGCCGGCAGATCACCGACAGCATCGTTTCATTACAGACGCCCTCCGGTGGCTGGTCAAAAAGAACGGATATGACAATTCTCCGCCAGCCAGGTCAGGCGTTTGGTGTCGAAGCCGGTTATATCCCGACTTTTGATAACAGTGCTACTACCACTCAGCTGCGGGTACTGGCCCGTGGTATTACGGTTACCGGTAACAAGAAATGGCAGAAGGCCTTTTATCAGGGCGTACAGCTTATTTTTAATGCTCAATACCCGCATGGTGGCTGGCCACAGAACTACCCGCTGACCGGTGGTTACCACGACCATATTACTTTAAATGACGAAGTCACCAGCGATATTCTGGAACTGCTATATGATATCTCCGGCGGTGAGGAAGACTTTGCTTTTGTTACTCCGGCCATACGGCAACAGGCCGCCGCTCATTTTGAAAAAGGGCTGACACTGATACTGGAATTACAACAGCAGGACCAAGACGGACTGACGTTATGGGCCGCTCAGTATCAACATCGCAGCCTTACCCCGGCCTGGGCCAGAGCTTATGAAATGCCGGCGCTGGCTGTGGCCGAAAGCGCAGAGCTGGTGGAGTTTCTGCTACGTCTTCCGGAGCCATCAGAGCGTTTACAACACGCCATACGGGCGGCGGTCAGATGGTTTCAGCAACATAGTGTCTATAATGTGAACTGGGATCGTGAAAAACGGGTATTATTACCGGCTCCGGGTGCAGGCCCCATCTGGCCACGCTTTGCCGAACTGGAAACCAACCGCGCCATTTTCGGTGACCGCGATCATCAGCTGTACTACGATGTACATCAGGTATCACTGGAACGGCGCCAGGGATATGCCTGGTATACCGACAAACCCGCTGTGGTACTAAGTAAATATGCCGGTTGGGAACAGCAGTTCAGCCAGCCGGCAGACTGAATCTTTAAGCCAGCAGGTAATCCAGTGCCGCACAAATTGCCGTAACCTGTGCTGCGGTACATTCCTCAGGGGTTGTGACCGGGCTGTCCGGGTAAACCTCAGTGGTCGTAACCAGAGGGGCATCCGTTATCCCGCCACACAGCCCCAGCTGTTTTTTGGCATACAGGATAACCCCGTGCTGCAGCAATGGTTCACCAATCATCCGGCCATCGTCATCTGCTTCAGCAATATGTGTTACCTGACTGACAGCCTCAATAACCGCCTGCTGAAATGCTGCTGCAGGTTTCTCAGTATCGCCAACCAGATAAAAGCCATCCGGAATATTCCAGTTAGTATTAACTAAACCATCACGGGCCGCTTTGGCCGGCCGGAATTCACTGTTATCGCTGTCAGTGGTTTCGTGCAAATCAATATGCAGTTTTATCTCTGGCAATAGTGCAGATAATGCGTTTAATAACGCCGCGGCTTCCGGTGCCGGACTGTTTTCAACAAAAGAACGGTTAGGATCAACCGCCAGCGGGTTCCAGCGGTTGATGGTTTCAAAACCCCACGGGCTGATGCAGGGCGCCACCACGACATTCAGCTGCTGGCTGTATTTTTCGATATGTTGTTCAATAAACGCCAGCGCGCCCAGCACACCACTGGTTTCATAGCCATGCACTCCTCCGGTAACCAGTACCGTGGGTCGTCCAGCCTGCCAGTTACGGCTTTTTACCAGATACAGCGGATAACGGCTGGCACCGATGCTCTGGTAATCCAGCTCACCATACTGCTCAACATCTGCCAGGGTTTTGATTGCTTCCAGCCGGCTGAGTACAATTTCATGGTAACTACGCCGGATTTTCTGCTCAGATAACCATAACGTTTTTTCTGCCGGTCCCCAGGGTTGCCCCGGAACACCGATATGATAAAGAGAGTCAGTCATATTTTTCCTTGCTGTATAAAAAAAGTTAACCTGAGCCTGTGGTCTGCTTATATCCCATTATCCCCGGTCCGGATAGCCCGGTAAGGTTTAACCGAGACCACCTTACGTAATCCTGAAAAGGTATATCCGGCAGATATTTCCTCACCTTTGCGGGGAGAATCGATGGCAATTTCCAAATTAGTACCCTGATCTTTAGCATAACTGCCAAAATAGCTGGCAACAGTGCCGATATAACACTGGTGGTTAATCCATACCGGGATCAGGCTTACCTGCTCCAGACTGTAATGCACCGGACGCCCGAAGTAATAAGACTCCTGTGCAGTATTGCTGATCCCATCCGGGATCGGACATACTGCCGGGCGCTCATCTGTAACAGTTTCAGCACTTAACAGCTTATCCTGCATTGTTACCAGATGCTGGAGCAAAACTTCATGCTCATGTTCATTAAGCCTGACATTTTCATCCTGCCATGCTTCTTTCAGTGCCATGTCATAACGGTAACGCACCGTGACTATCGGGACATCTTTGTTCTTTGAAAAGGGACGCAGCAAATAAAAATCATCAGTACCGAAACGGCTGTTCAGCCACAATGCATAAACCTGCCCCTGCAAAGTTATCCACCAGGCATACTGGTTGGCTCCCCGGCCATTAAGCGAATAAAATCCTCCCGGGACAAATTCATCTGCCTGAGTATCATCGTTAGTTGAATAAAATCTGTCTTTTCCTCTTTTCAGCACTCCGGCATAACTGAATAACCCGGTACCGCCAGTATAACTTTCAATAATCAGATCACGCTTGCCATCACCATCCAGATCGATCAGGGCATAATCTGCTGACCGGGATTCACCTTCCGCTGAAACCACGTCAGAGCGTAAAAAAGCCCGCCACTCATCATTGGTAATATCTGGTGACGGTTTGGTCTCAGGTGACGGTGTTTCAGTTTCATAATTCACGGTAAATTTCGTCATCTCACCAGCCGCACTCAACTTTTCCATAGTGTGATCTAATGACGATAATAATAATTCAGGATCGCTGTTCTGTACTTCTATCAGGGTTTGATACAGCTGCTGTAACGCCTGCTGCTCAAGACTAGCCAGCTCTTGCGGTGTTTTCACTACGGATGCAGCAGGAACAGAGTTTTCATCTTTATTACCCGGCCGGATAAGCGCCCCGGGAGTATTAATCCGGCCCTGAAACTCGTCCATTTTCAGCAGCACAGCATTTGAGCCTGCTGATGACAAAGCATAACGCTGGCTACCAATGGCAAATTCAATTTTTAAATCGCGTTTTAAAGCATCCAGTAACGCTGTTATCTGTGGCAACGACAAAACAAAATCACCATTATCCGGCGGTATTTCTCCAACCACTTGCTCATTAATATAAAGCACAGCCAACGAAGAGGCTGTCGCAGTTTGCTCTGCACTGGCAAACTGAACCTTGCCAGAGAGATCCTGATAAGGCCCGGCTTTACGGGTCAGTATGACACTGATATCACTCCCGGCCAGACCAGGCCCTGTGGTTTGACAGGTTCCGCTGCTGTAACAGGCAATGTCCCAGTCTTTATAAGAGAACGATATTTCTGTTATCGGCGAAGCCGCAAGCGGGGAAATAACCAAAGCAGAAAAAATGGATATGATAATACTGCGCACAACTATCTCCGAATGACCGTAATCAACTTAATTCTGTTGTTCTAAATAGCGTCTGACAGCTGTTGTGTGCCCGGTAAAGTATCACCAGACAGGCAATGACAGGTAGCTATCAGAAAATATTCTTAGTTGTCATAAAGATGGAAGTGTAACGGTTACCACAAATAACAACAAGCCGCCCCGGGTAAACAGGCGGCTTGTGCAGTTAAGGCTTTGAAAATCAGTAGCGCTCTGTTACTTTACTTCTCATTGCCGGGTTTTCCAGTTTCAGCGTCACCGGTTGTTCCAGAATTATCTGTCCTTCAACAACCGCATCGGCAGCAATAAATAACACCGGATTTTTATTACCTGAGCCTATCCAGGACTTCTTGGTTTTCTTAAAGATCACATCACCTTTTACCTTAGTTTTGCCCTGTAAGCGGATATCTCCGTTAACTGTGCTGACATCACCTGCTATTTCGGCATCGCTGAACTCGATACGACCATTAACGGTAGTAACATCGCCACCGACACGGGCCTGGTTTTTCAGCAGAATTTTACCGTTCACGGTTGTCAGCTCTCCGGTCGTAAGCAGCTCATTGCCAGCTTCAATACTGCCATTAACCGTAGTAACACTTTTAACCCTGACATTATCAGCCAGTTCAACCGAACCGTTAACAACAGAGATATCACCGGCACTGCTGTTATTTGCCAGTTTTACCTTACCGTTAACGGAAGAAATATCGCCCTGCTGCGCACCGCGACTCACTTCCACACTGCCAAATACTTTGCTGATATCGGAACCTTCTTCGGCAGCTCCGACACTGATAATACAACCACTTAATAATACTGAAGAGAAAACGATTGCCGCTGCAACAGGGATGTTTTTGAATGTCATTGTTTATTTCCTTTGCGAGTTAATGATACGTCATTAAAGGCAAAAGCCAGGCCATGTTTTAACCCACTGAAATAAAACAACTTTAATAAGACGATAAGTTTTTAACCTTATCTGTTAAACCAGTAAATAGTGAAAATCACTAAAAAATAGTGATCTGTGTATTCAGCCATCAACCGGCTGGTGCGGAGTTTCCAGGATAAGCTGATAAAAACCTAAATCCAGCCAGCGACCAAACTTAAATGCGGCCTGCCTGATAGTACCGGCATGCGTAAATCCCATTCGTTCATGCAGCCTGATACTGCCACTATTGGCAATATCAATTCCACCAATCATAGTGTGATATTGCTGCTCGGTGGCACAGCTAATCAGTTTCTTCAGCAATGCCTGACCCAGCCCCTTACCCCGGTGATCTTTATGAATATAAACCGAATGCTCCACCGAATATTTATAAGCAGCCCATGCCCGGAAAGTCCCATAACTGGCAAAACCCAGCAATGTGCCCTCAGCATCAACCACTCCAATCACCGGAAAATTGCCGGCTTCTTTCGCTCTGAACCAGGCAATCATAGTTTCAGCAGTACGTGCTTTGTAATCATAAAGCGCTGTTGAATTAGCAATTGCATCGTTGAAAATATCCAGTATGGCTGCGGCGTGTGATTCATAAGTACAGTGAATAAATTGCATAACAGAAAACCCCGGACCGAAACTATGGCTGCAAAACTTTACGGTAAAATACCACATCAACATCCTGGCCACGGGCATCACGGTGGCTGCCCCGGCGTTCAAACACCAGCCCCAGCTTTTTCATTACGCCGACAGAAGCATGATTATCCGGCATGGCAATCGCTGATAAATAACGCACTGCCGGATCCGCTGCCAGTACGGTATCACTGACTGCCTGCGCGGCTTCAGAGGCATAGCCCTGCCCCCAGAAGCAGCGTTTAAAGCGCCAGCCAATTTCCAGCTCAGCCGCCGCCGGAGCATCACTCAGAAAGTCCATTGGCCGGATCAGCACCCACCCCAGATACTGCTGGTCTTCCAGACGCCGAACCTGCCATATTCCCCAGCCTTTCGGGGGATTATAGTAACGGGCCATTCTCGGCAGAATAAACTGACGGATATCTTCGATAGTGGATTTATGGCCGCCATTAATAAAGCGCATGACTTCTTCATCCTGATCAATGTCCAGCAATAAATCAGCGTCATGTTCCGATAATAGTGAATAACAAAGGCGTTCTGAAGGGGGAATATGCAGCATAGCAGCAGGTCTGTTATATCTGAAAATAAAGCCAGTATACTACCACCAGATTAACAATTACCGTACACCAGAATCTTACTAAAAACGCAACTTTGCGGGATTTATGTCGCAGGCGGTTCTGGGCAATCAAAGCTCCTGGCCAGCCTCCGGCCAGAGACATAGTATGCAGGGTTGATTCTGCCACCCGGCGCTGCTGCAAGCGGGCCGCCCGCTTATCCCAGCCATAAACCAGAAATGTCAGCAAGCTTAAACCAGCATAATATATTGCCAGCCAGCATGGCAAATCCCCCCGCCACGCCAGTAAGCCGGCACCAGACAGACAGAAAAAAGCCAGTAGTAATGGCAGCAACGGCCGGTGCCGGCGCTCTGTCCTTAAATGAGTTTTCTTACTGCGGCTGGCTATTTTAAGCTTACAGATAAAAACCCCGGCTAAATCGTAAAGTTTGTCAGTTAGGCAAAGAATCGGCTTGTTCACGCCAACACGCCGTAAATACGTCCCTGTAGGCCGGTCTATGAACTTCATCCATGAAGTTCCCCCTCTGGGCCAGCAGAGCTGTTCAAATTCGTTCCTGACGAATTTGTCAGCCCATCCAGGGCTGCAACGGTTGGCTTAGAACAAGCCGATTCTTGCCTGACTGATCGATATTATAGCTAAGCCAGGGTTTGATTCGTCAAACCAAAGTGCTCAGATATCAAACCGGTCAAGATTCATCACTTTGTGCCAGGCTTTCACAAAATCCTGCACAAATTTTTCCTTACCATCCTCAGCAGCATACACTTCAGCCACAGCGCGCAGCTCTGAGTGCGAGCCGAAGATCAGATCAACCGGAGTCGCAGTCCATTTCAGCTCACCGGTTTTACGATCGTACCCCTCATATATACCCTCCTGCTTATCAGATTTTGCCCAGCGGGTGGACATATCCAGCAGGTTAACGAAGAAGTCATTACTCAGACTACCCGGTTTGCTGGTGAACACACCATGTTTAATGCCACCGCTGTTGGCATCCAGTGTACGCATCCCGCCCACCAGCACGGTCATTTCCGGCACGCTCAGCGTCAGCAAATTTGCCCGCTCAACCAGCATTTCTGCCGGTGAAAAACGGTTGTCGGTAGCAAAATAGTTGCGAAAACCATCAGCTTTAGGTTCCAGTACATCAAAAGAAGCGGCATCTGTCTGCTGTTGTGATGCATCCGCTCTGCCCGGGGTAAAGGGTACTTCCACGTTGTAGCCGGCATCTTTTGCTGCCTTTTCAACCGCTACCGAACCACCAAGCACAATCACGTCAGCCAGTGAGACTTTCTTCCCTCTCCGTAGTGAACGGTTAAAGTCTTGCTGCACACTTTCCAGCTTCGCCAGTACCTTCGCCAACTCTTGCGGGTTATTCACATCCCAGTTTTTCTGTGGCTCCAGCCGCAGCCGGGCACCATTGGCACCACCACGCAGATCGGTACCGCGGAAGCTGGCGGCCGATGCCCAGGCCGTTCTGACCAGTTCAGGTACTGTCAGGCCCGATGCCAGAATTCTGTTTTTCAGCTGAGTAATTTCTGCAGCATTAATCAGCGGGTGATCCACTTCCGGAACAGGGTCCTGCCAGATCAGCAGTTCCTGCGGTACATCTTTCCCCAGATAGCGGGCTTTGGGTCCCATATCGCGATGCGTCAGCTTAAACCATGCCTTAGCAAAAGCCAGCTCAAACTCTTTCGGGTTTTCCTTAAAGCGGGTGGAGATTTTGCGGTATTCCGGGTCAACTTTCAGTGACAGATCAGTGGTGAACATAATCGGCGCATGGCGTTTGGTTTCATCATGTGCATCCGGCACCAGACTGGCAGCCTGGGCATCAGCCGGGATCCACTGCACAGCACCCGCCGGGCTACGGGTCTGTACCCATTCAAACGCATACAGGTTATCCAGGAATTGTGTGGTCCAGGCAATCGGATTCACCGACCAGGCACCTTCCAGCCCGCTGGTAATGGTATCTTCAGCATTACCTTTACCGCATTTGTTTTGCCAGCCAAAACCCTGTTCTTCCAGACCTGCGGCTGCCGGCTCAGCGCCTAAACACTCTTCCGGATTATGCGCCCCGTGGGCTTTCCCGAAAGTATGGCCACCGGCTATCAGCGCCACGGTTTCCTCATCGTTCATCGCCATCCGGCCAAAGGTATCGCGGATATCCTTCGCCGCCAGCAGCGGATCAGGGTTACCGTTAGGGCCTTCCGGGTTGACATAAATCAACCCCATCTGTACCGCTGCCAGCGGTCTTTCCAGTTTACGATCACCAGTGTAACGCTTGTCATCCAGCCACTCGGTTTCCGGCCCCCAGTATACTTTGTCGGCTTCCCAGTCATCTTCACGGCCACCGGCAAAACCGAAGGTTGTAAAACCCATCGATTCCAGTGCCACATTACCGGTTAACACCATAAGATCAGCCCAGGAAATCTTACTGCCATATTTCTGTTTAACCGGCCAGAGTAAACGCCGGGCTTTATCCAGGCTGACATTATCCGGCCAACTGTTCAACGGTTCAAAGCGCTGCTGACCACCACCGGCACCACCACGGCCATCATAAATCCGGTAGGTTCCGGCGCTATGCCAGGCCATCCGGATAAAGAAAGGACCGTAATGGCCATAATCAGCCGGCCACCAGTCCTGAGACTGCGTCATCAGGGCTGCGATATCTTTTTTCAGCGCCTCAAGATCAAGCGATTTAAACACCTCAGCATAGTTAAACTGCTGCCCCAGCGGGTTCGATTCAGCGCCATGCTGTCGTAGCGGCCCTAAATCAAGCTGCTCCGGCCACCAGTTGTGGCTGGCTGTCATCTGTTCTTTAGCTGCAAGCTGCCCGGAATGCACAGCCAGTGTCATTGCCAGCGCCAACGCGGACAATGTCGGAAGGGTTATTCTTATCATAGGTATGTTCCTGTCGGGAGTGGGCACCTTAACATCGAGGTACCTCTGTTGTTATTTGCTGCTTAACTTATTGCAGCAGGCCGTTGTGTCCGCACAATGCTTTATCATGATGGCACACAGCAAAACTCACCCGGACAGCATTTTCTGCAGACAGATAAAATCTAGTACCAGATGGAGATAAATACTAAACGATAAAAAACGATTATCCCTATCGATAAAACAGATTAGAAGCCCCACCGTCATCTTCCTGTCCCTTCCGGGGTAATCCACTCCCCTGACAGATCCGGCCAAAAAAGCATCAGTTTAAATAAATATTGTCCTGCTGTGCCCTGCTCTGATGTACAAAGACTTTTGGTGACTGGCCATAAGCGCGTAAAAACGCCCGCCGCATCCGTTCTTCGTCACCAAAGCCGGTCTGATCAGCAATACGGCTGATCGAAGTGTGGCCCTGTTCAATCAGGTTCATCGCCTCTTCAATCCGCAGTTTTTCAATGGCTTTGGCAGGTGTCATTCCGGTCTGGGTTTGAAACACCCGGCTAAAATGACGGGGACTCCAGTGCACATGCTCAGCCAGTTCCTCGACACTGAGATCTTTGTGCAGATTGGTTTTGGCATAACGCAACGCATCACGGACCCGGTCTGAGCCAGGTTCCAGTTCTGCCAGCGCCGAGAACTGTGATTGCCCACCGGTGCGTCTGTGGTAAACCACCATCAGACGGGCAATTTTTTTACTGACTTCAGCCCCTAAATCCGCTTCGACCAATGCCAGCGACAAATCAATACAAGCCGTAACACCAGCAGAGGACCAGAGATTACCGTCTTTGACAAAAATTTTATCCTCATCCACCTGAACCTGTGGATACAGCTCCTGCAAACGCCGGCCCCAGGCCCAGTGGGTGGTCGCTTTTTTGCCATTAAGCAAACCGGCCTGCGCCATAATAAACGCACCAGAACAGATACTGGCCAGCCTGCGGGTTACACTGCTGGCTTCCGCCAGTTTAGCCTCCAGTGCAGGCAAAGCCGGCGGAATGCTGATTGCACCAGCCACCAGCAGGGTGTCATAAGCGCCAAAGCCTATCGCCTGAGTCTCCACGATAACCCCGGTTGAGCTTCTGACCGGGCCACCGGCCACGGACAAGGTGGCAAACTCATATACAGGGTAAGTATGCAGGGTATTGGCAAACTCAAATACCGTCAGTGCAGCCAGGTCAAATACCTGAAAATCATCGAATATAATCAGGCCAATCCGCTTTATCATAACAATGTCCATAAATAATGATTAATGCAATATTAAGACATTACCCTGAAACTGGGTCTATATCTATAGCATGGTTAAATTAACAGACAAACAAATTACCAATGTCCTTTTTTGCGTGTTTTAAGTCATTTGTCATTTTCATATTCTCCCGCACTATAAGTCTCAGAACACACAAAGGAGAACAGACATGACACAACAGACAGCTCTTATCACAGGCGCGTCTTCCGGTATCGGCGCGGTATATGCCGACCGGCTGGCGCAAAGAGGCTACAACCTTATTCTGGTTGCCCGCAATCTGGCCCGGCTGGAAACAGTGGCGAACCAGATCCGGAACAACCATAAAACCCAGGTTCAGGTTATACCGGCAGATCTGGCAACCCCGGCAGGCTCAGCGCCGGTAGAAGCGCTATTAGCGCAGGGCGGTATTGACGTACTGGTGAACAATGCAGGTTTCGGTGCGGTGGCACCACTGGTACAAAGTAATATCGATGATATGGTCAGGATGATTGATATCAACGTCACGGCCCTGACCCGGCTGACCTATGCCGCAGTTCCGGCTTTGCTGCAACAAGGACACGGTATCTTAATCAATATCGCCTCTATTGTCGGTGTCGGGCCGGAAATACTAAACGGCGTATACGGTGCAACCAAAGCTTATGTGCTGGCACTTACCCAATCGCTGCAACATGAACTGGCGGCCCAGGGTATCCGGGTTCAGGCAGTGTTACCCGGAGCCATCGCTACTGATTTCTGGGACCTGGCCGGTTTACCACACAGCAACCTGCCGGACGAAATTCTGATGAGTACTGCGGATCTGGTGGACGCTGCACTGGCCGGCCTGGATGCGGGTGAAGTCATCACTATTCCGCCACTGCAGGACGGCAACGACTGGCTGAACTTTGAAGCACAGCGGCAACAACTGGCACAACGCTTTGGTCATGCCAAACCGGCACCACGTTATTTAACGAAGTAACATATGGTGTTCTGGATAACTCTGAGTTGTTCAGATAGACTAGTCGTGAACAACTCACGAGAACTCCCATGGAACACGTTGAACATATTCTGATCGTTGACGACGACAGAGAAATCCGTGAGCTGGTGGGCAATTACCTGAAAAAAAACGGTATGCGTGTCAGCCTGGCGGCGGATGGCCGGCAGATGCGGGCCTTCCTTGAAGCCAATGCAGCGGACCTGATCGTCCTCGACATTATGATGCCCGGTGATGATGGTCTGCGCCTGTGCCGCGAGCTACGGGTGGGCAAACATAAAGCCATCCCGGTACTGCTGCTGACGGCCCGCGATGACGAAACCGACCGCATCGTGGGCCTGGAAATGGGTGCCGACGACTACCTGACCAAGCCATTTTCAGCACGCGAACTACTGGCACGGATCAATGCGGTACTGCGACGTACGCGGATGTTGCCACCCAACCTGCAGATCACCGAAAGCAGCCGCTTGATTGGTTTTGGCAACTGGCGTCTGGATACCAGCGCGCGCCATCTGCTGGATACCGAAGGCACCATCATCGCCCTCAGCGGCGCCGAATACCGGTTATTGCGGGTATTCCTCGACCATCCGCAACGGGTACTGAGCCGTGAGCAGTTGCTGAATCTGACTCAGGGCCGTGAGGCCGACGTGTTTGACCGCTCTATCGATCTGCTGGTCAGCCGTCTGCGTCAACGCCTGCGGGATGACGCCCGCGAGCCGGCCTGTATCAAAACAATGCGTAATGAAGGTTATGTTTTCACGCTGCCACTGCAGCTGATTGAGCCAACCACATGACTCTCCGGCTGCACTCCCCCCAGAGCCTGGCAGCCCGTCTGGCCCTGATTTTATTTGCTGGTCTGTTGCTCGCTTACAGCTTGTCTTTCAGTTCGCAGTTCTACGAACGCTACCAAACCGGGCGCAACGTCATGCTGGACAACCTGGCGACGGACGTACGTACCGCCGTGGCTTTGCTTGATCGTCTGCCGGCAGACGAACGAGCCGCCTGGCTACCGCTACTGGAGCGGCGCAACTACCGCTACCTGCTCGATCAGGGACAAACGGGCCAGCCCATGGATATACAACAAGCCCCTATGGCAGCAACGTCTATTGCTGCGGCCATAGACAAGCATTATGCCCTGCGTTTCGAGAGTATTCCCGGCTCAACCCCGCATTTCCAGGCCAAACTGACCCTCAGTGATGGTAACCCGCTTACCCTTGACGTCACCCCTGCCCCTATCCCCATGGCACCATGGCTGCCGGTTGTACTTATCCTGCAATTCGCTTTACTGCTGTGTTGCACCTGGATAGCTGTGCGCATGGCGATCCACCCGCTGACCCATCTGGCACAGGCAGTCCGTCGGCTTGACCCGGATCAGCCCGGCCCGGCTCTGGACGAAAACGGCCCACGTGAAGTGGCCTACGCTGCCCATGCCTTTAATACCCTGCAAAGCCGTATTGCCGCTTATCTGAAAGACCGCATACAACTACTGGCAGCGATTTCCCACGATTTGCAAACGCCGATCACCCGGATGAAACTGCGTGTTGAGCAAATGGATAGTTCACAGGAAAAAGAGCGTTTGTGGAGCGACCTGAACCAAATGCAGCATCTGGTGCGTGAAGGAGTTGCCTACGCCCGCAGTATGAACGGCACCGGCGAAGCTGAATGCCGGATTGACCTTGACGCTTTCCTCGACAGTCTGGTGTACGACTACCAGGATAGTGGCCAGGCCGTAAGCCTGGACGGCAACACTGGCGTACAGTTAAACACCCTCCCACACGCCCTGCGCCGCATATTAACGAATCTGATCGACAACGCCCTGAAGTTTGCTGGCAGTGCCCGACTGCAAGTACAGCTCGATACCCCTGGCAAAGTGCGGATACAAATACTGGATAACGGCCCCGGCATCCGGGAGGCCGAGCTGAACGAAGTATTAAAACCTTTCTACCGGACGGAAAGTTCACGCAATCGCGACACCGGCGGTACAGGTCTGGGGCTGGCTATAGCACAACAGCTGAGCAAGGCACTGGGCGGCAGCCTGACGCTACATAACCGCGAAGAAGGCGGTCTCTGTGCCCGGGTAGAGCTGGATATAACAGCCTGATCCTCAGATACACAGAGATACAAAAGGCTTTATAGCAGACACACGCCGGATACAGCACCTGAGGACAATGGACACAGAAGCAGCGACTGCATCCCGCCTGCTGCATTCAGACTCAAGGATCCTGTCCATGATTAGCCTTAACTCCCGTACCAGCTTACACGGCTGGAAGTTATTCACCTTCCTGTCACTGCTTGTCCTTCTTATCACTGCCTTTGCCATACTCTGGCAGACGCAGTTGGTTGAGGCGTTACGTAGTGCTATCCGCGTCACAGCCCGCACCTCCTTTGCGCTTTTCCTGCTGGCTTTCCTGGCGTCCTCACTGGCGACCCTGATCCCAAGTCCCGGCACCCGTGCCCTGCTGCGCGAACGACGCTTCCTTGGCTTGTCTTTCGCCTTTTCCCATCTTGTGCACGGCGTACTTATCCTGATCTATTGGCAGCTTTTCCCGGAAACGTTCTGGACTGGCCGCTCGGCAGCCGCCAATATACCCGGCTCGATAGGCTATCTGTTTATTCTGCTCCTTGCTATCACCTCCTTCCCGACGATGGTAAAGCTGATAGGCGCGCGTGCCTGGAAGATTCTGCACTCCAGTGGCACCTGGGTACTGGCGGGTATCTTCTGCCTGTCGTTTTATAAGCGTATTCCGATGCATCCCTGGTACGTCATAGGTTTAACCATCATTGTCTCTGCCATTGTGCTTAAAATCACTGCCAAGCTCGCCGTCCGTGCGCGCAGGCAGGCTCAGGCATGAGGTTCCCGATGATGAATAATACTGTGAAAGCCGTATTCACTCAGTGCAATACTCTGGGCGCATGGCTGGCCGATGTGCCACTGCGGTTGCTGCTGGCCTGGGAGTTTTTCGAGGCTGGCCTGGAAAAATGGCATGGCGAAAATTGGTTTGGCCATATCCAGGCGGATTTCCCGTTGCCATTTAACTTGCTGCCGGCCGGCCTGAACTGGCAATTGTCGATGTGGGTTGAGTTGATAGCGCCGGTGCTCCTGCTGCTTGGGCTGGGGACACGGCTGGCGTCTTTGCTGCTAATGGTGCTGACTGTCGTGGCCATAGCGGCAGTACATTGGCCGGCAGACTGGTCCAGTCTGGCAGAGCTTGCTCAGGGTTATGCTATCAGCAACAAAGGTTATGGTAACTACAAATTACCGCTGATCTACCTGGTTGCCTTGTTGCCGCTGTTGCTTAAAGGCGCCGGGCCGCTTAGCCTGGATGCCCTGCTATATAAGAGACGGCTGAAGAACTGAGTTTAAGGGGCTGAATATCGTTTCAGCCCCGCATTGCCTTAAATGCGTGTGCCGGGTATCACACCCTGCATCCGCAAATTCTCCAACAGGGTTATGCCTGACGGCAGAAGCTCCGCCGGTTCAACATCTATAGCTGCCGCCAGCATGGTCAGGTGCTGGCGACCTGTCCGGTGGTGGTGTTGCAGCGACATAAGCAACGCATGGGCAAGCGGGGCCAGCCGTGAAAAATGCACCTGCTGATCTGCCTTGCGCTGGGCCAGGATCAGGCTCGGCTGTTGTGGTATCTGTTCTGGCAAATAACCCGGGCTGATGTCACTGACCGGCCAGTGGTAGGCCAAAGGCCAGGCCAGCGCCGATAACAATGGCACGCCGTCAAGCAAATCCCCTGCAGGGTTATGAGGCGGTTCGCAGCTGTCACTCAGCAACAAGGCACTTTCCACCCGCTCATAATGGGCCAGTTCCGCCAGCCATGCCGGCATGTTCAGGGCATCATCTGCACCATCTGCCAGATAATTTACAAACTCTCCCGCCAATTCAGTAAAAAGTGGCGTCTGGCAGCGGTAGCCGGCGTAAAAGGCATGCACCAGCGACTGCCATCTGTCCGGCCCAAGACTGGCCCGGCTCACCGGAAAGCCAGAGGCCAACAGGGACTCGATATTACCAAAAAACAGTTGCCGGTACACCGCCAGACGACGCGTTTCAATACCAGGTGGCGGAGCATTATGCTGCGGATCGCGGACATAGCCGGCCAGGCACATTAACTGCTGATGCAGGGTCTCAGGCATAACTAACCTCCGAAGGTAACAACAGCTTATGCTGCAAGGTGCGGATTTGATTGACCTCGGTCAGCAGTTCAGCCAGAGGCGGGAAGTTGAAATCCCGCTCCAGCAGTGTCGGCACGGCGCCAAAGCGCTGATACGCCTGTTCCAGCAAGGTCCAGACGTCACCTTTTACCGCGGCGCCATGGGTGTCGATCTTCAGATCCGGCGCTTCGTCATAGTGGCCTGCCACATGCAAACAAACCACCCGTTCAGCAGGAACAGCGGCCAGGTAAGCCGCAGCGTCGTAACCGTGGTTGATCGCGTTGACAAACAGGTTATTGACATCCAGCAGCAGGTCACAATCGGCTTCCTCTAATACCGCCCGAAGGAAGTCAATCTCGGTTAATGCCTGGTAGGGCGCGGCATAATAGGAGATATTTTCCACTGCAATACGCCGGCCCAAAGCGTCCTGGGCCTGACGGATCCGGCTTGCCACATGTTGTACCGCTTCATCGGTAAAGGGCAGCGGTAGCAAGTCGTATAAATGGCCGTCATCTGAGCAATAACTCAGGTGTTCGCTGTACAGCTCCACCTGATGGCGCTCAAGAAATAACCGCGTGCGCCGCAGCAAGTCAAAATCCAATGGCGCCGGCCCACCAAGCGACAGCGATAAACCGTGGCAGCTCAGCGGAAAACGTTCAGCGAGTCGTGCCAGGCTACTGCCATAGGCACCACCGACATCGATCCAGTTGTCAGGGGCACATTCAAGAAAATCTATAGCTCCGGCGTCCATCGCCAGCAGTTCAGGCAGCAGGGCACGGCGCAAACCGAGGCCTGCCCCCTGTAAAGAAGATACTTTGGTCATCAGGCGCTCCATAAAGCAAGACGCCCTCTCCGGCAGGTGCATGGTGAGGGCGGCAGTCGAAGATACAGAATCAGTCTTTGGCTTTGCTCAGACGGGTAAATAACTCTTGTGGTATATCTTTGCCATTGGATTTGTACACTTTTTTCATGTACTGATAAGTTTCGGCTTCAGACAGGAAACCGTCGCGGTTGGTATCGATAATGTCAAAAACCTCGGCCCGGGTCGGTGCCACGGCAAGGAACTCCTGGCGCGAGACAAGGTAATCACCATTGGTATCGGTACGGGCAAAAGACGCATCGCCACAACTGCCTTCACCACACTTACCTTCGCCGCACTTGCCCTCGGCCTTGCTCACCTTGGTGCTAGCCTCACTGGAGCCGCATTTTCCCTCACCACATTTACCTTCACTGACCTTCTCAACGGCAGCCAGTTGGTAACCCTGAGGCAAAGCTTCTACTGCAAAGGCAGCAGGCGCCAGATTCATACCACCGACTAAGGCGACTGTGATAAACCCAATGCGACTCTTTTTTGGATACGGAATACGAGACATGTTCTTCTCCTGGTACTGAACGCGGCCCATGCCGCGCGGATAATGCCACTAGGGCGCAAATCCCGACAAGGCAACCTTATGCGGGTGCGGCCATTTAGCCGCAAAGATGTGTCGCCCACGTATCAGGCAATAGCAGGATTTGTAAGCCAGTTCCCGTAAACAAGGCTCAGATACAAAGAGATACCAACGGAAGAAATATATCGTTCCAGTGCAATCATTCTGATGGTCAGAGTAGTCATGCTAATACCTCCAGTAACTGTTCAGGTTTTATTACCGATAAAGCCGGGAACTTTAATTCAGCAAAACGAAAATCTTTAATGTTATTAGTACTCACTATTTTTAAATTTTGACGGTGATATCCCGGTATATTTTGTAAAAGCCAGGCTAAACGCGCTTGCCGATTGATAGCCAACACGCTCTGCTATTTCTGCCATCGAATAAGACTGTTTCTTCAGCAGGTCTTTTGCAATCGTCATTCTCCATGCAGTTTGATATTCCATAGGTGTAACACCAACTGCCTGACTAAAGCGATGAAAAAATGCAGAACGCGACATTGCTGCCGCTCTGGCTAATTGGACAACGGTTTTTGCCTGACCAACATTTTGGTGCATTGTACGTATAGCACCTGCAAGCCTTTCGTCGGCTAGTCCAACTAACAGACCGGGAACGGCAGACGTATTGATTTTGGTTCGAAATGCTTCAATCAGTAAAACTTCCAGCAGGTGTCCCAAAACTTTCACATGGCCTGGCAGACGTTGTATAGATTCTTCTATAACCATTTCGACAAGCTTAGTAAGCCTGGTCGCTTTTGAAATGTGAATTAATTTGGGAAGCAGAGAAACCAAAATCTTTGCGTCCAGCGAATCAAACCGACAATGCCCCACCAACAAATGGACATTCGCCGCTTGTTCTTTATCTCCCACCCTGAATTCACCGGGTGACATCGCTTCGGGCAGGGAATGTAGTTCTTCACCCGGAGCGGGCTCCGTGCTGGTAAAGGTAAAGTCAAAGGCTTCTGGTATCAGTACAAAATCTCCTGCCGTTAAATGACGTTGTTCGCCGTTGTCCACCGTTAATCCGCATTCACCATTGATGACAACACAATAGAAAGGATCACCGGTATTCTCACGCTTAATTCGCCATGCTCCGGCACCGTGCACCATTTTTGAAAAAGCCACTTGCGGATTAAGGAGCGAGACAATTTCTGACAGAGGATCAATCATATATTGGACTATTTATAACGTTATTAGGACTTTTTACTATATATAGTGTTAATCTGGATAGCTA